>NZ_CP009832.1:1371305-2056958 GCF_000959525.1 Burkholderia multivorans ATCC BAA-247
ACCGTGTTGTCCGGTTTCACGATGTAGACGAACTGGCCGATCGAGCCCGTCAGCACGGCCGAGGTCGGCACGATCGTCGCGTCGCGGATCACGTCGACGAGCAGCCGCGTGTTGACGAACTGATTCGGAAACAGCAAGCCTTCCTTGTTATCGAACGTCGCGCGCAGCTTCACGGTGCCGGTGCTCGTGTCGATCTGGTTGTCGAGCGTTTCCAGCGAGCCGGTCTCGAGCGGAATCGTGTTGTTGCGGTTGTACGCGGTGACCGACAGCTTCTGGCCCGCGTTGACCTGCTTCAGGATCTGCGGCAGGTTGTCTTCCGAGGTCGTGAAGATCACGCTCATCGGCTGCAGCTGCGTGATCACGACGATTCCGTTCGTGTCGCCGGGCGTCACGTAGTTGCCCGGATCGACCTGGCGCAGGCCGACGCGGCCCGACACCGGCGCCACGATGCGCGCGTACGTGAGGTTCAGCTTCGCCGAATCGACCGCGGCCTGATCGGTCTTCACGGTGCCTTCGTACTGCTTGACCAGCGATGCCTGCGTGTCGACCGTCTGCGATGCGATCGAATCCTGCGACAGCAGCGTGCGGTAGCGCTTCAGGTCGAGGCGCGCGGTCGCGAGCAGCGCCTGATCGCGTGCGAGCGTGCCTTCGGCGTTCTCGAGCGCGACCTGATACGGGCGCGGGTCGATCTGCGCGAGCAGGTCGCCTTTCTTGACGATCTGGCCTTCCTTGAACGCGACCGACTGCAGGTAGCCGGACAACTGCGTCTTGACCGTCACGTTCGCGAGCGGCGTCACGGTGCCGAGCGCGCTCAGCACGACCGGCATCTCGCCGCGCGTCGCGGCCGCGACCTGCACGGGCTGCGGCACGTTCGCCATCGCTGCGGGCCCGCCGCGGCCGCGGTGGCCGCCGCCTGCGCTGCTAGCCGCGCTGCCCGCGGCCGGTTTGCCGGCCGGCGTGCGGTTCCACGGATGCCACCACAGCAGGCCGCCGATGACGACGACGGCCAGCGCCGCGGCGGTCAGCCTGCGGCGCGAACGTCGTGCGGCAGCGGGAGCGGGATCGTTCGAAGGGGGCGTGGGCTTTTGTTGGTTGTCCATCGTGTTCTGTCAGGAAGACGGCGCGGGCGTGCCGGGGAACGCACTGCGAGGGCGGCATGCGGGCGTATCGGAGGCGGCCGGCTCGGCCCGGGCGCGTCCCGCCCGCGCGGGAAAGAGCGGCGCGCACCGACGACCGGTGCGACGATTGGGCATGATGCTACGTCCCGTCCCCGTTACAGTCCAGTGCTCTATCTTTCAACGGGTTACGGTCGTTACAGAAGACGACGAAACGATGACGGCACGCTTACGCGGCGACGCGCCGCGCCGGTGCGCCGCCGATCTCGCGCGTGATTTTGGCGATGCATTCCTGCAGCGCCGGCACCACGTGTTCGCGCAACCATTCCGGCGGGCACTGGTGCGATGCGCCGCCGCAGTTCACCGAATAGCGCTGGCCGGACGGCCCGACGAAACCGGCCGCGACCGCGTTGAGCCCTTCGCGCCATTCGCCGATCGCGATCGCGTGGCCGTCGCGCATCGCGTCGTCGAGCGCCGGATTGAGCCGCGCGAACACGTGCGGCCAGTCGTCGCCGGCCGTCGCGCGCAGCGCGTCGAGCAGCGCACGCCGCTCGTCGTCCTCGAGCGCGGCGAGATACGCGCGGCCGACCGCCGTGCGCGCGATGTCCATCCGCGAGCCGATCTCGAGCCGCGTGACGAGCACCGCCGAGCGCGGGCGGATCACGTCGATCGCGACCATGTCGAGCCGGTCGCGCACCGCGAGGTGCACGGACAGCGACGTGCGCTCGGCAAGCTCGATCATGAACGGCCGCGAGCGCGCGCGAATGTCGAAGTTGCGCAGGAAACCATGGCTCAGCTCGAGCACCGACGCGGTTAGCACGAAGCGCTCGCTGTCCGGCAGCTGGAACAGGAAGCCGGCGCTGACGAGCGTCGCGGTGATGCGCGACACGGTGGGCTTCGGAATGCCGGTCAGCTCGGTCAATTCGCGGTTGCTGACGGGCGCGTCGGCGGCCGCGATGCGGCGCAGCACCGCAAGGCCGCGCGCGAGCGCGGTGATTTCGTCCGGCGACGATTCGCGTTCTCGGGGAGCGGGAGGGATGACAGATGTCGACACGAGGCGTTCTCTCTATTTCCGAAACTCTATTTCAGTTTACTTAATATTGTCAGATGATTGTCAAAAGATGCATGTTCGCCGAATGAACCGTTCATGTGATGAAACTTTACGGGTTGACCCTTGGTTTATTAGGAAAACCCTCACATCGGCGCCGCTGAAAAGTGCATGAGACGGTGCAAATACCGCTTGACTTGTTCCGCGGAAACGGAAAGAATGTCTCACGTTTTCGAAACATCGTTTCAGGAGTTTAACCGGCAACGGTGTTTCGTGCAGTCTCTCAGGTTCTAGCACGGCCCTCGGAATGGCTAGAACTTTTTTAGCGCCACGGTCTCCGTGGCGCTTTTTTTTTGCCGGCGCGTCGGCGCCGTATTATCGCGCGTCCGGCGCGCGGGCCCGGCCGGCGCGGCCGCGCATGCTCGGCGCGGCGCGTCCGGCGCGCGCAAAAAAAAGCGCGACGCCCGCAAGGGCATCGCGCATGAACCGGCGTGGAGCGCCGACGAATGAAACGTGATCGGGAAGGCGGCGCGTCCCGCGCGCCGCGGGGCGGGGCTCAGCCCTTCGCGAGCTGGATGCTGGTCTGCTCGGCCGTCAGATAGCCGACGCTCGCGCCGAAGCGGTCCTTGTAGTTCGCGCGCACGAGCGGATCGAGCACGGGCTTGACCTTGTCGTGCAGCGGCGATTCCCAGTCGCCCGCGTGCTGGAAGTTGCTCATGATGTAGGTCCAGCCGTTGATTTCGTCGACGGCATGCAGGCCCGTGGATTCGGCACCGGCCGGGCACGACAGCACGCGCGAGAGCGTCCTCGTATCGACGTGGTAGGCCCACAGGAAGTTGTTCACGTGCATCCCCGAGTCCTCGCCGATGAACAGCGTGCGCAGCTTTTCCGAGAACTTCAGGTTGTCCGGGTTCGCGATCTTGTCCGGGTTCGCGAGGTTGCCGAGTGCGTCCGCCGTCGCGAGATCCTCGCCGACCAGTGCCGCCGGCGCGGCCATGTCGACCGGCACCCACTCGCTGTCGATCGCGGTGCCCGACGTATCGCGCTGCCCGGCCTTCAGGTTCAGCGCATAGACGGCGCCCGCGGCGATCTTCGCGTCGAGCGCGACGTCGCGCGACACCGCGTTGCCCTTGACCATCGACGTCTCGATCCGCGACATCGCCGTGTAGACGATCTTGTCCTTCGCGTTCACGGTCGTGCCTTCGAGCTTCGTGAACGCCATGCTGCCGCCGATCAGCGCCGCGTAGCGGTGCGTTTCGAGGAACGCGGCCGCCTTTTCCATCCCGGGCTTGATGCGGATCCAGTTGAACTTGCCGCCGAAGTGGATCTTCGTGTAGCTCGCGTCGTTCGGATCGGTCGTCGCGAGATCCATGATGTCCGACGCCTTCAGCGTGTTCGCGAGCGATTCGATCTCGCTGCTCGTCGCATGGCCGATCCGGATCCACGTGAGCGTCGCGCTGCCTGCGCCGGCGGACGACGTCTGCGTCCACTTCGCGACGTAGAGCGTGCCGGCCGACAGGTCGGCCGCCTTGTCGGCGACAAACATGAACAGGCCGCCGTTGGTCGCGTCGTCGCCCATCATCACGGTACGCTGGTCGGGCATCACCTGGATCAGCTCGTGCGAAATGCGGCCAAGACAATAGTGCTTCTTCACGGTGCCGGTGCCGTCCGGGTTCACCGTGATCTCGGGCAGGTGGCCGTAGTGGTAGGGGTTCGCCTTGGTCTCGTCGCCGAACGTGTTCTTGCTGAACGCCTTGAACTGCGCGTCGGTCGCGGCCTTCGTCGCGTCCGGCTCGTATTCCTCGCTCGACAGATGCGTGCCCCACGGCGACAGGCTCGCGCCGCACGTGATCCAGAGGCCGTGCGCGCTCGACGTGTCGACGTTGTGGTACTTGACGAGCTTCAGCGCGCCGGTTGCCGGATCCTGATCGAGCGTCAGCACCGCGATCGGCGACGGCAGCTGGCCGTACTGCGACACGCTCGCCTGATCGCGCGTCGTGTATTCGAACTGCACGACCGCGAACACCGTGTTGCCCTTCACGCCGGGCACGTTCGCATTCTTCAGCGTGAGCAGCGAGCTGCCGTCCGGGCAGTCCGAATAGAACTGGCGTTCCTTGCCGGGCACCGAGCGGTCGATGATCGGCTGATTGTTGATGTCGTAGTAGCCGCCCGCGAGGATCGTGCCGCCCTTGCCGTCCGGCACCATGTCGCCGGTCACGAAGAACGGCCGGTAGGCGAGCTTGAAGTTGCGCGACGAGCCGTCCGAGAACGACACCGACAGCGTCGAGCCGACCGTCGTCGTCGCCATCGCCGCCGCGTTGTCGAGCGTCGGGGCGGCCATCGACGAGAACGTCGCCGCCGCGTAGGCGGCCGCCGTGGGCGTCGTGGCGGGCTGATCGTCGTCGCCGCCGCAACCCGTCAGCAGCGCCGGCAGCGCGAGGCCGGAGAGCGGCAGCATCGGAGCGCCGGCAAGGATCTTCAGGGCATGGCGACGGGAAGCATTGGGCAACGCGGGCATGTCGAGTCCAGTTTCAGGTGTGGAAAGAATGGCGTTCGCGAAGCCGGCCGGGCGGCAAGCTTCGCGAAGGCAGGTTGAAAACTGGACGGAAGTGTAGGGACGCTCGATGAAAGTTTTTTGAATTGAAAACGTAATGCGTATCGAGCGTGCGCCGGCGCACCGTTGCGAACGCGTGCGGCGCGCCTGGCGTCAGTCGCGTTCCGGCGTCGCCGTGATCCGATGGATCGACAGGTCCGCGCCGTCGAACTCCGCTTCGCGATCGAGCCGCAGGCCGACGGTCGCCTTCAGCGCGCCGTAGACGAGCGCACCGCCGACACTGGCGATCGCGATGCCGCCGAGCGTGCCGATCAGCTGCGACATGAACGCGACGCCGCCGAGGCCGCCGAGCGCCGGCAGCCCGAAGATGCCGGCCGCGATGCCGCCGAGTGCGCCGCACATCCCGTGCAGAGGCCATACGCCGAGCACGTCGTCGATGCGCCACTTGTTCTGCACGCACGTGAACATCGCGACGAACAGCGCGCCGGCGGCCGCGCCGGTCACGAGCGCACCGATCGGATGCATCACGTCCGATCCCGCGCAGACCGCGACGAGGCCGGCGAGCGGACCGTTGTACGTGAAGCCCGGATCGTTGCGTCCTGCGAGCCACGCGGCGAGCGTGCCGCCGACCATCGCCATCAGCGAGTTCACGGCGACGAGGCCGCTGATCTTGTCGAGCGTTTGGGCGCTCATCACGTTGAAGCCGAACCAGCCGACCGCGAGCACCCACGCGCCGAGCGCGAGAAACGGAATGTTCGACGGCGGATGCGCGGCGATGCGGCCGTCCTTCGCGTAGCGGCCGTGGCGCGCGCCGAGCAGCAGCACGGCCGGCAGCGCGACCCAGCCGCCGAATGCGTGCACGACGACCGAGCCCGCGAAATCGTGGAACGGTGCACCGAACGCGTGCGCGAGCCAGGCCTGCACGCCGTAGCGCTCGTTCCACGCGATGCCTTCGAAGAACGGATAGATGAAGCCGACGATGATCAGCGTCGCGACGAGCTGCGGATTGAATTTCGCGCGCTCGGCGATGCCGCCGGAGACGATCGCGGGAATCGCGGCCGCGAAGGTCAGCAGAAAGAAGAACCGTACGAGCGCGTAGCCGCTGTGCTGCGACAGCGTCCCGATGTCGTCGAAGAATTCGACGCCGTACGCGATCGTGTAGCCGATAAAGAAATACGCGAGCGTCGACACCGAGAAGTCGACGAGGATCTTCACGAGCGCGTTCACCTGATTCTTCTTGCGCACCGTGCCGAGTTCGAGAAACGCGAAGCCCGCGTGCATCGCGAGCACCATGACGGCGCCGATCAACAGGAACAGTGTGTCGACGCCGGATTTCATACCGTCCATGCGGAGGCTTCCTTGCTCAAAAAACGGGCAACGAATGCAAGTATCGAGCCAACTTGGGGAGCGCATGCGTGGCATTGGTGCGAAGCGCCGTATGATGCCGCGCGCGCGTGCGTCGCGGGGCGCCGCCAACGTATTCGCATGCGGCGCGCGTTGCACGTACATGGTGCGACGGGCTCGTATCTGGTGCGCGACGGCGGCGATGTGGTGCGAAGCGACGCGTCGTGGTGCGCGCGGGATGCGCCGCAGCGGGGCGGCTAAAGCGGTGTGCGGCCGGCCTGTGCGTCAGCGGCCGGCGAACAGCCGGCGCGGCCCGCGCAGCCGCCACGCGCACGCCGACCAATAGCCGGCGAGCGTCGCGAGCCCGAGTGCGCCGAATGCGAGCGCCGCAAAACCGGCCGGCGATGCGCCGACCGACGCGCCACCGAGCAGCGCCCGCGCGACCATCAGCGCGGACGCCCAGAAGCCGGTCACCGCCTGGGCGAGCAAACGCGCACACGCGAACCGCCGGGCGCGGCCGGCGCCCGCGGCGCCATGCGCCCGCGACGGTCGCAGGCACAGAAACAGCGCGGCGGCGAGCAGCGCGGCGAGCGCGATCAGCCAGTTGACGAGGAAATTCATGAGCGTGACGGGCGAGTAGACGATTCGACGACGCACACTTTAATTGCCGCGCATGCGCAATTAAATCGGATGAGTCTGAAATTGAAAGCCGTTTTTAATCCGGCGCCGGCTGATGCCTGCGCACAGGCGGTATCATCGACGTCGTTTCAACCATGCAGGCCGCGCGATGCGGCTACAGATCGCCGATGAAGATGAAGACTTTGCCGATGCGCCCGATGCGCGGCGCGGTGTTGACGGCCGTCGCGGCCGCTGCGGTGTTCGCGCTTGCGGGCTGCGAGAAATCGGGCGCGCCGGCCACGCAACCCGATACGGCCGCGAGCGCGGCCGCCGATGCAGCCAGCCACGCGGCGCAGGCACTCGATCAGGTCGCGAGCACCGTCAGCCAGCAGATCGATGCGGCGAAGGCCGGTATCGCGTCGGCCGCGTCGGCCGTGCCGCCGTTGTCGGCGAGCGGGCTGGCGTCCGCCGCGCAGGCGCAGATCGACGCGGCGGCGTCCGCGGTCGTCGCGCATGCGGCATCCGAAGCGGGCGCGAAGCTCGCGGAGGCCGGCAAGAAGCTTCAGCAGTGGAGTCAGCAGAATGCGGCGGGCGCCAAGCCGGCCAGCAATCCGTGACGCGCCGCTTGCAGAATCCATAAAGTGTAATTATCATGGTTACATATTGAGCCGCCGCGTTGCGCGACGGCGTCGAGTGAGTGTGGAATGAATACCAGCAGCCGCTTCGCGTTTGCCGTTCACGTGCTCGCCTTGCTGTCGATGCAGGAAGGCGTGCCGCTGTCGTCCGACATCATCGCGGGCAGCGTGAACACGAATCCGGCGCTGATCCGCCGGCTGCTGTCGATGCTCGCGGCGGCGGGGCTCACCACGTCTCAGCTCGGCGCGGGCGGCGGCGCGCTGCTCGCGCGCGAGCCGGGCGAGATCACGCTGCTCGACGTCTATCGCGCAGTCGACGATGCGCAACTGTTCGCGCTGCACCGCGAGGCGCCGAATCCCGCGTGTCTCGTCGGGCGGCATATCCAGGGCGTGCTGACCGGCTATATCGGCGACGCGCAGCGTGCGATGGAAGCGTCGCTCGCATCGCGCACGCTGGCCGACGTGACGGTCGACGTGCTCGACGCCGAACGGCGCGGCCCGCGTGCGGCCGGCGCGGGCGAGTAGGGCAGCGGCAATACACGACGCAGGCAGTCGGCGTCGGCAGGTGCGGGGCGGTCGCCCCGTTTTTTGCGGTCTTATATGTAATCAATTACATTACATTTATTTGGGAGAATCGACATGACGCAACCGTCTTTGAATATCGCGCTGTTCGGCGCAACGGGCATGATCGGCTCGCGCATCGCGGCCGAAGCGGCGCGACGCGGGCATCGCGTGACCGCGCTGTCGCGCCGTCCGGGCGCGGCCGGCGACGGCATCACCGCGAAAGCGGCCGACCTGTTCGATCCGGCAAGCGTCGCGGCCGCGCTGCCGGGCCACGACGTCGTGGCGAGCGCGTACGGTCCGAAGCAGGACGATGCGGCGAACGTCGTCGCGGCCGTGAAGGCGCTGGTCGAGGGCGCTCGTCGCGCCGGGCTCAAACGCGTGGTCGTCGTCGGCGGCGCCGGTTCGCTCGAGGTCGCACCCGGCAAGCAGCTCGTCGACACCGAAGGGTTTCCGGCCGAGTACAAGGCGGTCGCGCTCGCGCACCGCGACGCGCTCGATTATCTGAAGACCGTCGACGATCTCGACTGGACGTTCTTCGCGCCGGCCGCGCTGATCGCGCCGGGCGAGCGCACCGGCACGTTCCGCACCGGCACCGGCAAGCTGATCGTCGATGCGAACGGCGACAGCCGGATTTCTGCCGAAGACTACGCGGTCGCGTTCGTCGATGCGCTCGAGCAGCGCCGGTTCGTGCGCGAGATCGCGACGGTCGCGTACTGAGCCGTGCGCCGGCCGGCGGCGTGCGGCCGCCGGCGCCGGTTCGCGGCATCGAGGCCGCGCCGATCGCGCGGATACGCGCGCGTATTCGTCCGATCGGTGTTTATCCCGGTCGACGCGGCCGACCGGATTGCATATCGTTCCCCGTCATAGACGATGCATAGAATAAATTTCTATCGGCAGGGGACTCGAGAAATGGATGCAATCGACCGCAAGCTGCTGGAACTGTTGCAGACCGACGCGACGTTGCCGATTGCAGAACTCGCGCAACGCGTGAATCTGTCGCAGACGCCGTGCTGGAAGCGCGTGCAGCGGCTGAAGGAAACGGGCGCGATCCGCGCGCAGGTCGCGCTCTGCGATCCGCGCAAGCTCGGTGTCGGCACAACCGTGTTCGTCGCGATCCGCACGAACCAGCACACCGAGGAGTGGGCGCAGCGTTTCACGCAGGCGGTGCGCGACATGCCGGAGGTGGTCGAGGTGTATCGGATGAGCGGCGAGACCGACTATCTGCTGCGCGTCGTCGTGGCCGGCATCGACGATTACGATCGCGTCTACAAACAATTGATCCGCACGGTGCCGCTCTTCGACGTGAGCTCGTCGTTCGCGATGGAGCAGATCAAGTATTCGACCGCGCTGCCGGTGCGCGATCTCGCGGAGCCTGCCTAGCGTCGGCGCGTATCGCCCGCCGTATCGTCCGCCGTACGGCGCGCCGCCATGCGTTATCGGCCGCGTGCGAGCGCGTGGGCGCGTGCGTCGGCGAGCGCGTCGCGCCGGATGAATTCCGCGACGAACGCGCTGGCCGGATGATGATGCAGCGCGTACGGCGTATCCCACTGCGCGAGCCGGCCGTCGTGCATCACGCCGATCCGGTCGGCGATCGCAAACGCTTCGGCCTGGTTGTGCGTGACCAGGATTGCGGTGTGGCCTGTCCGCTTCAGGATGTCGCGCAGCTCGAACGCGAGCCGTTCGCGCGTATCGACATCGAGATTCGAAAACGGCTCGTCGAGCAGCAGCAGTTCCGGCGACGGCGCGAGCGCGCGGGCAAGCGCGACGCGCTGCTGCTGACCGCCCGACAGTTCGTGCGGATACGTATTGCCCGAGTCGGCGAGACCGACGAGTGCGAGCATGTCGGCCACGCGTGCGCGCCGTGCCTGCTTGGGCAGGCGCCGCAGCCCGAACGCGACGTTGTCGGCCGCGCTCAGATGCGGAAACAACGCATAGTCCTGGAACATCATCCCGATGCGCCGCCGCTCGGGCGGCACGTCGAACGACGGCGTCGCGACGCTCGCGCCGTCGAGCACGATGCGCCCCGCGCGCAGCGGTTCGAACCCCGCGATCGCGCGCAGCACGGTCGTCTTTCCGCACCCCGATGCGCCGAGCAGGCAGCCGATCTCGCCGCGCGGCAGCGCGAGGCTGAGCCCGTCGACCACCGTGCGGCGGCCCTGCGGCGTGTCGTATTCGATGGACAGCGTGTCGAGTTCGAGCAGATTCACAGTGTCAGGCTCCGATCTTGTGACGGGTGCGTGCGAGCAGGATCACGGGCACGAGCCCGGCCAGCACGATCGCGAGCGCGGCGACCGCGCCTTCCTCGTAGGTGCCGCGCGCGGCTTCGGCATAGAGCCAGGTCGCGAGCGTGTCGAAGTTCAGCGGACGCAGCAGCAATGTGGCCGGCAGTTCCTTCATCGCGTCGACGAATACCAGCAGCGCGCTCGTCGTGAGGGCGGGCCGCAGCAGCGGCAGATGCACGCGCCGCAGCGCGCCGGCCGCCGTCTCGCCGAGCGAGCGCGCGGCTTGTTCGAGCGACGGCGGAATGCGCGCAAGGCCCGCTTCGACGTTGCCGGCCGCGATCGCGAGAAAGCGCACCGTATAGGCGATGACGAGCGCCGCCGCCGAGCCGATCAGCCACAGTCCGTCGCGGCCGAGCATCGTGCCGAACAGCCGATCGACGGCGCCGAGCGGCGTGAGCAGACCGATCGCGAGCACGGTGCCGGGCACCGCATAGCCGAGGCTCGCGATCCGCGCGCCGAGGCGCGCGACGCCTGCGCGCATGCTGTCGCGCTGCGCGCGCGCGGCCCACGCGACGATCAATCCGCATGCGAGCGTCGCGACGGTCGCGGCGGCCGCGATCGTCAGCGTGTTCGCGAGCCCGTCGAGCAACTGCGCGGAGACGCCGCCGACCTGATGCAGCCGCTTGGCCGTCTCGACCGCGAGATAGGCGGCCGGCGCGCCGAAACCGAGCAGCACCGGCAGCCAGCCGAGCACGGCCGCCGTGCAGCCGGCCGCGCCCGTGAGCCGGCGCGGCGCGAGCGGCCGCATCCTGCGGCCGTGCGCATAGCGCTGGCGACGGCGTCCGTAGCGTTCGAGCGCGATCATCGCGACGACGACGGCGAGCATCGCGAGCGCGATTTGCGCAGCGCCCGCGAGATCCGAGCGTGTGATCCAGGTCGTATAGACGGACACGGTGAGCGTCTGCACGCCGAGGAATTCGGATGCGCCGATGTCGTTCAGCGTCTCCAGCAGCGCGAGGCTCACGCCGACCGCGATCGCGGGCCGCGCAAGCGGCATGACGACGCGCCAGAACGTCGCGACGCGACCCGCGCCGAGCGTGCGCGCCGCTTCGAGGAGGCTCGCCGACTGCGTGACGAACATCGCGCGCGTGCTCAGATACACGTACGGATACAGCACGAAGCCGAGCACGAACACGGCGCCCGGCAGCGAGCGCAGGTCGGGCAGCCGGAACTGTCGCGGGCTGTCGAAGCCGAGCAGCCAGCGGACCGCGCTCTGCACGGGGCCGATCGGATGCAGCAGATCGAGATACGCGAACGCGACGATGTAGGTGGGTACCGCGAGCGGCAGCAGCAGCGCCCACGTGAGCGTGCGGCGGCCGGGGAAGTCGTAGGCGGTGACGAGCCACGCGCAGCCGGTGCCGACGATCGACACGATCGTGCCGACGCCGGCAAGCAGCAACAGCGTATTGGCAAGCGCCTGCGGCAGCACGAATGCGGCGAGATGCCGCCAGTGCGCGAGATCGGCGTCGAACGCAGCCGCGACGAGCGCCGCGAGCGGCGCGGCAACCGCCGCCGCGATCGCGAGCGCAGCGAACGTCCACACGCCGCGCGCGCGCAGCAGAAAAGGCGGCCGTCGCGACCGGCCGCGGGCCGCGACGAAGCTCCGATCAGTTGTCAAAGCCGACCTTGTCGACGAGCTGGCTTGCCTGCTTGCGGTGCTTCGCGATTTCGGTCAGCGGCAGCGGATCGACCTTCAGCTGACCGAAGCTCGCGATCACCGGATCGAGCGTCACGTTCGCGCGCACCGGGTATTCGTAGTTCGCCTGCGCATAGAGCGCCTGCGCTTGCGGCGATACCAGGTATTCGAGCAGCTTGACCGCGTTGGCCTTGTTCGGCGCATGCTTCGCGACCGTCGCGCCGCTGATGTTGACGTGCGTGCCGCCGCTCTTCGCATTCGCGAACGTCGGCCGCACGACCTTGATCGCATCGCCCCATTTGCGCGCATCGGTGCCCGGTTCGGCGTTCTTCATGTGGCCGACGTAATAGGCGTTCGCGAGACCGACGTCGCAGATGCCGCCGAGGATGTCGCGCGCGACGTCGCGATCGCCGCCCGTCGCCTTGCGCGCGAGATTCGCCTTCACGCCGCGCAGCCATTTTTCGGTGGCCGCCTCGCCGTCGTGCGCGATCATCGCGGCGACGAGTGCGGTGTTGTACGGATGCTGGCCCGAGCGGATGCAGACTTTGCCTTTCCATTTCGGATCGGCGAGATCCTCGTAGCGGAACGCGTCGACTTTCAGATCCTTCTCGACGTACAGCACGCGGTCGCGCAGCGACAGCGCGTACCAGTCGCCCTGCGCGCCGCGCAGGTTGGCCGGGACCGCCTCGTCGAGCGCCTTCGAGCGGATCGGCTGCGTGAGGCCGCCGTCGACGAGATCGAGCAGATTGCCGATGTCGACCGTCATCAGCACGTCGGCCGGCGATTGTGCACCTTCGGCCTTCACGCGTTCGAGCAGCCCGTCCTTCACGAACACGGTGTTCACCTTGACGCCGCTCTGCTTCGTGAACGCGTCGAGGAGCGGCTGGATCAGCTTCGGCTCGCGGGTGGTGTACAGGCTCACTTCATCGGCCGCATGGGCAAGCGGCGCGAACGCGGTCGCGGCGAAGGCGAGGGTGCCGACGAGCGGCAGCAGGCGGAAACGCGGATTCGACATGAAGACTCCGAAGCGGCAGAGGGACGGTGGACGTTCCGGACGCGCGTGCCGCTCGATCGCCCGAAACATTACAAAATGAAAGACTTGGATTCTAGATCGAAATGGGAATGATTATCAAATGAAAGCTTTCGGCAAGGCGGCGACGGATCGGGAGGGCGGCGTGGCTGCGAGACGGCGAACGGGCGGCGCTGCACGCCGCGCCCAAGCGCGTAGAATGCGCGCTTCGACGAATTCGACGGAGCCGCAGCGACCATGAAGGATCAGCGCAAGAAGAACCCTGTCCGCAACGTGAGCATCCTGATCATCGTGGCCGTGCTGCTCGTGATCGGGACGATTCTGTACAACGCGATCTCGCAGAAGCGCGCGTACGACGACGCGCATCCGGCCGAGGCCGCGAGCGCGGCGTCGCACTGACACGGCGGCGCGCGTTCGCTGCGCGCCGCTCGTGGACGAAGGAAGAGGAGCGGCGGTGCCGCAACGCCGCTCGGCGGATGCGGCACCGCGCGGGCGGTGCGCCGGAGCCGGCGCGCCGCGTGGCGGTATCAGCGGTGCGTCAACGTGACGCGGCCGCGAAACGCGGACGAATCCGCACGTAGAACACGGCTGCGAGCAACGCGAGCCAGATCGCGCCGACGTAGAGCGCCACGCGCGTCTCGTCGAACCAGCCGAGCATCACGATCACGAAGGCCATGAAGGCGATCGTCAGTGCGGGCGCGACCGGCCACAGCGGCACCTTGAACTTCAGCGCCGCGACTTCCGCGGCCGGCAGGCGACGGCGCATCGCGACCTGCGACAGCAGGATCATGAGCCAGACCCATACGGTCGCGAACGTCGCGATCGCGGCCACCATCAGAAACACGTCCTTCGGCATCAGGTAGTTCAGCAGCACGCCGATCAGCAGGGCACCGGCCATCACGAGCACCGTGACCCACGGCACGCCGTGCCGCGACGTCGTCATCAGCACGCGCGGCGCCTGGCCTTGCCGCGCCATGCCGAACATCATCCGGCCGGCGCCGAAGATGTCGCTGTTGATCGCGGAAATCGCCGCGCTGATTACGACGAGGTTGAGGATCGTCGCGGCCGACTTCACGCCCAGCGTCGAGAAGATCTGTACGAACGGGCTGCCTTCGGCCCCGACGCCGGTCCACGGGCTGATCGACATCAGCACGACCATCGTCAGCACGTAGAACAGCAGGATCCGCGCGGGCACCGCGTTGATCGCGCGCGGGATCACGCGCTCCGGATCCTTGGCCTCGCCGGCGCTCATGCCGATCACCTCGATGCCGCCGTACGCGAAGATCACGACCGACAGCGACGCGATCAAGCCGCCGATGCCGTTCGGCAGGAAGCCGCCGTGGTTCCACAGATTCGCGAAGCTCGGCGCGTCGGCCGAATGACCGAAATGCATGCCGGCGATCAGGATCGCGACGCCGCCGCCGATCATCGCGAAGATCGCACCGACCTTGACGATCGACAGCCAGAATTCGAGTTCGCCGAATACCTTCACGTGGCAGAGGTTCAGCCCGCAGATCACGGCCACGACGCCGAGCACCCAGATCCACTGCGGGACGCCGGGAAACCAGAAGCCCATGTAGATGCCGAACGCGGTGATGTCGGCGATCGCGACGATCACCATTTCGAGCGTGTAGGTCCAGCCGGTGACGAAGCCTGCAAACGGCCCGAGATTCTCGGTCGCGTAGTGGCCGAACGATCCGGCGACCGGGTCGCGCACGGCCATCTCGCCGAGCGCGCGCATCACCATGTAGACGGCCGCGCCGCCGAGGATGTACGCCAGGATCACGGCCGGGCCCGCGAGCTGGATCGCGGACGCCGAGCCGTAGAACAGACCGGTGCCGATCGCCGAGCCCAGCGCGAGAAAGCGGATGTGCCGCGCGCTCAGGTGGCGCTGCAGATTCTTCATCGAGTCTCCGAAATCGTTGTCCGACCGAGCGGGCGCGATGGCTCGCCGGATCGAGTTGTATATACAACTTGAATGTGAACGAATGATAACAAGCGCGGACCGACAACCGGAATCGGGTATTCCCTGACCGGTGCGGCGCGGCGAACCGGTCAGGGGATGTGCGCGAACGGTGTGGTCGGTGCGTAGACGGCGGTGCGGCACGTGCGGCAGCGCGAGGCGTGTGCGGAAGGACACGTTGGCAGAGGACGCGCCGGTGCCAGGACTCGCCCGGCAGCACGCCGCGCCGGCAGCCGATGAGCGGTAAGCGGTAAACGACGCGCGGCCGGCCGCGGCCGCACGGATCATGCAGGCAGCCGGATCACGCTCGCATCCTTGCGGATCAGCAGCGACGACGCGAGCATCTGCTTGCACTGATGCGCGAGCACCTTGAGGTCGTAGGTCAGATCGGCATCGACCGCGTCGGATTGCTCGGCGGACACGACCATCGCATCAAGGTCGCGCGTGATCTGCTTCGTCGCTTCAAGCTGGTCGGCCGGCGGCGGCTCGCCGGCTTCGGCCTTCTTCAGGTTCTCGAGCACGGCGGCGAGACCGCGCTGCAACGCGTCGTCCTGCGGGATGCTGCCGTCGGCCGCGCACGCGGCGCGGATCAGCGGCGCGGCGGCCGTGATCTGTGCGCCGAGCACATGCGTCTGCACGAGCAGGTCGTTCAGCTCGGGCACGAAGCGCTGGTGCGCCTTCGGCTCGATCATCATCCGCTGGAAGGCCTGCCCGAGATTCGCGAACGCGATATGCACGTCCTTGCGCGCGAGCCGATAGCGATAGTCGTCGTCGAGGCTCGTGGACGGCGCCTCGATCGCCGCAGCCACGCCGGGCACGACCGCCGCGCCGTCGGCCACAGGCACGGCCGGCGGTGACGCGCCGCGCCCCGCGCGCCACACGGCTTCGAAATACTTGCGCGTCGCCGTCAGCATGTCGGCGACGAGCTTGCCCATCAGCCGGTATTCCCAGTACGGGAACAGCCGGCTTGCGGCGATCGCGATCATGCAGCCGACGACGGTATCGATGGCGCGCTCGCCGATGATGCGCATGTTGCCCGGTGCGAGCAGGTGGAACATCAGCAGCACGTAGGACGACGTGAACACGACGCTCGCCGCGTAATTGAACAGCAGCAGGCTGTAGCTCATCACCATCGAGCCGAACATCATCGCGATCAGCAGACGCGAGTCCTTGACCGTGTAGATGAGCGCGAGGCTCGCCGCGCAGCCGATCAGCGTGCCGATGATCCGCTGTGCGTTGCGCTGCTTGGTCAGCGAGTAGCCGGGCTTCAGGATGATGATGCTCGTCATCACGATCCAGTACGCGTTCGTGAGCGGCAGCAGGCGGCCGAGCCAGAACCCGACCGCCACCGCGATCGTCACGCGCAGCGCGTGGCGAAAGCTCGGCGAGCGCATGTTCAGGTTCGAGAAGATCAGCAGCGGCGACATTCGGCGGCGCTGCAGGAAGCGCGTGAGCGCCTTGTCGATCTTCAGCTCCGTCTGCTGCGGATCGGCATGGCCGGACAGGTTGCGGCGCATGCGATCGATCAGCCGCGTCCCGCTCCAGATGCGCCGGAACGTCGCGAGCACGGCCGCGTACGCTTCCGCGTGCGTCGCCGGGAACTGCTTCTTGCGCATCAGCTCGATCTCGTATTCGATCGCGCGCAGTTCGGCCTTCACGCTGATGCGCGCGTGCGGCGCGCGGTTCTCGAGCACCGCGAGGCCGATCTGCTCGAGATCGGCGGCCGCCTTGCGGATCAGGTCGCGGTAGAAAATGATCAGGTCCGATCCGCCGAACGTGTTGCGCATCAGCGGGTAGTCGGTATGCGCGCCGACGAACAGCTCGTGCAGGTCGACGCTGTTGATGAACAGGTTGAACATCGTCGTGCGGCCCGGATCGAGCTTGCCGCGCCGCAGCTTCGGCAGATTGCGCAGCACGATGTCGCGCGCGGTTTCCTGCGTCTCGACCGCGGTGATCTGCTTGGCGACGAGGTTCCGGTAGCACTCGTCGAGATCGGCGTCGAGATCGTAGAACTGCGCGCGCGCGAGCAGGTAGTCCGCGCATGCGAACAGGCTCTCGGCCAGCGCCTGCTGCTCGATGCGGCGCGCCTGCCACTGCGAGACGAGCGTCGCCCAGTACGTGTACCAGAGGCCGCCCGCGAGAATCCATCCGGCATTCACGAACGCCTGCAGCGGCGTGAGCTTTTCTTCGAGCGTCATCACCATCATGAACAGTGTCGCGAAACTGATCTGCGGCCAGCGGTTGCCGTAGACGACGATCAGCGACAGCGCGAACGTGAGCGGCACGATCGTCAGCCACAGCGCGAAGATGTTCGGCGTCGCGAGCCCCGTCGCGAGCGCCGCGAGCCCGCCGATCACGCTGCACGCGAGCATTTCGTTGTGCTTGTACTTCAGCGGGCCCGGCATGTCGACGACGCATGCGCCGAGCGCGCCCGTCGAGATCGTGAAGCCGAGCTCGCGGTTGTGAAACACGATCAGACACAGCACGGCCGGCAACGATACGCCGACTGCGATCCGCAGGCCGCCGAAAAAGTACTGGCTGTAAAGAAACTTTCTGATTTCGACCGAATAGCGCATCGATGGGCTGAATGGCTGACGAAGACGCCCGGGGCGGCGTATTGACTGGCGACGAGTCTATCGTATTTCGCGCGCCGCAAAACCTGGCCGTCCGGCCGATGCTCGCCGCGACGGGCCTTTTGCTATCCTTGGGGAACCCGTTCGCCGGGCTTGTCCGGCCCGACGCTCCAACGTCCTTTCATGCTCCAGCTCTTCTATTCGAATCGCCACGAAACGCTGGCTGACGCGCTGCTCGACGATCTCGCCGCGTTCCCGGCCCGCAACGGCCCGTGGGCGCCGCAGCAGATCATCGTGCCGAGCGCCGCGCTGCGTCGCCGTCTCGAGCTCGACATCGCCGCGCGTCACGGCGTGTGCGCGAATGTCGAGTTCACGTATCTCGCGCAATGGCTGTGGACGCAGATCGGCCGCGTGCTCGACGTGCCCGCGCGTTCGCCGTTCGCGCCCGACCGGCTCGTGTGGCGCTGCTACCGGTTGTTCGCGCAGGCGCCCGAGCATGCGCCGTGGCTTGCGTCGCCGCGGCTGGCCGCGTATCTCGGCGCGTCGGACGACGCGATGCGCTACGAGCTCGCGCATCGCGTCGCCACCGTGCTCGACCATTACCTGACCTATCGTCCCGAATGGCTGGCCGCCTGGCAGGCCGGCGAATCGGTGCTCGCGGCCGACGGCGCGCCGCGCGCGATCGGCGAGGCCGCACGCGACGACGAGCGCTGGCAGGCTGCGCTGTGGCGCGCGCTGCTCGCGGAGCTGAGCGACAGCGGCGCGCCGCCTGCGCATCGTTTTCTCGTCGGCGCGCGGCAGATCGATGCCGACGCGATCTCACGAATCGACTGGCCCGAGTCGGTCAGCGTGTTCGCGCTGCCGACGATGCCGCCGCTGCACATCGCGCTGCTGCGCGAGCTGTCGCGCTGGATCGACGTGCGCGTGTACGCGCTGAATCCGTGCCGCGAATTCTGGTTCGACATCGTGACGGCCGCGCATGCAGAAGCGCTCGATGCGGCCGGCCGGCTCGACTATCAGGAAGTCGGCCATCCGCTGCTCGCGGAGTGGGGCAGGCAGACGCAGGCGCAGCTGCACATGCTGCACGAGCTGACCGAAAGCGCGGCGCTCGGCGATGCGTCGCGGTTCGTCGAGAATCCCGCGCCGACCTGGCTCGCGCGCGTACAGAACGCGATCCTCGATCTGCAGCCGGAAGCCGCGCTCGGCGAGCCGCCTGCCGAACGCGGGATCGAGGTGCACGTGTGCCACAGCCTCGCGCGTCAGCTCGAGGTGCTGCACGACCGTCTGCTCGGCTGGTTCGACGCCGATTCGAGCCTGCAGCCGTCCGACGTGCTGGTCGCGGTGGCCGATCTCGCGGCGGCCGGGCCGCTGATCGACGCGGTGTTCGGCACCGCCGGCCCCGGCGGCGCACGCATCCCGTATCGGATCACCGGGCTGCCGCCGTCGCAGGCGAACCCGGTCGCGCGCGTGCTGCTCGACTGGCTCGCGCTGCCCGAACGTCAGGTCGGCGCGCCCGAGCTCGTCGAATGGCTGCGCGTCGATGCGGTGGCCGCGCGCTACGGGATCGACGCGAGCGCGCTCGAAACGGTGCAGACCTGGCTCGCGGCTGCCGGTGCGCGGCGCGGGCTCGCGCCGGTCGCGCATGACGACGCGGCCGTGCCGACGCCGCGCCACACGTTCTCCGATGCGCTGGCGCGCCTCTTTCTCGGTTACGCGATGCCGGACGGCGCAGCGCCGGTCGGCGCGTGGCTGCCGATCGAAGCGGCAACCGGCAGCGAAGCGGAACTGCTCGGCCGGCTCGCGCGCTTCACCGACGATCTCGACGGTTTCGCGCGGCGGCTCGCCGACGCGCATACGCCGCGCGGCTGGAGCGAACTGTTCGCCGACACGCTCGCGCGCTTCTTCGATTCCGGCGCCGCGTATGCGGACGCGCTTGCCGGCGTGCGCGACGCGCTCGACGCGATGCTCGCCGCGATGACCGAAGGCGCGGCCGACGAAGCGCTGCCCGCGGCCGTCGTGCGCGCGGGGCTCGCGGCGGCGCTCGACGATCCGGCGCGCGGCGGCGTGCCGTGGGGCGGCGTCACGTTCTCGTCGCTGACGAGCCTGCGCGGCCTGCCGTATCGGATCGTCTGTCTGCTCGGCATGGACGACGGCGTGCTGCCGAGCCTCGCGCGCGCCGACGAGTTCGACCTGATGGCCGTGCTGCCGAAGCTCGGCGACCGTCAGCGCCGCGACGACGAGCGCAATCTGTTCCTCGACCTGCTGCTCGCCGCACGCGACCGGCTGCTGATCGCATACACGGGGCGCAGCATTCGCGACAACGCGCCATTGCCGCCCGCGGCGCTCGTCGACGAATTGCTCGATCACCTCGCGCTCGTCACGGCCGGCCCGAACGCGGCGCCGGAGGCGGTCGACGCCGCGCGCCGCGCGTTCATCGTCGAGCATCCGCTGCAACCGTTCGCGGCTGCCTATTTCCGGCCCGACAGCACGATGGCGTCGTACGATGCCGAGCGCGCGGCGCTGGCCTCGCTGCTCGCGGGCGACGCGTCGCGCGACGGGCCGCGCGAGCAGCCGTTCTTCGCGCAGCCGCTGCCGGCCGAGCCGGCGGAGCCGGTGCCGTTCGGCGAATTCGAGCGCTTCTGGCGTCATCCGGCGCGCGCGCTGCTGCGTGCGCGGCTCGGCATCGTGCTCGCCGATGCGCAGGCCGAGCTGCTCGACACCGAACCGTTCGCGCTCGACTTCGCGGGCAGCGATGCGCTCGCGGAGCGCGTGCTGCCGCTGCTGATCGAATCGGACGAAGCGGCCGCGCACGATCATGCGCTGCGTATCGCGGACGCGAGCCCCGAACTGCCGGGCGGCGCGACCGGCGCCGTGTGGCGCGACCAGGCGCTCGGCTCGCTCGCGCAGCTCGCCTCGAGCGTGCGCCGCGCGCTTGCCGACGGCATCGAGCGGCGCCCGTTCTCGCTGGCGTTCGCGCCCGCGTGGCCGCAGGCCGAGCACGCGCTGTTCGGCGCCGACAGCGAGGCGCTCGCGCGCGACGCGACGCGCGCGCCGTTCGAGCTGCAGGGCACGCTGAACCGGCTGACGCAAGCCGGACAGATCATCTATCGCTATGCAAAGCCGAGCGCGCGCGACTATCTGTCCGCGTGGCTGGCACATCTCGTCTATTGCGCCGTCGAACCCGACGGGCCGCGTCGTACGCTGTGGTTCGGCAGCGGCGGTGCATTCGAGCTGACGCCGGTCGCCGCGCCGCTCGATCGGCTGGCGCCGCTGGCCGCGCTGTTTCGCGCGGGCCGCCGGATGCCGCTGCGTTTTTTCCCGCGCAGCGCCTGGGCGCGCGTGACCGACGGCGAAGCGAAGGCCGCGAGCGTGTGGATCAACGAGCGCGTCGCGAGCGAGGCCGACGATCCGGCCATCGCGATCGCCTGGCGCGGCGCGCAGCCGTCGCTCGACGAGCCGTTCGGCACGCTGGCGCGGCTCGTGTTCGAGCCGCTCGTCGAACATTTGAAGGAGGTCGCATGAGCGCCGCTTCGCCATCGCAGCCGGCGCTCGAACTCGACGTGTTCGCGTGTCCGCTCGACGGCGTGAACCAGATCGAGGCATCTGCCGGCACCGGCAAGACATGGAACATCTGCGCGCTGTACGTGCGGCTGCTGCTCGAGCAGGATCTCGGCGCCGACCAGATCCTCGTCGTCACGTTTACGAAGGCGGCGACCGCCGAGCTGCACGAGCGGATTCGCGGCCGGCTTGCGCAGCTCGCGCATGCGCTCGACACGGGCGACGACGGCGGCGATCCGTTCGTCGCGAAGCTGTTCGAGACGACGCTCGCCGCGGGCGGTCCGCTCGATACCGCGACGGCGGCCAAGCGTATTCGCCGCGCGCTGCGCGCGTTCGACCAGGCGGCGATCCACACGATCCACGCGTTCTGCCAGCGGGCGTTGCAGGAAGCGCCGTTCGCGGCCGCGATGCCGTTCGCGTTCGAGATGGAAGCGGACGACGCGTCGCTGCGCTTCGAGCTCGCAGCCGATTTCTGGCGCACGCGCGTCGAACCGACGGCGGCGCGCTGGCCCGGTTTCGCCGCCTGGCTCGTGCAGTCGGGCGCGGGGCCGGCCGCGCTCGATGCGCAACTCGCGCGCCGCTTGAAGAAGCCGCTCGCCGCGCTGCGCTGGGACGGCGTCGCCGAGCCCGACGACTCGGCCGACGCCGCGGCGGCAGAATGCTTCGCGGAAGCGGCGCGTCTCTGGGAAGCCGAGCGCGACGCGATCGACGCACTGCTGCGTGCCGCGCAGCCGGCGCTGAACCAGCGCTCGCACAAGCCCGACGCGATCGCCGAGGCGTTCGCCGCATGGGGTGCGCATTTCGCGCAGCGCGATGCGGCCGCCGCGTTGCCGAAGGCCGCGCTGAAGCTCACGCGCACCGCACTCGAGAAGGCGACGAAAAAGGGCGGCGCGACGCCCGAGCATCCGTTCTTCGACGTCGCCGACGCGCTCGAAGCGGCCGTCGCAGCCGCCGACGCCGCGCAGCGCGCTCGCTGGCTCGCGCTGATCGCCGAATGGCTCGACACGGCGCCGGCCGAGCTCGCCGAGCGCAAGCGGACGCGGCGCGTCGTGTCGTTCGACGATCTGCTTGCGAACCTGTATCACGCACTGCATGCGCATCCGTGGCTCGCCGACACGCTGCGCGCGCGCTATCCGGCCGCGCTGATCGACGAGTTCCAGGACACCGATCCCTTGCAGTTCGCGATCTTCGACCGGATCTTCGCGCCGGCAGGCCCGCTCTTTCTCGTCGGCGATCCGAAGCAGGCGATCTACAGCTTTCGCGCAGCCGATCTGCATACCTATCTCGCCGCCCGCGCGCGTGCGAGCGCGTGCTACACGCTTGCGGTCAATCAGCGTTCGACGCCGGCGATCGTCGAGGCATGCAACCGCTTTTTCCAGTCGAATCCGCGCGCCTTCGTGTTGGACGGGCTCGACTACTACCCGGTGCGCGCGGGCACGCGCACGCGTGCGCCGTTCGCGGACGAGACCGATCCGGCGCCGTCCGGCGACTTCCGGATCTGGATGCTGCCGGGCGGCGACGGCACGCTGCTCAAGCGCGATGCGCACGCACAGGCCGCACAGGCATGCGCGGCCGAGATCGCGCGGCTGATGCGCGGCGCGCGCGAGGGCCATGTCCGGCTCGGCGAGACGCCGCTGTCGCCGGGCGACATCGCGGTGCTCGTGCAGACGCACCGTCAGGGCAGCCTCGTGAAGCGCGTGCTCGCCGCGTGGGGCATCGGCAGCGTTGAACTTGCGCAGGCGTCGGTATTCTCGACGATCGATGCGGAGCAGCTCGAGCGCGTGCTCGCGGCGATCGATGCGCCCGGCGATCTGCGGCGTCTGCGCGCGGCGCTCGCGTCCGACTGGTTCGGCCTCGACGCCGGCGCACTGTGGCGCATGGAGCAGGGCGACGCCGATGCGCAACACGATGCGGGCGCAACCGATACGGCCGACGCGATGAGCTGGGTCGAGCGGTTTTCCCGCTATCGGCTGCTGTGGCGCGAACGCGGTTTCGCGGTGATGTGGCGCACGTTCGCGCGCGAGTTGCGGATCGCCGAGCGCCTGATGGCCGGCGCGGACGGCGAGCGCCGCGTGACCGACATCAATCATCTGGCCGAACTGACGCAGGCGCGTGCGTCCGCGCAGCCGGGCATCGCGCCGACGCTGCGCTGGCTTGCCGCGCAGCGGCTCGACGGCGGCGGCGAGGAAGCGCAATTGCGGCTCGAATCGGACCGCAATCTCGTGCAGATCGTGACCGTACACAAATCGAAGGGGCTCGAATACGCGATCGTGTTCTGTCCGTTCCTGAACGACGGCGGCTTGCGCGAGCCGCCCGCATCGGCGCTGCCCGATGCGCGCGAGTATCACGACGAAGCGGGCGACGCGGTGCTGCATTACGGCTGCGACGACGAGGCCGCCGCGCACGCGGCGCGCCAGGCATTGCGCGAGCAGGCCGCGGAACGCGCGCGGCTCGTGTACGTGGCGCTCACGCGCGCGGTCTATCGCTGCTATCTGGTCGCCGGGCCTTACCTCTCGTCGCGCTCGACGCGCGAGGCGCGGCGCAGCGTGCTGAACTGGCTCGTCGCCGGCGCGGGCCGGTCGTTCGATGCGTGGCTCGGCGAGCCGCCGGACGATGCCGAACTCGATGCCGCATGGCGCGCGCTCGCGGGCGGCCCGGTCAGCGTCGCGCCGCTGCCGGCGCCCGCACGCCGCGAGCGGCTGCCGGCCGGCCACGATGCGTCGCAGACGCTCGCCGCGCGTCACGCGACGCGCGTGCTGCGCGATGCGTGGCGGATGGCGAGCTTCAGCTCGTTGACTGCGTCGATCGCGCGCGAGGAGGCCGGTGTCGCACCGGTGCCGGACGACGAATTACGGCCGGACCACGACGCGCTCGCGGCGCTCGTGCCGGGCGCCGACATCGGTGCGGCGGCGACCGTCGCGCCGGAACCGCCCGACGACGATATTCTCGTCTTTCCGCGCGGCGCGGCGGCCGGCGAGTGCCTGCACCGGCTGTTCGAGTTGAGCCGTTTCGCGGAGCCCGCATCGTGGCCCGCCGCTGCGCTCGGCGCGTTGCACGATCGTCCCGTCGAAGCCGAGCCCGCGCTTGCCGAGCGGCTGCCGGCGATGATGGTGCGGCTCGTCGACGACGTCGTGCATACCGAGCTCGTTCCCGGGCTGCGGCTCGCCGATCTCGATCCGTCGAAGCGGCTGAACGAAATGGGCTTCCTGTTTCCCGCGCCGTCGCTCGATCTCGGCGCGCTGCGCCGGCTGCTCGTCACGCACGGCTATCCGGACGTCGCGCTGGACGCGGGCACGCTCGCCGGTTTCATCAAAGGTTTCATCGACATGATCGTCGAACATGACGGCCGCTTCTGGATCGTCGACTGGAAGTCGAACCATCTCGGCACGACGCCCGATGCATACGGCCCGCAGGCACTCGACGCCGCGATGGCCGATCATGCTTATCACCTGCAGGCGCTGCTCTATACGGTCGCGCTGCATCGCTATCTGCGCACGCGGCTTGCCGGCTACGACTACGATCGGCACATCGCCGGGTATCTGTACCTGTTCGTGCGCGGCGTGCGGCCCGATTGGCGCAGCGGCGGCGCACCGGCCGGCGTGCATGCGCGGCGCCCGGCGCGCGAGCTCGTCGACGCGCTCGACCGGATGATGGAAGGGGGGGCGGCATGAACGTGTCCGACGATACGCTCGAATTCACCGGCGGCCTTGTCGCGCGGCTGCCCGAGCCGGCGGACTTCGGTATCGCGCTCGCGGAGGGCTTCGCGCGCCGGATCGGCGATCTCGCGCGGCGCGCGGGCGCACCGGCCGAGGCCGCGCGCTGGGCCGCACGCGCGGCCTTCGCGACGAGCCGCGCGACCGCGGCCGGTCACGTCTGCGTGTCGCTCGGTGCGCTCGCGCAGCGCTACGAGGCGACGCTCGACGACGTGCGCGCGGCGCTCGCGGCAAGCGGCGTCGTCGCGTTCGGCACGCTCGTGCGCGGCGACGAGCGGCCGCTGCTCGTCGACCGGCACGATCACCTGTATCTGTCGCGCTATTTCGACTACGAACGGCGTCTTGCCGATGCGCTCGTCGCGCAGGCCGGCGTCGCGCGCGCGGACGATGCGCTGTCGCCCGAGCGCCTGCGCGAGAACCTGACGCGCTATTTCGGTCCGGCGACCGGCGAAGTCGACTGGCAGCGTGTCGCGGCGATCGTCGCGCTGACGGGCCGCGTGACGATCGTCAGTGGCGGCCCCGGCACCGGGAAGACGACGACCGTCGTCGGCGTGCTGGCCTGTCTGCTCGACGCGCATCCGGCGCTGCGCGTTGCGCTCGCCGCGCCGACCGGCAAGGCCGCGCAGCGCATGCAGGAAGCGCTGCACGCGCGGGCCGGCGACCTGCCGCCCGAGCTGGCGGCGCGGCTGCCCGACACGTCGTACACGCTGCACCGGCTGCTCGGCGGCGGCGGTGCGTCGGGCTTTCGCCATCATCGCGACAACCCGCTGCCGTACGACCTGATCGTCGTCGACGAAGCGTCGATGATCGACGTCGCGCTGGCCGCGCATCTGCTCGATGCGCTCGCGCCGGGCGCGCGGCTCGTGCTGCTCGGCGACAAGGATCAGCTTGCGGCGGTCGAGGCGGGCGCGGTGTTCGCGGAATTGAGCGCACGGCCGACGTTTACCGCCGCCGCGCGCACGCGCATCGCGCAGGCGCTGGGGATCGACGAAGCGGCGTTCGTTGCGGCATTGCCGGTGCCGGACGATGGGGCGAGCGAGAACGGAGCGACGTCGGCAGCTTCGCCCGTGGCGTCGCCGCCGCCTACCGCTGCCGCGCGCAAAACGACACGCAAGCGAACGGTCGATGTGCGGCAAGCGTCGCTGTTCGACGACGAACCGCAGGACGATGGCGCCAGGGCGGCCGACAGCGACTCCTCGCCACGATCGTCCACCGACGCCACCAACGCCACGGAGCCGCACGACGCCGCGCCCGCGTGGATCGAAGGCGAGGAACTCGCATGGCTCGATGCTGCCGTGCTGCCGCCGCTCGACGCGAACGCGATGGCGCTCGCGTCGACGCCCGCAGCGGCGGCGTCGGCACGCATCGAAGCGACTGCACCGTCGCCCGCCGCGTCCGCGCCCGCGCCGCTGGCCGACTGCGTCGTCTGGCTCGAACGCAATTACAGGTTCGGGCTCGATTCGCCGATCGGCCGGCTGTCGCTTGCGATCCGCCGCGGCGACGTGCAGGCCGCGCTCGATGCGTTGCCCGCCGACGACGCAGCCGCCGCGTCGTTTTACGAAGATGCAGGGGATATGCTCGCCGCGGCGACGATCGACCGGCTCGCGCGGCGGTTCGACGCCTATCTCGACGCGCTGCGCACGGCGCTGGCCGCGCCCACACCCGATCCGCTGCCGCTGTTCGACGCACTCAACCGGTTCCGGATCCTCTGCGCGACGCGCAACGGCTCGCGTGGCGCGGAACACGTGAACGCACTCGTCGCCGCGCAGGTGCGGCGCGCCGCGCGCGTGCCGCTCGCGGTCGGTGCGCACTGGTTCACGGGGCGGCCGATCATGGTCACGCGCAACGACTACGCGCTCGGCCTCTTCAACGGCGACATCGGAATTGCGCTGCCCGATGCGAACGGCGTGCTGCGCGTGTGGTTCCGCCGCGCGGACGACACCGCGCGTGCGGTGTCGCCAGCCGCGCTGCCGCCGCACGAGACGGCGTTTGCGCTGACGGTCCACAAGTCGCAGGGCTCCGAGTTCGACGAGGCCGCGCTGGTGCTGCCGGCATCGTTCGGTCGCGTGCTGACGCGCGAACTCGTCTATACCGCCGTCACGCGCGCGCGCACGCGCGTGGAGGTGATCGGGTCGCGGCACGTGCTCGCGCAGGCAGTCGCGGCCCGCACGCAGCGCGATTCGGGCCTGTCGGCACGCGTCGACGAAGCGCTCGCGCGACGTCGCGCGGAGGCGGCGCGATGATGATCCGCTACACGCTCGATCCGGCCGACGTCGAATGGACGGCCGTGCGCGCGCAAGGCGCGGGCGGGCAGAACGTGAACAAGGTGTCGAGCGCGATTCATCTGCGCTTCGATATTCGCGTGTCGTCGTTGCCGCCGGTGCTGAAGGAGCGGCTGCTCGCGCTGTCCGACCAGCGGATCACGCGCGACGGCGTCGTGGTGATCAAGTCGCAGGAATACCGGACGCAGGACAAGAACCGCGAAGCCGCGCTCGCGCGGCTCGATGCGCTGATTCGCAGCGTCGCGTTCACGCCGCGCGCGCGGATCGCGACGCGGCCGACCCGCGCGTCGAAGGAGCGTCGGCTCGAGCACAAGGCGCGCCGTAGCGCGGTGAAGTCGGGGCGCGGCAAGATCGTCGACTGAGCGGCGGCGCAAGCGCGCCCATCGCGCCATCGAACGCGCGCGATCCGGCGCTAACGCATCACCGTGCCCGCGCTGTCGAGTACGAAATCGACGCAGAAGACGACGAGCTGCCCGCGCGCATGCGTTGCCACGGCCGCCGTATAGCAGTCGCGGCCTTCGGTCAGCGAAAAATGCGGTCCCATCAGCGCGACGCGGCCGGGTGCCGCGATCGCGCGCTGGAAGTACGGCCGCCGCGACCAGTTGCTGTGGGTCTCCGGAAACAGCGGCGCGAGCCGCGTCGTGCCGGCCGGGCCCGGAGCGCCGATCGACGGCAGGAACTGCTCGCCGATCTCGTCGGTGACGAATACGCGCCGTGCGGCCGGCACCGCGAACACGCGCTGCGCGGCATCGTGCAGATCGCCGCTCGCGGCAAACGCCGCAGCGCCCGCAAGCACGAGCCGCTCGATCGCGTCGAAGCCCGGCTGCGCAGGAGCCGGCGGCGCATGCCGGCGCGCGATGAAACGCTGCCACGCCGCATCGAGCATCGCGGGCACGGCCGCACTCGCGTGCGCGATCGACGTGTCGGGCTGGCCGAACTGAAAGCCCTGCACGAAGTCGATGTCGGCATCCATCAGCGCCTGCAGCGCGTCGTCGCTTTCGACGCCTTCGGCGAGCACCATCGCGCCGGCCTGATGCAGCATCGACACGAGATGATGCATGATCCGGCGATCGTCGGGCGACCATGTCGAACGCTCGACGAGCGAGCGGTCGAGCTTCACGATGTCGGGCCGCGCACGCCACACGCGGTCGAAGTTCGAGAACCCGGTGCCGAAATCGTCGATCGCGATCAGGAAGTCGCGATGCTGGATCATGTCGATCGTGCGCGCGAGTGCGGCTTCGTCGCGCGCGGGCTGCTCGATGACCTCGAGCACGATGCGGTTCGGCGACAGCGAGAAGTGGCGGCACAGCGCTTCGACGAACTCGCGCTGCACGAGGCCCGAATCGAGCACGCGCGGCGTTACGTTCAGGAACAGCCAGCCGTCGCCGATGCCTTGCGCGACGAAGTTGGCCGTATGCAGGCAGCGCGCGAGCCGGTCGAGCAGCAACGAATCGGCGTCGTTGCGCGTGCGGTCGAACAGCGCGGTCGGCGAGATCAGCATGCCGTTCGCGTCGACCACGCGCAGCAGTGCCTCGTAGCCGACCACGCGCTTGTGCGTGATCGACAGCACGGGCTGGAACGCGCTGCGCAGCGTCGTGCCGCGGTAGGTCGCGACCCAGCCGCCGGGCGTCGGTGTCAGGCGATCGAGGAGGGAGTCGAGCGAGAGATCGCGCGAGGACTTCATGTCGGTAGCGCGCTGGCGCGAACGGAAGGGGCGATTTCACGCCGCCACGCAGGTGCGATCGCGCGCGAACGCGGATGCGGGAGAACGTGGGACATCGGGGCCGCCTTCTGCGGATGAGTGTTCGCAGTGTACCGGGAATGGCGCGGCGCGCGTATCAGGGTAACTCCACACGCGCCGCGCCGGCCGCGCGCCGCCGGCCGGCCCTCAGGCCGCTTCGCCGCCGCGCGGGCCGATGCCGGGAATGCGCTTGATCGCACCGGTCGCGAGCGCGGTGCCGACGAGCACGATCGCGCAACCTTCGACCATCGCGAGCGACACCTGTTCGCCGAGAAACAGCGCGCCCCACAGCAGCCCGAACACCGGGATCACGAACGTCACGGTGATCGCGCGTGCGGGGCCGATATGCGAGATCAGAAAGAAGAAGATGAAATACGCGACGCCCGTGCACGCGATGCCGAGCGCGAGCACGGCGCCCCACGCGTGCGCGCTGACGGCCGCGGCCGGCCACGTCGCGATCGCGAACGGCACGAGCAGGACGGTCGAGCCGATCATGCTGCCGGTCGCGTTGATCAGCGGGTCGACGCCGCCGAGCTTGCGTTTCGTGTAGTTCGCGGCGATCCCGTAGAGCAGCGTCGCGCCGAGCGCGGCTGCCGCGGCGAGTGCCGTGGTGCCGGCGCCGGCGTCGCCGTGCGCGGTCGCGACCTGATCCCACACGAGCGTCAGCACACCGGCGAAGCCGATCACGAGCCCGAGCGCGCGCAACCACGACAGCTTGTCCTTCAACCACAGATAGGCGACGAGTGCGCCCCACAGCGGCGTCGTCGCGTTGATCACCGACGTCACGCCGGCCGACAGCGTCAGCTCGGCGAACGCGAACAGACAGAACGGCGCGCCGGAATTGAGCACGCCGACGACGAACAGCGGCCCCGCATGGCGACGCAGCCGCGCGGCGAGATCGGCGGCGGGGAAGCGCGTGAGCGCGAACGCAGTCAGGAACAGCGCGCCGATCCCGACGCGCAGCGCCATCAGCGGCGCGACGCCGAATTCGGCGACGCCGATCCGGATGAACAGGAACGACGCGCCCCATAGGGCGGCGAGCACGGTCAGCAACAGCGCATTTTTCGGGGACATCGGGCGGGCGGCAGAGGGTGGATGCGCTGAATCTTACACCGCGTTACGGCCGGTCGTTTCACGATCGAATGAAACGACAAGAAACGGGAAGAGGGGGAAGAGCGCGCGGCGCCGCGACGGCGCAACGCGCGCCATGCGCTATGCAACCGCGACGACGCGCATGGGTTGCCTGCGGCCGTCAGTGATGGCGCCAGCCGCCGCGTCCGCCGCCGAAGCCGAAGTTCAGCGACAGCGACGGGCCCCAGTAGCCGCCCCAAGCCGGCGCATAGGCGGGCGCCGGATAGTAGTAGACGGGTGCGGGATCGACATAGACGGGCGCCGGCTGAACCGGCGCGGCCGCGTAATAGCCGTACGGGTAGTAGCAGCCGGCGAGCGCCGTGCAAGCGAGCGCGGCGGCGACGAGCGTCCTGTTCATGATGTCACTCCGGCGGCCGACGAGCGGCCGATGCGTGGGTCGTGCGCGCCGTCGTGAACGGCGCGGTATCGCGCCGGCCTGCTTCGTACGCACCGTGAATCGTCATCCGAATGCGCGTGCGCGCGGGCGTTCGCGCGATTACACGCGAAGCATACGCCGCGCACCGGTGACACGCTGTACGAAACGGTAACGGATCATTTCCGCACCCGCGCGCGAGCGGCTCATGCGAAAACGGCGCTTCGCTGCCGCGCAAGCGCCGTGGGCGGACCGGAGCGACATGTCGCGCACCGCATCGCGGCGCGCGTGGTGCCGCTTACTTGCCGACCTGGTTGCCGATCAGGCCGCCGGCCGCTGCGCCGCCCAACGTCGACAGCGCGTTGCCGCCGATTGCCGCGCCCGCGACGCCGCCGACGCCCGCACCGATTGCCGTGTCACGCTGGCGCCTCGTCATCGAGTCGCAGGCCGACAGGCTGGCCACCGTTGCGACGAGGAGAGCGCACACCCCAATACGCCGAATCGAGTTCATGATCGTTGTCCTTGTGGTAGTGAACGGAAGGGCGCGCGGCCGGCCCGCGGCCGCGCATGAATTCAATCTACGCGCGCGCCTGCGGTGCTGCTGTAAGGACTTGTTAAGCCCCGACGCGTTTCGTAATGAATTGTTTCGCCCCCACGCACAGGCACGCGCGATGCGAGCGGGCGCGCAAAAAAGCCCGCGCGAAGGCGGGCTCGACGAACGACGTGCGCGCCGCGGCGCGCCGTGCGTCACTGACGATGATAGATTTCCGAGCCGCTCTTGACGAACTCGACGGCCTTCACTTCCATCCCTTTCTGCAGCGCGTCCGCTTCGGACACGCCCTGCTGCGCTGCGAACTCGCGCACGTCCTGCGTGATCTTCATCGAGCAGAAGTGCGGGCCGCACATCGAGCAGAAGTGCGCGACCTTGGCCGAATCCTTCGGCAGCGTTTCGTCGTGGAATTCGCGCGCCTTGTCCGGATCGAGACCGAGGTTGAACTGGTCTTCCCAGCGGAACTCGAAGCGGGCCTTCGACAACGCGTTGTCGCGCACCTGCGCGCCCGGATGACCCTTCGCGAGATCGGCGGCATGCGCGGCGAGCTTGTACGTGATGATGCCTTCCTTGACGTCGTCCTTGTTCGGCAGGCCGAGGTGTTCCTTCGGCGTCACGTAGCAGAGCATCGCGGTGCCGAACCAGCCGATCATCGCGGCGCCGATGCCCGACGTGATGTGGTCGTAGCCCGGCGCGATGTCGGTCGTCAGCGGCCCGAGCGTGTAGAAGGGCGCTTCCTTGCACCAGTCGAGCTGCAGATCCATGTTTTCCTTGATCAGCTGCATCGGCACGTGGCCCGGACCTTCGATCATCACCTGCACGTCGTGCTTCCATGCGATCTGCGTGAGCTCGCCGAGCGTCTTCAGCTCGCCGAGCTGCGCTTCGTCGTTTGCGTCGTAGATCGAGCCGGGGCGCAGACCGTCGCCGAGCGAGAAGCTCACGTCGTACGCCTTCATGATCTCGCAGATCTCTTCGAAGTGCTCGTAGAGGAAGCTTTCCTTGTGATGCGCGAGACACCACTTCGCCATGATCGAGCCGCCGCGCGACACGATGCCCGTCATCCGGTTCGCGGTCAGCGGCACGTACTGCAGGCGCACGCCGGCGTGGATCGTGAAGTAGTCGACGCCTTGCTCGGCCTGCTCGATCAGCGTGTCGCGGAAGATTTCCCAGGTCAGTTCCTCGGCCTTGCCGTTGACCTTCTCGAGCGCCTGGTAGATCGGCACCGTGCCGATCGGCACCGGGCTGTTGCGGATGATCCACTCGCGCGTTTCATGGATGTGCTTGCCGGTCGACAGATCCATCACCGTATCGCCGCCCCAGCGGATCGCCCACGTCATCTTGTCGACTTCCTCGCCGATCGACGACGTGACGGCCGAGTTGCCGATGTTCGCATTGATCTTCACGAGGAAGTTGCGGCCGATGATCATCGGCTCCGATTCCGGGTGATTGATGTTGGCCGGGATGATCGCGCGGCCGCGCGCGACTTCGTCGCGCACGAATTCCGGCGTGATCTCGCTCGGCGCGTTGCCGCCGAATGCCGCGGCGCCGAACGCCTGCCCCGGATGCTGGCGGCCCATCATCGCGGCGAGCTTCGCGCCGTTCGGGCCGCTCGCCTTCAGGCTCTCCAGGTATTCGGCGCGGCGCTGGTTCTCGCGGATCGCGATGAACTCCATCTCCGGCGTGATGATCCCCTGACGCGCATAGTGCATCTGCGTCACGTTCTTGCCGGCGCGTGCGCGGCGCGGATTGCGGTGCAAGCCCGGGAAGCGCAGGTCGGCCGTGGCCGGATCGGCCGCGCGCTCGCGGCCGTACTGGCTCGACAGGCCGGGCAGCGTTTCGGTGTCGCCGCGTGCTTCGATCCAGCGCTGGCGCAGCGCCGGCAGGCCCGCGCGGATGTCGATCTTGGCGTCCGGATCGGTGTACGGGCCCGACGTGTCGTAGACGTAGATCGGGGGATTCTTTTCGCCGCCGAAGCCGGTCGGCGTGTCGGCCTGCGTGATCTCGCGCATCGGCACGCGGATGTCGGGCTGCGAACCCGTCACATAGACTTTCCGCGAATTGGGCAGCGGCGCGACGGCAGCAGCGTCGACGTGGGCGTCGGCAGACAGAAACTTCGGATTGGCGTTCATGCAATCTCCTTGTCGGCCCGAGTGGGCGCCTTGGCGTTCACCCGGGCCCCGTGACGAATGGGGGCTCGAGCTAAGCAGGAGACGAGTTTGGTGAGGCGGCGGGTTTCGTCAGAGGGATGGCGGCGAAGCCCGTACGCTTCCCTGCGCTGGCATTATCCAGATCAGGTTCAAAGGGTATTTCTCACCCACAATGCCGGCCGGTTCGACCGGGAGCATTGCAGGACCCCCGCGTTAGCAAGGGCACACGATACACCGGCTTCGCGGCGGATTCAACCGGAACCGGCCGCGGCGCGACGTGCGCGCGCAGCATCGCCGGCGCCCGCCTCGCACGCACTGCGCGACGCACGCGTGTGCCGGCGGCTGCGCACTGCAGCATCGTGCCGTGCGGCGTGTGCGGAAAACTTCGGGACCGCGATCGTTTCGACGGGCGTCGCCGCTTTGCGGCGTACGACACGCGCGCCGGCCGCCGAAATGTCGCGCCGAAACGTCAGTCCTGTTCCTTTCAGCAGTGTCAGGCGATGCTTTCGAATCCTTGGTGCCATAATGCCGAGCGTGCGCAGCCGTTGCGGTTGCGCACGTTTTTTTGTCCCTCTGCCGCCGCCTGCCGGTTTTCATTCGTCGCCGTTCGCACTGTCATGTCGTTCCGCACGTCCGCTTTCGCTTTCCCGGCCCTGTCAGGGCCGCTTGCCGGCGTCGCCGGCGTCTTTCGGCGGAGCACGCGGCGCGACGTGCGGGCGGTCAGGCCATGACGCCGCTCGACCGTCTGCTCGATTTCCTCGCGCGCTTCCCGCTGCGGATTCGTCTGCCGCAAAGCCGCGGCGGCCGCGTTGCGCTCGCGCTCGTCTTCATCTATTTCGTCTGGGGTTCGACGTACAGCGGGCTGCATTTCGCGCTGCAGTCGTTCCCGCCGCTGCTGCTGTCGGGGCTGCGCAACCTGCTCGGCGGGATCGGCCTGTTCGTCTTCGCGCTGCGCCGCAAGCCCGAATGGCCGACGCTCGTCGAGATCCGTAATGCGGCGATCGTGGGCACGATGCTCGTCGCGCTGTCGTCCGGCACGATCGCGCTCGGGATGCGCACGGTCAGCAGCGGTTCGGCCGCGGTGATGGTCGCGACGGTGCCGCTGTTCGCGACCGTGATCGCGGCGGTCGCCGGGCGGCGCGTGACGAAAGGCGAGTGGGCGGCCGTCGCGCTCGGGATGGTCGGGATCGTCGTGCTGAATTCGGGCGGCGCCGCCGCCGAAAACTCGGCGCTCGGCACGATCAGCGTGCTGGCCGGCGCGCTGTTCTGGGCAGGCGGCGCGCATCTCGCGACGCGGCTCAAACTGCCGTCCGACCTGTTTCTTTCGACGTCGCTGCAGATCGGCCTCGGCGGGCTGATGTCGACGCTCGCCGCATGGCTGCTCGGCGAGCATGTCGAACACCTCGCGGTCGCGCCGGTGTTCGCGTTCGTCTATCTGATGGTGTTCTGCACGATGGCCGCGTACGTCGCGTACGGCTATCTGATCCGGCACACGAGCCCGATCATCGCAAGCAGCTGCATGTACGTGAATCCGATCGTCGCCGTGGCGCTCGGCGCGCTGATGCTCGGCGAGCCGGTGACGATGGCGACGGTCGTCGCGACCGTCGCGATCCTCGGCAGCGTCGGGCTGTCGTTCCTGTTCGATCCGGCGCGTCGGCCGGCAGCGGCCGCGGCCGGTTCGCCGGTTGCTGCGACTGCGTCGGCGTCTGTGTCGGCGGCTGATGGCGCGTCGGCGTACGAGCCGATCGCAGTCCCCGTGCCGACCGCGATGCCGGACGTCGCGCCCGGTATGACGGCGGCCGCCGTGTCCGCGGCGGGTGCGGTGGCGAATGCTGCGCCGGACGGCGCGGCGGCCGGTGCGGCGGCAGCGGATGCAGGCGTGGTCGATGCGGTGGTATCCGGCGCTGCGGCAGTCGATGCAGAGGTAGCCGGCGAAGCAGTCGTCGATGCAGTGGCAGTCGGTGCAGCGGTAGGGGGCGCAGCGGTCGTTGATGCAGCGGTAACCTATGCAGCGGCAGCCGGTGCTGCAGCGGTCGACGCCGCGACGGCCGGCACAGCGGCAGTCGATGCAGCAGCACCCCACGCGGCGACGCCCGACACGTTGTCGCCACTTGCGCCGCGGCCTGCGCGCGAGTCCTCACCGCAGCGCGCGGACGCGTAAGGCGCCCGCCCCGCGCGCGGCGGCGGCGCTCAGCCGCGCTTGCCGCCGACGTAGTGGAACGCGCCTGCGAGCGCGGTAAACAGCAGTCCGGCCGCGCACATGCCGAGCCAGCCGGCTGCGCGCCAGGCCATAACGCCGACCGACGAGCCGAGCGCGCCGCCGATGAAATAGCACACCATGTAGACCGTGTTCACGCGGCTGCGCGCTTCCGGCTTCAGCGCGTAGATGCGCGACTGGTTCGAGATCTGCGCGGCCTGCACGCCGACGTCGAGCACGATCACGCCGATCACGAGCCCGACCAGGCTCGTGCCCGACAGCGCGAAGATCACGAACGAGACGGCCAGCAGCGCGATCGCGAGCGAGATGATCGCGCGCGGCCCGCGCGTGTCGGCAAAGCGTCCCGCATACGGCGCCGCGAGTGCGCCCGCCGCGCCGACGATGCCGAACAGGCCGGCCGCCTGCGGACCGAGATGAAACGGCGGCCCTGCAAGCAGCAGCGTCAGCACGGGCCAGAACGCGCTGAACGCCGCGAACAGCGAGGCGCCCGTCAGCGACGCTTCGCGCAGCCCGCGCAATTCGACCACGAGGTGCCACATCGAGCCGAGCAGCTTGCCGTACGACAGCGTCGAGGTCGGCGAGCTGCGCGGCAGCCGCAGCACGATGACGACTGCCAGCACGACGAGCGCGGCCACCGATGCGCCGAACACCGCGCGCCACCCGAAGTATTCGGCGACGAAACCGGCGGCCGTGCGCGCGAGCAGGATGCCGATCAGCAGGCCGCTCATCACGGTGCCGACGGCATGGCCGCGCTCGGCCGGCGGCGCGATCTCGGCCGCGAACGGCACGGCCTGCTGCGCGATCGTCGCGAGCACGCCGATCGCGAGGCTCGCCGCCGCGAGCACGACGAGCGACGGCGCGCTGGCGGCCGCGATCAACGCGACCGACAGGCCCGCCATCTGCAGCAGGATCAGCGTGCGGCGATCGAAGCGGTCGCCGAGCGGCGCGAGCAGGAACATGCCGGCCGCGTAGCCGAGCTGCGTCGCGGTCGGCACCGCGCCGATCCACGATGCACCTTGCGGAAACGCCGAGCGGAAGCTGTCGAGCAGCGGCTGGTTGTAATAGATGTTCGCGACCGACACGCCCGCGATCGTCGCGAGCAGCAACAGCAGGCTGCGCGAGTAGTGGGGCGAGGCGGCGTCGGTCGGACGGTCGGACGAAGCGATGGACATGGCTGCACGGGACGAAAGGAGCGCGTCGCGGCGCGCGCGGCCCTGGCGGACGCACGCAGCCGGACGTCGATCGAGGGTGCCGATCATACCGGAGCGCCGCAAATCGTGCCGGCGCGTGCCGGCGGCCCGATCGGGCGGGAGGGCGCTCTGTAAGGTGCGCCGGCTGTCGATACGGCACGGCGGTCGTCCGCTCGTCGGCATACCGGAGCGCTGCGAACCATGCCCGCGGCGACATGCCGTGCGATCGCGCCCCGGCGAACCGCGATGCGCGCGCGTCGCCGATGCGCGATCGCCGCCGGCGCAGCCACGCCCCAACCGCGTCAGTCGACCAGTTCCCCGGACGGCTCGTAAAACGGATACGGCCCGTCGCCCTCGTCGACGTACACGTGATGCGAAACCATCCCGGTGTCCGGCGCGTACCGGTGGACCGCGAACGCCGGCGGCTCGAGCCGGAACGCGGACGGCCCGTCCGCGCGCAGGTCGAAGGCGACCTGATGGGCAGGCGCCGGCACCGCCGACGCGAGCGTTCCGCCGAAGCGCGTAAACATCGTCCGGTGCACGTGCCCGCAGAGCACGCGCTCGACGTTCGGATAGCCGCGCAGCAGCGCATCGAGCTTCGCGGCCGCGCTCGGTGCGAGCCGCAATGCATCCATGTGCGCGATGCCCGACACGAACGGCGGATGATGCAACGCGACGATCGTCGGCCGGTCGCGCGCGGCGTCGAGCTGCGCGGCGAGCCAGCCGAGCCGCGCATCGCACAGGTCGCCGCCGCTCGTGCGCGGCACCTGCGAATCGAGCGCGAGCACGCGCACCGCGCCGATGTCGAGCGCGTACTGCACGAATTCGCCGTGCTGCAGTTCGTGGCGATCCGCGAACGCGCGACGCAGCGCCGCGCGATCGTCGTGATTGCCGACCATCAGGTAGTACGGGATCTCGAGCGGCGCGAGCAGATCGCGCAGATGCCGGTATTCGTCGTCATGGCCGAAATCGGTCAGGTCGCCCGTGACGAGCACCGCATCGGGGCGCGGCACGAGCGCATTCAGCTTCGCGACGCAGCGCGCGAGCGCGGCCGCAGTGTCGACGCGCCGGTACGCGAGCTGGCCCGGACGCTTGATGTGGAGATCGCTGATTTGAGCAAGCAGCATCGTCGGTTCCTCGGAGGGATGTCGTTATCGTGGGTGCGCGCGAGGCGCGCCGCTCATGCGCCGAGCGCGATCAGCCCGTCGGTCGCGATCGACAGGCCGACCGCGGTGCCGCGTGCAAGCGCGATGCGGCCCGGCACGTCGATCACGAGCGCGTCGGGCGCCGCATCCTCGATCGTCAGCCGCGTGCGCTCGCCGAGGAACGCACATGCGCCGACCGTGCCGCGCAACGGTGCATTGGCCGGATCGGCGAGCTGCGCGTCCTCGGGACGGAAGAACCATTCGTCGCCCGCATGCGGCGTCGCGATCGCGCCGCCCGTCGTGACCAGCGCGCCGTCCCGCCATTGTCCTGCAACGCGATTCAGCGTGCCGATGAATTGCGCGACCGTGCGGTTCGCGGGGCGGTAGTAGACGTCGCGCGGCGTGCCGATCTGTTCGATGCGACCGGCGCCCATCACGACGATCCGGTCGCCGAGCTCCATCGCTTCGGCCTGGTCGTGCGTCACGTAGACGGTCGTCACGCCGAGCGCGCGCAGCAGCGCGTTCATCTCGCGGCGCAGTGCGTCGCGCAGCTTCGCATCGAGCGCGGTCAGCGGTTCGTCGAGCAGCAGCACACGCGGGCCGACTGCGAACGCGCGTGCGAGCGCGACGCGCTGACGCTGTCCGCCGGACAGCTGATCGATCGGCTTGTCCGCATGCGCGTCGAGCCGCATCATCGCGAGCAGTTCGTCGACACGCGCGCGCAGCGCACGCGGCTCGGTGCGGCGAATCTTCAGCCCGTAGCCGACGTTGCCGCGCACGGTCAGGTTCGGAAACAGGGCGTAGTTCTGGAACACCATGCCGACCTGCCGACGCTCGATCGGCAGCGCGGTCACGTCGTCGTCGCCGAATGCGATCGTGCCGCCGGCATCCGGCGTGTCGAGGCCCGCGATCAGGCGCAGCGTCGTCGTCTTGCCACAACCGGACGGGCCGAGCAGCACGAGCGTCTCGCCCGCGCCGATCGACAGGTCGAGCGGTTCGAGCACGCGCGTGCCGCGAAACGTCTTCGCGCAGCGGGTCAGCGTAATGGGAATGGAATCGAGTTTCATCGGAACGGAAAGATCAGCGTGCGCGCCGCTTCGACGCGCGCGTGCCGGACGGATCGACGCCGAGCCATTGCATCGCGACGAGCAGCGGCAGCGTCATCAGCAGGAACAGGATCGTGTAGGCGCTGCCGACTTCGAGACGCAGCGACGCATAGGTATCGGCGAGACCGACCGGCAGCGTCTTCGTGTCGGGCGTATGCAGCATCCACGTGAGGTTGAATTCGCCGATCGACAGCGTGAGCACCGCGAGCGCACCCGCGACGATGCCGGGGCGCAGGTTCGGCAGCACGATCGTCGCGAAGCGCGTGGCGAACGACGCGCCGAGGCTCGCCGCGCCTTCCTCGAGCGTGCGCAGGTCCGCGCTCGCCGCGACGGCCGCGACCGCGCGCACCATGAACGGCAGCGTGAACACGACGTGGCCGGCGACGATGAACCACAGACTCATCCGGAATGCGGTGAAGCCGCCGTAGACGATCAGCAGCGCGAGCGCCGACGCAAGGCCCGGCAGCGCGACGGGCAGCACGAGCGCTTCCTCGATCACGCGCGCGACGCGGCTGCGGCTGCGCGCGAGCGCATAGCCGGCCGGCACGCCGACGACGAGCACGATCGCGAGCGTCGCGAACGCGACGGCGAGCGACAGCCAGATCGAGCCGTGATACTGCTGCCACACTTGTTCGAGCCAGCGCAGCGTGAGGCCGCTCGACAGCCCGCGGAAATAGTTGACGGTCAGGCCCGCGAGCACCGACATCGCGACGGGCACGATCAGGAACGCGCAGAGCAGCAGCGTGACGCTCCATTGCAGCGCGGCGATCGCACGGCCGCCGGCCCGGCGCGGCACGCGACGCGAACGGCCGGCCGCGCGCGCCGACGATGCCGCGCGCGGCGGCGCGGAAGAATCGGAAAGCGATGGCATCGAATGCCTCCTCAGGCCGCGGCAGCGGCGGTGTGACCGGCGAACCGGCGCGCGAGCGCGAGCACGGCCCACGTGACGATGCCGAGCACGATCGACAGTCCGGCGGCCGTCGCGATGTTCGCGTTCAGCGTGAACTCGGTATAGATCGTCATCGGCAGCACGTCGAGATCGGTCGCGAGCGTAAACGCGGTACCGAACGCACCCATCGCGGTGGCGAAGCAGATCGCACCGGCCGCGATCAGCCCCGGCGCGAGCGCGGGCAGCACGATGTCGGCGAAGATGCGCCACGGCGACGCGCCGAGCGAGCGTGCGGCTTCCTCGAGCGACGGATCGAGCTTCGCGGCTGCGGCGATCACGGTGACGATCACGCGCGGAATCGAGAAGTACAGGTAGCCGACGAACAGTCCCGCGATCGAATACGCGAACACCCACTTGTCGCCGGTCAGCTTCGCGGACAACGCGCCGATCAATCCCTGCCGTCCGGCGAGCATGATCACCATGAAGCCGACAACGACGCCCGGGAACGCAAGCGGAAAGGTCAGCAGCGCGAGCAGCACGCGCTTGCCGGCGAATTCGCGGCGCGCGAGCAGCAGGCCGGAAATCGTCGACAGCGCGAGCGTCGCGAGCGTAACGCCCGCGGACAGCGCGACGGTCGCGCCGAGGCTTTTCATGTAGCGCGCGTTGCCGAGCAGCGCCGCGTACCGCGCGACGAATCCGCCGTCGGCGGAGACGTGCACGAGCGCCGCCATCGGCAGCAGCCAGAATGCGGCGAACACCGCGAGCGCCGGCGCGACGAGCGCGATGCGCCAGCGCAGCGGAAAGGTCAGATCAAGCATCGGCGCTTACTGCATCACCTGCAGATACTGCTGGCCGAACGCCTGCTGGCCGGCCGCCATCTTGCCGAAGTCGACCGGCTTCGCGCGCGCATAGTCGCTCGCGGGCAGGAACTTCGTCGCGACGTCGGCGGGCAGCGTCTGTGCGCGCACCGGGCGCAGATACGCGTTCGCCCACAGCTTCTGGCCTTCGTCGGACAGCACGAAGTCGAGCACCTTTTTGCCGTTGGCGTCGTGCGGCGCGCCCTTCACGAGACTCATCACGTAGGGCACCGCGATCGTACCTTCCTTCGGGATCACGAACTCGACGTTCGCGTTGTCCTTGTACTTCGCGCGGTATGCGTCGAAGTCGTAGTCGAGCAGAATCGGAATCTCGCCCGACAGCACGCGTGCATACGCGGTCTGCTTCGGCACGATCGGCGCGTTCGCCTTCAGCTTGCGGAACCAGTCGAGCGCCGGCTTGAAGTTGTCGAGGCTGCCGCCGAGCGCCTGGTTGACGGCGACCGCGCCCGCATAGCCGACGAACGCGCTCGACGGATCGAGATAGCCGACCATCCCCTTGTATTCGGGCTTCAGCAGATCGGCCCACGAACGCGGCACGGGCTTGCCGTCGAGCGCATCCTTGTTGACGAAGAAGCCGAGCGTGCCCGAATGGATCGCGAACCAGTAGCCCTGCGGATCTTTCAGGCTCGCGGGGATGTCGTTCCAGTGCGCGGGCTTGTACGGCGCGATCACGCCCTTGTCCTTCGCCTGGAATGCGGACGAGACGCCGAGATAGACGACGTCGGCGACCGGGCTCTTCTGTTCGGCGATCAGCTGCGCGATCGCCTGACCCGAGTTCTTGTTGTCGAACGGCACGCGGATGCCGGTCTTCTGCTTGATCGCCGCAATCTGCGCGGCCCAGTCGGCCCATTCGGGCGGACAGTTGTAGCAGATCGCCGTTTCATCGGCGCGAGCGGCGTTCGCGCCGGCGATGAGTGCGGCGCAGGCGAGCGGCGCAGCGAGCGCGCGCAGCAGCGAGGTCGGACGGAAAGGCACGATCAGGTCTCCGGACGAAGAAAGGGGACGTCGCCGCGCGCCGCATGCAGCGCGCGGCGCGCGGGTTTACGCGCGACGCAGTTGCACGTCGGCCGCGGGCGGTGCGACGGTCGCGCCGTCGCGCACCGCGTGCGGCAGAATTAGCGACGTGCGTTCGATCGCGGCGCCGCCGATCGCGTCGATCAATCGTCGCCACGCATGGCGGCCGATGTCGCGGTTCGGCGTCGCGACACTCGCGAGCGGCGGCGCGAGCAGCTCGCCGATGTCGATGCCGTCGAAGCCGAGTACCGACAGATCGTCCGGGATCGAGAAACCGGCGCGGCGCAGCCCGCGCATCACGACCATCGCGAGCAGGTCGTTGCTGCAGAAGAGGGCGGTCGGGCGCGTCGCGTGCGCGGTCAGATGCGCGAGCACCGCGTCGGGCAGTTCGGGCGCGTTGAAGTCGACTTCGACGGGTGGCAGCGTCGCGACGCCGCTTTCGGCGAGCGCCTGCGCATAGCCGAGATGACGCTGGCGCGCGCGATCGGATGCGGCGAGCGAGCCCGCGAGCATCAGCACGCGACGATGGCCGCGCGCGGTGAGCAGCCGCACGCCGTCGTATGCGGCGTGCCGGTTGTCGACCGACACCGACGGCCGGCGCTGCGTGTCGTTGTGCATCAGCACGTAATGCGGTCCGTCGCGATCGAGCATGTCGAGGAGCGGATGCGTGTCGGCGTCGGCGACGGTCAGGATCAGGCCTTCGACGCGCTGCTCGCGCAGCGTCTCGATCGCGTGACGTTCGCGCGCCGCGTCGTATTCGGTCGTCATCAGGATCAGCTTGAAGCCGGCCGCGGTCGCGAGTTCGTCGATGCCGAGCAGGCAGTCGGCGAACACGGGATTCGACAGCGTCGGCACGACGACGCCGACGAGCCGCGTGCGCTCGCCGCGCAACTGCCGGCCGAGCGGACTCGGACGAAAGCGCAGCGTATCGATCGCGGTGCGGATTGCTTCGAGCGTCGCCGGGCTGACGGTGTGCGGCGCATTGATCGCGCGCGACACGGTGGCGATCGAAAAGCCGGCGAGTGCGGCGACATCCTTGATGGTCGAGGTCATGAGGTCACGCGATGTAAACGTTTTCGGCGGGTTGATTATCGAAAACGTTTGTGACCTGTCGATGACGCGTGAAGGGGGCGTATCGCGGTGTGCGTGCGCGTCGCGCGCAAGAGGGTCGGCGCGGCGCGGAGGCAGTTCCGATTGTATCGGCGGATGCGTCGATGCGGGGCGAAACCGCATGCGTTCGCGGGATTGGCGTCGGTTACGGCGGATTATTCCGGCGGCGCATCGCTGCGTGCGGACGCGAGAGCATGCTTCGACGGTTCGCGGCATGCCTGAATCGGGGAACGCACGCGCGACCAATGGTAGAATCGCGTCCGCCCTGTTGCCGGGGTGATGAAATTGGTAAACATAGCGGACTTAAACGATTGAGTGCCCGGCTGGAAACGGTCGGTGCAGAACCCTTCAAATTCGGCGAAACCCCTGATGTGCGCATCGAGGCAACGCCGAGCCAAGCCTCGCGGGCACCGCGAGGAAGGTGTAGAGACTAGACGGGGGGCGCCTAAGGCGCACGGGTCGGCAGCACGCCCGCGCGCGACGGCGAAGGCATAGTCCAGCGCACGAACGATGTCGTTCAGACGACGTCGGCTTCGAAAGAAGCAGTGTGACGAAAATCCGCCGCCTTAACTGGCTTGCCGGTTCGAGTCCGGTCCCCGGCACCACGGCCTTTCAACGTGAACTTGGCTGTCAAGTGGAACCGTGTAGAAACAACAGGTTACAGCGAGAGCCCTGTTCATCCATACAAGTATTATTCCCCTCAATTTGGGGAGAGTTGTAGAACGGATTCCCCATCTACTACGCACGACTCTCCCCACGATGGCATCGATCACCCCACACAAAGACGGCTTCCGCGTGCAGGTCTACGTCGGTGGCGTGCGCGATTCGAAGGTGCTGCGCACGCGCCGCGAGGCAAACGCGTGGGGCGCTGCGCGCGAGGCTGAACTGAAACGCCTCGGCGACATGCCGGCCGCCGATAGACATACCCTTGGCGAAGCGCTTGCCGAATACTCGAAGCGTGTGTCGCCCAAGAAGGGCGGAACGAAGTGGGAGCAGAACCGCATTGCCTCTTTCATCAAGCAGTTCCCCGAGTACGCAGAGAGGCCGTTGTCGCAGGCGGATACCCCGATGTGGGCCGAATGGCGTGATCGTCGACTATCCGGATATATCGCGCCCGATGGGAAGAAGGTGCGCGGCATCAAGCCCGGATCGGTCCTGCGCGAGATCAATCTGTATCGGAACGTCTACACGATTGCGCGAAGGGAATGGAAGTGGATCCAGTCCAGCCCGTTTGCGGACCTTGGTTTGCCACCAGACAGCGTGCCGCGGACGCGACGCGTTGATCCATGGAAGGAAGTGCGCCCGATCGTGCGCTGGCTCGGGTACCGGACCGGTCAGGAGCCGACGACGAAGAATCAGGAGGTCGCGCTCGCGTGGCTTGTGGCGCTCCGTTGCGGCATGCGCGCGAAGGAATTGCGCGGGCTCGGGAAGAATACGCTGAACATGAAAACGGGCGTCGCACGGCTGCCGCACAAGATGCAGTACCTGACAGGGAAACCGCGCGAAATTCCTTTGCCGCGCCCGGCGCTGCGCCTACTGAAGGCGGTCGCTCATCGCGAACAGTGCTTCACGGTGGAAGCTGGCTCGATGGATACGGCCGAACCAGATCTGCTTCACCGAGTCTTGCTTGCCCTTCATCTCCAATCTCCCGTTCCTATCGTGAAAATCGCCTCCGAAACGCCAACGCTCGTTTGTGGCCTGGATCCCCAGAGCAGTTCACGGAAACTCCCAAGCGAAGTGCGCCGATGCGGAAATGTAGCGACGGAGCGGCCATAGCTGACCGTACTCGGGTGGGCGATATGTGGTCACAGACTCGATCGCGGGACATGTGCAGATTCGACCTCGCAATTCTGTCAGGGATTTTTGAGATGACGGCTGAGGTAATATTCGCGCCGATTGCCGAAGTCAATGCTTTCGATACGCCCGACTAACACAATGCGCTGTTTGGCTTGTCGGATTGGGATTACGGATCGGCGAACTCGTCATTAATACAAGTGCGGAGAGTTTTCAGTTAGTTCGTGACTTCTCAGCAACGCTTGACATTTGTTGACGCTGCGGGTGGTACAACAAGTGACGGGAAGACGACCCTTGCGCAGATTACTGCACAGGCGAATCCGGAATTGCAGGCGTGCATTATGTCGAATGCAAGCTCGGCACCGGCTGGTGATGTGCCGAGCATTACTTATCTGCAGACCGGGAAAGGGGGAAGCTGGAACATCACGGGACCGTTCACGAAATTCGATCAATCCGATGCGAACTATGTGCGAAACACAACAGCGGAAGCGATGGGGATGATTTCGACAAATGCCGGACGTGTATCATCGAATGCGGTGGCGGGGGCAGCTGTAACGCCTTGCTCCGCGGTTTGCGACGGGATCGCATTTGCAGGGACAGTGGTAGGAATTGTCGCAAATGCAATCGGACAATTAGTTAAGCCGGATACAGGGCAGTATCTATTTAACGGATTTACGGCCATCGTTTCAAACTATATTTCAGCGGCCAACCCCGCATTTACTCCGGCAATTAATGAGCTTGCAAGTCAAGTCAATGGTAGTGGTGTTGCTAAAGTCGGTCAAAATAAGTTGAATCGGATTGTCGGTACTGATTCGTCAAATGGGAAAAATGAAGATCGAATTTATTGAGGATGGAAATTTCACCTCGTGGTTCCGGTTCTTGCTCATCGCTGTAGGGGTAGCATTTGCTGCCATCGCTGTTGAGTGCGACATCCCCATTCTGTGGGCGCGAATTCTTTTGCTTTCTGGTTTCGCTATCGCGCTTGTCGGCGGTATGACGAGCCGTGCTAAATTGCTTCATATCAAGCCGTTTGGCAATAGCTACAAGAAGGCCCATAAAAGCTATGAAACAAAAAGCGACGAGGACCAGAAATTGTAGGGCGACGCTGGTCTTTGTCATGGCTCGCGCCGGAGCTTTTCCTGGGAAAGATTCGCTTTTTGGGGGGCGCGTCCACCCTCCCGATGGATCGATTTTCTTTCGCCCGCGAATGGTTGGAGCACTATGCTGGCCAGTGCGTCGGCAAGCAAGGTATCGATGTGCTGGTCAAGGGTCTATCGCAAGCCATCCTGGCGCGCGGCTACGTGACGACACGTGTGCTGCTGCCCGAACAGGACCTGTCGACTGGTGCCCTCAAGTTTTCACTGATTCCCGGCGTGATCCGCCATGTGCGCTTCGCCGACGAAAAGCTCCGCGGCACCTGGAAAACCGCCTTTCCGACTGGCGACGGCGAACTGCTGAATCTGCGCGACCTCGAACAGGGCCTCGAGCAGATGAAACGCGTGTCGAGCCAGGATGTGTCGATGCAGATCGTGCCGGCTGAGGTGCCCGGCGAAAGCGACATCGTGCTCGACGTAAAGCGCGGCAAGCCGTGGACCATCGTCGCGTCGATCGATAACTCCGGAACGCGTGCGACCGGGAAGCTGCAGGGCAATTTGTCGCTCGGGATCGATAACCCGCTGGGCCTGAACGAGGTCTTCAATATTGGCGTCAGCCAGGATCTCGAATTTGGCGACAAGCGCCTGGGCTCGCACGGCTGGAACGGCTTCTACTCGATTCCGTGGGGCTACTGGACCGCGACGCTGTCCGCGTACACGAATACCTACTACCAGCAAATCGCCGGCGTGAACCAAACATTCGTGGCGAGCGGCAATTCGAAGACGCTCGATTTCAAGCTGGCCCGAGTGCTCGCCCGTAGTCAGAATGGCGTGCTCGGTACGTACGTTCGCCTGTCGCGTCGTTTCGGACAAAGCTTCATCGAAGACACCGAGATTTCGCAGCAGCGCCGCAATAACACGACGATCGAGCTTGGGCTGACCGATCGCCACTACTTCGGTGGCGCTCAGTTCGATGGCTCGCTTGCATATCGTCAAGGTGTCGGTGGATTGGGTGCTCAGGAAGACACGTTGGCAGCGGGTGGTGGGCCGACCTATCGCTTCAAGATGGCCGTGCTGGATGCGAACCTGTCGGTGCCGTTCGCGATCGGCAAGCAGACGTTTCGCTATGTCGGCACGCTCCACGGCCAGTACACGGGCAACACACTCTATTACATCGACGACCTGACCATCGGTAGCCGCTACACCGTGCGCGGTTTCGACGGTGAAACGATGCTCGCCGCGGCGCGCGGATTCTATTGGCGCAACGAATTGCAGGCACCGATCGGCCAGACGGGGCAGGCACTTTATGCGGGACTCGACTATGGTCGAGTTTGGGGCCCGCAACCTGTTGCCCTCGTCGGTACGCAGTTGGCTGGAGCAGTGATCGGCCTAAAGGGCAGCGTGGGCACGCGACTCGGAACCTATGCGTACGATCTCTTCGCCGGTACGCCGGTTTACAAGCCGTCAGGTTTTCCGACGGCACGTGTGACGCTCGGTTTTCAGGTGACCGCTCAGTTCTGAAGACGATGACCTCAGGTACTGCTCCGACACGGAGACATCGCAAGCCCGGTGTTGCATATGCTCGTCTGGGTGAGATTGCCGCCAAACGGGCTGATGCTTCCGATGCTCGAATGGCGCGGGCTGAAATCCTAGTTTCAGTTCCGCTGTGAATCGGGCTATGACGTCACAGGCGTCCCTCGCGGGGTTTTCGTTTGTCCGCCCACACCGCCCTTACGGCAGCGTCCGCGCACCATCCGTGCTTGCCGTCACCTCCCGATAGAACGCATCGATCGCATTAACCATCTGTGACAACCCCGGCTGTTCCAGCGGATAGTGGGCGCTGCTCAACACGAGCGAGCGCACGCTCAAGCGCCGGCTGCAGGAAGAGGGCGCGTGCTTTCGCGACATTTCGAATGCGGTCCGCAAGGCGCGCGCGCAGGCGCTCGTTGCCGAGGGGCGGCTGTCGATCAAGGAGATTGCGCAGGAACTGGGGTTCAGCGACATGTCATCGTTCTCGCAGGCGTACAAGCGCTGGACGGGCGTGGCGCCGAGCATGTCGCGGCAAAGGGCGGCGGTTCGTAGCGCGGGTTTGTGGCGGCGCGGCACGGCCGTACACTGCAGCGCTGGACATCAGCGATCAGCGCAACGTTATCCAACGGAGCGATCGAACATGAAACTGCTGCTTGTCGGCGCGACCGGTCTGGTCGGACGCCACGTCCTCGATGCGGCGCTCGCCGATCCGCGCGTCGCGCGCATCGTCGTCATCGCGCGCCGTCCGTTGTCACCGCATCCGAAGCTGCAGGCGGTGACGGTCGACTTCGAGCAGCTGCCGGCCGACGCGGATTGGCGGCGTGCCGACGCCGTGATCTGCACGCTGGGCACGACGATGCGCATCGCCGGATCGCAAGCGGCATTCCGGCGCGTCGATCACGACTATCCGCTCGCGGTGGCCCGCCTCGCGCATCGGCACGGCACGCCGACCTACGTACTGAATTCCGCGCTCGGCGCGGATCCGGCGTCGCGCGTTTTCTACAGTCGCGTGAAGGGCGAAGTAGAGCGCTCGCTCGCGGACGTCGGTTTCGCGTCGCTGACGTACGTGCGTCCCGGGCTGATCGGCGGTAGCCGCGACGAGTTCCGGCTCGGGGAGCGCGCGTTGCAGTTCGCACTGAGGATCGCGGGCGCGCTGCTGCCGCCGAAGTGGCGCGTGAATCCCGCGCCGCGCATTGCACGCGCGCTGCTCGATGCCGCGCTCGACGCGCGGCCGGGCGTGCATGTCGTCGCGTCGGACCGGCTGATCTGAGCGGCGAACGAACGGTGGACGAACGATGAAGGGCGCCGCCGATCGTCGCCTGTCGATGACGATGCCGCCGCCTCCTTTCGGTTTCCATACGTCACCTTGCATCACGCTGCGACTCGCGTGCCGACCCATCTACACGCCTAAAAAAGCGGCGAAAGACGGGTATTTCCGGATATCGGACAAGTTGTATATACAAGATCATGCGCTGGCAATGCCTGCCCGCGTCGTGCCGCATGCGCGGCGCCGTGCTCGTCGCGCCCATCGCGCATGCATGGCGTCGCTCGGCGAGCCACGGCGCCGCGTCGAAGCGCCGCACCGACGGCTCGACACGTTCAGCGTCCCGTTCGAACCATTTGTCGTCCCGAGTCATCTGGAGATTTGCCCGTGTCAACGCATCCCACCGGAAACGCCGGCGGCTTGATCGAAGTCCGCTCGATCGATTTCATTCCCGACGCCGAACGTCACGGCGGTTTGCTGAGCCAGTTCACGTTGTGGCTGTCGGCGAACATGCAGATCACCGCGATCGTCACGGGCGCGCTCGCGGTCGTGCTCGGCGGCGACGTGTTCTGGTCGCTGATCGCGCTGCTGCTCGGGCAGCTGATCGGCGGCGCCGTGATGGCGCTGCACGGCGCGCAAGGTCCGCAACTCGGGCTGCCGCAAATGATCTCGAGCCGCGTCCAGTTCGGCGTGTACGGCGCGATGATCCCGATCGTGCTCGTGTGCCTGATGTACATCGGCTTTTCCGCGAGCGGGTCCGTGCTGGCGGGGCAGGCGGTCGCGCAGTTGCTGCACGTCGACGACGCGGCCGGCATCCTGCTGTTCGCGGCGGTGATCGTCGTGCTGACGGTGTGCGGCTATCGCGCGATCCACTTCGTCGGCCGGATCGCGAGCGTGATCGGCATCGTCGCGTTCGTCTACATGTTCGCTCAGCTGTTCGCGAACCACGACATCGGCGCGCTGCTCGCGAACCGGCATTTCACGCTCGCGAGCTTCCTGCTGTCGATGTCGCTGTCGGCATCGTGGCAGATCGCGTTCGGCCCGTACGTCGCCGACTACTCGCGCTATCTGCCGCGCTCGACGTCGTCGCTCGGCACGTTCTTCGCGGTGGGCCTCGGCTCCGTGATCGGCGCGCAGGCGGCCATGGTGTTCGGCGTGTTCGCGGCGGCGCTGGCCGGCAGCGGCTTCGCGCACCACGAAGTCGCGTACATCGTCGGCCTCGGTTCGACGGGCGCCGTGGCCGCGCTGCTGTATTTCAGCATCGCGTTCGGCAAGGTCACGGTGACGGCGCTCAACGCGTACGGCAGCTTCATGTCGATGGCGACGATCGTCAGCGGCTTTCGCGGCAAGGGCGCGGTGTCGTCGCGCAGCCGGCTGCTGTACATCTTCGGGATGATCTGCGTCTCGACGCTGATCGCGCTGGCCGGTCGCCATTCGTTCCTGAAGGAATTCACGGCCTTCATCCTGTTCCTGCTCGCGTTCTTCACGCCGTGGAGCGCGATCAATCTCGTCGACTACTACTGCTTCACGCGTTCGCGCTACGACGTGCCGGCGCTCTCCGACCCGGACGGCCGCTACGGCCGCTGGAACGCGATGGCGATCGCGATCTACGTGATCGGCATTCTCGTGCAGCTGCCCTTCATGTCGACGCACGTCTATACGGGCCCGCTCGTCGACGCGCTCGGCGGCACCGACATCTCGTGGATTCTCGGCCTCGTCGTGCCGGCCGTGCTGTATTACGTCGGCGCGCGCGGGTCGCGTCGCAGCATTCCCGAACGCCTGATCTTGCCGCTCGAGCGCGGCGAAGCGCAGCCCTGACGGCGCGCATCGGGCCGGCATGCGTCCGGCTTGGGCGCCTATAGCGCGCGCGTCGCGCCCGCGGCGCTATTTCCCGAGCCGCTGCGCGAGCGAATAGCGCTGCATGCAGCGCTCCATCGCCTCGAGAAACGCCAGCTCGGCCGCATTCATCTTGCGGTCGCGATGCCACAGCAGGAACACGTCGACGTCGACGAGCCCTTCGTCGGGCGGCAGCCGCCACAGCCGCTGCTGGGCGATGTCGTCGCGCACGATATGCTCGGGCAGGCAGCCGATGCCGTAGCCGGCGAAGATCAGCCGCCGCACTTCCTCGAGGCTCGGCGACGACGCGACGATGCGTCCGGTGAAGCCCTTCTGATCGCGAAATACCGTGAGGGGCGACAGGCTGTCGCCGATCTGGTCGCTCGTAAACGACACGAAGTTCTCGGCGAGCAGGTCTTCCATCCGCAACTGCGTCTGCCCGAACAGACGATGATGGCGACCGCAGTAGATCGCATAGCGCTGGCGCAGGAAGCAGCGCATCTCGAGCTTGTCGTGCGGCGTGCGGCACAGGCCGAGCCCGGCCGTCGCGGTCTTCTGCAGCAGCGACGACAGGATGTCCGACGAGCGCATCACTTCGATCTGCAGATCGACGCGCGGATACGCGCGATGGAAATCCGCGAGGAATTCGTCGTAGACGGGCGACTCGATGCGGCTCACGGTCAACAGCCGGATCGAGCCGGTGAGGTCGGCCGTGCTGTCGTCGAGCTCCGTTTCGAGGCGCGAGATGCCGCCGTAGATGTCGCTCGCGATCCGGTAGACGGCTTCGCCGGCCGGCGTCGGCGCGAAGTGCGCGCCGCGCCGCTCGATCAGCCGCCGCTCGAGCGTGTCCTCGAGCCGGCGCAACGCCTGGCTCACCGCGGGCTGCGTCACGTGCAGCCGCGCGGCCGCGCGACTCACGCTGCGCTCCTGCATGATCACCAGATAGGTACGCAACAGGTTCCAGTCGAGACGGTCGTTGAGGAAGGGAGCGAGATCGGCGCGCATCGGGTCTCCGGACGGCAGGTGTGCCGTGTATTAGCTGAATTTATACGCCGAATAATAACTTGAAATTTGACTAATGAATTGCGGCGGCCGATAAAGGAGGCGTGCCGCAGCGTGCGGCCCGAGGCCGCGACAGACGGTCGCCATCACCATATTGCGTGCCGTTGCCGAGCGGCCCGGCGCGCGACAGGAGCCCCGCATGACCCAGTCTCTTCCTTCCGCCCGTCAGCCGGGCCGCGCCGCGACGGCCGCGTTCATCGGCACGATGATCGAGTGGTACGACTTCTACATCTACGCGACCGCCGCTGCACTCGTGTTCGGCGAGCTGTACTTCCCGTCGCACGACCGCTTCGTCAGCACGATGGCGTCGTTCGCGACGTTCGCGGTCGGCTTTTTCGCACGCCCGCTCGGCGGCATCGTATTCGGCCATCTGGGCGATCGCATCGGCCGCAAGAAGGCGCTGATGACGACGCTGATGATGATGGGCGTCGCGACCGTCTGCGTCGGGTTGCTGCCCGACTACGCGACGGTCGGCATGCTCGCGCCGGTGCTGCTCGTCGTGCTGCGCATCGTGCAGGGCATCGCGGTCGGCGGCGAGTGGGGCGGCGCGGTGCTGATGGCGGGCGAACACGCGCCGCAGGGCCGCCGCACGTTCTTCGCGTCGTTCGCGCAGCTCGGCAGCCCGGCCGGCCTGATCCTGTCGCTGCTCGCGTTTCGCGCGGTCACGTCGATGGACAAGGCCGATTTCCTCGCATGGGGCTGGCGCCTGCCGTTTCTCGCAAGCGCGGTGCTGCTGATCGTCGGCATCCTGATCCGGCTCGGCGTGAACGAATCGCCCGAGTTCGCGCGCGTGAAGGAAGCGAACCGCACGGTGAAGCTGCCGGTGGCCGAAGTGTTCCGGTCCGCATGGGGGCTCGTGCTGCTCTGCATCGGCGCGAACACGATCGGGATCGCGGGCGTCTATTTCACGAACACGTTCATGATCGCGTACACCACGCAGTACGTCGGCGTGTCGCGGTCGCTGATTCTCGACAGCCTGTTCGCGGTCGCGATCATCCAGTTCGTCGGCCAGCCGATTTCCGCGTGGATTGCCGAGCGTATCGGCGGCGCGCGCTTCCTGAAGCTCGCGGCCGCGCTCGCGATGCTGTCGCCGTATCCGATGTTCATGCTCGTGCAGGGCGGCACGTCGGTGTCGCTCGTGACGGGCATCGCGATCGCGGTCGTCTGCATGTCGGGCTTCTATTCGGTGATCGCGGGCTTCGTCAGCGGCGTGTTTCCCGCGCACGTGCGCTATTCGGCGATCTCGCTCGCGTACCAGATCTGCGGCGCGCTCGCGGGCGGCCTGACGCCGCTCGTCGGCACGTGGCTCGCGCACCGCTTCGCGGGCCAGTGGTGGCCGCTCGCGGTGTTCTACACGTGCCTGTCCGGCATCTCGCTGCTCTGCATCGTCGCGCTCGATGCGCGCCGCGCGGCGCAGCCGGCCGGCGCCGAAGCGCTCGGCACGCACTGAGCACCGATTCACGGTTTTATCCGGAGTGCATATGAAAGACCTGTTGAAAATCGACGGCGACCGCCTGTGGCGCAGCCTGACGGACATGGCGCGCATCGGCGCGACACCTCGCGGCGGCGTGCGCCGGCTTGCGCTCACCGAAGACGACCGGCGCGGGCGTGACCTGTTCGCGCAGTGGTGCCGCGACGCGGGCATGACGGTCAGCGTCGACGAAGTCGGCAACCTGTTCGCGCGGCGCGACGGCGCAGACGCGCACGCGGCGCCGGTGCTGATCGGCAGCCATCTCGACACGCAGCCCGAAGGCGGGCGCTTCGACGGCGTGTACGGCGTGCTGGCCGCGCTCGAACTCGTGCGCACGCTGAACGATGCGCGCATCGCGACGAACAAGCCGCTCGAGATCGTGTCGTGGACGAACGAGGAGGGTGCACGCTTCGCGCCGGCGATGCTCGGCTCGGCCGTGTTCACCGGCGCGCTGCCGCTTGCCGACGCGCTCGCGACGCGCGATGCCGACGGCGTGTCGCTCGGCGATGCGCTCGACGCCTGCGGCTATCGCGGCACGCGGCGCACGGGCGGCGCGGTCGACGCCTATTTCGAAGCGCATATCGAGCAGGGGCCCGTGCTCGAGGCGAACGGCACGACGATCGGGATCGTGACCGGCGGGCAGGCGATTCGCTGGCTCGACGTGACGGTCACGGGTGTAGCCGCGCATGCGGGCACGACGCCGATGCCGTACCGTCGCGACGCCTATTTCGCGGCCGCGCAGATCGCGCTCGATCTGGAGCGGATCGTCGCCGGCTATGCGCCGCGCGGCCTCGCGACGATCGGCCAGATCGCCGTTCGCAACGCCTCGCGCAACACGATTGCGGGCGAGCTGACCTTTACCGTCGATCTGCGTCATCACGACGATGCCGAAGTCGATGCGATGGAGCGCGCGCTGCGCGATGCAGCGGCACGCGTGGCGGCCGCGCGCGGCGTGCAGGTGGCGATCGGGACTTGCTGGCGCAGCCCGGCGACGCCGTTCGATCGCGCGTGCGTCGAACTCGTCGCGCAGGCCGCGGACGCGTTCGGCTATCGCAGCGAGCGAATCGTCAGTGGCGCCGGACACGATGCGATCGTGCTCGCGCGCAGCGTGCCGACTGCGATGGTGTTCATTCCGTGCGTCGACGGCCTGTCGCACAACGAAGCCGAAGATGCGCTGCCGGACGACGTGACGCGCGGCACGAACGTGCTGCTTCACGCGGTGCTCACGCGGGCGGGCGTCGCGGCGCGTGTGGACACGGCAACAGCCGCGCCGCGCGTATGACGATGCATTCCGACGAGGACGATCGATGAAGACGTATTTCCATCCCGAGCAATTGCTGCACCATCCGCGCACGTATCTGTCGCGCGGGCAGATGCGGGCGCCGCAGGAAGTGCCGGAGCGCGCGGCGCGCCTGGTCGCCGCTGTGCGTGCACTCGACTTCGACGTGCGCGAGCCGGCCGACCGCGGCACGGCGCCGATCGCGGCCGTGCACGACATGAACTACCTGCGCTTTCTCGAGGACGCGCACCGCGACTGGAAGAAGATGCCCGACGACTGGGGCGACGAAGTGATGTCGAACATCTTCGTGCGCGATCCGAATCCGCTGCGCGGCGTGCTCGCGAAAGCCGCGCGCTATCTCGCGGACGGCAGCTGCCCGATCGGTGCGAACACGTGGCGTGCCGCCTACTGGTCCGCGCAGAGCGCGCTCGCGGCTGCGGCCGACGTGAACGACGGCGCGCGCGACGCGTATGCGCTGTGCCGGCCGCCCGGCCATCACGCGCGCCGCGATGCGGCGGGCGGCTTCTGCTATCTGAACAACGCGGCGATCGCCGCGCAGGCGCTGCTCGGCCGCCATCGGCGCGTCGCGATCCTCGACACCGACATGCATCACGGGCAGGGCGTGCAGGAAATCTTCTACGGTCGCGACGACGTGCTGTACGTGTCGATTCACGGCGATCCGACCGACTTCTATCCGGTCGTCGCCGGCTACGAAGACGAAACGGGCGCCGGCGCCGGCGCGGGCTACAACCTGAACCTGCCGATGCCGCACGGTTCGCCGGAGGCGGTGTTCTTCGAGCGCCTCGACGACGCGTTGCGCGCGCTCGCGCGCTTCGAGCCCGACGCGCTCGTGCTCGCGCTCGGCTTCGACATCTACAAGGACGATCCGCAGTCGCAGGTCGCGGTGACGACCGACGGCTTCGGCCGGCTCGGCAGCGCGATCGGCGCGCTCGGTCTGCCGACCGTGATCGTGCAGGAAGGCGGCTATCACCTCGACAGCCTCGACGCGAACGCGCGCGCGTTCTTCGGCGGCTTCGGCGCGGCGCGCTGAGCGTGCCGGCGGCCGGTGCGCGAAGCAGGCGCCGGGCCGATGACGACGCGACATGGGCCGGATGACCGGCCCGTGTGCGCTGGTGCGCCTGATTGAATTCGGCACTGCGCGCGCCGCGACGCCGATGCGTACGGCTCGGCCGCGACGCTCGACGGTGCCGGCGTCAAGACCCCGCGGCGGCCGGCGCGCGGCGGCGCTGCATCCGCTGCAGCACGACGAGCGCGAGACCGGCCGCGGCAATCAGCCCGCCGACGAGCGGCACCGCCGCATAGCCAAACCCGGCCGAAATCGCGGCGCCGCCGGCGGCAGCGCCGAGCGCATTGCCGAGATTGAACGCGCCGATGTTGACGGCCGATGCGAGGCCGGGCGCCTCGGCGGCGGCGCGCATCACGCGCATCTGCAGCGGCGGCACGACCGCGAACGTCGCGATGCCCCACACGAGCAGCGTCGCGGCGGCGCCTGCATGCGTCGCGGCGAGCAGCGGGAACGCGGCCATCGACACGATCAACAGCAGCAGGAAACCGATCAGGCTGCCGTCGAGCGAGCGGTCCGCGAGGCGGCCGCCCGCGACGTTGCCGATCGAGAAGCCGACGCCGATCAGCACGAGCATCGCGGTCACGAAGCCGGGTGTCGCGCCGCTCAGATGCTCGAGCGTCGGTGCGACGTACGTGTACAGCGTAAACATCGCGCCGGCGCCGAGCACCGTGGTCGCGAGCGCGCCGAGCACGACGGGACGCGTCAACACGGCCAGCTCGGCCCGCAGATCGGGCATCTTGCCGGCTTCGCCTTTCGGCAGCGCGGCGAACAGGCCCGCAATCGCGATCAGGCCGAGCGCGGCCGTCGCCGCGAACGACATCCGCCAGCCGATGATGTGGCCGAGCCACGTCGCGGCCGGCACGCCGCCGACGTTCGCGATCGTCAGACCCATGAACATCGTCGCGACCGCGCTGGCCTGCTTGTCGCGCGGCACGAGGCTCGCGGCGACCACCGAGCCGAGCCCGAAGAACGCGCCGTGGTTCAGGCTCGTGACGAGGCGCGCGAGCAGCAGCGTCGTGTAGTTCGGTGCGACGGCAGACAGCAGGTTGCCGATCGTGAAGATCGTCATCAGCGCGATCAGTGCCGAACGGCGCGGGCGGCGCGCGAGCAGCAGCGTCATCAGCGGCGCGCCGGCCATCACGCCGATCGCGTATGCGCTGATCAGCATGCCGGCCTGCGGAATCGACACGTGCACGCCGTCGGCGATCACGGGCAGCAAGCCCATCGGCGAGAACTCGGTCGTGCCGATGCCGAACGCGCCGGCGGCGAGCGCCAGCAGCGGCAGCGCGGCGCTGCCGCCGGGGCGGGAAGCAGGGGAAGTCGTGGCGGTCAAGCGATGTACTCCTGTAAGCAATGGGCAACGGAACGGCGCCGTTGCGGACAGCCTGCATTGTGCTCGTCCGACTTTTGCGGAAAAAGCCGTATCGGGACGAAACTCTCTTGAATCGATATCAAGAATGGCGGCGCACCGCCGCTGCCGCGCGGGCGCGGGACGGGCGTCGGCGCGCCGGCGCGGACAAAAAAAACCCCGGCCACAGGGGGACCGTGACCAGGGAGGAAAGGCATCCTCTCTTTGGCACGAGGGTGGATGCGCGCGCAGTATATTTCGCGACGTAACGATTTGAAATGTCGTTAAACGGCCGTTTTTGGTGCCAATTCGTCATCCGAATAGCGCGTGCGGCCAGCGCGCGGGCGGCGCGGCGTGCCAGCGGCGCGGGGCAGCAGCATCGCGCGGCCGTACGAGCTCACGCCGGGTCCATGGCCGCACACGGGCGCGCGCCGACGAAGCGTCCCAACGGCGAGCCGGTCCGGGCGCAATCGAATTGGGATGGGGATTGGAATTTGGATGAGCCGCGCGCCGGCGTTACGGCCGGGCGCGGGCAGACCGCCACGCACGGCCTTCCATCGGACGAATGGCCTGGCGGCAATGTCCGCCCGCCGTGCGGGCCGGCGAGGCGGCGGCTTTCGGCCGGGCCGCTCAGTGCGCGCCAGGCGCGCCAGGCGCGCTGGCGCCCGACGGCGCCGATGCGACGGCGGGGCTGTCGGCGGCCGGTGCGTTGACGGTCGGTGTCTGCGACGCGTCATTCCGTGCGGCGGGCGCCGCAGCAGGTGCTGCCGATGACGGCGTCGAAACGGCCGGCGTCGACGCGGCGGGCGCCGGCGCAGCCTTCGAAGAAGCGGGCGCTGCCGGAGAAGCGCCGGCCGGAGCCGATGCCGGCGCAGGCGCCGCACCGGACGGCGAGACCGAAGCAGGCGCCGAAGCCGCGCCCGGCGTTGCCGCGGGCGCTGCGTGGCCGGGCGCCGACACGGGCGCTGCCGACGACGCGGCCGCACCCGTCGCCGCCGGCGCGATCACGGCCGGCGCGGTCGACACGGCCGCTGCCCCGGCCGCAGGCGCGGCGGTCGGCGTCGACAGCGGCACCGGCGCGGCAGGCGGCGTCGGCACGATCGGCGTCGTCATCTTCATCGGCTCGCCCTGCGGCGTCGGCGCCGGTTCGGGCAGCGGCGTGACGGCTTCCTTTTCGGCCGCCTTCACGGCCGCACGGTCGCGGCGCGCGGGATCGACCTTCAGGAAATGCTCGACGAGATTGAAGAAGCGCTCGTAGAACACGCCGGCCGGAATCGTCTCGCTCGCGGTCTTCACGAGCGCGTCGTCGCTCGAGCCGATCGGCAGCGACAGCGAGCCGAACACGCTGAGCCCGACGCTGGCCGACGTATTCGACTTCTTCAGCGTGTAGCGGTCCTGTACCGCGTTCACGTACGCGATGCTCGACGAGCCGTCCGCATTCGCGTCGGCGCAGACGACGTGAAACTCGATCACGACGTGCATGTCGTTGCTCGGCTGGAAATTCTTGCTGCCGTCGACCGCGTCGTTACGCGACGACGACACGACATAGCCCTGGCTCAGCAGTGCGCGCCGCGCGGCTTCGCAGGTGGCGTCGGAATTCGCATGGAACGTGTGCGCATACGGGCTGGTCGTCGCGTCGAATTGTTCCTGCTGGTAGATCGGTTTGGGCGGCGACGAGCACGCCGCGAGCACGGCCGCGGCCGCGAGCGCGCACGAAACGGGAAACAGGCGGAATCGGTTGTGCATGGCGTCTTTCAAAAGGCTCGGCGAGATGCCGCGCGCAGGGGGCCGGCGCGGCGCGCGAAGGCCGTCGCGCAACGGCGGGGCCGGGTCGCAGGCGCGGCAATCGCGTATGGCCGGGGCGTCATTATAGTTTCGTTTGACGTCGCGCTCGTTTCAGCGGTCCGGCGCCGGACGCGCGGAGGCGAGCAGGCGCGCCGTCAGCGGATGATGCTCGCCGCGCCGCGAGCGGATCGCGTGAATCTCCTCGGTCACGTCGCCGGCGCGCCCGAGCCGCCGCAGCCCGCGCAGCAGCGTCGCATCGTTCGCGCCCAGTTCGCTGAGCGGAAACACGCCGAGCCCGCGCGCCGCGAACACGGCCATCAGTGCGCTGTCCTCGAATTCGCCCACCACGCGCGGCACGATCCGCTCCGCCTCGAACCAGCGGTCGAGCCGTGCGCGCAGCGCCGAATGCGCGGTGGGCAGCAGCACCGGCAGCTCGGCGAGCGTGTGCGGAAAGCGCTGGCGCGCCGCGGGCGTGACGAGCGCCGCGGGGCCATACCAGTCGACCGGCGACGCGACGAGCCGCTCGCTCGTCACGCGCAGGTTCGATCCGGACGGCGCACCCTGGCCGGCGAGCACGAGATCCAGATGGTGCAGCGCGAGTTCGGCGAGCAGTGCGTCGTGCTCGCCGTCGTGGCATAGCAGCCGCAGCGTCGGCGTGTCGAGCACCGGCGCCAGCACCGCGTGCGCGGCGAGCTTCGAGATACCGTCCGCGAGGCCCACCGCGAGTCGCACGGTCGGCTGGCTCGCCGCCGCGCGCACTTCGTCCGGAATCAGCCGGCCCATCTCGAAGATCGCTTCCGCGCGTGCGTAGGCGGCCTGCCCGGCGTCGGTCATCGCGACGCCGCGCCCGGCCGGGCGCAGCAACGCATGGCCGAGCGATTTCTCGAGCTCGCGCACCTGCGCGCTGATGGTCTGCACGGCCATGTCGAGCCGTTCGGCCGCGCGCGCGAAGCCGCCTTCCTTCACGACGACCCAGAAGTAGTAGAGATGGCGGAAATTCAGCATCGGTCGAAACTTCGTAAAAACCGAACCAAAAATCAGATTCTCGCTGATTTTTACGAAGTGTGTCGCGCAGTATGATCGGCACTTTCCACTTTCATGGGCCCGTTTTCATGGACACCCTGCTGACGCTTGCCGCCGATCCTGCCGTCTGGGCAGCGCTTCTGACGCTCGTCGTGATGGAGATCGTGCTCGGCATCGACAACCTGATCTTCATTTCGATTCTCAGCAACAAGCTGCCGGAGGCGCAGCGCGCACGCACGCAGCGGCTCGGGATCGGCCTCGCGCTCGTGATGCGGCTCGCACTGCTCGGCACCGTCGCGTGGATCGCGCGGCTGACCGAGCCGGTATTCACGCTCTTCGATCACGCGTTTTCGTGGCGCGACATGATTCTGCTGTCGGGCGGCCTGTTCCTCGTATGGAAGGCGACGACCGAGATCCACCACCACGTGTCGCACGACGGCGGCGAGGCGCACGCGTCGGGTGGGGCGGCCGGCCTGACGATGTGGGCCGCGGTCGGGCAGATCCTGATGCTCGACATCGTGTTCTCGATCGACAGCATCGTGACCGCCATCGGCATGACCGAACACGTGCCGATCATGTTTATCGCCGTGATTGCCGCGGTGACCGTGATGCTGTTCGCCGCGCAGCCGCTCGCGCGCTTCATCGACCGCAACCCGACCATCGTGATGCTCGCGCTGTCGTTCCTCGTCGTGATCGGGATGACGCTGATCGCCGAAGGGTTCGGCTCGCACGTGCCGAAGGGTTACATCTACGCGGCGATGGCTTTTTCCGCCTTCGTCGAAGGGATGAACATGCTCGCGCGCCGCGCGAAGGCGAAGCGCGCGGCACGTGTCGAAGCACATGTCGAAGGCCGCTGAGCGCAGTGTGCCGCCACGGCGGCACGCGTCGCGCGGCGGGTCGTTCACCGTTGCCGCAAGGAGGGCACGACGATGAAATGTCCGGTCTGCAAAACCCCCGATCTGCTGATGGCCGAGCGCCAGTCGATCGAGATCGATTACTGTCCCGATTGCCGCGGCGTGTGGCTCGATCGCGGCGAGCTCGACAAGCTGATTGCGCGCGACAGGGGCGACGCGCCGCCGCCGCGGTACGAAGCACGCGATGATCGCCGCGACGACGGCCGCGCGTACGACGATCGGCGCAGGCATGACGATCGGCGCCGCCGCAAGTCGGTGTTCGATTTGTTCGATTTCGACTGACGGTTGCGTACGCGAATCTCGCGGTCGACAAAAAGCCCCGCCGAAGGCGAACGCCGGCGGGGCTTTCATCTTGTGCGCCGCGACGCGGCGCGCGATCGCTTACGCGTCGCCGGCGATCACGTCGATCCGGCGCGGCCGCGCTTCTTCGCGGCGCGGGATCGTCAGCGTCAGTACGCCGTCGCGCAGGCTCGCGTCGATCTTCGACGTGTCGAGATCGGGGCTCAGCACGAAACTGCGCGCAAAGCGCGGCGCGCGCACTTCGACGTGCCGCACGCGCAGTTCGGCCGGCGTATCGATGCGTGCTTCGGCCTCGATCGTCAGCGTGTTGTCGTGCACCTTCACGTCGAGGTTCTCGCGCGGCACGCCGGGCAGGTCGGCCCAGAGCGTCACACGCTGGCTGTCTTCGGCGATGTCGACGGCCGGTACGACGGCCGGCCGGCGTCCGGCCGCTTCGGCGGCCGCCGTCGGCGTGGTGTCCGGATCGCGTTCGGTGAGGGTCTGATTCGTGTTCATCGCAGGGTCCTCCGGATTACTGAACAGTGATCGCACGCGGCTTCGAGGCTTCGCGGCGACCGACGCGGATCAGCAGGCAGCCGTTTTCGTAGCGCGCGGTGACGTTGTCGGGATCGGCGTTCTGCGGCAGCTCGACGACGCGCCGGAACGTGCCGTGAAAGCGCTCCTGCGCGTAGGTGCGCACGTCGTCGCCTTCGCCGCGCGGCGCGGGCTTGCGCTCGCCGCTGATCGTCAGCAGCTCCTTGTCGATCGACACGTCGAAATCGCCGGCTGCCATGCCGGGCGCGAACGCGACGATCTCGATCGCATCGTCGGTCGCGCCGATGTTCAGCGCGGGAAAGACGTTCGGCCGCACCGCGCGGATCGCGGACGGAAGCTCGCCGAACAGGCTCGCCATCTGCCGCTGCATGCGCGCGAATTCGTCGAACAGGTCGTTGCCGAAATGGATACCGCTCATGATGGTCCTCCGGAACTCGATTGCTCCATACGCGGGAGACGCAGCGGTGCGGCATCGGCCGCGACCGGCTGCTTCCGCCGGGTCGAAACGGGCAGCGCGCGGGGCGCGGCTGCGGCGTAACGCGTAATTAGTGGCCGCGCGGCGCATTTCAAGGGCGGCGCGCGCGCCCGTTTCGATGCGACAATCGCCTCGCCATCAACGGATCATGGAGACGGGACGCACATGGACATTCAACGCATCGCGATCGTCGGCACCGGCGTGATCGGCGCGAGCTGGACGGCTTTCTATCTGGCGAAGGGCTTCGACGTCGTCGCGACCGATCCCGCGCCGCAGGCCGACGCGCGGCTGCGCGAATCGCTGGCCGCGTTTCTCGGCGACGACGCCGACGCGGCGTGCGCACGGCTCGCGTTCGACGCCGATCTCGTGCGCGCGCTCGACGGCGTCGATTTCGTGCAGGAAAACGGCCCCGAGCGGCTCGACCTCAAGCGCGCGCTGTACCGCCAGATGGACGACGTGCTGCCCGCGCACGTGCCGATCGCGTCGAGCTCGTCGGGACTCAAGATGTCGGATATCCAGACCGCGTGCGAGCAGCATCCGGAACGCTGCCTGATCGCGCATCCGTTCAATCCGCCGCATCTGATTCCGCTCGTCGAGCTGGTCGGCGGCGAGGCGACCGACGCGGCCGTGATCGAACGCGCGAAGGCGTTCTACGATGCGCTCGGCAAGGTCACGATCGTGCTGAACAAGGAGATGGCCGGGCACGTCGCGAACCGGCTCGCGGCGGCGCTGTTTCGCGAGGTGTATCACCTCGTCGGCGAAGGCGTGGTGAGCGTCGCCGATGCGGACAAGGCCGTCGCGTGGGGACCCGGGCTGCGCTGGGCGCTGATGGGGCAGTGCCTGACCTATCACCTCGGCGGCGGCGCGGGCGGGATCGCGCATTTTCTCGAGCATCTGTCGGGCCCGATGACGAGCTGGTGGAACGACCTCGGCACGCCGTCGTTCGATCCGGAGGTCGATCGCAAGCTGATCGACGCGTTGCGCGCGATCCAGGGCGACCGCTCGATGCAGGCGCTGGCCGCCGAGCGCGACCGGCTGCTCGTCGAGCTGATCGACGCGCGGCGCCGCAGTTTCCTGCCGTAACGGCGAAGCGGCGCGCGTGCCGCGTCCTTGCCGATCGCACGACGGCCGCCGTGCGACGGCGGCCATGCGACACCGCCCGCTACAACTGCGCGGCGGCCGCGATCAGCGTCGCTTCCAGCGCGAGCGTCGAGCGCGACGCAGCCGCCGGCCGGTCGATCACGTATTCGAGCTCGCCGAGTTCCGGCAGCCCGGCATCGAGCCGAGCGAGCCCGGCGGGAATCACGTAGCCGGCGAACGCGCTGACGCCGAGCCCCGCGCTCGCGGCCGCGCGCAACACCGCGATGCTGCTGCTGACGACCGCGATCCGGTACGGCCGCCCGACCGCTTCGAGCGATTCGAGCACGCGGCGGCGCGACACGCTCGGCTCCGGATGCAGCGCGAGCGGCAGCACGGTCTCGTGGCCCGTGATCCGCGAATCGGGGCCCGTGCACCAGTACAGCGGTTCGCTGCGGATCACGCGGCCGCGCCGGCTGCCCGCGATCCGCTTCGCGAACACGAGATCGTGCCGGCCTTCGTCGAGCGCGTCGAACAGGTCGCCGGACAGCCCCGTCGCGATCGCGAGCTCGACGTCCGGGTTGCGCTGCACGAAACTCGCGAGCGCGGCCGTCAGATGCGCGGACGCGAAATCCTCCGACATGGCGAGCCGCACCTTGCCCGACAGCGGCGGCCCGCACACCGACGTAACGGCCTCGTCCATCAGCTCGAGAATCCGCACCGCGTAGCGCAGCAGCGCATCGCCGTGCTGCGACAGGCGCACGTTGCGCGTGTCGCGCTCGAACAGCGGCCGGTCGAGCAGCTCCTCGAGTCGGCGGATGTGCTGGCTCACGGTCGACTGCGACAGGCTCACGCGCTCGGACGCGGCGGTAAAGCTGCCGGACTGCGCGACGGCGACGAAGCTGCGCAGCAGCTCGGGCGGTAATGGACGCATTGCTAAATCCACTGAATCGGTTTCGACAACTTCATAAATGGCCGGATTTTGCGGCGCTAGTATCGATTCACGCGCCGGTCGGCCCGCATGGCGGACGCCCGGACGCGCAACCCGCGTCGCGCCGCCGGCTGCTTCGGTCAGTCTACGGCATCCGGCGTCCGGCCCGAAACCGCATCATCCCATCGACCGCCCGAGAACGCGTCCGCACGACGGCGCACCGGGCCGCGGCGCACCGCCGCAGGAGACGGCTTCCGCACGGATCGGCGTGCGGCGATCGGTTCCCGCGAGCGTTCCGGCGCCGTCACGAAGAGACTTGGAGACGACTCATGATCATCTACGGAACCGCGCTGCTGGCGTTCTGCCATCTGGCCGGGCTGTTTCTCGGCGATCTGCTGGGCGCCGCGATCGGCGTGAAAACCAACGTCGGCGGCGTCGGCATCGCGATGCTGCTGCTGATCTGCCTGCGGCTCTGGCTGCACCGGCGCGGCTGGCTGCCGAAGGAAACCGAGGCGGGCGTCGGTTTCTGGGGCGCGATGTACATCCCGGTCGTCGTCGCGATGGCGGCGAACCAGAACGTCGTCGCCGCGCTGAAGGGCGGCCCCGTCGCGCTGCTCGCGGCGGTCGGCGCCGTCGCGATCTGCGCATGCTGCATCGCGGTACTCGCCCGCACCGGACGCGACGACACCGCGTTCGCCGGTGTGCCGCAACTCGACGAACAGTGAGGGAGGCCGCGATGCTGCAGATGCTCGAAAAGGTAGTGGCCCACAACGGGCTCGTCGCGTCGTTCGCGCTCGTCGGCCTGATCATGTGGCTGTCGTCGATCGCGTCGCGCAAGCTCACGTTCGGCCGTGTGCACGGCTCCGCGATCGCGATCGTGATCGGCCTCGCGCTCGCCTATGTCGGCGGCGCGCTGACCGGCGGCGAGAAGGGGCTGGCCGACGTGCCGCTGTTCGCCGGCATCGGCCTGATGGGCGGCGCGATGCTGCGCGATTTCGCGATCGTCGCGACCGCGTTCGAAGTGCAGCCGACCGAGGCGCGCAAGGCGGGGCTCGTCGGCGTCGTGTCGCTGCTGCTCGGCACCGTGCTGCCGTTCATCGTCGGCGCGTGCGTCGCGCGCGCGTTCGGCTATACCGATGCGGTCAGCATGACGACGATCGGCGCGGGCGCCGTCACGTACATCGTCGGGCCCGTCACGGGCGCGGCGATCGGCGCGAGTTCCGACGTGATTGCGCTCAGCATCGCGACCGGGCTCGTCAAGGCGATCATCGTGATGGTCGGCACGCCGGTCGCGGCCAACTTCATGGGCCTGAAGACGCCGCGCTCCGCGATGATCTTCGGCGGCCTGGCCGGCACCGTCAGCGGCGTCAGCGCCGGGCTCGCGGCGACGGACCGGCGGCTCGTGCCGTACGGCGCGCTCGTCGCGACGTTCCATACGGGCGTCGGCTGCCTGCTCGGGCCGTCGCTGCTGTTCTTCACGACGCGCGCGCTGGTCGGCGCGTGAGTGGCGCGGATGCGGGCCGCTCGCGTGTGCGACGCGCCGGCGCGCATCCATCGCGGCGCCCTCTGAGTCGCATTGCCCAACATCATCAATCGGCGGCGTCGCGAGGCTTAGAATGCCGCAGAACCATCGAAGCAGGAGAACTGTTCATGACGGGATGGAATCACGCGCGGCAGGCGCGCGATGCGCGCATTGCGGCCGGCGCGGCGTTCGCGCGCGGCAAGCGCGTCGATGCGCGCGACGCGGTCGCGCTGCTCGAAGCGGTGCTGCGGCCCGGCGATCGCGTGTGCCTCGAAGGCGACAACCAGAAGCAGGCCGACCTGCTCGCGACGGCGCTCGCCGACGTCGACAGCGCGAAGGTGCACGACCTGCACATGGTGCAGTCGGGCGTCGTGCTGCCCGAGCATCTCGACGTGTTCGAGCGCGGCATCGCGAAGCGGCTCGACTTCGCATATTCGGGCCCGCAGTCGCAGCGCATCGCCAAGCTGCTGTTCGGCGGCAAGATCGCGCTCGGTGCCGTGCACACGTATCTCGAGCTGTTCGCCCGCTACTTCATCGATCTCACGCCGCACGTCGCGTTGATCGCCGCGGTCAGCGCGGACGCGGACGGCAACCTGTACACGGGCCCGAACACCGAGGACACGCCGACCGTCGTCGAAGCGACCGCGTTCAAGGACGGCATCGTGATCGCGCAGGTGGACCGCATCGTCGACAAGGTGCCGCGCGTCGACATCCCCGGCGATCGCGTGCATTTCGTCGTCGAGGCCGGCCGCCCGTTCTACGTGGAGCCGCTGTTCACGCGCGATCCGGCCGCGATCACCGAGACGCAGATCCTGACCGCGATGCTGGCGATCAAGGGCATCTACGAGCCGTACGGCATCAAGCGCCTGAACCACGGCATCGGCTTCAACACCGCGGCGATCGAGCTGCTGCTGCCGACCTACGGCGCGAAGCTCGGGCTGAAGGGCAAGGTCTGCACGCACTGGGCGCTCAACCCGCACCCGACGCTGATTCCGGCGATCGAATCGGGCTGGGTCGAGCAGATCCACTGCTTCGGTTCCGAGGTCGGGATGGATGAATACATCCGCGCGCGTTCCGACGTCTGGTTCACGGGCCCGGACGGTTCGCTGCGCTCGAACCGCGCGTTCTGCCAGACGGCCGGCCTCTATGCGTGCGACATGTTCATCGGCTCGACGTTGCAGATCGATCTGTCCGGCCATTCGTCGACGGTCACGGCCGAGCGGATCGCCGGCTTCGGCGGCGCGCCGAACATGGGCAGCGACGCGCGCGGCCGGCGCCATCCGAGCGAACCGTGGCTGAAGGCCGGCGCCGAAGCCGATCCCGATACGCCGGCCGCGCTGCGGCGCGGGCGCAAGCTCGTCGTGCAGATCGGCGAGACCTTCGGCGACAAGAACGTGCCGATGTTCGTCGAGAAGCTCGACGCGCTGAAGCTCGCGGACAAGCTGCAGCTCGATCTGGCGCCGATCATGGTCTACGGCGACGACGTCACGCACATCGTCACCGAGGAAGGCATCGCGAACCTGCTGATGTGCCGCGACCGCGACGAACGCGAGCAAGCGATTCGCGGCGTGGCCGGCTACACGGAAATCGGCCGCGGCCGCGACCGCAGGATGGTCGAGCGGCTGCGCGAGCGCGGCGTGATCCGCCGGCCGGAGGATCTCGGTATCGATCCGCTCGACGCGGACCGTCGCTGGCTCGCCGCGCGCTCGATCAAGGATCTCGTGCACTGGTCGGGCGGGCTGTACGCACCGCCTGCCCGGTTCCGCAACTGGTAAGGAACAGCGCATGGAACAGTTGAACTATCGGTTCACCGCACGCGCGCGCGCGAAGGGCGAGCGGCCGATGGCGCTCGTCGGCGTCGTCGCGTCCGGCAATCTCGAGGTGCTCGTCGAGCGCGTGCTGCCGGGCAACGAGTGCGAGATCGACATCCGCACCGCGGCGGTCGGCTTCGGCGCGGTGTGGCAGGCCGTCGTGTCGGATTTCGTCGAACGGCGCGCGCCGGGCGGCCTGAAGCTGTCGATCAACGACGGCGGCGCGCGGCCCGACATGGTGTCGCTGCGGCTCGCGCAGGCCGTGCGCGCAATCGAAGGGGAGGTGTGATGACCGAAGCGATCCACGACGCGCCCGCATTCGTCGCGAACGCGGCGAGCTGGTACGAGGCGTCGGCGCGGCAGCGCGTCGATGCCTTGCTCGACGACGGCAGCTTCACCGAATTCCTCGGGCCGGCCGAGCGCGTGACGAGCCCGCATCTGCCGCTGTTCGACCTGCCGCAGCAGTTCGACGACGGGATGATCGTCGGCTGCGGCCGGCTCGACGGCAAGCCGGTGTTCGTCGCCGCGCAGGAGGGCCGCTTCATGGGCGGCGCGTTCGGCGAAGTGCACGGTGCCAAGCTCACGGGCCTGCTGCGCGCCGCGCGCGGCGGCGGCACGCCGGTGCTGATCCTGTTCGATACGGGCGGCGTGCGGTTGCAGGAAGCGAACGCGGGCGAGCTCGCGATTGCCGAGATCATGCGCGCGCTCGTCGACGCGCGCGCGGCCGGCGTGCCGGTGATCGGGCTGATTGGCGGGCGCGCCGGCTGCTACGGCGGCGGCGGGCTGCTCGCCGCGTGCTGCTCGGCGCTCGCGGTGTCGGAGCAGGGGCGCATCAGCGTATCGGGCCCCGAAGTAATCGAGACCAACCGCGGCGTCGAGGAATTCGACGCGAAGGACCGCGCGCTGATCTGGCGCACGATGGGCGGCAAGCACCGGCGGCTGATCGGCGGGGCGGAGCGCTACGTCGCCGACACGCCGGCCGCGTTTCGCGCGGCGGCGCTCGCGCTGCTCGAGCGCGCGCCGAAACTCGATGTCGCGACGCTGCGCGCCGAGCAGACGCGCCTCGACGCGCGCGTCGCGCGCTTCGGCGCCTGCGAGGATGCGCTCGACGTCTGGCGTGCGCTCGGCGCGCGCGTGCCAGAGGCGATCCCCGGCATGCCGGACGATGCGTTCGCGACGCTCGCCGACCAACTGCAGGAGCCGCAGCATGACGCTCGATGAGGTTTTGAATTCGCTGTTTCCGCACGGCCATGCCATCGCGCGCGAGCGTGGGCTGCTGACCGGCCACGCGTTGCTCGGCGGCGCGCGCGTCGACGTGATCGGTGTCGCCGAGCGCCTGCCGTTCGGAATCGACGAGGCGCTCGCGCTGTCCGCGCGCGTGCTCGACACGGTCGAGCGCGGCGACGCGACGCCGATCCTCGTGCTCGTCGACAGCGACAGCCAGCGGATGAGCAAGCGCGACGAATTGCTGGGCCTGAACGAAGCGCTCGCGCATCTTGCGAAGTGTCTGATGGTCGCGGACCAGGCCGGACATCGGACGATCGGGCTGCTGTACGGCCATACGGCCGCCGGCGCCTTCATCGCGACCGCGCTCGCGACGCGCACGCTGCTTGCGCTACCCGGTGCCGAGCCGGAGGTGATGGATCTGCCGTCGATGTCGCGCGTGACGAAGCTGCCGATCGACGTGCTGAAGGAGATGGCGCGGTCGACGGCCGTGTTCGCACCGGGGCTCGACAATCTCGTGAAGATGGGTGCCGTCGACGCGGTGCTCGATCCGGCGCGCGCGCTGGACGCGCAGCTGGCCGAATGGCTCGGCAAGCCGGCCGACCGCGTCGATCGCCGGGCGGCGCGCGGGCGTCCGGTCGCGGCCGACGTCGCCGCGCGCGTCGAGGCGCTCGCGCGTGCCGCACGCTGACGCACCGCTGCGCCGCCACACGCTCGTCACGCTGACGGCCGACGGCTGGCGCACGGCCTTGGCGCGCGATCCGGCGCTTGCCGCCGATCCCGTCGTGCGCGCGTGGGCCGACGGCGCGCGGCCGCTCGTGGTGCGCCGCGCGTCGCCGGACGAGGCGGCCGCCGGCCGCGTGCCGCTCGGCATACCGCTGCCGCCGGCTGCCGGCAAGCGCCGCATCGCGCTGAATGTCGCGCACAATGCAGTCGCGACGGCCGGCCCGCCGCCGGCGTTCGCCGACGTGCTGGCGGCCGCGCCGCACGCGTGGCAGCTGACGCTGCGCGCACTCGACGCGCTCGGCGCGCGTTGCGGTGTGCAGGGCCGCGTGTTCGGCAGCCTCGCGTGGCAGGCGCTGACCGGCGACTCGTATCTGAGCGCATCGTCGGATCTCGACGTGCTGTTTCCGCTGCCGGCCGCGTCGTGCATCGCGCCGCTGCTCGACGGGCTCGCGGCGATCGCCGCGCACGCGCCGATGCGCATCGACGGCGAACTGCTGCGCGACGACGGCGCGGGCGTCAACTGGCGCGAACTGCAGGCGCGCTTGCCCGAAGTCGCGGTGAAGACGGCGATCGCCGTCGAGCTGATGCCCGCGGCCGCGTTTGCCGGAGACGCGCCGTGAGCGCCGCAGCCGTTTGCCGCGCGCCGGCCGCATCCTGGTCGGACGCCGACCGTATCGCGGCGCTCGCCGAGCGCAGCCTCGTGCTCGAAATCGCAACCTATCCGAAGCCGGGGCTCGTCAGCCACGTCGATACGGGCAGCCATTCGGATATGGACGCCGCGACGTTCGCGCGCAGCGCGGCCGTGCTACGGCCGTTCTTCGCGGAACTGGCCGACGCGGGCGCGCGCGATGCCGAGATGGCCGCGCTGCGCAAGATCGGCCTGCGCGCGGAGCACGCGATGCTCGCCGCGACGGGCGGCGTCAACACGCATCGCGGCGCGATCTTCGGGCTCGGGCTGCTGTGCGCGGCGGCCGGCGCCCGCGCGCACGGCGGGGCGGCCGGTGCGCCTACGCTCGGCGCGTGGGTCGCGCGCCGCTGGGGCGCCGACATACTCGGCGGCCCGCGGCTGCCGGACAGCCACGGCGAACGCGCGAGCCGCCGCTACGGCGTCGGCGGCGCGCGCCGCGAAGCCGCGGACGGCTTTGCGACCGTGTACGGCATCGGCTTGCCTGCGCTACGGCGCGCGGCACGCGACGTGCCGGACGATGCCGAGGCCGCGCGCGTCGATGCGTGCTTCGCACTGATCGCCGCGCTCGACGACACGAATCTGCTGCATCGCGGCGGCCAGGCCGGCCTCGATTTCGCCCGCGCGACCGCGCGCGCGTTCGTCGCACGCGGTGGTGTGCGCGCGCGTGACTGGCGCCGGCACGCGGTGGCCGCGCATCGCGCGTTCGTCGCGCGACGGCTGAGCCCCGGCGGCGCGGCCGACCTGCTCGCGATGAGTCTCTTCGTCGATGCATTCGACGCCGGCGAGGGCGCGCGATGACGCTCGCGATCCTTTGCTCGGGGCAGGGCGCGCAGCGCGCCGACATGTTTGCGCTGACGGGCGCCGCGCCGCAGGCCGACGCGCTGTTCGCCCACGCGGGCCGGCTGCTCGGCGACGATCCGCGCGTGTGGGTGCGCGACGTCGCGCCGGATGCGTTGCGCGAGAACCGCGCCGCGCAGATTCTCTGTACGGTGCAGGCGCTCGCGGCGGCCGCGCTGCTCGACGCGCTGTGGCCGCGTCGGCGCTGCGTCGCCGGCTACAGCGTTGGCGAAGTGGCATCGTGGAGCGTCGCCGGCAGCCTCGATCCGCACGACGCGCTCGATCTCGCGGACGCGCGCGCACGTGCAATGGACGCCGCGAGCGGCGGCGACGAGCGCATGGCGTTCGTGCGCGGCTTGTCGCGTGCGCAGCTCGCCGCACTGTGCGACGGGCGCGAGGCGGCGATCGCCATCGCGAACCCGGGCGATGCGTTCGTGATCGCGGGCCGCCAGGCGGATGTCGATGCGGTCGCCGCGGACGCGGCGCGCGACGGCGCCCAGCGCGTCGCGCCGGTCTGCGTGCGGATCGCTTCGCACACGCGGCGCCTGGCGGCCGCCGTGCCCGCATTCCGCGCGTCGCTCGCGGCCGTGCGCGTGCAGCGGCCGCTTGCCGGCACGCGATTGTTTTCGGGGATCGACGGCGCATCGGTGCTCGACGTCGACGCGGGCCTCGACAAGCTCGCCCGGCAGATCGCCGAGCCGGTCGAGTGGGCGGCCTGTCTTGCTGCATGCGTCGAAGCGGGCGCGACCGCGTTTCTCGAACTCGGGCCGGGCCGCGCGCTCGCCGACATGGCGAGCGGCGCCTACCCGGCGCTGCCGGCGCGCAGCATCGCCGATTTCCGCTCGATCGACGGCGTCGCGCAGTGGCTCGCGCGCGTCGCAGCGCACTGATCGGGCGCGTCGCAGCGCACGCATCGCCGCTCGCTCGCGGCCGAGTGTTGCGTCGGCGCAGCAGCGTCGCGACGCGCGCTTGCCACGCGATTCGGCATCGCTACAATGGCGCGCGCCATGAGACCAGCCGCCTTTCTCGTCGCCGCGCTCGGCTGCGCGGCGACTGCCCACGCCGCGCAGATTCCGTCCGACGCCGCCTCGGTCGGCGCCTATTTTTCATACGACAATGCGGCCGCCGACGCGACCGTCGCGCTGATCGCGCACGCGCAGCGGCGCGTGCTGCTCGCGGGCTACGCATATGTGCCGCCCGCGGTGGCGAGCGCATTGCGCGCGGCGCGCGTGCGCGGCGTCGACGTGCGCGTCGTGCTCGTGCGTTCCGCGCGGGCAGGCAAGTACAGCGGCGCCGGCTATCTGAAGTCGGCCGGCATCGATGTCGCGATCGATTCGCGGCGCACCGAGCCGATGCCGCGTTTCGTGATCGTCGACGACAGCGTCGCGCTGCCGGCCTCGTCCGACGGCGCGGCTGCACAAGCCGAAACGGTCAACGTGTTCGAGCGCGCACCCGAACTCGCGCAGTCGTATACGCAGTCGTTCTGGCGGCTCTATCGGCAGGCGGCCGGACTCTGACGTTTCCCGACCGCGCTCGTGCGTGTAGTGCGCGTAGCGCGCGTACGTATCGTTGCCGTCGAAACGCGCGGCACCCGCCGGTATGACCCCGCTTGCATCGGCCGCGTCGATGCACGAAGCTGCATGAGCAGGGCGCGCGCATCGTGCGATCGTTCCGGCGGCGCGCAGGGAGCCGATCATGTTCGAATGTTTCGCCGATCGGGCGGACGCGGGTAGCCAGCTGGCTGCCGCGCTGCACGCGTATGCGGCGCGCGACGACGTCGTCGTGCTCGCGCTGCCGCGCGGCGGCGTGCCGGTCGCCTACCCGGTCGCACGGGCGCTGCACGCGCCGCTCGACGTGCTGGTCGTGCGCAAGCTCGGCGTGCCGTACGAGCCCGAGCTCGCGATGGGCGCGATCGCGACGGGCGGCGCGATTCATCTGCAGTATTCGGTGATCCGGTCGCTGGGCGTGACCGACGCGCAAATTGCCGACGTGCTCGTGCGCGAAACCGCCGAGCTGAACCGCCGCGAAGCGCTGTATCGCGGCGCGCGGGCGCCGCTGCCGGTCGAAGGGCGCGTCGCGATCGTCGTCGACGACGGAATCGCGACCGGCGCGTCGATGCGCGTCGCGCTGCAGGCGCTGCGCACGCGGCATCCGGCGCGCATCGTCGCCGCCGTGCCGGTCGCGCCGGCCGGCATCGGCCCGACCTTCGACGACGTCGCCGATGCATTCGTCGCGGTCGCGCGGCCGCTGTCGTTCTTCGGGATCAGCCAGTTCTACGCGCGCTTCGAGCAGACCGACGACGACGAAGTGCGCGCGCTGCTCGACGCGGCGCGCGGATCGGACGACGGCGTCACGTCCGTCTGATCGCTCGCGCGCGATGCGGCCGCCGCCGTGCCGCTTCGGCGAGCGCGAACAGCCGCTGCAGGGCCGGATGAACGTCGTCGCGCCAGTGTGCGCCCGAAAAGAGGCCGTAGTGATCGCAGTCGTCGATGTCCGCGCGATGGCGGTCGCGCGCGTCGAGGCCGCTGCACATCGCGAGCGCCGCATGCGTCTGGCCAGCGCCCGTCACGGCATCGCGCGCGCCTTCGACGGTCAGCAGCGCGACGTCGCGCAGCGCGGCCGGCTCGACGCACCGGCCGCCGACCTCCCACGTGCCGTTCGCGATGCACATCCGCTGGAACACGACGTCGATCGTGTCGAGGACATATTCGGCCGGCATGTCGAGCAGTGCCGTGTACTCGCGCAGTGCGCGCCGCGCGGACGCGAGCGCTGCCGGATCGAAGCGCGACGCGGCACGCGCATAGTCCTCGATCAGCGACAGGAAGCGCTGCGGATAGACGAGCGCGATCTCGCCTTGCTGCAGATAGGTCGGGAATACGGGGCGGCCGTGGCCCGCGAAGCCGGGCGGCACGATGTCGATCAGATTGCGACGGCACCACTCGAGCGAATGGGCGGCCGCGGCGGTGCCGAGCGTGCTCGGGTTGAGCCGCGCATCGAGCGGCCCGCCGATCAGCGTGAGGCTGGCCGGCGGCGCGAGCCCGCGCATCGCGCGCAGTGCGAGCGCGCCGAGCGCCGGCACGGTCGCCTGGCACACCGCGACGACGTGCAGCGGACGGCCGCTGAGTGCGAGCGCGTCGATGAAGCCGTCGAGCATCGCGACATATTCGTCGAGCCCGAAGCGGCCGCACTCGAGCGGCACGTCGCGCGCATTGAGCCAGTCAGTCACGCAGACGTCGCCGTCCGCGAGCAGCGTCTCGACCGTCTCGCGCATCATCACCGCCGAATGACCGGCGAGCGGCACGCACAGCAGCACCGTGCGCGAAGCGTCCGCGCGCGCGAAGCGGCGCAGATCGCAGAACGCCGTATGCGCGATGACGCGTTCGTCGACCGCCACGTCGCGGCCATCGATCGTCAACGGCCCGATGTCGAAGCCGGGCGGGCCGGCAGGCGCGCCGACGAGCGGCTCGAACAGATCGTCGTAGCACGACGCCGCTGCGTGCGGCAGCGTCGCCGACGGCCATGCATCGAACGCGTCGCGTGTCGCATCGCGCCACGCGCGCATCCATTCCCGCTGCTGCTCGACGAGTGCGTACCACATGGCGAACCTTCCGGCGGAATGGGCTGACACTGCATTATGGTCACTGCGCGCGCACAGCGGTGGGCGAATTCGCGGCCGGATGCGGCGCATTCCGTGTGCCTGCAGGCGTCGCATCGCGCGCCGCACGTGCTGCGTCGAGCGAAACGGCGCGGCGCTGCCGCAGTCGTCGGTCCCGTTCCTGCCGGAGCGTTGCACTGAAGTCGATCGGCGCGCTCGATTCTGCGTTGGACCGTTGTGTCTCGATCTCGGCAAAACCGGCCGATCTCCCGTTCGAGCACAAGGCAGTGCCGGCAAGCCACGACTTCGACCGGCGTCGCGCGATCGGTCCGGGTGCCAAAGCGCGCCGACGCCCGTTGCCGACGACGGTGCGACGACGCGCCTCGATTCGACGCCGATCGGCCGACGATCTCGATCGACTGGCCGAGCCGCAGCGGCCGCCTTTCACCCGATACGATGGATCGACGCACGCACGACGCTCGTCCCGACCGCGTTCGCAGGCCTTCGCCTTCCTGCGATGGCCGATTGTTCGCGACGGCTGACAAGTGACTTCGCATTCGCGCCGTTTATCCGGAGGTCGCTCGTCCCTAGAATCCACTCCATCGAATCACGCGTTGCCTGATGGAGCCGATGATGAAAGCCCTGATCGAATCGAGCCTGTACCACCCGTCCGTCGTGTTGCCGCTTGCCGCGCTGACGCAGCTGATGGTCGAGCGCGATTTCAATCTCGGCCAGGTCGGCCTGATCGTCGCCGCGCGCGGTGCGCAGGCCGCCGTGTCGCGCTCGCGTGCGCTGATCTTCTGCCGCCACTGCGACGCGCACGCATGAGCGCCGCGCAGCGGTACCCATAAACGAAACGCCCGAACGGCGCGAGGCCGGTCGGGCGTTTCAGGGCCGGGCATGCCGGCCGTCCGATCAAGCCCCGGTTTCGACCGGGGCTTTTCGTTGCAGCGGTTGCAGCGCTTCGCGAGCGCGTGACGCGTCGCTTATGCGCGTGCCGTGGACGCGACGCGATACACGTCGGCGTCGTCGTTCTCGTCCTCGTCCCGCAGCCGGCGCACGAGCTGGTGCGCCTCGCGATGCGTCGCGACGGCGGGCGGCGAGCCCTTCAGCGGCTTGCGCGCGGTCTCGGCGAGCGCGACGACCGATACGATGCCGATCACGGCGGCGCCCATCATGTAGTAGGCGGGCATCATCAGGTTGTGCGTGACGTCGACGAGCCATGCGGTCATCAGCGGCGTCGTGCCGCCGAACAGCGACACCGACACGTTGAAGCCGATCGCGAGCGCGCCGTAGCGGATCTCGGTCGGGAACAGCGCGGGCAGCGCCGACGGCATTACGCCCGTGAAGCACGACAGCAGCACGCCGAGGATCAGCAGGCCGCCGAACACCGAGGCGGTCGTACCCGCATGGATCAGCAGCATCGACGGAATCGCGAGCACGAGCAGCCCGACGCAGCCGGCGAGCATCACCGGCTTGCGGCCGACGTGGTCGGACAGACGGCCGGCGGCGAGCGTCATCGGCATCATCAGCACCATCACGATCAGCACGAGCACGAGGCTGTGCGATTCGTCGAAGTGCAGCGTCGACGACATGAAGCTCGGCAGATACGACAGCACCATGTAGTCGGTCACGTTGAAGATCAGCACGAGACCGACGCAGAGCAGCAGCGCGCGCCAGTTGCGCAGCAGCGTTTCGCGGAAACGCGCCTTCGGCACGGCCTTGTCCTGCGCTTCGCGCTCCTCGGCCTGGCGCTTGAACGCAGGCGTTTCCTCGAGCTTCATGCGGATGTAGAGACCGATCAGGCCGAGCGGGCCCGCGATCAGGAACGGCACGCGCCAGCCCCACGACAGCAGCGCTTCCTGCGACAGCGACGCCGTGAGCAGCGCGACGACGCCCGCACCCATCACATAGCCGATCAGCGTACCGAATTCGAGGAAGCTGCCCATGAAGCCGCGGCGCTTGTCGGTCGAGAATTCGGCGATGAAGGTCGCCGCGCCGCCGTATTCGCCGCCGGTCGAGAAGCCCTGCACGAGCCGCGCGACGAGCAGCAGCACCGGTGCCATGATGCCGATCGACGCGTAGCTCGGGATCAGGCCGATCGCGAAGGTGCCGACGGCCATCATGATCATCGTCATCGCGAGCACGCGCTGGCGGCCGATGCGATCGCCGAGCGGGCCGAACACCATGCCGCCGAGCGGGCGCACGAGGAACGCGGCCGCGAACGTGCCGAAGGTGGCCAGCAGCTGCGCGGACGGGCTGCTGGACGGGAAGAACACTTTGCCGAGCGTGACGGCGATGTAGCTGTAGACGCCAAAGTCGAACCATTCCATCGCGTTGCCGAGCGCCATGGCGCTGACGGCGCGCTTGAGCAGGCTTTGATCGACGACGGTAATGTCGTCCGCGGCGAGCGGGGCCTCCGTGGACGACGAGGTGGAAGAAACAGCGGTCGGGCTGACGTGTGTTGCGGTCAAGGTCATGCACTCCTTTGACTGCGCCGGAACGGCGGGCCGTCCGACACGGTTTGCCGGCGAGCGCGATGTCGTGTGCTGCGCGTCGGGGCAGGCCATTAAGCGCTTAGTGCGCAAGGGCTTGCTTCGACGCGGGCCCGTTGGGCCGTCGCGACAGTGCGCTCATGAAGAATGGGCCGCGTGATGCGAGCGGCAGATGCCGGTGCGGACGGTGTCCAGCGTGCCGGCGGACGCCCCGAAAGGGCGACGAAACGAGAAAAGCGGGCCTGTCGGGCGGGCTTTCCTGTGGATGCAATTCCGAGCGAAGCGCCGGCCCGCGTGACGCGGACAAGCTTTCGTCGAAATCGAATAGACAGAGATTGAATGTTGAAACAGGCGACATGATAGCACGATGACAGACGATCGTGCAAATTGCCGTGAAACGCAGGCCTGGCGGGGCGCTCCGCGCGATCGGCTCCGGTATGATCGGCGGCGCGCGGCGTGCCGCGTGGGGCCTGCGACGCGGGCCGAATTCGCGAGGAACCGGATGACGGAACTGATGAAAATCGCGGCGTTGTTCGCCGTGACGGCGGTCGCCGAAATCGTCGGCTGCTATTTGCCGTGGCTCGTGCTGAAGACGGGGCGGCCCGTGTGGCTGCTCGCGCCCGCCGCGGTGTCGCTGGCGCTGTTCGCGTGGCTGCTGACGCTGCATCCGAGCGCCGCGGGTCGCACCTACGCGGCGTACGGCGGGATGTACATCGCGGTCGCGCTGATCTGGCTGCGTGCCGTCGATGGTGTGGCGCTCACGCGCTGGGACGCGGCCGGCGCGGCGCTCGCGCTGGCCGGCATGGCCGTGATCGCGCTGCAGCCGCGCGGATGAGCGGGCGGCGCGCGCCCGGCGGCCGCCGCCTTGTCATGCGGCTTCGGCCGTGTCGGCTTCGTCCGCCTGGCGCCACACGCATGCGCCCTTGACCGACTTGTCGAGATCGTCGAGTTGCGCCTGATGCTCGGCGAGCTCTTCGGCCGTGGCGGCGAGCACCGGCAGGTCCAGTGCCGCAAGCGACACGCGCTGGCCGTTGGCGGCGCCGGCACCGCCGGCGTCGTCGTCGAGCATGTCGATGACGAGGCTGTCCTGGCCGCGCGTCATCGCGAGATAGACCTCGGCGAGCAGTTCCGAGTCGAGCAGCGCGCCGTGCAGCGTGCGGTGCGCGTTGCTGATGCCGAAGCGGTCGCACAGCGCGTCGAGCGAGTTGCGCTTGCCGGGGAACATCTGCTTGGCCTGCACCAGCGTGTCGATCACGCCCGCGCAGTGCTCGCTGAACGGCGGCAGCCCGAGCAGCGCGAATTCGGCGTCGAGAAAGCCGAGGTCGAACGGCGCATTGTGGATGATCAGCTCCGCGCCTTTCACGAAGTCGAGAATCTGATGCGCGATTTCCGCGAACTTCGGCTTGTCGCTGAGGAACTCGGTCGTGAGGCCGTGCACGGCCAGTGCGCCCGGATCGCTGTCGCGCTCCGGATTCACGTAGAAGTGCAGGTTGTTGCCGGTGAGCCGCCGGTTCAGCAGCTCGACGCAGCCGATTTCGATGATGCGGTCGCCCGTGCGGGCGTTCAGGCCGGTGGTTTCGGTATCGAGAATGATCTGGCGCATGTCGGATAAATCGGGAAAGGCAAGAAAGCGGCCGTCGCTCAGGCCGCGAGCGAGGCGACGCCGCGATTCGCGAGCGCGTCGGCGCGTTCGTTTTCGGGATGGCCGGCATGGCCCTTGACCCAGCGCCACTCGACCTCGTGCAATGCGACGAGCGCGTCGAGCCGCTTCCACAGGTCGGCATTCTTCACCGGCGTCTTCGCGGCCGTGACCCAGCCCTTTTTCTTCCAGCCGTGGATCCACTCGCTGATGCCTTTCTGCACGTATTGCGAGTCGGTGTGCACGATCACGTGGCACGGGCGCTTCAGCGCTTCGAGCGCGGCGATCACGCCCATCAGCTCCATCCGGTTGTTCGTCGTGTTCGGCTCGCCGCCGAACAGTTCCTTCTCGCGTTCGCCGTAGCGCAGCAATGCGCCCCAGCCGCCGGGGCCGGGGTTGCCCTTGCAGGCGCCGTCGGTGTAGATGTCGATGGTGTCGGTGGTCATGAATGTTCTTGATGGGTGGTCGGGGAGGCCGCCGGCGTCAGGCCCGGCGCGAGGACCGGCTTTTTCACCTTGATCGGGCCGACGAGCCGCATGCCGCGCACGCGCTTGACGGCCGTTACCATGTAGACGGCGCCGAAGATCGGCCACCAGCGGTCGCCTGCGGCTTCCATGAAGCCGTAGCGGGCGAGCCATTTGTCGGTGGCGAGCGGCGGCCGGTAGCAGCCGAAGCGGCCACGCTCGAGATCGAAGCCGAGCAGCTTGATCCAGTCCTTGAGCCGGATGAATGCGATCTGGTCGTGCGCGGCCGGCACGAACGGCCGGTTGGCCATCCGTCCGAACGATTGGCGCATTCCCCACAGGCTCAGCGAATTGAAGCCGGTGATCACGAGCTGGCCTTCCGGCATCAGCACGCGTTCGGCTTCGCGCAGCAGACGGTGCGGGTCGGACGTGAACTCGAGCGTATGCGGCATCACGATCAGGTCCACACTTTGCGATTCGAACGGCAGGTCGACGAGATCGCACCACGTCGTGCTGCGATCCGCGGGCGCGTGGTGCGGCGCATGTGCATCGTGCGCGTGCGGAAAGCGGTAGGGCGCACTCGCGCCGCTCGCCGGATCGAGCACGAGGCCGCGATACGGCATCCGGTTCTCGCGCAGCGCGTCGAGCTGCGGCAGGCCGAGCTGCAGCGCGTGAAACCCGAACACGTCGGACACGATGCGGTCGAGCTGCGCCTGCTCCCAGCCCAGCACGTAGCGGCCGGGCGGCGAGTCGGTCCAGGCGGGCCAGTCTATAATTTCTCGGTCAGACATAACGATGGTTGCGCGCCCATGAACGAGCTGGAATACGTGCCGGTGCCGGCATTCGAAGACAACTACATCTGGCTCGTGTCGGACGGTCGCGATGCGATCGCCGTCGATCCGGGTGAAGCCGAGCCGGTGCGCCGGGTTCTTGCCGAACGAGGCTGGCGGTTGACCGCTATTCTACTCACGCACCATCACGCCGACCATGTCGGCGGCGTCGCGGCACTGCAGGATAGCCAGCCGGCCGATGTGCCATTGCCCGTGTACGGCCCGGCCGACGAGGCGATCGGCGTAGTCGCGCATCCGCTCGCGGGCGGCGCGCGCGTGACGCTCGACGCGCCGGCCGCGACGTTCGACGTGCTGGCCGTACCCGGTCACACGCGCGGCCATATCGCTTACTTCCAGCCCGCCGGTCCGCACACGCCGGTGCCGCACGTGTTCTGCGGCGACACGCTGTTCTCGTGCGGCTGCGGCCGCCTGTTCGAAGGCACGCCCGCGCAGATGCTCGCGTCGCTCGACGCGCTCGCGGCGCTGCCGGGCGACACGCGCGTGCATTGCGCACACGAATACACGCTGTCGAACATCCGCTTCGCGCTCGCGTGCGAACCCGGCAACGCGGCGCTCGCCGCCTGGCGCGACGAAGCGCAGGCGCTGCGCGCGCGCGGCGTACCGACGCTGCCGACGACGATCGCGCACGAGCGCGCCGTGAACCCGTTCCTGCGTGCCGACGCCGCCGCGATCCACGCGACGCTCGAAGCCGAATTGCACGAATCGGTGCCGGATCGTTTGACCGCCTTCACGCTGATGCGCGAATGGAAAAACCGGTTCAGATGAGCGATTCGCGAGGACTCCCAAAGCTCAAGCGGAGTCTGTAAAAATTGCTCCAAACTTTGGATTTCAATGACTTTTCGGTGTTTTTATTGACGTGAAGCACGCACTTCCGTAGTATCGCCAGCAATTTCCAGCCGTCGGAAGCCGAGATTTTCATGCGATTCATATTGAGCGCGCTGATGGTCCTGCTGCTCGCCGCTTGTGCGAGCCAGGGCCCTGTCGCCAACAACGCCGCCGATGCACAGGCGACGTCCAACTACCTCCGCAAGTCAGCCACCGCCAAAGAAACCGTCGACGTCGACAAGCAATCGGTCGGCGATCTCACCAGCGCAGACAGCGACCTGTGGGCGCGCATCCGCCGCGGCTTCCAGATGCCCGACCTGCAGAGCGACCTCGTCGACATGCAGACGACCTGGTACACGCAGCGTCCCGACTACGTGCAGCGCATGACCGAGCGGTCGCAGAAGTACCTCTATCACATCGTCGAGGAACTCGAGGCGCGTCACATGCCGACCGAGCTCGCGCTGCTGCCGTTCATCGAATCCGCGTACAACCCGCAGGCGCTGTCGGTCGCGAAGGCGGCCGGCATGTGGCAGTTCATGCCGGGCACGGGCCGCACCTACAACCTGAAGCGCAATATGTGGCAGGACGAGCGGCGCGACGTGCTCGCGTCGACGAGTGCCGCGCTCGACTATCTGTCGCGCCTGCATGACATGTTCGGCGACTGGTATCTCGCGCTCGCCGCGTACAACTGGGGCGAGGGCAACGTGCAGCGCGCGATCGCGCGCAACCAGGCGGCCGGTCTGCCGACCGACTACCAGAGCCTCAGGATGCCGAACGAGACGCGCAACTACGTGCCGAAGCTGCAGGCGGTGAAGAACATCATCGCGAATCCGCAGCAGTACGGGCTCGCGCTGCCGGACATTCCGAACCACCCGTATTTCGTGACGGTCACGACGTCGCACGACATCGACGTGGCCGTGGCCGCGAAGCTCGCGAACCTGTCGCTCGACGAATTCAAGTCGCTGAACCCGTCGTTCTCGAAGCCCGTGATTCTCGGCGCGACCGAGCCGCAGATCCTGCTGCCGTTCGACAACGCGGCCGCGTTCGAGAAGAACCTGAAGTCGTATTCGGGCCAGCTGTCGTCATGGACGACCTACACGGTCAGCGAACGCGCGCGTCCGGCTGCAATCGCGGAAAAGATCGGCGTCGACGCCGATACGCTGATGGCCGTCAACAAGATTCCGGCCGGCATGCGGCTGAAGCCGGGCTCGACGATCGTCGTGCCGCGCGGCGACGACGATGACGAGGACATCAGCGCGGACGTCGCGGAAAACGGCGTGCTCGCGATGGAGCCCGACGTGCCCGATACGCGCAAGATGCTGATCCGCGTGCGCCGCAAGCAGTCGATGGCGACGATCGCGGGCCGCTACGGCGTGTCGGTTTCGCAACTGAAGGCATGGAACCGGACGCGTCGCGACCTCGTGCTGCCGGGCCAGGCGCTCGTGCTGCACGTGCCGGTCGGCCGCGCGGTGCCGGCCGAGCCGGGCCCCGAGCGGATCGCGACGTCGGTCGGCGGCGGCCGCATCGAGCGCGCGAGCCTGTCGACGGGCAGCAAGTCCGCGCGCGGCAAGCATGTCGCGAAGTCGGCGGCGCGTGCGACGAAGGCGGCGCCCGCCAAGGCCGAACGCGCGAAGGCCGCGCCGGCGAAAACGACCGCGCACAAGACGAAGAAAAAGTAAGCGACGCATTCGCGCGCGAGCCGGCTTGCGGCGCGCGACTGCGCTATCATCCGACGAAACGCCGTCACCGAGGTGACGGCGTTTTCGTTTGCGTGCGGCATCGTGCCGCGGCTGGATGGTGCTTCGATCGGGAGGAGCGATGTCGTCGGTGCAGGTCAGGGTGCTCGCGCTGTTTGCGCTCGGGTATTTCGTCTCGTATGTGTTTCGCGGCGTCAATCTCGGGTTCGCGCCGTTCGTCACGCGCGAACTCGGCCTGTCGGCGGCCGATCTCGGCCTGCTCACCAGTCTCTATTTCCTCGGCTTCGCGGGCGCGCAGATTCCGGCCGGCGTGATGCTCGATCATTTCGGCCCGCGCCGCGTGACAGCCGGCATGCTGCTGTTCGCGGCGGCCGGTGCGGCCGTGTTCGGCGCCGCGCACGGGCTCGGTACGATGATGATCGGCCGGCTGCTGATCGGCGTCGGCGTCTCGGTCTGCCTCGGCGCTGCGTTCAAGGCGCTCGCGCAGCATTTCCCGGTCGGCCGGCTGCCGTTCGTCAATGGGCTCGTGATGGCGGTCGGCGGGCTCGGCGGCGTCGCCGTCGGCTCGCCGCTGACCTGGCTGCTCGGCTGGACGAACTGGCGCACGATCTGCGCTGCGCTCGCGGTGCTGACCGTCGTCGTCGCGGCCGCGATCGGCTTCGGCGCGCCCGAGGCCGAGCGGCCGCGTCACCAGGGCGGCCTTGTCACCCAGTTCAAGGGCACCTGGCACATCCTCGGCAGTCGCGCATTCTGGAAGATTTCGTCGTTTTCGATGGTCACGCAGGGCGTGTTCTACGCGATGCAGTCGCTGTGGGTCGGGCCGTATCTGCGCGACGTCGCGGGTTTCGATGCGCCGCACGCGGCGCGGCTCGTGTCGGTGCTCGGGTTCGCGATGATGGGCGGCTGCGTCGGCTTCGGCGCGGCCGCGCGCATGCTCGAGCGGCGCGGCGTGTCGGTCCATGCGTTCTGCAGCATCGGCATGCTGCTGTTCGTCGCGACGCAGGCCGCGATCGTCGCGCGCGTGCCGCTGCCGCCGGCCGTGCTCTGGGCCGCCTACGGGATGTTCGGCGGCGTCGGCATCCTGACCTATGCGGTGCTGGCCGGCCATTTCCCCGCGCAGCTGATCGGGCGCGCGAACACGACGCTCACGCTCGTGATCTTTCTGCTGATCTTCGCGTTCCAGATCGGTGTCGGCGCGGTGCTGTCGCACTGGGCGCCGGTCGACGGCCGCTATCCGGTCGCCGCACACGTCGCCGCGTGGGGCGTGCTGCTTGCGCTGCAGGTCGCGAGCGCCGCGTGGTCGCTGTGGCCGGCACGCCATGCTGGTCAGCGCGCCGATCCGGCGGTACGCTGACGGATACGCGCGGCGAAATCGGGGCGGTAGCCGCGCGCGCGGCGGCCGGGCCGCATTGCGGCACGATCGGACGGCCGTATCGATTGAAGATAGGGCCATTTTCAGGCTATAATTTGAAAGTTTGTGCTGATCAACCTCGCACCCTAGCGCCTACCTCACTCATCCCGTTCATCCGCCGCACGCCGCCTGTCGGGCGTTGCCGCGAAGCCTCGTGCGCGCCGCGCCGGGTTCGCGTGTCGACGACTCAGGCTGCGTCCAGCTAGCGACCCCGCGCGCACGCCGCGCGGCGCTCGCGCGGCAGGGTAGACAGGTCGGCAGCAGGGTGTTCCCCAAGGAGCCTCCCGTGTTGCCGTCTTTTTCTCCCGCCTTGCTTGCACTTGCCGACGGCACGGTCTTTCGTGGTTATTCGATCGGGGCCGAAGGCCATACGATCGGTGAAGTCGTGTTCAACACCGCGATCACCGGCTATCAGGAAATCCTGACGGATCCGAGCTACGCGCGCCAGATCGTGACGCTCACCTATCCGCATATCGGCAACGTCGGCGTGAACGCCGAAGACGTCGAAGCCACGAAAGTCCATGCCGCGGGCCTGATCATCCGCGATCTGCCCACGCTCGCCTCGAACTTCCGGATGGAGCGCACGCTCGGCGACTACCTGCGCGACGAAGGCGTCGTCGCGATCGCCGGCATCGATACCCGCAAGCTGACCCGCATCCTGCGCGACAAGGGCGCGCAGAACGGCTGCATCCTCGCGGGCTCGGACGACGCAGCGAAGGCGATCGAACTCGCGCGCTCGTTCCCGGGCCTCGCCGGCATGGATCTCGCGAAGGTCGTGTCGACGACGAACCCGTTCGAATGGAAGCAGACGGAATGGCGTCTCGGCAGCGGCTACGGGATGCAGGAAGCGCCGAAGTACCGCGTCGTCGCGTACGACTTCGGCGTCAAGTACAACATCCTGCGCATGCTCGCGGAGCGCGGCTGCCAGGTGACCGTGCTGCCCGCGCAGGCGAGCGCGGCCGACGCACTGGCGCTGAATCCGGACGGCATCTTCCTGTCGAACGGCCCCGGCGATCCGGAGCCGTGCGACTACGCGATCGCGGCGACCAAGGAATTCATCGAGCGCGGCGTGCCGACGTTCGGCATCTGCCTCGGCCACCAGATCATGGGCCTCGCGGTCGGCGCGAAGACGCTGAAGATGAAGACGGGCCATCACGGCGCGAACCACCCGGTGAAGGATCTGGCCGACGGCCGCGTCGTGATCACGTCGCAGAACCACGGCTTCGCGGTCGACGCCGACTCGCTGCCGGCCAACGCGCGCGCGACGCACGTGTCGCTGTTCGACGGCACGCTGCAGGGCTTCGAGCTCACCGACAAGCCGGCGTTCTGCTTCCAGGGTCACCCGGAAGCGTCGCCGGGCCCGCACGACATCGGCTACCTGTTCGACCGCTTCACCGCCCTGATGGACGCGGCGAAGCAGCGCAGCGCCTGAACGGCGCGCGCACGGAGGCTCGCATCATGTTCGGTCACGCACTCGGCATCACGGATCTCTGGACCTATGTGTTCGGCGTGATCTTCATCATCCTGCTGCCGGGGCCGAATTCGATGTACGTGCTGTCGCTCGCGGCGCAGCGCGGCGTGAAGGCCGGCTATCGCGCGGCCTGCGGCGTGTTCGTCGGCGATACGGTGCTGATGGTGCTGTCGGCCGCCGGCGTCGCGTCGCTGCTGAAGGCGAACCCGCTGCTGTTCTCGGTCGTCAAGTACGGCGGTGCCGCGTATCTGCTCTACATCGGCACCGGCATGCTGCGCGGCGCGTGGCGCAAGCTGCGCGCGAGCACCGATGCGCCGGACGAAGCGCCGCGCGCGGTCGACGGCGACCGGCCGTTCCGCAAGGCGCTGATCGTGAGCCTCCTGAATCCGAAGGCGATCCTGTTCTTCATTTCGTTCTTCATCCAGTTCGTCGATCCGGCATTCCCGCATCCCGCGCTGTCGTTCGCGGTGCTCGGCGCGATCGCGCAATGCGCGAGCTTCCTGTACCTGAGCACGCTGATCTTCGCGGGCGCACGGCTCGCCGAGCATTTCCGCCGCCGCCGCAGGCTCGCGGCCGGCGCGGCGAGCAGCGTGGGCGGCCTGTTCATCGGCTTCTCGGTGAAACTCGCGCTCGCCACCATGAGCTGAGCGCAGCCGGCCGACCACGACAACGATTACTTATTGAATTCACAAGCCATGCCAAAACGCACAGACATCAAAAGCATCCTCATCATCGGCGCCGGCCCGATCATCATCGGCCAGGCGTGCGAGTTCGACTACTCGGGCGCACAGGCATGCAAGGCGCTGCGTGAGGAGGGCTACAAGGTCATTCTCGTCAACAGCAACCCGGCGACGATCATGACCGACCCGAACACGGCCGACGTCACCTACATCGAGCCGATTACCTGGGAAGTCGTCGCGCGCATCATCGAGAAGGAGCGCCCGGACGCGATCCTGCCGACGATGGGCGGCCAGACCGCGCTGAACTGCGCGCTCGACCTGCATCACCACGGCGTGCTCGAAAAGTTCGGCGTCGAGTTGATCGGCGCGTCGCCCGAGGCGATCGACAAGGCCGAGGACCGCCAGAAGTTCAAGGACGCGATGACGAAGATCGGCCTCGGCTCCGCGAAGTCGGGCATTGCGCACTCGATGGAAGAGGCGAGCAAGGTGCACGCGGAGATCATGGCGGCCACCGGCGGCAGCGGCTATCCGGTCGTGATCCGCCCGTCGTTCACGCTCGGCGGCTCGGGCGGCGGCATCGCGTACAACCGCGAGGAATTCGAGGAAATCTGCAAGCGCGGCCTCGATCTCTCGCCGACGCGCGAGCTGCTGATCGAAGAATCGCTGCTCGGCTGGAAGGAATACGAGATGGAAGTCGTGCGCGATCGCGCCGACAACTGCATCATCGTCTGCTCGATCGAGAACCTCGACCCGATGGGCGTGCACACCGGCGACTCGATCACCGTCGCGCCGGCGCAGACGCTGACCGACAAGGAATACCAGATCCTGCGCAACGCGTCGCTCGCGGTGCTGCGCGAGATCGGCGTCGATACGGGCGGCTCGAACGTGCAGTTCGCGATCAACCCGAAGGACGGCCGGATGGTCGTCATCGAAATGAACCCGCGCGTGTCGCGTTCGTCGGCGCTCGCCTCGAAGGCGACCGGCTTCCCGATCGCGAAGGTCGCGGCGAAGCTCGCCGTCGGCTACACGCTCGACGAGCTGAAGAACGAAATCACCGGCGGCCAGACGCCCGCGTCCTTCGAACCGACGATCGACTACGTCGTCACGAAGATCCCGCGTTTCGCGTTCGAGAAATTCCGCGAAGCCGATTCGCGCCTGACCACGCAGATGAAGTCGGTCGGCGAAGTGATGGCGATCGGCCGCACGTTCCAGGAATCGTTCCAGAAGGCGCTGCGCGGCCTCGAGGTCGGCGTCGACGGTCTCGACGAGAAGTCGACCGATCGCGACGAAATCGCGATCGAGATCCACGAGCCGGGCCCGGATCGTATCTGGTACGTCGGCGACGCGTTCCGGATCGGCATGACGGCCGAGGAAATCTACGCGGAAACGGCGATCGACCCGTGGTTCCTCGCGCAGATCGAGCAGATCATCCTGAAGGAGAAGGCGCTCGCGGGCCGCACGCTCGCGTCGCTGACGGCCGACGAACTGCGCTTCCTGAAGCAGAGCGGTTTTTCCGACCGCCGCCTCGCGAAGCTGCTCGGCGCGAAGCCGGACGACGTGCGCCGCCGTCGCGTCGAACTGAACGTGCGCCCCGTGTACAAGCGCGTCGATACCTGCGCGGCCGAGTTCGCGACGAAAACCGCGTACATGTACTCGACCTACGAGGAAGAGTGCGAGGCGCAGCCGACGTCGAACAAGAAGATCATGGTCCTCGGCGGCGGTCCGAACCGGATCGGCCAGGGCATCGAGTTCGACTACTGCTGCGTGCACGCCGCGCTCGCGATGCGCGAAGACGGCTACGAGACGATCATGGTCAACTGCAACCCGGAAACGGTGTCGACCGACTATGACACGTCCGACCGCCTGTACTTCGAGCCGCTGACGCTCGAAGACGTGCTCGAGATCGTCGACAAGGAAAAGCCGGTCGGCGTGATCGTCCAGTACGGCGGCCAGACGCCGCTGAAGCTCGCGCTCGACCTCGAGGCGCACGGCGTGCCGATCATCGGCACGTCGCCGGACATGATCGACGCAGCCGAAGACCGCGAGCGCTTCCAGAAGCTGCTGCAGGACCTCGGCCTGCGCCAGCCGCCGAACCGCACCGCGCGCAACGAAGAGGAAGCGCTCGAGCTGGCCGCCGAAATCGGCTACCCGCTCGTCGTGCGTCCGTCGTACGTGCTCGGCGGCCGCGCGATGGAAATCGTCCACGAGCCGCGCGATCTCGAGCGCTACATGCGCGAGGCCGTGAAGGTGTCGAACGACTCGCCGGTGCTGCTCGACCGCTTCCTGAACGATGCGATCGAATGCGACGTCGACTGCATCTGCGACGGCGAAGCCGTGTTCATCGGCGGCGTGATGGAGCACATCGAGCAGGCGGGCGTCCACTCGGGCGACTCGGCATGCTCGCTGCCGCCGTACTCGCTGTCGAAGGAGACGGTGGCCGAGCTGAAGCGCCAGACCGCCGCGATGGCGAAGGCGCTGAACGTCGTCGGCCTGATGAACGTGCAGTTCGCGATTCAGCAGGTGCCGCAGGCGGACGGCTCGAAGCAGGACGTCATCTACGTGCTCGAAGTGAACCCGCGCGCCTCGCGCACGGTGCCGTACGTGTCGAAGGCGACGAGCCTGCCGCTCGCGAAGATCGCGGCGCGCGCCATGGTCGGCCAGAAGCTGGCGCAGCAAGGCGTGACGAAGGAGATCGAGCCGCCGTATTTCAGCGTGAAGGAAGCGGTGTTCCCGTTCGTGAAGTTCCCGACCGTCGATCCGGTGCTCGGGCCCGAAATGCGCTCGACCGGCGAAGTGATGGGTGTCGGCCGCACGTTCGGCGAGGCGCTGTTCAAGTCGCAGCTCGCGGCCGGCTCGCGCCTGCCGGAGTCCGGCACGGTGCTGCTGACGGTGATGGACGCCGACAAGCCGAAGGCCGTCGAAGTCGCGCGCATGCTGCACGACCTCGGCTATCCGATCGTCGCGACGAAGGGCACGGCTGCCGCGATCGAAGCGGCCGGCGTGCCGGTGAAGGTCGTCAACAAGGTGAAGGACGGCCGTCCGCACATCGTCGACATGATCAAGAACGGCGAGATCGCGCTCGTGTTCACGACCGTCGACGAGACGCGCCAGGCGATCGCCGACTCGCGTTCGATCCGGATGAGCGCGCAGGCGCACAAGGTCACGTACTACACGACGATGTCGGGCGCACGCGCGGCGGTCGAGGGGCTGCGCTACCTGAAGGATCTGGAAGTCTATGATTTACAAGGTCTTCATGGTCGCCTAAACTAAGCGGTCAGTTACCTGTCGAAGCATCACGTGCCGCGGTTAAGCGGCGTTTCCGGTTCGCCGGGAATGCGCTTAATCGCGGTGATTTTTTTTATAGCCGTTTTTTAGCGATTGAGCCGTTTATGAGCACCATTCCGTTGACAAAGCGTGGCGCAGAGCAACTGCGCGATGAATTGCAGCGCCTCAAGTCCGTCGAGCGGCCGGCCGTGATCAATGCGATCGCGGAGGCCCGCGCACAGGGCGATCTGTCCGAAAACGCCGAATACGACGCCGCCAAGGAGAAGCAGGGCTTCATCGAGGGTCGTATCGCGGAGCTCGAATCGAAGCTGTCCGCCGCGCAAATCATCGATCCGACCGTTCTCGAGGCCGACGGCCGCGTGGTGTTTGCCGCGACGGTCGAGCTCGAGGATCTCGAGTCCGGCGACACCGTGAAGTACCAGATCGTCGGCGACGACGAAGCCGACATCGACCACGGCCTGATCTCGGTCAGCTCGCCGATCGCGCGCGCGCTGATCGGCAAGTCGGAAGGCGACGTCGCGGCCGTGCAGGCGCCGAGCGGTGTGCGCGAATACGAAATCATCTCGGTCAGCTACATCTGACGCGGGGCGACGTGATGCCGCACCGCGTGTTCCGTCTGCTGTCGGCCGTGTGGGTCGGCAGCCTGCTGACGATCGGCTATGCGGTCGCGCCCGTGCTGTTCCGCACGCTCGAGCGGATGACGGCCGGCTCGGTCGCGGCGCAGCTGTTCCGGATCGAGGCGATCCTCGGCGTCGTGTGCGGCGTGCTGCTGCTCGCGCTGTCGAATCAGCAGGTGCGGCGCGGCAGCGGCGAATACCGGCGCGTACGCTGGGTCGTCGCCGCGATGGTCGCGTGCGTGCTGATCGGCTATTTCGCGCTGCAGCCGTTCATGAACGCACTGCGCGTGGCCGCAATGGAGGCGGGCACCGATATCGCGAACTCGCCGTACGCGAGCCGCTTCGGGATGCTGCACGGCATCTCGAGCCTGTTCTATCTCGTCGAGAGCGTGCTGGGGCTGATGCTGATCTGGCGTCTGCCGGCGCGCGACGCCTGAGCGGGCGCGGGCGAAGCGGCGCGGCCCGCGAACGTGCCGCGGCCCGCGCGACGCGCTTTACTTGTTCTGGAACGGCCGCTTCGTGCTCGTCTGACGCTTTTTCGCGCGCTTCACGGTGCCGCCGGCCGTCACGCGCTCGTTGCCGCGCACGACGACCTTCGTGGGCTTCGGGCGGCGCACCGGGCTCGCGTTCGGCGACACCTTGACGACCTTGACGACGCGCGGCGCGCGTCCCTTTTTCGTGTCGGCCGCTTCGCCGGCGCTCGGCAGCGCGCCGGCGGCACGACGGCCGCGCGACGGTGCGGCGGCGGGCGCTTCCGGTTTCCAGATCACGAGCAGCTTGCCGATGTGCTGGATCGGCGCGGCGTTGAGCCGGTCGCAGATTTCGTCGTAGATCGCGACGCGCTCGTCGCGCTCGTCGCCGAACACGCGGATCTTGATCAGCTGGTGCGCGTCGAGGTGCACCTTGATTTCCTTCAGCACGGCGTCGGTCAGCCCTTCGGCGCCGATCAGCACGACGGGCTTGAGCGCATGGGCCTGGGAGCGCAGCGCGGAGCGCTCGGCGGGGGAAAGCGAAAGGGCGGGCATGGAATTATCGAAATCAAATTAGGGGCGCGCTGCACGAAAAGCGATCGCTGCGCAGCGACTGCGTCAGCGGCGCGCCGAAACCACGTAAAATCGCGGCATGGGCCTCAAAAGGGGCCGTAGCCGCGCGAAGAAGACGCGTATTATCCGCCAAAAGCGCGGCTTCACGAAGCATACGGCAGCAATCTCTCTTTCGAATGGCAAAAAACCGCTTCAACCAGCACTGGCTGCACGACCACATCAACGACCCGTACGTCAAAATGGCGCAGCGGGAGGGCTATCGCGCGCGCGCGGCATACAAACTCAAGGAAATCGACGAGCAGGACAAGCTGATCCGGCCCGGCCAGGTGATCGTCGATCTCGGCGCGGCGCCCGGCAGCTGGAGCCAGTATGCGCGCAACAAGCTCGCGCAGGGCAAGAAGCGCGACACCGTGCGCGAGGGCGGCATCGACGGCACGATCGTTGCGCTCGACATGCTGCCGATGGAGCCGATCGCCGACGTGCACTTCATCCAGGGCGACTTTCGCGAGGACGAGGTGCTGCATCGGCTCGAGGCGGTGCTCGAAGGCCGCACGGTCGACCTTGTTATTTCCGACATGGCCCCCAACCTGTCGGGAGTGGCGTCGGCGGATGCGGCGCGCATCGAGCACGTGTGCGATCTGGCGCTCGAATTTGCGCAGAATCACCTGAAGCCGGACGGCGCGTTGCTCGTCAAGTGTTTCCACGGCAGCGGCTACAGCCAGATCGTCGAAAAGTTCAAACAGCAGTTTAAGGTGGTCGCACCACGCAAGCCCAAGGCGTCCCGCGACAAATCGTCCGAAACGTTCATTTTGGGCCGGCATCTGAAGCATCCGCGGTAACGCGGGCAGGATGCCGCAAACGGGCCGCGGCCCTTGCCGGACAAGCGAATCGCTATCGCGGCGGTTGTCAATGCTTATGGCAGGGGTGGTCGGACTGGATTAGAATGACCGAGGAGCGCCGCAAGGAAAATGTAGGCGCTCGTCTACGAGTGAAGGAGTGGTGCTTTGAACAACAATATGTTTTCGAAGGCAGCAGTGTGGCTGGTGATCGCACTGGTGCTGTTTACGGTGTTCAAGCAGTTCGACAAGCCCCGCGTCCAGGAAGGTGTGTCCTATTCGCAGTTCATGGACGACGCCAAGAACGGCAAGGTCAAGAATGTCGTCGTGCAGGGGCGCAACCTCACCGTCACTCCGGCCGATGGCCAGAAATACCAGATCGTGTCGCCGGGCGACATCTGGATGGTCGGCGATCTGATGAAGTACGGCGTGCAGGTCAGCGGCAAGGCCGACGACGAGCCGAACGCGCTGATGTCCGCGCTGTACTATCTCGGGCCGACGATCCTGATCATCGTGTTCTGGTTCTACATGATGAGGCAGATGCAGGGCGGCGGCAAAGGCGGCGCATTTTCGTTCGGCAAGTCGCGTGCGCGGCTGATCGACGAGAACAACAACGCGGTCAACTTCTCCGACGTCGCGGGCTGCGACGAAGCGAAGGAGGAAGTGTCCGAGCTCGTCGACTTCCTGCGCGATCCGCAGAAATTCCAGAAGCTCGGCGGCCGCATCCCGCGCGGCGTGCTGCTCGTCGGCCCGCCGGGTACCGGCAAGACGCTGCTTGCCCGCGCGATCGCGGGTGAAGCGAAGGTGCCGTTCTTCAGCATCTCGGGTTCGGACTTCGTCGAAATGTTCGTCGGCGTCGGCGCGGCCCGCGTGCGCGACATGTTCGAGCAGGCGAAGAAGCATGCGCCGTGTATCGTGTTCATCGACGAAATCGACGCGGTCGGCCGTCATCGCGGCGCCGGCATGGGCGGCGGCAACGACGAACGCGAGCAGACGCTGAACCAGATGCTCGTCGAGATGGACGGCTTCGAAGCGAATTCGGGCGTGATCGTGATCGCCGCGACGAACCGTTCGGACGTGCTCGACAAGGCGCTGCTGCGTCCGGGTCGTTTCGACCGGCAGGTCTATGTCGGTCTGCCGGACATCCGCGGCCGCGAGCAGATCATGCGCGTGCACCTGCGCAAGGTGCCGATCGCGAACGACGTCGATGCAGCCGTCATCGCGCGCGGCACGCCGGGCTTCTCGGGTGCCGATCTCGCGAACCTCGTGAACGAGGCGGCGCTGTTCGCCGCGCGTCGCGGCAAGCGCATCGTCGAGATGCAGGACTTCGAGGACGCGAAGGACAAGATCTTCATGGGTCCGGAGCGCAAGTCGGCCGTGATCCGCGAGGAAGCGAAGCGCGCGACCGCCTATCACGAGTCGGGTCACGCAGTGATCGCGAAGCTGCTGCCGAAGGCCGACCCGGTCCACAAGGTCACGATCATTCCGCGCGGGCGTGCGCTCGGTGTGACGTGGCAGCTACCGGAACACGACAACGAGACCTATTCGAAGGACTATCTGCTCGACCGTCTCGCGATCCTGTTCGGCGGCCGCGTGGCCGAGGAGCTGTTCCTGAACCTGATCAGCACCGGTGCGTCGGACGACTTCAACAAAGCGACGCAGACGGCACGTGCGATGGTCGCCCGCTTCGGGATGACCGACGCGCTCGGGCCGATGGTCTACGTCGACGACGAGAACGACGGCGGTCCGTTCGGCCGCGGCTTCACGCGCACGATCTCGGAAGCGACGCAGCAGAAGGTCGACGCGGAAATCCGCCGCGTGCTCGACGAGCAGTACAACCTCGCGCGTCGTCTGCTCGAAGAGAACCGCGACAAGGTCGAAGCGATGACGGCCGCGCTGATGGAGTGGGAAACGATCGACGCCGATCAGATCAACGACATCATGGAAGGGCGTCCGCCGCGCTCGCCGAAGAGCACGCCGGCCGTCGGCGGCGATTCGCCCGGCGGCGGCGCCGCTGCCGAGGTGAAGCCGGGCAACGCACCGGCACCTGCCTCGCCGGTATAAACTTCGTCCTAGCACCGTTCACGGGCTGGTGTGGTTCCACACCGGCCCGTTTTGTATTCTCCCCCTCAGCCGCTCCGTGTCCGATTCCACCGCTTCCCCATCCATTCCCGCGCCGCTGCACTGCGGCCGCTTCACGCTGACATTCGAACGCCCGCTCGTCATGGGCATCCTGAACGCGACGCCCGATTCGTTTTCCGACGGCGGCCGTTTTCTCGCCTACGACGACGCAGTGCGACAAGCCGAACGGATGATTGCCGACGGCGCCGACATACTGGATATCGGCGGCGAATCGACACGTCCCGGCGCGCCGCCCGTGCCGCTCGACGAGGAGCTCGCACGCGTGATCCCGCTCGTCGAAGCGCTGCGGCCGCTGAACGTGCCGTTGTCGATCGATACGTACAAGCCCGCGGTCATGCGCGCGGCGCTTGCAGCCGGTGCGGATTTGATCAACGACATCTGGGGTTTCCGTCAGCCGGGTGCCATCGACGCCGTGCGCGACGGCGACAGCGGACTCTGTGCAATGCACATGCTCGGCGAGCCGCAGACGATGCAGGTCGGCGAGCCCGATTACCGCGACGTCGTCGCGGACGTGCGCGATTTTCTCGCGGCACGCGCGCAGGCGCTGCGCGACGCCGGCGTCGCGCCGGAACGGATTTGCGTCGATCCCGGTTTCGGGTTCGGCAAGGCAGTCGTCGACGACAACTATGCGCTGCTGGCCGCGCTGCCCGACACGGCGCCGCTGCGGCCCGACGGACGCGCGTATCCGGTACTCGCCGGGATGTCGCGCAAGTCGATGCTCGGCGCGGTGATCGGCGGCAAGCCGCCGATGGAGCGGATCGCGGCGAGTGTCGCCGCCGCGTTGTGCGCGGTCGAGCGCGGCGCCGCGATCGTGCGCGTGCACGACGTCGCGGCGACGGTCGACGCGCTGAAAGTATGGTGTGCCGTGCGCGAAGCCGCGCGGCAACGATAAGTCAGAAAACCGAAGGAGGAAGATTCGTCATGGGACGTCGATATTTCGGCACGGATGGCATTCGCGGCACGGTCGGCGATGCGCCGATCACGCCCGATTTCGTGTTGCGCCTGGGCTATGCGGCCGGCAAGGTGCTCGCGGGTACGGCGGACGTCGCGCCCGGTGCGCGGCCGACGGTGCTGATCGGCAAGGACACGCGCGTGTCGGGCTACATGCTCGAGGCCGCGCTCGAGGCCGGTTTCTCGGCGGCGGGCGTCGACGTGATGCTGGCGGGCCCGATGCCGACGCCGGGCGTCGCATATCTGACGCGCGCGCTGCGACTGTCGGCGGGCGTCGTGATCAGCGCGTCGCACAATCCGTATCCGGACAACGGCATCAAGTTCTTCTCGGCGGACGGCAACAAACTGCCGGACGACACCGAAGCCGCGATCGAGGCGTGGCTCGACAAGCCGCTCGAGTGCGCGCCGTCGGACGGCCTCGGCAAGGCGCGCCGCCTCGACGACGCGGCCGGCCGCTACATCGAGTTCTGCAAGAGCACGTTCCCGGCCGCGTTCGACCTGCGCGGGCTGAAGCTCGTCGTCGACTGCGCGCACGGCGCCGCATATCAGGTCGCGCCGCACGTGTTCCACGAGCTCGGCGCGGACGTGATTCCGATCGGCGTCGCGCCGAACGGCTTCAACATCAACGACGGTGTCGGCGCGACTGCGCCCGACGCGCTCATGCGCGCCGTGCGTGCGAATCGTGCGGACCTCGGAATCGCGCTCGACGGCGACGCGGACCGCCTGCAGATCGTCGACGCGTCGGGCCGCCTGTACAACGGCGACGAGCTGCTCTACGTGCTCGTGCAGGACCGGATCGCGACCGACGGCAAGGTCGAAGGCGCGGTCGGTACGCTGATGACGAACCTCGCGGTCGAAGTCGCGCTGCAGCGCGCGGGCGTGCAATTCGTGCGCGCGGCGGTCGGCGACCGCTACGTGCTCGAAAAACTGCGCGAGCACGGCTGGCAGCTCGGCGCGGAAGGCTCGGGCCACATCCTGTCGCTCGATCGCCATTCGACGGGCGACGGCATCGTGTCGGCGCTGCTCGTGCTCGCGGCGCTCAAGCGCAGCGGCAAGACGCTCGCGCAGATGCTCGACGGCGTGACGCTGTTTCCGCAGAAGCTCATCAACGTACGGATGAAGCCGGGCGCCGACTGGAAGGGCAGTGCGTCGATCCGCGCGGCGATCGAGACGGCCGAAGCGGCGCTCGCCGGCAGCGGCCGCGTGCTGATCCGCGCGTCGGGGACCGAACCGGTGCTGCGCGTGATGGTCGAGGCGCAACAGGCGGCCGACGCGACGCGCCATGCGGAAGCGATCGCCGAAGCGGTACGGGTGGCGACGGCGTGACGTCGAAACGGTCGGTGGGCGCCGGGTAGCGGCGCGCCGGCCGCATGATCAAAAGGAGCGCGGCGCCTTGCAAGCGCCGCGCTTTTATCTGCATGCAAGTACGCGCGCCGACGATCGCGAATATCTACTGCCGTCATCGTCGGTCGAGCCATTGCAGCCGGCCTCCATGCCGAGCAGTTTGTAGATCGCGCGCTTTCGCGCTTTCGACCCCATTCCAACTCACGCGCTAGTCCAACCGAACGGCACGCGCCATTCTTCGTCGCCCTGCATCGAACCGCGCCGCAGCGCCGTATCCTCCCCCTCGCCGCATGCGCGAGCGGTAACTTATACCGCCATCCGACCCCCGCGATGGCCGCGCCGGTAACAACGCCGCGCGCTACTCGCTTTCAACCAGTCATGTTACTGTCACGCCAGTTTCATCGATTGTCACATTATCGTCATGAGCAGCCCCTAACCTTCGCGGTGCCGTAGTCATCCGCTCACACACTGGAGGTCTCATGAAATTGATGCAAACCGCGATTGCCGGCCTGGCTGGCGCGCTTTTCGCCGTTGCCGCCCACGCAGCCGACATCACGGGGGCAGGCAGCACGTTCGCGATGCCGATCTACACGAAATGGGCTGCCGATTATCAGCAGTCCGGCGGCGCGAAGGTCAACTACCAGGGTATTGGTTCGTCGGGCGGCCTGAAGCAGATCGTCGCGAAGACGGTCGATTTCGCCGGTTCGGACGCGCCGCTGAAGGATGACGAACTCGCGAAGGAAGGCCTGTTCCAGTTTCCGACGGTCGTCGGCGGCGTGGTGCCGGTCGTCAACGTGCCGGGCGTGAAGGCCGGCGAACTGACGCTGTCGGGCCCGGTGCTCGGCGACATCTATCTCGGCAAGATCAAGAAGTGGAACGATCCGGCGATCGCCGCGCTGAACCCGAAGGTCAAGCTGCCGGATACGGACATCGCGGTCGTTCGCCGCGCGGACGGCTCGGGCACGAGCTTCATCTGGACGAACTACCTGTCGAAGGTCAACGGCGAGTGGAAGTCGAAGATCGGTGAAGGCACGACGGTCAACTGGCCGACGGGTACGGGCGGCAAGGGCAACGACGGCGTCGCCGCGTTCGTCCAGCGTCTGCCGGGCGCGATCGGCTACGTCGAGTGGGCGTACGCCAAGAAGAACAACATGACGTACACGGCGCTGAAGAATTCGTCGGGCGCCGTCGTCGAGCCGAAGACCGAAACGTTCAAGGCCGCGGCCGCGAGCGCGAACTGGTCGAAGTCGTTCTACCAGATCCTGACGGACGAGCCGGGCAAGGACGCATGGCCGGTCGTCGGCGCGACGTTCGTGCTGCTGCACGCGAAGCAGGACAAGCCGGGTCAGGGCGCGGAAACGCTGAAGTTCTTCGACTGGGCGTTCAAGAACGGCGAGAAGGCTGCCGACAGCCTCGACTACATCTCGCTGCCGGCGGCAGTCACGGCCGAGATCCGCAAGCAGTGGAAGGTGAAGGTGACCGACGCGTCGGGCAAGCCGGTCGCGGAGTAAGCGTCGCAGCGGTTCGCTGCCCGGCCGCGCCGGCCGGGCAGTGTGTGCGGTAAGGCCGGGCGTCACGGCGCCCGGCGATCCCAAGCAGGCACCCATGTCTGATATTTCCTATCCGTCTTCACGGTCCACCGGCGGCGAAGCGCAACGTGCGCCCGGCCGTATCGGCGACATCGTGTTCGGCGGCCTCGCGCGGCTCGCCGCGATCGTGACCCTGCTGCTGCTCGGCGGGATCATCGTTTCACTGATCATTGCGTCGATGCCGACCATCCAGAAGTTCGGCATCGGCTTTCTGTGGCACTCCGAGTGGGATCCGAACTCGGACATCTACGGTGCGCTCGTGCCGATCTACGGCACGATCGTCACCTCGCTGATTGCGCTCGTGATCGCGGTGCCCGTCAGCTTCGGCATCGCGCTGTTCCTGACCGAGCTGTCGCCCGTGTGGCTGCGCCGTCCGCTCGGCATCGCGATCGAACTGCTCGCCGCGATTCCGTCGATCGTGTACGGCATGTGGGGGCTGCTGATCTTCGCGCCGATTTTCGCGCAGTACTTTCAGAAGCCGATCGGCCGCCTGTTCGAGAACGTGTGGATTCTCGGCCCGCTGACCTCGGGTCCGCCGATCGGCATCGGCATTCTCGCCGCGGGCGTGATCCTGGCGATCATGATCATCCCGTACATCGCATCGGTGATGCGCGACGTGTTCGAAGTGACGCCCGTGCTGCTGAAGGAGTCGGCGTACGGCATCGGCTGCACGACCTGGGAAGTGATGTGGAAGGTCGTGCTGCCTTATACGAAAACCGGCGTGATCGGCGGCGTGATGCTCGGCCTCGGCCGCGCGCTCGGCGAGACGATGGCCGTCACGTTCGTCATCGGCAACACGAACCTGCTCGATAGCGCGTCGCTGTTCGCACCCGGCAACAGCATCACGTCGGCGCTCGCGAACGAATTCGCGGAAGCGCAGCCGGGCCTGCATACGTCCGCGCTGATGGAGCTGGGCCTGATCCTGTTCGTGATCACGTTTATCGTGCTGGCCATCTCGAAGCTGATGTTGCTGCGTCTCGAGAAGGGAGAGGGCAAGAAATGAGCGAGCGCATGATGAATTTTCCGGGGCCGGACGGCGCCGCGCTCGAGGCGATGCGCACGCGGCTGCAGCGCAAGCGCAAGCTGACCAACGCGGTCGCGTTGACGGCGTCGCTCGGCGCGATGGCATTCGGCCTGCTGTGGCTCGTATGGATTCTGTACACGACGCTGCATCTCGGCATCGGCGGCCTGTCGCTGCAGCTGTTCACCGAGTCGACGCCGCCGCCGAACACCGAAGGCGGCGGGCTTGCGAACGCGATCGTCGGCAGCCTGCTGCTGTGTGGCTTCGGTACGCTGATCGGCACGCCGATCGGCATCCTCGCGGGCGTCTATCTCGCCGAATACGGGCAGAAGAATCTGCTCGCGAGCACGATCCGCTTCATCAACGACATCCTGCTGTCGGCGCCGTCGATCGTCGTCGGGCTGTTCGTGTATGCGCTCGTCGTCGCGAAGTCGGGACGCTTCTCCGGCTGGGCCGGCGTGATCGCACTCGCGCTGCTGCAGATTCCGATCGTGATCCGCACGACCGAGAACATGCTGAAGCTCGTGCCGAACGCGCTGCGCGAAGCGGCCGTCGCGCTCGGCACGCCGAAGTGGCGCATGGTGTTGAAGATCACGCTGCGCGCATCGCTCGGCGGGATCGTGACGGGCGTGCTGCTCGCCGTCGCGCGGATCGCCGGCGAAACGGCGCCGCTGCTGTTCACCGCGCTGTCGAACCAGTTCTTCTCGCTCGACATGAGCCAGCCGATGGCGAACCTGCCGGTCACGATCTTCAAGTTCGCGATGAGCCCGTTCGCCGAGTGGCAGTCGCTCGCATGGGCAGGCGTGTTCCTGATTACGCTCGGGGTGCTCGGACTCAATATCCTGGCGCGCTCGGTCTTCTCGAAAAAGTAACGGCGGAGCAATCCGATGAATATGGCAGAAAGCCACCTGAATCCCGTCGAGCGCACGGCTGCGCCCGCCGGCACGCGCGACGCGGCCAACGGCCGCCCGCTCGCGCCGCTGAATGCGAAGATCGAGGTCAACAACCTCAACTTCTTCTACAACAAGTTCCATGCGCTGAAGAACATCAACCTGCGCATTCCGGAAGGGAAGGTGACGGCGTTCATCGGCCCGTCCGGCTGCGGCAAGTCGACGCTGCTGCGCACGTTCAACAAGATGTATGCGCTCTATCCGGAGCAGCGCGCCGAAGGCGAAATCCTGATGGACGGCGAGAACCTGCTGACGTCGAAGCGCGACATCTCGCTGCTGCGCGCCCGGATCGGCATGGTGTTCCAGAAGCCGACGCCGTTTCCGATGTCGATCTACGACAACATCGCGTTCGGCGTGAAGATGTTCGAAAAGCTCACGCGCTCGGAGATGGACGACCGCGTCGAATGGGCGCTGACGAAGGCCGCGCTCTGGAACGAGGTGAAGGACAAGCTGAACCAGAGCGGCTACGGGCTGTCGGGCGGCCAGCAGCAGCGGCTTTGCATCGCGCGCGGCATCGCGATCCGTCCGGAAGTGCTGCTGCTCGACGAGCCGTGTTCGGCGCTCGATCCGATCTCGACCGGCCGTATCGAGGAACTGATCGCCGAGCTCAAGAGCGACTACACGGTCGTGATCGTCACGCACAACATGCAGCAAGCCGCACGCTGCTCGGACTTCACGGCCTACATGTACCTGGGCGAGCTGATCGAATTCGGCGAAACCGAAAAGATCTTCATCAAGCCGGTACGCAAGGAAACCGAAGACTACATCACCGGCCGTTTCGGCTGATGACGGGGAACAACAATCATGTCGGATAAACATCTGTCGAGCCAGTTCGACGCCGATCTGAACGCGGTGTCGTCGAAGGTGCTGGAGATGGGCGGGCTCGTCGAGTCGCAGATCGTCGGCGCAATGCACGCGCTCAACGAGTTCGACCGCGACGCGGCCGAACGCGTGATCGCGGCCGAGGAAACGCTGAACGCGATGGAAGTCGACATCGACCAGGAGTGCGGAAACATCATCGCGCGGAGGCAGCCGGCCGCACGCGACCTGCGTCTTTTGATGTCGATTTCGAAAACGATTACGAACCTCGAACGCGCGGGCGACGAGGCCGAGAAGATCGCGAAGCGCGTGCGCCGCCTGATCGACGAGCCGGCTGCGCGTGCGGTCAACATCGCCGAGATCAAGGTGTCGGGCGAGATGGCCGTGACGATCCTGCGCCGCGCGCTCGACGCGTTCGCGCGCCTCGATACGGTGGCCGCCGCGCAGATCGTCAAGGACGACAAGGAAATCGACCAGGAATTCCGCGCGTTCGTGCGCAAGCTCGTGTCGTACATGCAGGAAGACCCGCGCACGATCTCGGTCGGTCTCGAGTATCTGTTCATCGCGAAGGCGATCGAACGGATCGGCGATCACGCGAAGAACATCGCCGAATTCATCATCTACATCGTGAAGGGCACGGACGTGCGGCATCAGCCGCGCGACACGCTCGATCGCGAAGCCAACAGTTAACGCGACTACGCCAGGAAGATAGAGGTGCCGATGCCCAGCAACATTCTCGTCGTTGAAGATGAACCCGCGATTTCGGAACTGATCTCGGTGAATCTCCAGCATGCCGGTCACTGTCCGATTCGCGCGTACAACGCTGAACAGGCGCAGAACCTGATCAGCGACGTGCTGCCCGATCTGGTGCTGCTCGACTGGATGCTGCCGGGCAAGTCCGGTATCGCGTTCGCGCGCGACCTGCGCAACAACGAACGGACCAAGCACATTCCGATCATCATGCTGACCGCGCGCGGCGACGAGCAGGACAAGGTGCTCGGCCTCGAGATCGGCGCGGACGACTACGTGACGAAGCCGTTCTCGCCGAAGGAACTGATGGCGCGCATCAAGGCGGTGCTGCGCCGTCGCGCGCCGCAGCTGACCGAAGACGTCGTGTCGATCAACGGGTTGCGTCTCGATCCGGCCACGCACCGTGTCGCCGCGCAGACGAACGGCAGCGAGATCAAGCTCGATCTCGGTCCGACCGAATTCCGGCTGCTGCATTTCTTCATGACGCATCCGGAGCGCGTGCACAGCCGCACGCAGCTGCTCGATCAGGTGTGGGGCGATCACGTCTTTGTCGAGGAGCGCACCGTCGACGTGCATATCAAACGATTGCGCGCGGCCTTGAAACCGGCCGGCTGCGATGCGATGATCGAAACCGTGCGCGGCAGCGGCTACCGGCTCGCGAAGCACGCGTAACGCCATCGGGCATGCCGGCAACGCGGCATGCCGTTCATTCTTTTGGACGCTGAATCATGAACATCATCTGGGCGCGCTTTCTGGTGTCGCTCGTGCTGCTCGTGCTGATCAGCGTACTGGTCGGCGTGTTCGCCGGCCCGACCGCGGGCTTCGGCTTCGCGGCCGCGATGCTGATCGTGCAGGGCTTTTTCAGTACGTTCCATACGCAGCGTCTGTGGCGGCTGCTCGATGCGCCGGTGTACGGCGAAGTGCCGAGCGCGCCCGGCATCTGGGGCGAGATCTACTACCGGCTGCACAAGCTCGCGAAGCAGTGGCACGCGCAGGTGCGGCAGGTCGAGCAGCAGCATTCGCGCTTCATCCAGGCGATCCAGGCCTCGCCGAACGGCGTCGCGATGCTCGACGATCACGACCAGATCGAGTGGTGCAACGCGATCGCCGAAGTGCATTTCGGTCTCGACGCGAAGCGCGACCTGCGCCAGCACATCACGAACCTCGTTCGTCATCCCGATTTCGTCCGCTATCTCAATGCGCAGCATTACGAGGAAACGCTCGTGATGCGCGGAATGGGCGACTCGCGGCAGAACGTGCTCGCCGTGCAGGTGTTTCCGTACGGCGAGAACCGCAAGCTGCTGCTCACGCAGGACATCACCGAGCTCGAGCGCACCGATGCGATGCGCCGCGACTTCGTCGCGAACGTGTCGCACGAGCTGAAGACGCCGCTTACCGTGCTGTCCGGCTTTCTCGAGACGATGCGCGAGCTGCCGCTCGGCGAAGAGGATCGCGCGCGCTATCTCGAGATGATGGAGCAGCAGGCGTCGCGGATGCGGCACATCGTCACCGATCTGCTGGTGCTCGCGAAGCTCGAAGGCGAAAGCAAGCCGCCGCTCGATCGCGCGATCGACATGCGCTCGGTGTTCGACCATCTGAAAGAGGACGCGCACACGCTGTCGAACGGCCATCACGACATCACGTTCTCGATCGACGACACGCTCGGCGTGACGGGCGCGCAGACCGAAGTGTTCAGCGCGTTCGCGAATCTCGTGACGAACGCGATCCGCTACACGCCGGACGGCGGCAAGATCTGCGTGACGTGGCGGCGCGAAGGCGCGCAGGGCGTGTTCTCGGTGACCGACAGCGGCTTCGGCATTCCGGCCGCCGATCTGCCGCGGCTGACCGAGCGCTTCTATCGCGTCGATCGCAGCCGTTCGCGCGATACGGGCGGCACCGGTCTCGGGCTCGCGATCGTCAAGCACGTGCTGCAGCGGCACGACGCGCATCTGTACGTGCAGAGCGAGGAAGGGCGCGGCAGTACGTTTACGGCGCGTTTTCCCGCGTCGCGGATCATCGCGATTCGTCCGGCCTCGATGGCATCGTGAGCGCGGCGCGCGCTCGCGGCACGCGATCGGCATAAGCGATCGGCATGAGACAACGCAGCCCGAGGGCTGCGTTTTTCATGGGCGTCGCTTCGCGCTACGCGATCACGAACAGAACTTCGCGAGCAGGCCGAGCTGCGCGTTGCGCACCGTCTTGCCGGCGCGGCGGCGACGGTAGTGACCGTCGCTTTGCATCTGCCACGCCGATTGATTGTCGCCGAGGCACACCGAGAGCCCTTCGGCGATCACGCGCCGCTTCAGCTTGCGCTCGCGGATCGGGAACGCGACTTCGACGCGGCGGAACAGATTGCGATCCATCCAGTCGGCGCTCGACAGATAGACGTGCTCGGCACCGTCGGCATGGAAGTAGTAGATCCGGTGATGCTCGAGGAAACGGCCGACGATCGAGCGCACCGTGATGTTTTCCGACAGCCCCGGCACGCCGGGCTTCAGCGCGCAGACGCCGCGCACGATCAGGTCGACCTTCACGCCGGCCTGCGACGCTTCGTACAGCGCCGCGATCACCGACGGCTCCAGCAGCGCATTCATCTTCGCGACGATGCGCGCGCGCTTGCCGGCGCGTGCGTTGTCGATCTCGGTGCGGATCGACTCGATGATGCGCGGATGCAGCGTGAACGGCGACTGCCAGAGCTCGTGCAGCGCCAGTTCGCCGCCGATGCCGGTCAGCTGCTGGAATACGTGGTGGACGTCCTCGCAGATCTTCTGGTCGGCCGTCATCAGCCCGAAGTCGGTGTACAACCGCGCGGTGCGCGGATGGTAGTTGCCGGTGCCGAGGTGCACGTAGCGGCGCAGCGTCGCCCTGCCGCCCTGCAGCACGCGCCGCACGATGAGCATCATCTTCGCGTGGCACTTGTGTCCGACGACGCCGTATACGACATGCGCGCCGACCGCTTCGAGCTGCGACGCCCAGTTGATGTTGGTTTCCTCGTCGAAGCGCGCGAGCAGCTCGACGACGACCGTCACTTCCTTGCCGTTGCGCGCGGCTTCCATCAGCGCGTCCATCAGCGGTGAATCGGTGCCGGTGCGATAGATCGTCTGCTTGATCGCGACGACGCTCGGATCGCGCGCGGCCTGCTGCAGCAGCTCGAGCACGGGCTGGAAGCTTTCGTACGGGTGATGCAGCAGGATGTCGCCTTCGTCGATCGCGTCGAACATCGTCGTCGCGTTCGCGATCGCCGGTGGAATCGATGCGGTAAACGGCGTGAACTTCAGGTCGGGCCGGTCGACGAGATCGGGAATCTGCATCAGCCGCACGAGGTTCACCGAGCCGATCACACGGTAACAGTCTTTCTCGCCGAGTCCGCTTTCCTCGAGCAGCCGCCGCACGATGTGCTGCGGCGTGTCGGCCGACACTTCGAGGCGCACCGCGTTGCCGAGATGGCGCGCCGGCAGTTCGCCCTGCAGCGCGACGCGCAGGTTCGTGATTTCGTCTTCGTCGACGAAGAGTTCGCTGTTGCGCGTGATGCGGAACTGGTTGCAGCTTTTCACGACGAGCTGCGGGAACAGTTCGCCGACGAAGCGCTGCATGAACGAGCTCAGCAGCACGAAGCCGTGCTCGAAGCCCGACAGCGCCTGCGGCATCTGCACGACGCGCGGCAGCGCGCGCGGCGCCTGCACGATACCCATCACGGCCTGGCGCCCGAATGCATCCCGGCCTTCGAGTTCGACGACGAAGTTCAGGCTCTTGTTCAGCACGCGCGGGAACGGGTGCGCGGGATCGAGGCCGATCGGGGTGAGCACGGGCAGCAGCTCGTCCAGGAAGTAGCGCCGCGCCCATTCGAGCTGCGCGTCGCTCCACGAGTCGCTGTTGTGGAAGTAGATGCCTTCCTGTTCGAGTGCGGGCAGCACGGTTTCGTGCAGCATCGTGTACTGCCGATGCACGAGCCGCTGCGCGCGCTCGACGACGAGGTCGTACGCGTGTTGCAGCGACATCCCGTCGGGCGTCATCGCGCCCGGGTTGTCGCGGATCTGTTCCTGAAGGCCGGCCATCCGGACTTCGAAAAATTCGTCGAGGTTGCTGCTCGTGATGCAGATGAAGCGCAGGCGCTCGAGCAGCGGGACTTGCGGATCGGCCGCCTGGGCCAGCACGCGCTCGTTGAAACCGAGGATGCCGAGTTCACGGTTGAGAAGCGGATAACGGACGGACATCGGCAATATAGGAGGCAGGTCGGGCGATGTTTCGAAAGGACGCTCGGAAACTCTCACGATTCGATGACGTGCTGATGACAAGACTAAATATATATCAGCAAAATATACGCCTGAAACGGGTGATATCGCGAATGTGCGGCGATATACGGTCGTATCGTGCGCATGTTCGCCGGGCGTGGCGCCCGAAAGCGTTCCACGCTTAAAATGTGCGCTTCGATCGACTGCTTCGCGGGCCGCACGGATGCCGCGAGCGAACGCGCACGGAGCCCCTTCTGATGGTTACAACTCCCCACTTGCTGGCTGCCGTGGATCTCGGCTCGAACAGCTTCCGGCTGATCGTCGGACGCGTCGAGGAGACGCCGGCGGGAAGCCAGATCTACCCTGTGGATGCGCTGCGCGAGCCGGTCCGGCTTGCCGCCGGGCTGTCGAGCGACAAACTGCTCGACCGCGCGTCCCAGGAGCGCGGCTGGGAGGCGCTCAAGCGGTTCGGCGAGCGCCTGCGCGATTTTCATCCCGATCATGTGCGGGCGGTCGCGACCAACACGCTGCGCGTCGCGAAGAATGCCGGCGAATTTCTCGTCGAGGCGGAAGCCGCGCTCGGTTTCCCGATCGAAGTGATCGCGGGCCGCGAAGAGGCGCGCCTGATCTATGCGGGCGCCGCGCACTCGGTGCCCGCGAGCGCCGGCAAGCGGCTCGTCGTCGACATCGGCGGCGGCTCGACCGAGTTCATCATCGGCTCGCACTACACGCCGCTCGTGATGGAGAGTCTGTACATCGGTTGCGTGAGCCACAGCCGCGCATTCTTTCCGGCCGGCAACGTCGACGAATACACGATGCGGCAGGCCGAACTCGCGGCGAAGCGCGAAATCCAGATCATTTCGAGCGAATACAAAAAGGCGGGCTGGGATCAGGCGATCGGCTCGTCGGGCACGGCGCGCGCGCTCGCCGAGCTCGTCGAGGCGAACGGCTTCAACGATCCGGGCATCACGCACGGAATCTCGCGCGGCGGCCTCGAGCGGCTCAAGCGCGCGCTGATCAAGGCCGAGAACGTGAACCGCCTGAAGCTGATCGCGCTGAAGCCCGATCGCGTGCCGGTGCTCGCCGGCGGTCTCGCGATCATGCTGGCCGTGTTCGAGGAACTGGGCGTCGACTACGTCGACACGACCGACGGCGCGCTGCGCCTCGGCGTGCTCTACGACCTGCTCGGCCGTACGCAGCACGAGGACATGCGCGCGGTCACCGTCGAAGGATTCACGCGCCGCTACGGCGTCGATCGCGCGCAGGCGGAACGAATCGCCGCGCTGGCGGTGCGCTTCTACGATCAGCTCGGCGAGCCGGACGACGAGCGGCGCGAAGAGTGCCGGACGTTCCTCGGCTGGGCCGCGGCGCTGCACGAGATCGGGCTGTCGATCTCGCACAGCGCATATCACAAGCATTCTGCGTATATCGCGAGCAATGCGGACATGCCCGGTTTCTCGCGCACCGATCAGGCGCGGCTGGCCGCCTTGGTGCTGGGCCATGCGGGTAAGCTCGGCAAGCTGTCGCAGGCGCGCGAAGTCGAGTGGCCGCTGCTGTTCTGTCTGCGGCTCGCGGCGCTGCTGTGCCGGCGCCGTACCGACGCCGGGCTGCCCGACATTTCGGTCGCGCAGATGAAGAAGGGCGGCTACGAAGTGCGGCTGCCGAGCGCGTGGGTCGAGCAGAATCCGCTCACCGATTACAGCCTCAGCCAGGAAGCGGCGGAATGGGAGAAGGTCGGTATTCCGTATCGCGTCGTCTATACGGGCGCATGACGGCCGCGGCGTCGGTGCCGGCCGCTCAGTCGGACGAGCAGACGATCGCGGTCAGGAACGGAAACGCCTGCTTGACCGTCGCATCGCTGCCGGCCTTGCGCACCGCCTCCTCGACGGCACTTTTCGTGCCGCGCACGACGACGCCGTATGCCCAGTCGCCGATCGGTGTGCCGTCGCCCGGGCGGAAGAGCGGATCGTTCGCCTGATAGCCGAGCACGACGTACACGCCGAAGCCGTAGGCCGTCAGCGGCCGGGCGGTGCGGAACGCATTCACCGAATTCGATTCGACGTGCATCGGCTCGCGCTGGATGTCGCCGGCCGCGAGCAGCGGCGCGACGAACTTGTGGCCGTTCGAATGGCAGTCGAGCGCGTCGTCGAGCGATTTGGCCGTCGCAGTGCCGGCCGTCGCGACGGCGAGCAGCGCGCCGAAGAGGGCGGTTCGGGTCGTTTTCTTCATGCGATTTTGACGGGGTTGGGTCGATATTATCGCGCGTTCGCCGTACCTGCGGCGGCCGGCGGTCATCGCCCGGTTGCCGCAAGGCCGTTGCGGTAGCAATCCTTGCGCCCGACGCGGCGTGCGCCCGCCATCGTCCGCCATCGCCCGTCATCGCGCCGGCGCGCGCATCAATGATCCTTGATCCGGACCGCGAAACCCGCGTCCTCGAACGCGACGACGAACTCCTCGGGAAACAACCACGAATCGACCGTCACGCGCGACGTCGCGCGGTCGATCTCGACCTTCGCATCGGGGTCCACGCGCCAGATTTCGTGTTCGACGGCCCGCGCGGCTTCGTCGTCGAGTGCATGATCCAGTAAGAATTCCATCGTTGCTCCTGTTTGTAAAAACGGCGTGGCGTCGCAGACCGGCGTTGCGCGTGGCCGTGGCCGCGCGGTGCGACACGCGATGATGAATACGATATAGACGATCGCCGCGCGCGATTAGCCGCAGGCTGCAGAACGGACTGTCGCATCCGCACGCGGCCGCACATCGCGCCGCATCAGCCGAACGCCGCGTCGAGCACGTCCGCTGCGATCATCGCAAGATGATTGCCCGGTCGAGGACGGCCGGTCGGGCGGTACACCGCATCGCCTTCGTCGATCGCGCGGCCCGAATACGCGCAGCGGCCCGCGCGCTTCGCGACCGCGCGCCGCCATTTCTGCTCGCCGTAATGACGACGGCCGCTTTCGACCCAGCGCACGAGCAGGCTTTCCGTCGAATATTCGAGAATCGTCACGTGGACTTCGCTGCGCGACGGCGATGCGATCGCGCGCGGCGCGACCCTGCAGGACGCTGCGCTCAGCATGAGCGGCTGCCGCCCGCTGCGCGGCAGTCGTCGGCGCGAGGCGAAGCCCGCACCGCCGACGGCATTCGACCGGAATCGTTGGGTCCGCAACGAAATCGGGACAGATACGCGTTGCTCGTTGCCATTCGTTGCCTCCCGTTGTCGAATGTGCGGCGCGGCGGCCGTGCTCGCGCGCTTCGCTCGTCCTGCGACGCAGCGACCGCGCGCCTGCACGATCCGGCCGACGTATACCAAGTGTAAGAGCGTATCCGCGCGTGCCGGAAGGCGTGCACTCGAGAACACGGTGTTTCCCGATCTCGAACGATGTGCGCGAACGCGCTCTTCGCTTCACGCTTCAGCGCGCGTCGATGCGGCGGCCCGGTCCGCGCTCGGGCGGCGCCGGGCGCAGCGTGACCGTGCAGGTCGTCCCCGCCGCGAGAAACTGCGCGGCCGGAACGTCGTCGAGACGAATGCGCACCGGCACGCGCTGCGCGAGACGCACCCACGTGAAGACCGGATTGACATCGGCGAGCAGCGTCGCGCCGGCCGGGTTGTCGCGATCGCTGATGCCGCGCGCGATGCTTTCGACGTGGCCGGTCAGCGGTGGGCCATCCCCCAGCAGCCGGATCTCGGCCGGATCGCCCACGCGCACCTGCGGCAGCTTGGTTTCCTCGAAATAGCCGTAGACCCAGTACGAATGCGCGTCGATCAGCGCGAGCCGCGCGACGCCCGCGCTCGCATAGTCGCCTGCATACAGGTTCAGGTTCGTGATATAGCCGTCGACCGGCGCGCGCACTTCGCTGCGTGCGAGATTGAGCCGCGCGACGTCGCGCGCGGCCCGTGCCGCCTGATAGTTCGCGAGCGCCTGCTTCGCCGCCGAACCTGCGTCCTCGCGCACTTCGGCGGACACGACCGCGCTGTCGAGCAGCGCGCGGCGCGACGCCTGTTGCCTGCGCATGTCGAGTTCGGCCTTGCGCAGCTCGACCTGCGCGTCCGCTTGCGCGAGCGCATAGCGAAAGCGTTCGGAATCGATGCGAAACAGCACGTCGCCGCGGCGGACCGCCTGATTGTCCGCGACCAGCACGTCGGTCACGATGCCCGATACGTCCGGCGCGATATTGACGACCTTGGCGCGCACGCGGCCGTCGCGGGTCCACGGTGCATACATGTAGCGGTTCCACAGCGCGTGGGCGAGCAGGATGGCGGCGACGAACAGCAGCAGGGTCGCCGCGACGCGAAAGCAGGTTTGGGAACGCATGTCGACTCGATACGTAAATAGGGTGCTCAGCGCGCGAACAGCAGCGCGACGCCGCAGAACAGGCACACGAACGCGGATACACGAAACAGCGCCGGATGCCACACGCGCCGGTACAGGCCCGCGCGCGCGAGCAGGCGATCGACGATCCGGAACGCGATCGCGCACGACACAAAGGCCGGCAGCAGGCCGGGAACGAGCAGCGACACGAACGGAATTTCAGCGAACATCGGAAGCTCCTTCTGGTGCGGTGGCGGCCGGTGCGGTAGGTGGCTCGACGCCGCCGCCGAGTGCCGCCATCAGCTGCGCCCATGCATCGAGCCGTGCGGCGCGCACGTCCGCCAGGCTTTGTTGCGCCTGCAACCGTTCGGTTTCCGTCGATAGCACGGTCAGGTAATCGGTCAGACCCGCGCGATAGCCTTGCATCGCATAGTCGACCGCGCGTCGCGCGGTGTCGGCCGACGCTTGGACGTCGGCCTGCTGTCGCGCGAGCGACTGCAGCGACTCGATGTGGTTAGCGACGTCGCGAAACGCGCCGAGCACCGCCTGGTTGTAGGTTTCGACCGCCACGTCGTAATCGGCGACGGCGGCGCCATAGCGGCCCTGCCGGCGCCCGCCGTCGAAGATCGGCAGCGAAATGGCCGCGCCGAAGCGGTGCGTCATCGCGTCGTTGTTCACGAGCGTGAAGAAGCCGCCGAACGCGGCGGAGGCGAGACCCGCACTCGCGATCAGGTCGATGTTCGGATAGAAGTCGGCTTTCGCTGCGCGCATCGCGCTCGACATCGATTCGATGCGCCAGCGTGCGGCGACGACGTCCGGCCGATGGCCCACGAGCTCGGCCGGCAGGTTCGCCGGCAGCGCGACCGGTACGTCGAGCCGCAGCGCCGGCCGCGCGAGCGGCGCGCCGGCGCCCGGCCCGCGGCCGGCGAGCACGGCAAGCTCGTTGCGCAGCACGGCGATCTGCCGATCGAGCGCCTCGATCTGCGCGCGCGTCGCGGCGATCGGCGTGCTCGCCTGCGTCAGCTCGAAACGGCTCGCGAGCCCCGCCCGCGCGCGTCGCTCGACGATGCCGACGATGTCCTGCTGGCGCTTCAGCGTCGCGAGCGCGACGTCGCGGTGATCGAACGTCTTCGCGAATACGATGTACGTGCGCACGACCGCGGTCTCGAGCATCAGGCGCGCCGCGCGCGCGTCCGCGGCGGCCGCTTGCACGTCGGCGAGCGCGCCTTCGTGTTCTGAGCGATGCTTGCCCCACAGATCGAGCGCATAGCGCAGATCGGCGCCGACCGAATTGTTCCAGACCGTGTTGCCGCCCGGCGGGCTCGGGCTCGCATAGCGCGCGAAGCGCGCGCGAGAGAAGTCCGCGTCGACCGCCGCGGACGGGTAGCGCGTCGCACCGGCGATTCGCGCGAGTTCGACGAAGCGGTCCGCACGCGCTTGCGCGACGCGAATCGCGGGGTTGCCGGCGATCGCGTCCGCGACGAGCGTGTCGAGCTGCGGGTCGCGCCACGCGCGCCACCAGCCGTCGCGCGGCCACGCGGTGCCCGACGCCGACGTCGCAAGGCCGCTCGCGACCGTTGCGGGATCGACGCGCGTCGCGCGCGGTGCGCGATCGCCCGGCGTCGCGCACGCCGCGAGCACCAGCGCCCCGAGCGAGGCGGCGGCGCGTAAGGCGCGTACGGCGCGCGTCATACGCGCGTGCGGTACGAGCGCCGTTGCGTTACGTTCGGAATCGGTCGCGCAGCTCATCGCGCGTCGGGCTGCATCGGCAGCGGGATCAGGTTGCATCGCAGCGAAACCAGCAGGAAATTCACGCAGTGGCGCAGGCGGGGCGCCGCGTCGCGACCGAGTGCCGCGAGCGCATCGACCGCCGCCTGCTCGGCCGCGCGCAGCGCATCGGTCGACGGTTGCGCGAACAGTCGGGAAATCGACGCGCACAGCGCGCGTTCGTGCGCGGGCCACGCAGGCGGCGGCGACGGCGCGGCAGCGCTCGCGATGCGCAGATCGACGATGCTGCGGCCGATTTCGAGCGACGCGAACGTCCACGCGAACAGTTCGTGCTGGCCGAGCCGCCCGGTTGCCGGTCGTGCAGCGATTTGCAGCATGAAGTCGCGCACGCCGGCATCGAAGCGCGGCATCAGGCCCGTCAGTGCGCCGAAGCACGCATCGTCGGACACCAGGCGCCGCAATCCCCGCAGATAGCGCGTAGTCGCCCAGTCGCCCGCATACGGCGCGACGAGCGAATACGCGAGCGACGCGGCGACGATCCCGAGGATCGACGAGAAGCCCGCATCGAGCGTCGCCGTCGGCGCATAGACGCCCGGATTCATGATGTTGGTCAGGAAGCAGAAATAGATGCTGAAGCCGAGCCCGAACGCGGCAGTCTTCGGAAACGAGTTCAGATACGAGCCGAGCGCGACGAACAGCGCGAGCGCCGCGGCGAGCGGCGCGAAGCCGTCGAGGCGCGGCATCAGTGCGAAATCGAACGTCAGGCTCGCGAGCCACGCGGCGGTACAGCCGAGCGCGACCTGACGCGTCGCGGCCGCGGGTGCCGGCATGATGGAGTAGAGTGCGCTCGCGATCGTCGCGGAGACGACTGCGCCGGCTGCGCCGGTCCAGCCGGACACGATCCAGAACAGCGACACGGCGGAGACCGCGAGCGCCGCGCGCAAGCCAGCGGCGGCCGACACCATCCGGTTCGCCGTGGTCGCGATTCGCGCCGGGCGTACGCTGTCGGGCTGCGGCGCGGCCGGCGCATCCGGGTGCCGGCGCAGTGCGATGAAATCGGTCAGATACGCATGCAGGCTGCCGAGCGCCTGCCGCAGCAGGAACAGGCCCGTGATCGCGTCGCGCGCGACTACCGGATCGGGAAGCGTGCGCTCGAGCGTCGCATCGTCCGGAAGCGTGGCGAGCTCGCGGCCGAGCGCATCGGCAACCTGTTCGACAGCACGCAGCTCGAACGGCCGCGCCGGATCGTCGGGCGGCAGCACGCGCGCGGCCGATTCGCCCAGCGCGTCGAGGAACCGTGCGGTGCGTGCGTCGCCCGCGCGCGCGATCCGGTCGCGGTACTGGTGCAGCGCATGAAAGCGCGCGCTGGCGTCGAGGAATTCGCCGGCGAGGCGCGTCATGATGTCGTTGCGCGCGCGCAGGTCGGGATCTTCGAACACGGCCGCGCTTCGCAGGTTCTCGAGTTGTGCACGTGCCGCGATCAGCCGCAGATAGCGGCGGTTGCGCTCGTCGTCCGGTACGCGCTGCATCAGCGCGACGCGTACGAAGCCGACGAAATCCGCGTAGTGGTCTTCGCCGGTTTTCAGCAGCACCGCACGCACGTGGCGCGGCAGGAGCAGCGCGCTGACGAGGCCGGCCGACACGATGCCGATCGACACCTCGCTCAGCCCGGTGACGACGTTCGCGATGATATCGTACGGCCGGTCGATCGACGGAATCGCCGCGATGCAGGTCGCGTAGCCGGCCAGCACGAATCCGTACGACTGATAGTTGCGGAAGTATGCGGCGCCCCACGTGCAGCAGCCGATCCACAGCACCAGCGCGGACAGGAACAGCACGCGCTCCTGCGGAAACGCGCCGATCAGCACGAGCGCTGCGAGATTGCCGACCAGCATGCCGACGCCGCGATAGAAGCCGCGCGCCATCACCATGCCGCTGTGCTGGTGCATCATCAGAATGACGACGGTCACGAGTGCGGTGCGCGGCGATGCGAGTTCGATACGCATCGATACGCCAAGCGCGAGTACCGCGGCGAGCACCGTCTTCGCGACGTGAATCAGTCGCGCGCCATCCATGCGCCAGAATTCGCGCATCATCCCGCCGAGCGCGCGTGCGAAGCGCGACTCGGGACGATTCGACGACAGCGGTTGCGGAGCGCCGGCCATGATCGTTACGCAGGATCTTCGGACAGCATGTTGGCACGCCGCGCATCGCGCCCGTGTGGCGGTCGCAGCGGATCGAGCAACGCGACGCGCACGTGCTCGATGAACAGCTTCAGCTTGTTGCTGACAAACGGACTGCGCGCGTAGACCGCGTAGACGATCTCGTCCTGCGGTGACGCATCGGCGAGCACGCGCGCGAGGCGTCCGTCGCGCAGCGCGTCGTCGACGATGTAGCGCGGCAGCAGCGCGATGCCGACGCCGTGGATCGCGGCGTCGCACAGCGTTTCGCCGTTGTTCGACAGGAATGCGCTCGTCGGATTGATCGCGCGCGGCTTGCCGTGGCCGTCCGGTGCGGCGAACGACCACGTCGCGGACGGGGCAGCCGTGCTGTAGTTCAGGCAGCGATGCTTGAGCAACTGGTCGATCGATTTCGGCTCGCCGTGCTTCGCGATGTATTCCGGGCTGCAGACGATCACGCGCTCGCACGACCCGATGCGGCGCGCGATCAGTGCGCTGTCCGGCAGGCGCGCGGAGCGGATCGCGACGTCGAACCGCTCGACGTCGAGATTGACGATCCGGTCGTCGGTCTCGAGCGTGACGCGCAGCGGCGGATGCGAGGCCGCGAATGCGGCGATCGCTGAACCGAGCCAGCGGCGCGTGAGGCTCACCGGCGCCGTCACGCGCAGTTCGCCGCATACGCCGTGCGCGCGTTCGGCGATCGCTTCGGACACGTCGACGAGCTGCCGCATCGCTTGCGATGCGACCTGATAGAAGGCTCGACCGGCTTCGGTCGGTATGACGTTGCGTGTGGAGCGCATCAGCAACTGAACGCCGAGCGTGCGTTCGAGATCGCTGATGCGTTTGCTGACGACGGATTTGGACAGGCCGAGCCGACGCGCGGAGTCGGTGATGCTCTGCCGCTCGACTGCGAACAGGAAGGCCTGGATATCGTCCATGTTCAAGGATGTCATGTTGCGTTGTGAGGGTCGTCGGACGCGAATCGGAAGCATGCGTATGCACCGATTCCGTACTGTCCGGATCGAATGCGCCCGGTTGCGTGGCAGGTCGGTTCCGATGACCTTCGCCGCATCGCGCAGCGGTGCGGCGGCGATACGGTGGTGAACGATCGATGGCGCCGCGGTGCGCGTGCGGCCTGCGCGGCGGCATCGTTGTTTGCGTGGTGCGCGGGGCGCGCGCGACGTCACGCGATCTGGCTCAGCCGGTACACGTCGACGTGTTCGACGGCATCCCAGTCGCGCGCCTGAAACGCCTGGATGTGCGGTCCCTCGTTGTGATGCCGTGCATGCGCGTCGGCGGTTTCCCAGCGTTCCACCAAAACGAGGCGGCGCGGATCGGCTTCGTCGAGCAGCAGCTCGTAGCGCAGATTGCCGGGCTCCTGCCGCGACGGTGCGACCAGCTCGGCGAGCCGCGTGCGCAGGCGTGCTTCCTGGCCCGGCTTCGCGTACAGCACGGCGACGATGTGAAGATGGCTCATGGTGTTGTCCTCGATGGCACCGGTGCGGCCGCGGGAATCGGCACGCGCTCAGAGATGGGCGGCCAGACGGCCGGGACCGGCGGCGATCAGCACCATGAAGCCGCCGATGATGCTGATGTGTTCGAGAAAGCCCGTCAGCATCAGCGTGCGCTGCGTGCCGCGCTGGTTCCAGAAGTCGTAGAACACGACAGCGGTCGCGAGCGTGAAGACGGCGAGCAGCGCGGACGCGACGGCGGTATGGAAGCCGATCATGATCGCGAAGCCGCACACGAGCTGCACGACGATCGTGCTCGCGAGCGCGAGACGCGGGAACGGCAGGTTCTTCGCACGCACTTCATCGAGACCGTGGTTGAAAAACAGGAATTTGTTGATTCCGCTCAGTACAAACATCAGCGCGATGAAGAAGCGGCCCGCGAACAACAGGTAATCGGCCATGAACTACTCGTGATCGGACGGAAGGAAAACGACGACGGCAGGCGCGGGTCGCCGGTGCATCGCCGGGTGCGATATGCGGTTGCGGCCGACGTGCGGACGCGCAACCGCGTGGGACGGCCGAGGCTGTCGCCTGTCAGCTCTTGTCGTACGAGAACTGGATGCCGGCCGTGCCGCCGGTTTCGATGAACAGGTTCATGAACGCCGGCACCGTTTCGCTGCGAGCCCAGTCGCGCTGCAGTTCGCAGAACAATTGCGCGACGCTGATCATCTTGCCGCCTGCCTGTTCGATGCGGCGCAGCGCGGCCTCGTGTGCGGCGACCGACGTGCCGCCAACCGCGTCTACGACCACGTACACTTCGTAGCCCTCCTTCAGTGCGTCGAGCGCCGGGAAGGTCAGGCACGCTTCGGTCCACAGCGCGGTCATGATCAGTTTCTTGCGGCCGGTGGCTTCGACGGCCTTGCGGAACTCGACGTCTTCCCACGAATTGATGCTCGTACGGTCGTACGTCGGGATACCTTCGAGCGCCGCGCGCAGTTGCGGGATCGGCGGCTTGTTCAGACCGGTCTTCACGTTGACGGTCGAGTGAATGATCGGCAGCTTGTACGCGATTGCTGCCTTCGATGCGCCGACGATATTGTTAATCAGCAGTTGTCGATCCATCGATGCGATCGAATTGACCTGGACCGGTTGGTAATCGATGACGATGAACGCCGCATTCTGCGGGGTGAGCAGGTGATCGTTCGCGGGGTCGCGAATCGGTTCGCTTGCCATGGTTTTCTCCAGTTCAGGGTGGGTGGAGGGTCGGGAGTGGCTCGCGCCGGCCCGTTATGCGTGCGAGGCGAGGCATCTCCGTGTCGGCGCGAGGTTGACGCGGTCCGGACGCGCAGGGCGCGAAACCGGTGCCCGATGCGTCGCCGGATCGGAACCTTACCGGCGACTGACGTTAGCTTATGCGATTCGCCGTGCGGTGCGTAGCACACGTATCGAGAACATTGTGTTCTGGTTCATCGAACGGGGCGGCTCTCGCGCGCGGCGTGCACGCGTACCGTCGTCGCGGCACGCGTGTGGTAAGGAAGCCTGATGGCTGCGATCGCGCAAGCGATGCGCTCTGACGCGGTGCAGCAGCATGAGGGCGATGGCCGGTTGCGATCGAAAGCGATCGGCATGACGCCTGCGTGTCGGCGTTGCCGTTGTTCGATGCGCAGGCGAGTGCGTGTGTTCGCGTCGTCGGTTGGTCATCGACGAGCATCGGTGACGGCATCAATGCCGAGCCCGGTTGTCGACGTGCGATGAGCCGTGGCCAAGAGGGTGGCGGACGCAATGCGCGGACTTTCGCTGCCGTGCCGGGCGCAACGCTTTCTTTGTCCGCCGCGCGCGATATGGTGCCGACGACGGAGAAGATCGACGTCGGCTTTCGACGTCCGCTTCGCGTCGATGACGACGCACGGGACGGAAAGCATTTCGTAATTTAGCGGGCGGCATCGATCACGCTTATCGCGCGTCCGTCACGCCGCGTGGGCCGCCCGCGCCACCCCAGCCTGCGCGCATGGGGTGCGTCCGCGCCCGCTGCGCTGTCGGCGCCGGCGAAATAGGAGAAAAAATAACATATTGAACATGCTGTTCATATGAACTAATTTCTCGAAAGCCGATACCAAAGCGGCCGGCGGAGCGACCCCGCATCCCATTGCATATGAGCGCCAATTGCATATAAGCGGCGCTCGTGCGGCGGCCGGGGCACCGGGTCGAAACGCCGACATACAAAACGGATCGCGTCGCGATCCCCACAGGAGACACCACTGATGAGCAGCGTTATCGATCCAGGCGCCCGTGCGGGCGCCGCGCCGTTTTTTTCGAAGGAAGCGACCATCGCGCAGCCGGGGTTTTCGCGCTGGATGGTGCCGCCCGCCGCGCTGGCCGTCCATCTGTGCATCGGGCAGGCCTATGCGTTCTCGGTCTTCAACGGCCCGCTCACGAAAGTCATCGGCATCACGGAATCCGCGCCTGACGATTGGTCGCTGACCACGCTCGGCTGGATCTTCTCGCTCGCGATCTTCTTCCTCGGACTGTCCGCGGCATTCGCCGGCAAGTGGCTCGAACGCGTCGGCCCGCGCCGCACGATGTTTACCGCCGCCTGCTGCTTCGGCGGCGGCTTCCTGATTTCCGCGCTCGGCGTGAAGCTGCACCAGATCATGCTGCTGTACCTCGGCTACGGCGTAGTGGGCGGCATCGGGCTCGGGCTCGGCTACGTGTCGCCGGTGTCGACGCTGATCCGCTGGTTTCCCGACCGCCGCGGGATGGCGACCGGGATGGCGATCATGGGCTTCGGCGGCGGTGCGATGATCGCCGCGCCGATGTCGGTCGCGCTGATGAATCACTTCAAGACCGCGACGAGCGTCGGCGTGGCCGAGACGTTCGTCGTGCTCGGCATCGCGTACTTCATCTCGATGTCGATCGGCGCGCTCGCGATCCGCGTGCCGGCCGCCGGCTGGAAGCCGGCAGGCTGGACGCCGCCTGCCGTGACGAAGCACAAGATGATCACGTCGAATCACGTGCACATCGACGAAGCGCTGAAGACGCCGCAGTTCTACCTGATCTGGCTCGTGCTGTTCCTGAACGTGACGGCCGGGATCGGCATCATCGGGCAGGCATCGGTGATGATTCAGGAGAGTTTCAAGGGCGCCGTGAGCGCGGCGGCCGCCGCCGGCTTCGTCGGGCTGCTGTCGCTGTTCAACATGGGCGGGCGCTTCGTGTGGGCGTCGGCATCCGATTGGGTCGGACGCAAGAACACGTACTTCATCTTCTTCGCGTTCGGTGCGGTGCTGTATTTCTGCGCGCCGCTGTTCGCGTCGTCCGGTCAGATCGCGCTGTTCGTGCTCGCGTTCTGTCTGATCCTGTCGATGTACGGCGGCGGTTTTTCGACCGTGCCCGCGTATCTCGCCGACATGTTCGGCACGGCGTACGTCGGCGGCATTCACGGCCGGCTGCTGACCGCGTGGGCCGCCGCCGGCATCGCGGGGCCCGTGCTCGTCAACTACATCCGCGCATATGAAGTCGCGCACGGCGTCGTGAAGGCCGACGCATACACGATGACGGTGCACATCATGGCATCGCTGCTCGTGATCGGCTTTATCTGCAACCTGTTCGTCACGCGCGTGAACGAACGCCATCACATGACCGACGCGCAGCTCGACGCCGGCAAGTAAAACGAGGAGACACGAAACATGAACGAGACCGTTGCTGCCGCTCGGCCGACCAACAAGGCGTTGCTCGCGGTGTTCTGGTTATATGTGCTGATTCCGCTTGCGTGGGGTGTCGTGAATACGCTCGCGACGGCGATGAAGCTGTTCGAGTGAAGGCGGGAATTGCGCGCGTGCCCGGTGCGGCACGCGTGCTGGGTCTAATTTCGCCATCTGGCTTCTATTGCGTAAAGAAGCCCGAGTTCGGTGCGGGTGGCGCCGAGAAGGAATTCCTGTGACCGCTCGAGTTTTGCGTCACAGCGGCTACGAACATCCCGACTGTGCGCTGTCACTGCCCCGATGCCGCCGCCGCGCTTGCTGCCTTGGCCTTTTTCGCTGCCTGATGATGGCCGATGGCGCAGCCTGCCGCCGCGCCTACCGCACCGTGATGACCTGCGACGTGGCCTGCGACGCCGCCGACTGCCGCGCCTTTCAAACATCCCGCTGCCTGTGCAGAAAAGGATGCGGCCATCAGAATGACACTCGTTGCTGCAATCGAAAGGATCTTCATCGTCAATACGCCTTATAAGGAAGTTTCATGCGCGAGCTCTGCCGCGCAGGTGTTTAGCGAAAATCACATACGCCAGCACGAATGGCAGCCGCATTCCGCATGCCCGTGCTGCGATGCTGCGCTAGGCCTGCTGAGCGCATCGGTCAGCGCGACCCGCCGTCGCATCAGATTGCGGAAGCTCGCCTCGTCGACGGATGTCTGATCCGATGATCCCGTGCCCCAAATCGCAGAGAAGCGTGCGATACCGTTCGCGCATCTTGGAGCGGATCCGTTCATGTGCCACGTCGTCGGCGTCGGCCAGGTTGGCGGCGATTCGACCGTTTGCGTGGCACAAACATCGGCTGTAATGGAAGGTGTGCATGCGAGCGGTCAGCGTCAACGAATAGGGTTGTCATTCATCCCACGCCACGACAAAACCGCGCGACCGCTACGCATCAGCGAGCGTCGCATGCATGCGAAGGTAGTCGTTCCGGTAGTGCTTCGCGAGCGCCGTCTTCTCGGATGCCCGCAGAATCTTTCCCGAGATCTGGAAGAATATCTTTTCCTCTTCTTTCAGATGATCGTGCAATTCGGCAGACAGTTTCCTGAGCGTCGCGAGCCACCCGCGCGAACCCGAATCGCGGCCGCGCAACTCGTCGACGATTTCGTCCATCCGGTGATGATCCGCGAGCGCATCGCGGGAGGGGTGGAGGCCGCGATCGTCCATCAGCATCGGCACATACAGGAAGCGTTCCTCGGCCGCTTCATGCGCACCGAGCTCGATGCGCAACTGTTCGAACAGCGCGCTGCGCACTTCACCGGGCTGCGACCGTAACAAGCGGCGCATCATTGAGCGCTGGATTTCGTGACTTTCGCGCAGTGCGTCGAATATCGTTTCCGCCATACGAGCCCCTTTATCTGATTCAAACGCCGAGGCCCCCGAAGAAGCCTCGGCATCGACATCACGCCAGCAGCCGAAGCTTCGGCTCGCGATCCCATTGACGCGTGGCGGCCGCTTCGAGAAATGCTCGCGTGTCGCTTGCCGCCACCACGCCCGCGTCCTCGACTATGCTGCCGGCGTTCAAAAGCGCCTGTCCGCCTTCGTCGCTGGCGATCGCCTTGAGGTGGCCGTATGCGTCGCGCACCCAGTCGACGGCTGCCGCCTCTTTCGCCAGTTGCTCGCCCGCAGCGGCGGACAGCAGCACCGCCACGGCGTCAAACACTACCGACGGCGTGCCGGCGAGTTGTCCGTCCGCGGCGATTCGACGACCGTCGCTGAGCTTGGCGCCGCCCACCTTCGGGGCGACGATCTTGACCGCCGCGCCAGCCGCTTCGACTGCCTTGCGCAGCGCGCCCAGCGTCGCGGCGTCGGTTCCGTCGTCGATCAGTATGCCGACGCAGCGGCCCTGCAGCGTGGGCTTCATCTTGCCGATCAGTTGCAGCGCGGGCGACGGCGGCATATCGATCGGCTCCACGGCGGCAGGCGGTGCAGGCGGCAGTGCGTCCAATCCCAGTCCGGCGGCGACCCGTTTCGCGAGGCTCTCGTCGATATGCCGAAGGTGGCCCACCACGGCCGTGCGTACGTGCTCGGTCTCGACCTTCGACAGTTCGAACACCAGCGCCGAAGCGAGATGCGCTTGCTCCGGCGCAGTCTGGCTGCGGTAGAACAACCGGGCCTGGCTATAGTGGTCGGCGAAGCTTTCCGCGCGCACGCGGCCCTTGGCCCCATCGTCCGCCTGCTGCGGGAAACTGCGAAAGCCGTGCGGCGTTTCGCGCGGACTGTCGGGCATCAGCGAACTCGGCTCGTAGTTCACGCGGCCCTTGGGCACGTGGACCTGCATGTGACCGTCCCGCTGCAGGTTCGCGAACGGGCACTTCGGCGCGTTGATCGGGATCTGATGGAAGTTCGGCGAGCCAAGCCGCGACAATTGAGTGTCGAGGTAGGAAAAGAGCCGCCCCTGTAGCAGTGGATCGTTGCTGAAGTCGATGCCGGGCACGATGTTAGCCGGGCAGAACGCGACCTGTTCGGTCTCGGCGAAGAAGTTGTCCGGCCAGCGGTCCAGCACCATGCGCCCGATGACGGTCAGCGGCACCAGTTCTTCCGGAATCAGCTTGGTCGGATCGAGATGGTCGAACGGGAATTTGGCGGCCTCTTCTTCGGTGAACAACTGCACCGCGAGCTCCCATTCCGGGTAATCGCCGCGCTGGATCGCCTCGAACAAGTCGCGCCGATGGAAATCCGGATCGGCGCCGGCGATTTTCACGGCCTCGTCCCACACGGTCGATTGCAGTCCGAGCTTCGGGCGCCAATGGAACTTCACGAACGTCGACTCCCCTTTGGCGTTGATCAGTCGGAAGCTGTGGATGCCGAATCCTTCGATCATGCGAAGCGAGCGCGGGATCGCGCGATCCGACATCGCCCACATGATCATGTGCATCGACTCGGGCGTCAGCGAGATGAAGTCCCAGAACGTATCGTGCGCGCTCGCTGCCTGCGGAAAGCCTCGGTCCGGTTCCATTTTGACCGCGTGAACGAGGTCGGGGAACTTCATCGCGTCCTGGATGAAGAACACGGGGATGTTGTTTCCGACGAGATCGAAGTTGCCTTCCGTCGTATAAAACTTGACCGCGAAACCGCGTACGTCGCGAGGCGTATCGATCGAGCCCGCACCGCCTGCGACGGTGGAGAAGCGCGTGAATACCGGCGTCTTCCGGTCGGTTTCGGTAAATAGCTTGGCGGTGGTGTAGCGGCTTAGCGAGCGCGTCAGCTCGAAGTAGCCGTGGGCCGCCGAGCCGCGCGCATGCACGATGCGTTCGGGAATCCGCTCGTGGTCGAAATGCGTGATCTTTTCGCGGAGGATGAAGTCCTCGAGCAATGTCGGACCGCGCGGGGTGGCGCGAAGGGAGTTCTGATTATCCGAGACCGGAACGCCCTGATTGGAAGTCAGAGGGGGATGTTTGCCGCCGGCCGTCTGATGCAATTCGTCTCCCGTTCCGAAATGGCTATCGCTGTTCTCGTTGTTCTTATTGGAACGTGTATCGGATCGACTCTTGGCTATCTTTGCCATGCGCAGCTCTCCTTGAATCGGGTTGTTGAAATAACCCATATTTAGATGAAAGCTGATTGAATATACATGGCCTCGCTTCGGTGAAACACCTGCAAATGCACTAGGTAGCCATATGGCACAAGCCGAAATTCGACTGGTGGAGTCTTGTGTCATTCAGACGCGGAGTCCCGGCCGGCGCGGTCGTATCGTCCGGCAGCAAGCGTTTCGCCGACGTCGCGCTTGTACCAGAGTCGCGTGTCAATGAGCTTGCGTTGACATTCAATATCGGACGCGCACGATCGGTCTGTGCCGAACACGCTGCCGCGATTCGGTATGGCAAATACAGGCGGATTGACGTCTGATTGCGGAGAGAATGGAGTCTCGCTTCATAAATTAAATAATTTCGAGAATTATTGTTCAAATATTGGTGTTAGGCCGATGTGCTATAAATAACGCGGCCTTCCGCGTCGCGCGTACGTCCGAGGAGGACAGCGAACGTACGTGTCTCGACGGTGGCATGGCGATGTTTCGTGTCGCGGCTGCCATGCGGCGCCGGCGCCAGATCGGCTGACGGGCACGTTACGTCCAGGCGTCGGCAGCGACGCATCGTCATGCCGTGGAAGGAAGGTGAAGCAGGTGGACGAAGTGCGACTGCAAATCACACTGACATGGAGAGGAAAATGGCAAAGATCGCAATGATGGTGTTGGCTCTGACCGTTGTGTTGACGGGCTGCAATACGATCGCTGGTGCCGGGCAGGATGTATCGGCCGGCGGTAAGGCCATTACGAACACGGCCGAACAGGCGAAGTGACAGACGCTGTACATCGGCTCGATTTGCCGATGATGCAGCGGATGTAGTGTTTCGGGCAGCGGCTCCGCGGGCCGCAGCCCGAACTGCCCGGAAAATTGCGGCCCCAGTTGCGCCGCCTCACCTCCTTCTACCTCGTCACTGACCGCAGCGGATTCCGCAGAGCGGGCGGCGATCGTGCAAATGCACTATCTGGGCTGGCGCATTTGAACATGATGCAGCGAGCCCGACGTCTTTACACTGCGATACGGGATGGCGATTGGCTCTCGCAATGGAACGAGCCGATGGCGTCCATGTATCCGGTTATCCTAAATAAACCAGGAGGTCGATCATGTTCGAAAAGACGACGGGCACGGTGCAAAAACTGGCGGGCAAGGCGCAGGAGGCGGTAGGCGACGTCACGGGCAGCGCCGATATGCAGTTGGACGGAGTGGCTCGCCAGGTGATCGGCGGCGTGCAGGAAACCTACGGCGAAGCGCTCGAACAGCTGCGCGACGTCACATCGCGCAACCCGCTCGCGACGCTGGCGGCGGTGGCCGCAGTGGGCTTCCTGATCGGCACGTTGTGGTCGAAGCGCTGATCGTCCGTAGAGAAGCGGCAGGCGCATGCGGGAGTCTTCAGGGGAGCTCGTCATGGGTTTGTTTTCGAGAGTCAGACGATGGCAGAACAGCGCCCACTTCTCCGCGGCGCGTCTGGTTGACTACGCCACGCTCGCAGCGATCGAGCTGGAAGTCGCGAGGAAGTCGTTCTTGCGCGACATGGTCCTTTATGCGGTCGTCGGACTGAGTAACCGTCTTCCGAGTCAAGCCCGATGAAGTGAATCGTCCCAAGGCGTGTTGGCTTTGACCATGGCATTGAGCATGGTTAGGAGCTTGCGCATGCAGGCAACAAGCGCGACCTTGGACAGTTTGCCGGCGGCCTCCAGGCGTTGATAGAAAGCTCTGATGGCGGGGTTGTAGCGTGTTGCAGTCAATGTAGCCATGTACAGCACGCGACGGATCGCGAAGCGGCCACCTTGAACCCGTCGTCGCCCATTACGTAAGCCGGAATCGCAAGCAATGGGAGCGACGCCAACGAGGGCTGCAATCTGACGGCGATTGAGCCGGCCCAATTCGGGCAGTTCTGCGATCAGGCAGGCGCTGGATACCGGGCCAATTCCATGTGTGGGCTGCAACAGGCGGTCGAGTTCACCGAAGTGCTGGCGTACATGAGCGACCATCTGAGCGTCGATGTCATCGAGTTGTGCCTGGATGGCGGCAATGATAGCCAGCAGACTTGGATGCAGACCAACCGGCGTGATCTGGAGCCGCTGTCGCTCCGAAAGGAGCATGGTGAGTAGTTGGCGCCGCGGGGTCACCAGTGCAGCCAGCCACTGCTGCCGCTCGTCGGGAACGGGACGTAGCAAGCGGGACAGATCGTCCCGACGCAGTAGCACGGAAGCCAGTTCGGCAAGCATACGTGCGTCGATGGCGTCGGTTTTGGCCAGACGTCCCATCGAGCGGGCAAAATCGCGTGCTTGCCGAGGGTTGACGACAGCGACCGGCAAACCCGCACCTTGGAGGTATCCGGAATTTCGTGTGTGAGGCGGGTTGAGATTCAGATTCCAATGTTGAATCGTTCCGGGTAAAGCAGCGCGAACTGGGTCATCGCGCTCTTCCAATCGTGCCGAGAGCCGGTCCACTTGGCCACGACGTTGCGCAGCGCCAGCCAGATCAGTTTGAGCGCGGCCTCGTCCGACGGGAAGTGGCCGCGCGCCTTGATGATCTTTCGAAGCTGCATGTGCAGCGACTCGATCGCGTTGGTCGTATATATAATTTTCCGGATGTCAGGCGCGAAGGCGTAGAACGGAATCACCTGATCCCAGGCCCGGCGCCAGAGCGCGGCAATCGGTGGGTATTTCGTACCCCACGGGCTCGTATCGAACGCGTCCAGCGCCACGGCGGCCGCTTCGGCCGACGGTGCCCGATAGACTTCTTTGAGCGCCGCCGCGACCGATTTCCGGTCCTTCCAACTGGCGAAGTCCAGCGAGTTCCGGATCAGATGCACGATGCAGGTCTGGACCGTCGTTTCCGGGAACACCGTGTTGATCGCTTCCGGGAAGCCCTTCAGGCCGTCGACCACGGCGATCAGAATGTCCTGCACGCCGCGCAGCTTCAGGTCGTTCACCACCCGCAGCCAGAACTTGGCGCCCTCGGTCTGCTCGATCCAAAGGCCGAGCACGTCACGTGTGCCGTCGCGGCGCACGCCCAGCGCCAGGTAGATCGCCTTGTTGCGCACCACGCCTTCGTCGCGGATCTTGACTCGCAAGGCGTCGAAGAACACGACCGGGTACATCGGCTCGAGCGGTCGCTGCTGCCATTCGCGCACTTCGTCGATCACGGCATCAGTCACCGTGCTGATGAAGTCCGGCGACACCTCGATGCCATACATGTCCAGCAGGAAGCCCTGAATCTCCCGCACGCTCATGCCGCGGGCATACATCGCGATGATCTTGTCGTCGAAGCCTGTGAAGCGTCGCTCGCCCTTGGCGATCAGTACCGGATCAAAGGTGCCTTCGCGGTCGCGCGGAATCTCGACGTCGAGCAGGTCATTGTCGGTTGCGATGCGCTTGCGGCTGGTGCCGTTGCGATGGTTCGTGCGGCCCGCCGGCTTGGCTTCGCCCTTCTCGTAGCCCAGGTGGTGGGTCAGTTCGCCGCCCAGCGCGCGCTCGAATATCGCCTTCTTCAGGGCCGCGAATTGCTCGTTGATCGTCGCCCGATCCAGCGTCCCGGGCACCAGTTGCTTGATGAGTTCCGGGTCCAGGTTCAATCCCTTGCCCGGTTCAATCGTCACTTCTTCCTTGCGTTTGCGTGGCATAAAGTGGCTCCTTGGCCATCAGTTTATGCCTCACACACAAAAGTTCGGATAGGCTCCGCACCTTGCAAGGCGCACGCCAGCTCGGTCTCGCAGCCACCGGTCGCCTCCATCACGACCAACTGCACGTTCAGCGGCTGAAGGGCAACAGCCAGGGCCGAGTGGCCCTCGGCATCGTTGTTGAATCGACGGATGTCCAGATTGGCACCCAGTACGGAAACATCGACGTGAGCTTTTGCGACGTCAATGCCGACCGTTACGGCACAAGGAGCAGACATGATCTTCGGATCCCATGCTTGTACATGCGCACTCGATGTAAATGGCGCGCGTAACCGTTCGGGCTTCAGGAAGACCAGCACGGCAACCGTGCGTTTTGTACTCAGTCACGGGCTCCAACACCCAAGCGCGCGGCAAACTGCACGGTCTCGTCTGGCTACCACCAGACTTTACCGTACTGGTCAGTACTGAACATACAAGCGCGACGTTCGGCCTCGCATTCGCGTGCATGGCGGCGATCGTCGCCGCAGTAAGGACGCCGTACCTGACCGAGACTGCGTGGGCCGTCGCCGCTTTCTGGATATTCGCGTCCATCGGTTCCTTCATCACCGTGCGCGTCAGCGCGCGACGCGGCACCTTGTCGATACTGAGAGAGGAATTGCAGCGCGACGTTCGGGCTATCAGGGAGAGTCTGGGATGAAGGCACGAGCGTCGGCCGATGCGCCGGAATCGCAGCGACGTGCGCTGCTCGCGCGGATGGCGGCGACGCGGGCTGAACTGTCCGCGTCGAACCACGTCGTCGGAATGACGGGGCAGATTTCCGGCGGCAGCGGTGCACGGCATGCCTTGATGCGGTTGCCGAGCCTCGGCGGATCGACCGGCGCGGCGATCGCGGTGGTGCTGGCGGGCTTCGCGGTTCTGGGGCCGCGGCGGCTTCTCGCGACGATCGTTCGTGCCGGCCTCGTTTCGCTGATCGGACGCATGGCGCGCGACGTCGTGGCGAAGTGAATGGCGCACACTCACGCCAGACAAAGAAAAAGGGGTTACACGCTTTTGCATGTAACCCCTTGATTCCTTTGGTCGGAGCGAAAGGATTCGAACCTTCGACCCTCTGATCCCAAATCAGATGCGCTACCAGGCTGCGCTACGCTCCGACGAATCGGCGATTCTATCGTCGAACGACGCAGCGGGTCAATCAAATCGTGCAAACGGCCGTCGTCGCGATGGAATCCCGTACAGGCGCTAAAGTACCGGCAGGACCGCATGATGCGCGATTCCCGCACAACGGCACCACCGATCGAAGGAGCGCAACGATGATGAACCTGATCCTATGGCGCCACGCCGAAGCCGAAGATTACGCCGCGAACGACCTCGCGCGGCAGCTCACCACACGCGGCCGCAAGGACGCGCAGACGATGGCGCGCTGGCTGCGCGGCCGGCTCGAGACGAATAGCGTGATCCTCGCGAGCCCGGCTGCGCGCACCGTGCAAACCGTCGAGGCGCTAACCGACCAGTACCGGACCGTCGACGCGCTCGCGCCCGACGCGAGCGTCGACGACGTGCTCGCCGCGGCCGGCTGGCCGGACGGCATCGCGCCGACCGTCATGATCGTCGGCCACCAGCCGACGCTCGGCAGCGTCGCGGCGCGGCTGATCGCCGACAGCGACGACAGCTGGAGCATCAAGAAGGGCGGAATCGTCTGGATCGCCAGCCGCTCGCGAGGCGGCGACCGTCAGGCGATCTTGCGCGCGGTGCTGTCGCCGGAACTCGTTTGAAGGGTTAGATCATACGGTTCTGCAAGCTTTCTGCTAAAGTCAATTCGGCGACACGTCATTGAACGGACACGGTCGTGCCACATAACGGTCATGGCTGGTTACTACATTGGCGGGCATGTCGTCCTCTTCCTTACGACCAGGAAAGCCTAATGCGAGAACTGCCGACGCCTACGCTCCCTTTTGCCTCGCTTCCCCTCGATTCGACGCGGCGCCATCTGCCGCGCGCTGCTGAAACCGTCACATCGGAGTACCGCCTGCGCGCCGCGTGGGCGCGCACGGAAGACGAACTGCGCGAAGCCCAGCGCCTGCGCTACAGCGTGTTCGCCGAAGAAATGGGCGCGCAGGTCAGCGGGCCCGCCGGTCTCGATGTCGACCCGTTCGACGCGTACTGCGACCATCTGCTGGTGCGCGATCTCGACACGCTGAAGGTCGTCGGCACGTATCGCGTGCTGCCGCCGCACGAGGCGGCCCGTGTCGGCCGCCTGTACGCGGAGGGCGAGTTCGATCTGTCGCGTCTCACCCACCTGCGCGGCAAGATGGTCGAGGTCGGCCGCTCGTGCGTGCACAGCGACTACCGCAGCGGCGCCGTGATCATGGCGCTGTGGGGCGGTCTCGGCGCGTACATGATGCAGAACGGCTACGAGACGATGCTCGGCTGCGCGAGTGTGTCGATGGCCGACGGCGGTCACTACGCGGCGAATCTCTACCAGTCGCTGCCGGCCAGCGCGCTGACCGCAACGGAATATCGCGCGTTCCCGCACACGCCGCTGCCCGTCGACGAGCTGCAGACGGGCACCGTCGTCGCGCCGCCGCCGCTGATCAAGGGCTACCTGCGCCTCGGCGCGAAGATCTGCGGCGCGCCCGCATGGGATCCCGACTTCAACTGCGCGGATTTCCTGACGCTGTTCCGACTGTCCGACATCAACGCGCGCTACGCGCGGCATTTCCTCGGCTGAGCGGACCCTGCGCGCGGCGCTCGTCCGTCGGGCGAGCGGGCGCGGACAAACGAACGCCGTCGCGCGGCAATGGCCCGCGCGACGGCGTTCGCGTATCGGTACGTCAGGCCGTAGGATCCGGCCCCTTATCTAAAGCGCACAAACGACGCGCACCGCGCGACGAAAGCGCGGAAGCGTTCCGCCGGCGCGGCGGACGGATCGGCGTGGCGGCTAGCCTAGTGCTTGCGCCGCCAGTCCAGCAGATGGTGTTCGGCCATCCAGTGATGGATCATCCCTTCGCCGCCGTGGCTGCGCTTGTATTCGCGCGATTCGAAATACGACAGCGCGGCAAGGACCATCAAGCCGATGAGCAGGCCGATCAGGCCGGCAATTTCTTCAGAGGACATGGCAGCCTCCTTTCTACGGCACAGCGCCATGGCTACATAGTAGGACATCGTGCGCGCGACCCGTAGGCCGGAAATCCGCTAGACTCGGCGGTCCGGCGCGCAGCGGGCGCGCCGCTTTCCGGAGTCGACCCGATGATCCGTTTTGCGCTGGCCGTGCTGGCCGCGTCGCTGCTTGCCGGTTGCGCAAGCGATCCCCGTCAGGCCCGTCGCGGGCATCCGCCCACCGATCCGGCCGACTATCACGGCGTGCCGACGGACATGACGCCGCCGTCGATGCTCGGCGAACCGCCGCCGCCCGCCGCGCAGTGACGGATCAGGACGCGGCCGCTGCGACCTGCGCGTCGCCGCCAATCTTGCGCGTCAGCGCGGGCAGGTAGCGGGCGAGCGTCACGCCGCGCGCGGCCATGAACAGGAGCAGCGCGAACCAGAGGCCGTGGTTGCCGAACGTGCCGACGGCCGCGAACGTCGCCGCGACGAAAGTCGCGAACGACACGATCATCGCGCGCATCAGCGATTGCGTCTGCGTGGCGCCGATGAAGACGCCGTCGAGCAGGAATCCCCACACCGACACGATCGGGGACAGCGCGGCCCAGGGCAGATAGCGCAGCGCGACGGCGCGGATCTCGGCCTGATCGGTCAGACGCGCGACGATCCAGCCACCGGCCGCCCAGTAGACGAGCGCGAACAGCAGGGCGCCGAGCGCGGACCAGAACAGCGTGATGCGCACCGCCTGCCGGAACGCCGCGCGATCGCGCGCGCCGGCTGCCGCGCCGACGAGCGCTTCGGCCGCGTGCGCGAAACCGTCGAGGCCGTACGCCATGAAGGTCTGGAAGTTCAGCAGCAGCGCATTGGCCGCGAGCGTCGCGTCGCCCTGTTTCGCGCCGAGATGCGCGAACCAGCCGAATGCGCCGAGCAGGCACAGCGTGCGCAGAAAGATGTCGCGGTTCAGCGCGACGAGACGCTTGAGCGCCGCGCGATCGGCGAGGGCACGCGCGGCGAGCGGCGGCAGCCCGCGCGGCCGCAGCTGCCACAGCAGCCAGGCGCCGAGCGCGAACCCGCAGGTGTCGGCGGTCGCCGTCGCGGCACCGATGCCCGCGATACCCCAGCCGAATCCGTACACGTAGAGCAGCACCGCGCCGATGTTCACTGCGTTGATGAACACCTGCGCGACGAGCGCGAGCCGCACGCGCTGCACGCCGAGCAGATAGCCGAGCACGACATAGTTGGCGAGCGCGAACGGCGCGCTCCAGATGCGCGCATGGCTGTAGGCGAGCGCCGTCGTCTGCACGGCGTCGCTGCCGCCGAGCGCGCGCAGTGCGAACGACAGCAGCGGCACCTGCAGCGCGAGCACCGCGGCGCCGAGCGCGAACGCGACAATCAGCGCGCGCAGCAGGTTCAGCCGGATGCCGTCGGTGTCGCCGGCGCCGTGCGCCTGCGCGACGAGCCCGGTGGTGCCCATCCGCAGGAAGCCGAAGCCCCAGAACACGAAGTTGAAGAACAGGCCGCCGAGCGCGACGCCACCGAGATACTGCGCGCCGTCGAGGTGGCCGGCGACGGCCGTGTCGACCGCGCCGAGGATCGGCTGCGTCAGATTCGCGAGAACGATCGGAAACGCGAGCGCGAGCACGCGCCGGTGCGAGACGGCCGTGCCGCGCGGTAAAGCGGAATCGGACATGGCGGACGCGTCAGGCGCGTTCCTGCACGCACACCCACGGCGACACGACGACCGCCCACAGTTCCGGGTTGCGCGCCGCGTAGTCGCTGGCGGTTTCGGCCGGCATGCGCGCGACGAGCCCGGCCGACAGCCAGCGCGAGACCTGATCGGTGTCGTCGCCGGCGATCGCTTCGGCGACGCTGACGAGATCGAGATCGCGCGCGACGGCGAGCAGCTTGCCCTGCGCGAAGAAGCGCTCGAGATCGCACCAGTCGATCTTGGCGGTCTCGCCGAGCAGTTTGGCGTACAGCGGGCTATGCGACGCGCCCGCGGCGGAGTGGTGTTCGGAGGACATCGGATTCTTCGAAAAACTGCGTGTGCGCCACTATAAACCATCCGGCCGGCCGGGCCGTGCGCCGATCACGCGTCACGCAGCGCGCGGCGCACGATCTTGCCGGTCGCCGTCATCGGCAGGCTGTCGACGAACGCGATCGCGCGCGGATATTCGTGCGCGGCAAGCCGCGTGCGCACGTGCGCCTGCAGCGCCTGCACGAGCGCATCGTCGCCGACATGGCCGTCGTTCAGCACGACGAAGGCCTTGACGATCTCGGTGCGCGTCGGATCGGGCACGCCGACGACGGCCGCCATCCGCACGGCAGGATGCGTGAGCAGGCAGTCCTCGATCGGGCCCGGGCCGATCCGGTAGCCGGCGCTCGTGATCACGTCGTCGTCGCGGCCGACGAAGCGCACGAAGCCGTCCTCGTCGATCGCGCCCGTGTCGCCGGTCAGCAGGTAGTCGCCTGCGAACTTGTCGCGCGTCGCGTCCGCGTTGCGCCAGTATTCGATGAACATCACGGGATCGGGGCGACGCACGGCGATGTGTCCGTCGACACCGGGCGGCAGCGGCGTGCCGTGCGCGTCGACGATCGCGACCGTGTGACCGGGCACCGCCTTGCCGATCGCGCCCGGTCGTGCCTCGAACAGCGCCGCGCACGACGACAGCACCATATTGCATTCGGTCTGCCCGTAGAACTCGTTGATCGTCACGCCGAGCGCGTCGCGTCCCCATTCGGTGAGCTCGGTGCCGAGCGATTCGCCGCCGCTCGCGACGGATTTCAGCGACAGCGCGTAGCGCTCGCGCGGCCGCTCCACCGCGCGCATCAGCTTCAGCGCGGTGGGCGGGAGGAATGCGTGCGTGACGCCGTGCCGCGCCATCAGCGCGAACGCCGCATCGCCGTCGAATTTCTCGAACCGGCGCGCGAGCACCGGCACGCCGTGATGCCACGACGGCAGCAGCACGTCGAGCAGCCCGCCGATCCACGCCCAGTCGGCGGGCGTCCAGAACAGTCGTGCGTCGCGCGGAAAGCATTGCTGCGACATCTCGACGCCCGGCAGATGGCCGAGCAGCACGCGATGCGCATGCAGCGCGCCTTTCGGCTTGCCGGTCGTGCCCGACGTGTAGATGATCAGCGCCGGATCGTCGGCGGCCGTGTCGGCCGGCGCGAATTCCGGCGATTCGGCCGCGAGTGCCGCGTCGTAGCGCAGCACGCCCGGCGCGTCCGCCGCGTCGGCGCCGATGCAGTAGCAGGTATGCAGCGCCGGCAGCCGATCGCGCAGCGGCGCGATTTTCGCGTAGCCGGCCGCGTCGGTGACGAGCGCGGCCGCTTCGCTGTTCGCGAGACGGTATTCGAGTGCATCGGCGCCGAACAGCGTGAACAGCGGCACCGCGATCGCGCCGAGCTTGTAGGCGGCCAGATGCGCGACGGCCGTTTCCGGGCCCTGCGCGAGAAAGATCGCGATGCGGTCGCCGCGGCGCAGCCCCGCACGCGCGAACGCGTTCGCGAGCCGGTTAGAGGCGTTCCTCAGGTCGTCGAACGTGAAGCGCGCGACGTCGCCGTCCGCGGCTTCGTGAATCAGCGCGAGGCGGCCGCTGCCGTCCGCCCACTTGTCGCATGCGTCCACGCCGATGTTGTAGTGCGCCGGAATCGCCCACCGGAAGCGGGTGAGCAGGTCGTCGTAGCGATCGGCGGCGGGCAGCATCGCAAGTCTCCTCGGCGTGAATCGTCGAATTCGACACGTAGATTACATCGCCTTTTCACGCGCCCGAAACGACAACGGCGTCTGATGTAGGGATTATGCGAACTCGCCGGAGGGCGGCGGTCCAGTGCACGATTCGACAAACGCGCATAAGATCACGACAAAACAGTGATGTGACCATGGATTTGCTTCTGATAGCTGCGGGGTTCAGCCTGATCGGAATCGGCGCACTGGTGGCATTCGCCCGCCATGTCGATCCGCTGTCCGGCCGTTTCACCGGACGTCTGCGCAAACGCTGACTCGACTTGTCCCGATCGCGGACGCGAACGCACGCGATGCGCATTGCATCGCGTACGGGCGGCCGGTGCTCAGCGCGCCGGTAGATAGCGTGCCGGATCGATCGAACGGCCGCCGTAGCGCAGTTCGAAATGCAGCGCGACGCGATCGCTGTCGCTATCGCCCATCTCGGCAATCGTCTGCCCCTGTGCGACCGACTGGCCTTCCTTCACGAGCAGCGCGCGATTGTGCGCGTACGCGGTCAGGTAATCGGCGTTGTGCTTCAGGATGATCAGATTGCCGTAGCCGCGCAAGCCGTTGCCCGCGTACACGACGACACCCGGCGCGGCCGCCACCACCGGCGTGCCTGCGCTATTCGCGATGTCGATGCCTTTCGATTTCGCGCCGTCGAAACTGCGGATCACGTTGCCCGGCGCAGGCCAGACGAGCGAGATGCTCGTGGCCGGCTTCACCGCGGATTCGACCGGTGCGGAAGGGGCGGGACGGCTGCGGCCGGCCGTGCCGGTGCCCGTCGTCGACGCGGTCGTCGTGCCGGGCGGCGGCGCGACGCGCAGCACCTGGCCGACTTCGATCGCGTCCGGATTCGAGATCTGGTTCCAGCGGACGATGTTCTGGACGGACTGGCGGTTGGCACGCGCGATCTTGTACAGCGTATCGCCGCGCTCGACGCGGTAGAAACCGGGGCCGACCGGCGCGGAGCCGCACGCGACGAGCAGGGCGGCGCAGCCGGCCGCGATGAGTCGTTTCGTTGTTGTTCCGAACATTGAACCTCGCAAAACGCTGCCGCGCATCACGCGGCAGGCGACACAAAACGTCAGATTTTAACGGGTTCGACCCGCGCGCCGCAGTTTGGGCGGGCGCGGGCGCGTTCAGCAACCGTGCGACGCAGCGTCGCGTCAGCTCGCGCGGGGCAGCACGCGGATGCGCAGCACCGCCGTTTCGGTCGCGCCGGGCGCGAGCATGCGCAGGCCGAAGCCGTTGTGAATCGCGTCCGGCAGGCCGAGCCACGGCTCGACGCAGTAGAAGTCGGATTCGGGCTTTTCCGTCCAGGTCGTGACGGCGTACCACGGGATCGAGCCCGGCACGTCGAGCGCGATCTCGACGACGCGGCCGCGGCCCGGCATGTCGATGCGCACCGGCGTCGACGGCGGCGTGCGGTCGAGGCAGTGGAAGCGGTCATGGATGCGCGGATCGTCGAGCGTGTAGCGCGCGTCGCCTTGCTCCGGGGCGCTGATCGAGCCGTCGGCCAATTGCTCGCGGCGGTGCGTCGGCGGCAGTTCGAGCGTCGTCGTCGCGCGTTCGTCGTGCGGCAGCGCGAAATAGAAATGATGGCCCGCGTAGTACGGCAGCGGCGTGCTGCCGCGGTTGGTCGTCGTCAGCGCGACGTCTAGCGTGTGCGCATCGGCGAGCCGGTAGGTCGCGTCGAAGCGGAAATCGAACGGATAGGCGGCGCGCGACGCTGCATCCGCTTCGAGCGTCATCGCGATCGCCGCGCCGTCGGCGGACGGCTGCGCGGCGAACGGCAGATCGCGCGCGAAGCCGTGCATCGGCAGATCGCGCACGACGCCGGCCGCATCGCGCCAGCGGCCCAGTTCGCCGTCGACGCGATGGCGGCCGAGGAACGGGAACAGCAGCGGATTGCCGCCGCGCACGCGCGCGAGCTGGCTCCAGTCGGCGGTGTCGGGCCAGAAGATGACGGGCTCGCCGTCAAGCTCCCACGACAGCAGGCGGCCGCCGAATTGCGGTGCGACGCGGACGACGGATGGACCGGCATGAAGTTCGTGAATCTCGTGTTGCTGGAAGATGGGCATGGCGGATCGAAATGGACGAATGAACGGACGCCGCGACGGCGCGTGACATTATCGGGCGCCCGCGCGACCGGGAAAACCCTTCTCGGGGAAATTGCGAGTTTTTCACAAAGTCCGGTTTCTGGATAATTTCGATACACCGGTGAGATTGCCGGGTCATGACACTTCGAGGAGGCGCCATGGATCTGGCAATGGCAATGGGCATCGCACTGTTCGGCATGTTCACCGGCAGCACCGTTCTGTTTTTCTATCAGCTCGGGCGCTGATCGAGATCCGACCGAGATTTCTTTCGAATCTGAAAGGCCCGCCATGCAATTGGCGGGCCTTTTGCTTTCCAGCGACTTACAAAATGCAAGCGTTTGTGTGCATTGCCGCCCCAAGCGGCCAAATGCCTTGGCGCAGTCATTATCGCTCGGCATAATCGGGGCGCGTTTTCCCGGACGCGCACTGCAGCGTCCGTCATTTCTTCCGCTCCATCTCCACTGAAAGGACCGACGCGTGAGTCTCTGGTTTCTGGTTTTCCTGAGCGTCCTGCAAGGCGTGACCGAACTCTTCCCCGTCAGCAGTCTCGGCCATACGTTGCTCGTGCCGGCGCTGTTCGGCATGCATATCGACAAGCACGCGCCGCAATTGCTGCCGTTTCTCGTTGCGCTGCATCTGGGCACCGCGCTCGCGCTGCTGTGGTATTTCCGCGCGCGCTGGATCGCGCTGATCGGCGGGTTCTTCGCGCACCTCGGCGGGCGCAAGAACGACGACGGGCATCTGATGTGGGCGCTGATCATCGGCACGATCCCGACGGGCATCGTCGGGCTGCTGCTCGAGAAGCGCATCGAACGCGTGTTCCACGATCTGCGGATCGTTGCGATCGCACTGATCGTCAACGGCGTGCTGCTGTGGATCGGCGATCGCATTCAGCGCAGCCGCGCGCATCGGGCGCCCGAGAAGCTGACGTTCAAGCAGGCGTTTTTCGTCGGTCTCGCGCAGATCGGCGCGCTGATTCCGGGCTTTTCGCGCAGTGGCCTGACGATGATCGCCGGCAACGCGGCCGGCTTGACTGCGGAGAAGGCCGCGGAATTCTCGTTCCTGCTCGGCACGCCGGTCATCTTCGCGGCGGGCGTGCTCGAACTGCCGAAGCTGTTCCATGCGCGCGACCAGCTCGCCGACGCGTTGCTCGGCGGCGTGCTGACCGCGATTGCGGCCTATCTGAGCGTGCGATTCCTGATGCGCTATTTCGAAGGGCGCGGCCGGCTCGCGGCGTTCGGCGTGTACTGCGTGATCGCGGGGCTGTTCTGCTTCGGATGGTTCATGCTGCATGGGCAGCCGGTGTGATGCCGCGACGCCGATCGCGCTCGATATTGCGCGGTGATCGGGTATAATTTCGGGCTCGGCTTCATGCCGGGCCCGTTTTGTTTCGGGGCGTCGAATGGAGGGTGTCGGTCATTCGGGGCTTCGGGCGAATGCGGTCCGTGTCGCGAGCCGTGTCATTTTTCCATCGACCGCCCTTAGCTCAGTTGGATAGAGCAACGGCCTTCTAAGCCGTAGGCCGCAGGTTCGAATCCTGCAGGGCGGGCCAGAATTCTTCGCCCGATCAAGCACTTACAATCTCGCCTTAACCGCGTGGTTAGGACTGGATGCAGTTCCAATGTACTCTCACCGTGGCGAGAGCGTGGCGGTATTTTACTGCCATCGGCGGGCATTCAATTGCCCGGCCGAAACTCGCCAGTCGACGCAGAGATGATTTAGCGGCCACCCGCGTAGGCGGGGGGCGGGGACGCACATGTCCCGCCCCGTCCCGGGTAAGCAAGTACAAGCGAGTCGCAAGTGGTCAGAATCGGAATGTAATGTGTGTTCTGCCGATTCGAGCTAGATTTTCAAGCGTGGCGGGCAGGCATTTGGATGCATTGATCGTTATATGGCCTTCATAGTGGGCGACTAGTCGGACCAACGTCTCTAATGTTTGTGGAAGATAGTCGTGCTCGGAGATGTCGAGGTGTACGCCGAGTCGCGCCAGCGTTTCGAGAGTTTGCGGTAACGGGCCCATTGCAGTTCCTTGTGTACGTTCCTCGCTGGTTACTTATTGTTCTTGGGCGGCGGCGGAGGGGGCAGATTCCCTGTCGGGGGCTGGTATCCCGCGCCCGGGCTAGGCCTGCTCGTCGGCTGGTATCCCTTATGTATCGGCTGGAACCCGTCTTTCGCAATTCCCGGCACACTGGTTGGTTTCGTCGTTCCTCTGTTCGTTGCCATTGTAAGGTCCAATAAACTCAATCGATTCGATGATGCTGCCCGAGATCAGCAGCCCCCGCGTTTGGACATGCCGCCGAATGAAACCTTCTGCGTCGTCCACATCCCATGCTTCTTCCACGTAAATCTCTGGATCGGCAGGGTAGCTTGAAGCGAATGAATTCGGGCCATACGTCGCACCGATGCGTTTGCCCGAAGTCAATGTGATTATCAGATAAAACGGCTCGCGCTGACCAAAAACATAGTCCCACGCTCGATCTACCGGATGCGGGAGCCACCGGGCCAGCCATTTGGAGCGGCGCAGCGCGAAGACTCCGAGAGCGCAAAGGACGGGCCCAACGAGTAGGATACAGCCCCACACTAGCGCGTATGCGACGGCATGCAGTGTAGCCCAAGCGCCGCGATACATTGCGTAAATCGGCAAGGCGAAAACAGCATAGTTGCAACGGCTAAATGCAACTGCGTCAATGATTGCCTTTGATGCATCTAAACGCGGACCCGAAGTCAGAATCGCGTACGTCTTCATCGCGACAAAACCGGGTATGACGAATAGAACCACGAGCAGAAGCTTATCAGGAGCGGTGATGTCCATCGGAGCGGCGACTTAGTTAGTGCACGACATTGTATGACCCTCGACCCAATTTCGTTTTGCTCATCTGCGCGGACTTACGCCGCCCGCTCGCGCCCATGCGCCCCCCGTGCGCCCGTGTGTGCGCGTCTTTCCAGCGGGGGACTCTCCTGCCCATCCCTCCCACGCCTTTCAACGGCAGTTGACACATGGCCGCTCGGCCTTGCTGCTAGGGCTTGCGTACAGGACCGCCACCAGCTATGCCTGAGGGTCTCACGGGCTGCGAGCGGCTTTATTCGGCTCGCATGGTGATGACCGGCTGATTGCTGGGCCCAAGCTGGACTCTGGTCGCTAGCCATTCGGAGCGAACGGGCATGCGCACATGTGTCCTTCTTTCGATTTCATGACCCAACAAGAGCACACATACGTACGGCTCGGGCATCTGTTGCCAGCAGCCCTACGAGCAGCCCGCCCAGCGAGCAGCCCGCAGGTCTCTGCCGAGCATCCGCAATGGATGCACGCCATGAGCTGTCAGCCCTGTCCCTCAGATAAACACTGAGGACACGGGCGGCGGTGAACGCACTTGGCCGTGGTGAGTGAAAGATTGCAGCGGCAGTCAATAACGCACCACACTGGCGTTCGGTACAGGGAACGTGTTGCTAGACCTCTCTTGGACTGAGAAGTCGAATCGACTACGTGCCCGTACCGTTGCCCTCGCTGATGATCAAATGTGAAGAACACCGTGACTGCGCCGTCGGCTACGACGCAGTGCGCAATGACGCGTCTGCTTGCGCTAAGTGTCGCCATCGGTCTTGAACTCCTACGTGGGTTATTCGAGCATTGTCCGCCATGCTCAGTTGATTGGTGTGCCTGCTGATAGCTCTAAATAGCGTACCTAATCGAACTAATCGCGTCGGCTCTCCGCCTTGGGTCGAAATTGTTGACAGTGAATTCGAGCCATGCAATTATTCGATCCATGAACTATTTCGATCCGGGTGGCGGCAAGGAGCGGAGCGTGAGACGGATTTACTACGGGCGAATCAGCACGACGGAGGGGCAGACGAGTGCGAGCCAATATGCAGATGCAGCGGCGCACGGCATTGGGCGAGCGGACATATTCATAGACGAAGGCGTGAGCGGATACCACGTAGCGCCAATGGATCGGGACCAGTGGCCCCACGTTGAGCGAGACCTTCGCCACGGCGGCACGCTGGTAGTGCGATGGCTGGACCGCATAAGCCGACGCTACGACGAACTGCACGACACTATGCAGAGGCTCATGAAGGCCCGCGTACGCGTCGAATGCACGTTGAACGGTATGGTGTTCGACGGGGCCGCTACGGACGCGATTAGCAAGGCTACGCGTGACGCCGTGCTGGCATTTATGGCGGCGCAGGGTGAGGCCGACTATCTGAACCGGCGGGAGATGCAGGCGCGAGGAATCGCCGTTGCGAAGGCCGCGGGCAAGTACGAGCACGTCGGGCGGAAGCGCAAGGCGGACTACGCGGAGGTGCGTGCGTGGCGCGAAGCGCATGGGGCAAGTATCGCAGAAACGGCGGCGCACTTCGGTGTCTCGACAGCCGCAGTCAAGCGGGCACTGGCGGAGGCCAAGGGAGGGAAGGCCGACTAAGGCGCTGGCACCGCAGCTACCGCAGATAGTGCCCGGTTCAGTCTTGGCGGATAGACCGGGCTCCACCTAACCGACGCGGGCCAGCGCGCCCGCAGAGTACCGCAAAACGACCATGAATCAAACGAACGTCATCGGTATCCGTAGCTCGAACATCGACGCAGCAGAAGCCTACAAGGAGGGAGCATTCTTCGCTGAGGTGGACTGGCAAGCGGCGCGCAAGGATACGCCCGTCCCGTCCCGAGCAATGCCCGTAGCGCCCGGCTACTCCAGCATGGCCGACCATTGCGAAGCAGCGTGGGACTTCATCCGCCGACATGTGTGCCCGGAGTGGGACCACGCTGACGCGAAGGGCGCATTCTTCGTCGGCTATGAGGATCGGGCGACCGAACTGGCGAACGCAGGCGAGGCTGGCTATGAGACGCTGGCCGAGGCCGGGACGGTTGCCGATACTGAGGATGCGCGCTCTGCGTGCGCTTCAACTCGGGGCTACAGCATGGCGAACGCGGGCCGCAGCGAGCGGCGCGGCTAGTGATCGTTACCGGGCGGAGGAGGCAGAAGCGTCCGCGAAATCCGTCATTGGAGACGTGCTCGCGGCGTGCTGTTTTCGAGAGTGAGGGCGCGTACGACCCGAGCGCAATTTGATTCGTTCGATCCGAAAAGGGGAACCCTGTACTTCTATTCTTCCTTAAAGAATAGTGCAGGAAAGGGGAACCTATTAGGATATTTAGTACAAAGGCTAGGCTGCATAGGGGACTGCGGCCTAGCGGTGTCTAGCGTAGGTTCCCCCGTGATAATCAAGTCAGCATCAGAAAGTAAATGGATTCATCAACCAAGGCTGCTATTTCCGACGCAACGCGTGCCGCTATTCTTGCCGACCAAATCAAGCGCCTTCAGCGGAAGCTAGATCAATCGCGCCGGGAAGTAGTCGCCGAAGCCAAGGCGCTCGGTATCGAGATCGCCATCATTGGCTCGGTCATCGTCCGGCCGAAGAAGCCACAAGCGTACTACGAGGCTATTCGTAAAGGGTTGGCGTTCATCGTGAATCCGGCGCTAGACGGCATGTCTCGGTCGGCGATCCGGGACGCTGTTGCGACGCATGCGGGGTTCGCTGCTGTTGGCATCGGCCCGAAGGCGTGGTCGAGCACGAAGCTGCCGCCGCGCCTCATTAGATACGCCGAGTCCTGCCTCATTGAAGCTGGCCTGATGGCGGATGCTGATCGATGGAATGGTCGCGGGAAGCCCAGATTTGACACATTCTCCAAGGTCGCCAAGTTCCGGCTTTCTGCTCGTAAGGCGGCAGGCGAGACCGGGCAGGACTTCGCCGCCGGCCGATTCGCTTTCCTCGGAAACGATCAAGTGGACTGGTTCGGTTCGGTGCGTACGCTCCGCCGTAAAGGGAACGGAGGCACCTTGGTAGTGCGCAGCGGTGGGAGGGATCATGGCGTCGTTGCAGCTTTGCAGGCTCTGGATAAGACCCTGACCAAAGAAACGATTCTCGGTTGGCTCAGGAATGCCGACAAGGCGGTGCGGGTAGCGCGTGAGCGTGCCGAGGTACGGGCCGCTGCGGAAGCCGCCGATAGGGCCGCTGCTGATGAGCTCGACGCGGCCCTCGGCGACATTCGCGGATACTGAGTGGGTGGGGGCGCTGCGGCGCAGCGCCGGCGGAGATGAAACTGCCCGGCTGGCAGATGAACCAGCGAGGCAAGCATGAGTTCGCCCTGACACCGCGTCAGCAGGCCCGGGACCGGGTTAGCTGCGCCCCCGCCGCGGCACGTTCCACTTCATCTGCTCCTGCCGCGTGGTGTTCGTTACGGTGGCTCTCACGACGCATATCGAATTCCGGGTAGTGACTCGGCCGCGATGGATTCAATTTCATGTCCCAACAAAGACACATGCATGCCGACATTCGTGCCACACCTTCCCACGCGGGCACGGGTTGGCGCAACGAGAGGCCCGCCGCCAAGCGGGCTTCGTCACATAGGAGGATGAGTATGAGCAAGACCCCCCATCATCCGCTCGAACACAACGGCGCCGCGCAATCCTATTTTGAGCGCCTTGAGGCCCGAGCATCGAAAGGGGCCGTAGCTGTATGGCGGGAAGCGGTTGAAGCATGTACCGGCGGGCTGCCAAGCTGGGCTGAGCGGAAGTACCGTGCTCGGGTGAAAGCGTGAGCGGTAAGCAGGACTTTACGGAACAGGAACGTATCGCTCGACTGACGGCGCTGGGCGTTCCAATGGTGCCGGCCGAAGAGCCTGAGCCGGACGTAATCGAACAGGCGGCGCGGCTTCGCGGCATGGATCGCGCTTCGCTCGTGGTAAGCGCGGCTATGCGCGACGTTAGCGTCGAAGACTTCGCACGCGAGGTCATTCGAAAGGCGGCGAAGCGTCCGCCCCCGCTGATCGATCGCCGGTACATCGAGCGGGCGCGGCGAAACTATCGGTTTTCGCGCTGATCGTTGGCAGCATACGGGCGGGCGGCTATCTGTTCTCCATCCTGTAGAACTTTGCGTCGAACGCGGCGAGGTCCGCCCATTGCCACGAGAACACCAACAGGAGGATTCGAACGTGAGCACTACCCGGATACGCGCTTGACGAACGAGCAGGGATACAACCGGGTGGCGGAGGTCTCGCTCGCGTGGTCGGGATGGCCCGTATACAGGCAATTCTGCGAGAGGTCATTGTGGAGCTCTGTAAGCGCGAGCCGGACAGTGTGCGTGTCGCTGACGACGGCGAGCACGCACGCTTTTGAATTCGGCCGCGATCTACTCGAACAGGCGCGGGTCGGTCGAGCAGGGTGATACGCCGGAATATGCTGTGCGGTGCTGAAACTGCCCGACTGGAAACTGCTGTCGCGGGGCGCACGCGATCTAGATCATGGCAGCCAGCCGCGGGCCAGAGAGCGGTTGATGATCAATCAAATCGCGTTCAAGACGACCTAATAATTAAGGAATGCATATGACAATCTCATTTTCTCTCGATGCCGGCGACGGCGGCGTAGTAACTCAACAGAGCACGTTCGGCGGCGGAAGCGCCAACAGCTTCTCCGGCGGCTTGGGCGCGAGCGGACAGTCCAGCGGAGTTCTCGCGGGCGGCGGCTACGCGTTGCATTACGGGCAGCAGGTCGCCTCGCGAGCCCTCGGCACTATCGACGCCCTGAATAAGCTGACGGGCGGAATCCTCCAGTCGTATATCGACAAGCAGAAGAAGATTCAGTACGCCGAGGGTATGGCCCAAGCGGCGCAGGGCAAGAGCCTCATCGAGATCGAGAACGATCAGCCGTGGTACACCAAGCTGTACGGCCCGGACGCGACGGTGCAGGGCGCTCAGGCGTTCAACATGGCGGCTGCTATGCAGGAAGCGCAGTCGCAGTTCATGCAGGCGATGCCGCAGCTCCGGGAGAAGTCGCCCGATCAGGTGCGTGCGTACATCGTCGACAAGATGAGCCAAGTGCAGAGCACCGGCGATGCGGCGTTCGATGCGATGGTGCAGCAGGGGCTCGCGGAGCAGCTCCCGAAGATGCTCAGCGCACACATGAGCCAGTACATGCAGTACACGCAGGAGCAGGCGTACAACGGCTTCACGAACCTCGGGACGACCGGCGCGCAGGCGCTGCAAGACACGCTCAAGGCGAACAACAACCTGAAGCCCGAGGACATCGAACAGGCGCACGCCGAGTACACGAACCTGCTCCAACGCCCGGACAACATGACGACTGAGGCGTGGTACAGAGGGCTGCGCGACATCGCGCTCAGCTCGGCGCAGAACGGCAACTTCCAAGCCGTGCGGGCGATCAAGGCCATGCCGGCGTGGGAGGCAATGCCTACCGAAATGAAGGACAACCTCACCGCGCAGATTCCGAGGCTGGAAGCGGAATGGGCGAACAAGAATCCCGCAGCACGCAACATCTTCAACTCTCGTGCACAGTTGCAGTGGAGTCTGCGCTCCGGGGCAACGGGATTCGACTCGTCGCCGGAAGGCCACGCCAAGCTGGATGCGACGATGGATGTGATTGAGGATTCTAATCGCCAGCTTAACGGTGATACCCCTCCGGTGTACGATAACGCGCAGCGGGCGACGATGCACACGCTGCTCGATGCCGGCAACGCCATCGCTCTGCGGAAGGCGGAGGCGCTCGCGCAGAAGCAGGCGGACTACGACGCAGGCGTGCAGTATGCGACCGAGGCGATGAACTCCAACTCGTTCGCCAAGTACGAGAACCTGCCGTTCCCGCCGGGCTCCCGCGAGCAGGCGGCGGACACGCTGTTCCAGAAGGCGACGAGCCCGCAGTACGCGCAGCAGGCGGACGCGCAGAAGAATATGTGGGACAAGCTCAGTACTGCGGCGCACTACCCGAACTATCAGTCCCCGGCGCTGAAGCAAGTGCTCACGCAACAGCTCGCTGCGCTGCTATCCGGCAACGGCCCGGCCACGCCGGACATGCAGACTGCGCTCCAGTACGCCTCGAACCTGCTGCAAGGACCGGGCGGGGTCGAGGCAGTGCAGGCGTACGTCGGACCGGCTGCGCCTAAGGTGATCGCGCTTCTGAACAGCGGCATCGATATCATGGACCCGGAGCAGCTCAAGCAGCAACGGCACTTGATCGCTTATTCGCAAGGCGCAGTTGCTACACCACAGGACGTGAAGCTGGCGGCCGACATGGTGACGAAGGCCGATCCGGGCTGGTTCAAGCGGATGGTGCCGTGGGCCGGCAACGATGCGTTGACGCCGTTCAACCTCACGGACGGGAACAAGCAGCAGCTTGCCGCGCACGTCGCCCCGATCATCGCGCAGTACAAGACCGCATACCACATGAGCGACGATCAGGCCGCGCAGGCCGCGTTCGGTCAGGTGATGCGTAACGCGGACTTCGTGCCGGGTGCGTTCATCCTGCACAACGAGGCGCTCGGGCAGGAATCGTTCGCAGCCGCGGTGAATGCGCGCTATCCGGGCATGGGCGTGCAGACCACGCACGTATACCAAGACGCCGTGCAGTACGCCATCGATGAGCAGATTAAGAAGGCGGGCGGCGATCCCAAGGACTGGAAGGTCACGTCCGGCGAGAACCTCGGTAACGGCCTCATGACGCTGTTCATGACCGGGCCGAGCGGCGCAATCAAGCTCATCAACATCTCGGCAGATACCGTCGGTAAGCGCATCAAGGACACCTACGGCAACAAGCCCGAGCACGCCGACCAAGACCTCGGCCTCTCCAGCAAGAACGCTTGGGGCTGGGCTTACTAAACGCGTAGCGGCAGCAGCTTCTCACGAGGCTGCTGCCTCATGCGCGTTCAACATTTTAGGAAAGCATATGAATTACGTAGGACCAGTTGGACAAGCTCGCCGAGAACGACCGCGTTATCGGCGCGCCGCTGGGCGCGAGCGCAGCGCAGATTTGGCAGGAGTCGCGGAACAACCCGAACGCGGTCTCGCCGAAGGGCGCGCTTGGGTACGCGCAGGTGATGCCGAAGACGCTGGCGAAGGTTGAGACAGCGCTGGGCCGTCGCCTCGATCCCACGAACTTCGACGACTCGCTGCAAATCCAGCGGTACATCATGACGCAGAACATGCAGCGCTTCGGGAACTACAACGACGCTCTGCGTGCATACAACTCCGGCTGGGACCCGGAGAAGTGGAACAACGACGAAACGAACGCGTACGTGTCCGCGATCACGGGTGAGGATGGCGTCAGCGCCTCGGGCCGACCCTTCGTGGCACCCGGCACGGGTAAGGGCATGCAGCTCAAGCCGGACCCGATCACGCTGGCGCTCCAGCGTCGCGCTAACGCCCAGCCGGTGGCGGACGAACTGGCGGACGGTACTGCGTTCGACGAGACGCCGCTTCGCAACTCGCTGGACAATATGGCCCTCGAAGACGCAGCGACGGCGGAGGCGGCTGCCGGCATCCGAGCGCTGAGCGAGAAGGCGGGCTTCGTCGAGTCGTTCGTACAGGCTGCTCATTGGGATACACTCGCCGGACGCCTGCAAGACGCATGGCAGGCCGGTGCAGATGATCCGAGTTGGAGGATGAGCGATGCTCAGAAGCAGTACGTGGCAACGGAAGCGCCCGAGATTTGGGCTGACGACCATCTCCGCGATTACGTCGGCGGTGCGCGCTCGCAAGCTGACTACGAACGCCGCCTCGGGCTCGCCCAGCAGCAAGCGGACTTCCAACGCCGCGCAGCCAACTCAGGTTGGACTTCGACTGCGGGCCAGTTGCTCGCAGGCGCAGGTGATCCGGTCATGCTGGGCGCAACAATTGGCGCAGGCGCAATTGCGAACGCGGCTCGTGCGGCATTCGCGATTCGCGCAGCGGAGGGCTTCGGCGCAGTAGCGGGCTCGATGGCCGAGGGCGCAGCAGGCAACATGCTCGCCTCGGCGGCTATCACCCGGATGGACAACGGCGGCGATAACTGGCCCGAGCTGTTCCGGCAGGGCGTGCTCGGTGCGCTGCTGGGCGGGCCGGGGCGCGCAGCCGCTCCGGGCCGCCTCGTAGCCAAGTCCGAAAACAGCGCGACGCCACTTCGGAAGTCACTGGACAAGAGGAGTCTAGAAGAGGGTGCTGCCACTGCGTCGGCGCCGAGCATCGGAGATACCAGCAAGAAACTCGCCTATTGATGTAACGGATTGCCGCGCACGGCAGCTTCACAAACACACTGACTAGTAAGCTCACGGACCACGGGCAATGCGCGTTCTGCCGGGTCCAAATACGCTCATCGGCTCCGCGCCCGCGAACGAACTGGAGCAGCGGACGGTAGTGCACCCCGGCAGGTACAGCCCTATTTGGCGACGTGTCCCGTCGGCTACTCGTTCTGGCTGTCGGGTGCCGGTAGCGAGCGATCTGCGTTCGCCAGTAATCGCCGTAGCTTGCGGGCTAGTTGCTCAATCATCGGCGCATTCATGTCTGGATTCTTTGGACCATCCAAGCGTCGGGCCACATCTGCGAGTTGGAGATGGGTGTATCTTTCCAGCATCGTCCATGTCTTGTGCCCGGTGATGCGCGCTACTTCCGGCACCGTCAGCCCGCGCTCGAAGAATCGTGAAGTCGCTTCATGCCGCAGATCGTGGAATCGGAAGTTGGCCAGCCCGGCGCGGCGCGATGCTCGAATGAAAGCGCGCTTCACGGCTTCGCTCGTCGCGCCGACGAATACCGGGCCAGCTCGATTCCCGTCGCTGTCGAGCGCCGCAGGAAGATCCGCAAGAATTTCAACGGCGCGGGATGATAGCGGAATGCCGCGGGCTGTTCCGCTTTTCGTCATGGGCAGATAGGCATAGCGACCGGACATGCTGACGTTCGACCAATCGAGCTGGACAAGCTCGGACTGTCGCAGCGCGGTTTCGAGCGCGAGTTCCACTATCGGGCGCAAGTAGGGCGCACGAGCGTCATCGCACACTGAGAGAAGCGCGGGCTCCTCGCCCGATTTCATGCGCCTATTCCGTGGCGGTCCCTCTAAGGGGCGTCGTACTGTTCGGAACGGATTCTCTACCAACGGTGTATTCCATTCCACCATCCCGATTTTGACGACGTGCGCGAGCAGGATCATGTCCCGCCGAACGGTAGGGCCGGTGACGTTTTGTAGGCGAGCGTCGCGCCATTCCGCCACCCGCTGCCGATCAAGATTGACGATGGGGCAGTCGGCTATCCCGTGCTTGAGAAGCCCATTCATCCGGATGGTTTCTTGATCGGCTGACCGCTTGCTCGGAGTCACGGTCGCGAGGTAGCGGCGCATCAGGTCGCCAAGCGTGCGGTACTGTACGCTGCACTCTGCAGCGATCCGCTGCCGCTCCGCTTCAATCTTTGCTGAGTGGATGCGGCGGTGGATCGATGCCTCATGCTCAGCGAGCCATGCCTCGGCTTCGGTTCGGCTAGGGAAGGCGCGAGACAGCGTGGGGAATCCCTTGATCCGAATCGTTGCTTGATACCGGATCGTGTCGAGCTGACGGGTCCGCGCTTGAATGGTGCCCATACCTGTTCTCCATTGCTGGGTTATAGGTATCGGCAGTCATGCTGCGTCTACTCGGGGGACGAACAGTATGCCACATCGCGAATATCACACCGGCGTCCCCGCGGCTTCGTTAGTCTAGCTTGAGGGCGAGGTCTTCCGCCCGTAGATGCGTGTATCGCTTCAGCATGGACAGCGTCTTGTGTCCCGTGATGCTAGCGACTTCCAGTGTCTGCAATCCCAACTCGAAGAAGCGACTGGTTGCCTCGTGGCGCAGGTCGTGCAACCGGATGCCGACGAGCCATTGAGGATCGGCGGGGCGCTCCAGCACCCGGCAAGTTGATTCGTACAAGCCGCGTGCACGCCGTACGGCACGGCAGAATGCCCGCGTGAGCGAATTCGGGGTGACGGCGAAGGGTACAGTGCATCCGGCGTCCTTGCGTTCTTGTAGAACAGCTGCGGCGACGCTGGACAGAGGCACGGTACGCGGCGTATCGGTCTTCGTCAGCGGCAGGTGCGCAGTGCGCCGTTCGAGGTTGATGTGTTCCCATCGCAGAGACGCGAGTTCACCGCGCCGCATCCCTGTAGCGACGGCGAGTCGGATGAAGTCCCGCAGGTCAGGCGATTCCGTCGCGTCGATGATGGCCTGAATCTCGTCCGGGTGCAGCCGCCGATCCCGGCCTTGCGGCTTCCGGGGCTTGATGACCTTCGGGATACCTGCAGGCAACACGACGCCCCATTCGCGGGTAGCGAGCGTGAGCGCCCGATTCAGCAGGTTCAGCTCATGGATGACAGTCTGAGGCGAGACTTCCTTGAGTCGGGCGTCGCGGTAGGCGACGAGATGGGACGAGGTGAGGGCGGTCAGTTTGTAGTCGCCGAGTTGCTTCTTGAGCTTCGCTGAACGCCCCTTGTCGCTGCTTCCGCTGCGCTTTGTCGGTGATACCTCGCGGATGTACCGGTCGAGCAGGTCGGCGATAGTGGTGCGTTCCGCCTCGTCCCTGCTGACAAAGAGCCCTCGATCCATTTCCGCTTCGACCATCCGGCCCCACTCAGTAGCGTCGGCGCGGGATGTAAATGTTCGGGTGCGGGACGGAAAGCCGGTCTTGCGAACTTGGCATTGCCACTTGCCATCGCGCTTATTGATAGTTGCCATTGCGAACACCTTTCGGTTTCGCGGTGTGGCGAAATTGTGGCGAAGCGCTGCTCAGTTGGATACAAGTCGCGCCCAGCGAGGCGCGGCGACCCACCAGCAACGGCCTTCTAAGCCGTAGGCCGCAGGTTCGAATCCTGCAGGGCGGGCCAATACAGTCAGTGTCTTGGCTGATATTTTCAAATTCCCCATTTTCTCCAGGCGTGCTCGTGTAGGCATGCGTGTACGTATTTGTGGTCAACGCGGATCGCAACCAATCCATGTGAACCGCTGCTCTCAGGTACAAACGCTTGCAATGCCGAGCCGGTTGCGCCTCTGATTGCTAAAAGGCCATGACAGTGCAAGAGCCGAACGTCCGCCCGTTGCTCCGCAACGCTGCCGATCGTGCTGCCGGCCTTGAAGGCGCGATTGCGCGTGTCGATACGCGAGGACAGACAACGCGGACAGCGGATTGCTGAATTGGGTGACGACGGCGCGGTGGTCTTTGCCGGCGCCGGATCGGGCTTGTCCGGCTCACGCGTCAACGATTCAATCGCATTGTTGCAAGTCGTGGCGAGCCTCGGTCCCAGGGAATGCATAGACGCGTTCTTCGAGCTGACTGAACGGCGGATGGCTATCGCTCGATTCGGCGCTGGCCTGGGGTAACGCCAACGGCGATTCGACCACATGGTCGAATACGCACGTGACGGCCGGCAATACGCTGACGATCGAATCGGGCGGTGATACGAATCTCAAGGGCGCCGTTGCGTCCGGTAGGCAAGTCATCGCCGATGTGGGCGGCAATCTGAATATCGAGAGCCTGCAGAATACCGACCACTACGACTCCAAGCAGCAAAGTGCTGGCGTGTCGGTCAGCGTATGCGTGCCGCCGATTTGCGCTGGGTCGTCCAGCGTCTCAGGCAACATTAGTCAGCAGAAGATGCATAGTGACTACGCGGCGGTTGCTGAGCAGTCAGGCATCAAGGCGGGCGATGCTGGCTATCAGGTCGATGTAAAGGGCAATACCGACCTCAAGGGTGGAGTGATTGCGAGTAGCGACAAGTCTGTTCAGGACGGCGTGAACAGCTTGACGACTGCGACGCTCACGTATAGCGATATTCAGAATCACGCATCGTACGATGCATCGTCGGTCGGGATTTCGGGTGGCTACGGCGGCACGATCGGGAAGAATCAGAAAGGCACGGCGGACAACGTCAATCCCGTCGCTGGCACGGCTCTTCCGAATCGTGGCGGATTCTCGGCCACACCTCCCATTGCGTTGAGCGCTTCGGATGACGCGAGTTCGACCACGCGTAGCGGGATCAGTGGTGGCGCGATCACGATTACCGACAATGCCAAGCAACAACAGCTCACGGGGAAGACCGCCGATGAGACGGTTGCTAGCGTCAATCGTGATACGTCCAACACAGGCGGCGCTCTTGCGCGATCTTCGACAAGGACAAGATTCAGGCTGGGTTCGACATCACGAGCCAGTTTATCAATCAGGTCGGAACCTTCGTCGACAATCGTTTGAAGGAAGCGGACGCGGCACGGGCTGCCGCCAAGAACCCGAATTTGACGCCCGAGCAACGATTGCAGGCGCAGCAGCAGGCCGACCAGTTGACGGCGGAATGGGGCCCAGGCGGTACGTACCGGCAAGTGCTGTCCGCACTGACCGCAGCTGCGGGCGGTAACGTGACCGGTGGCGCTGGCCAGTTTGCGCAGGCCGGTGTGGTGAATTACCTGCAGCAGCAAGGCGCATCGTATATCGGCAAGCTCGTCGAAAATGGCACGGTGACGGAAGGTAGCCCGCTGCATGCTGCGCTGCACGCGATTGTTGGATGTGCGGGTGCGGCTGCCAGCAGCCAAAGCTGCAGCGCCGGCGCGATGGGCGCGGCGGCATCCAGTCTGCTGACGAATCTGTTTGCGCCCCCAACTCCTGACATGACCGAACAGGAGAAAGAAGCGAAACAGAATCTGATTTCGTCCATCGTGGCCGGCGTGGCGGCTGAATCCGGGGTGGGCGGCGCCCCGGGCGCGGCCACGGCAACGACCAGTGCTACCGCGGCCGCGCAGAACAATTGGCTTGCGACTGAACAGAAGGTGCAGGCCCAGAAGGAGTTGATGGCCTGTACGAATCTGATGTGCGCTGTCCAGACAACAGGAAAGTGGGCAACAGTATCGTCAGTACAGGATGCCGCGACGCTGGCCGGATTTGGCAAGGGGCTTGCGCAGGCAGGTTGGAACGACGTTCGTGGGTTGGCGGAATTCCTGAGCGACCCGGTGACCGGCCTGAAAGGGATGTATGACTTGATCAACAGCAAGGAGATGCGCGACCAGCTTGGACAGGCGGTCGTTGACAACCTCAATGCCAAGATCGGACAGATTCAGACCGCGCTGCGCGTCGGCGGGACTGATAGGCGCTGCAACTCGGTAAAAATATCGGCGATCTGACTTGGCAGGTCGGGTCAGTAGTGGCTGGCGTCGGCGGTGCTGTGAAGGCCGGCGTGGGTCTTGCCAAGATCGGTATCACGGTCGGTCGCGATATGCTTGATAGCATGGCGCTCGCGGGGCGTAGTGCGACCGTGGTCGATGCCGGCATTACGTGGGGGAAGGGCATTGGTACACAGGGGCTTCCGTGGGAAAATTATCTTGAGACGAAGATGCCTGCGGGATCACGTTTGCCACCGAACTTCAAGACGTTCGATTTCTACGATATTGAAACCCGAACGGCGACAAGCGCCAAGACATTGGACACGACATTGCAATCTCGGGTCACCAACCCGCAGCAGGTATATGCGTCGGTGAAAAGCAACATTGACGCTATGTTGAACTATGACAAACCCTACACCCTGCTTGGCACGAGGGTTGATCCCGCACAAATAGTGAGTAAAGAACTGCAACTTGCAGTGCCGGAACAAACAAACGCGGTGCAGTGGGAGCAGATCAATCGGGCTATCCAGTACGGTGAGAGCCAGGGTGTTAAGGTCGTTGTGACAACGGTAAAGGGGAAGTGAATTGAGTGACGTTAAGCCTTGGCGCGGAGCGGCCATTTATCGAAATCAAGATTTCATTTTCATTGGAACGGAGTCTGGATATAGCGTTTCTATCGCAGATCCGGATGGTGGTTCATATTTTCTCGACACAGGTGCTGATGACGAAACACTCGGTCGTAGTCTCAACGATGCCTTGTTGAAAAGCCGTTTCATTACCCCACAGCAACGTGCGGAAAATCCGCTTTTCTTCGACTTTCGGCTGGTTGGACAGAACTATAAGAAGTGGGTTGATGGCCTTCTTACACGGTTTGGGTACAAAAGAGCCTATCCGAACTTTTGTGTGTGAGGCATAAACTGATGGCCAAGGAGCCACGTTATGCCACGCAAACGCAAGGAAGAAGTGCCGGTAGAACCGGGCAAGGGCTTGAACCTGGACCCGGAACTCATCAAGCAACTGGTGCCCGGAACGCTGGATCGGGCTTCGATCAACGAGCAATTCGCGGCCCTGAAGAAGGCGATATTCGAGCGCGCGCTGGGCGGCGAACTGACCCACCACCTGGGCTACGAGAAGGGCGAAGCCAAGCCGGTAGGCCGCACGAACCATCGCAACGGCACCAGCCGCAAGCGCATCGCAACCGACAATGACCTGCTCGACGTCGAGATTCCGCGCGACCGCGAAGGCACGTTCGATCCGGTGCTGATCGCCAAGGGCGAGCGACGCTTCACAGGCTTCGACGACAAGATCATCGCGATGTATGCCCGCGGCATGAGCGTGCGGGAGATTCAGGGCTTCCTGCTGGAGATGTATGGCATCGAGGTGTCGCCGGACTTCATCAGCACGGTGACTGATGCCGTGATCGACGAAGTGCGCGAATGGCAGCAGCGACCGCTCGAGCCGATGTACCCGGTCGTGTTCTTCGATGCCTTGCGAGTCAAGATCCGCGACGAAGGCGTGGTGCGCAACAAGGCGATCTACCTGGCGCTGGGCGTGCGCCGCGACGGCACGCGTGACGTGCTCGGCCTTTGGATCGAGCAGACCGAGGGCGCCAAGTTCTGGCTGCGGGTGGTGAACGACCTGAAGCTGCGCGGCGTGCAGGACATTCTGATCGCCGTGGTCGACGGCCTGAAGGGCTTCCCTGAAGCGATCAACACGGTGTTCCCGGAAACGACGGTCCAGACCTGCATCGTGCATCTGATCCGGAACTCGCTGGACTTTGCCAGCTGGAAAGACAGGAAATCGGTCGCAGCGGCGCTCAAGGAGGTCTATCGGGCACCGTCGGCCGAAGCGGCCGCCGTGGCGCTGGACGCGTTCGATACGAGCCCGTGGGGTACGAAATACCCTCCGATTGCCGCGCTCTGGCGCCGGGCCTGGGATCAGGTGATTCCGTTCTACGCCTTCGCGCCTGACATCCGGAAAATTGTATATACGACCAACGCGATCGAGTCGCTGCATATGCAGCTTCGAAAGATCATCAAGGCGCGCGGCCACTTCCCGTCGGACGAGGCCGCGCTCAAACTGATCTGGCTGGCGCTGCGCAACGTCGTGGCCAAGTGGACCGGCTCTCGGCACGATTGGAAGAGCGCGATGACCCAGTTCGCGCTGCTTTACCCGGAACGATTCAACATTGGAATCTGAATCTCAACCCGCCTCACACACGGAATTCCGGATACCTCCGTACAAAACCAAGCAAGCCCTGTTCAAGAAAATGATCTTGTGTCACGCAAAAGTCGTTGATGGTGTTCTAACGCTTTATCCAAACCGTCATGACAAGCTCGAAGCGTGGGAAGGGCTGGGCGACGACGCCAAAGTCATCCTTCCATTCGATTCGCCAGAAGCAGAAATCGGCGCTGCTCTGCGAGTCGCGTTGGATCGATGCATTCCATAAATCGACGAACCCGATTGATAAGAACAACATTCATGAGCATCGTCCGACGGGGTAGTTGCATTGCGTCCTCGTTGCTGTCCGTGACAGTAGGCGTAGCTGCACAGGAAATCCCGCAACATACGATCATTCCGGGCAACGATCAGAAGTCCAGACAGCAGGAAGAGGCGCGTGAGCGCGAGCGGGCAATCTCTGCGCCCGGAGTGCGTTCGAGCGTGACGGCGAGCACCGCGTATCCGACGCTGCCGTCGGAGTCGCCCTGCTTTCGCATCGATCGTTTCTCGCTCGATGTACCCGACGCGCTACCCACGTCCGTGAAAGTGCAAGGTGCGTCGGCGTTGCCACTCGATCGATTCGCGTTCGCACGAGAATTTCGCGTTTGCGGGATGGCCGGCAATTGATCGAAAGTGACGCTTGGATAGCACTCGTGATCCAGCCGTAGTCCACGATCACATACCTAGAAAACACATGAGAACTATTCGCCGGGGGAATTCTGCTGCGGCAGCGCTGCTGCTTATCGCGACCAGTGTGTCCGCACAGGAAGCGCCGCGCCTGACCGTTCCGGGCAATGACCAGCAAACCCGACAGCAAGAAGAGGCACGTGAGCGCGAGTGAACCGCACCGCGCCTGGGGTACGATCGAACGTGGCGGCAGGCGCTGGGTATCCGACGCTGCCGTCGGAGATGCCCTGCTTTCGGATCGAGCGTTTCGCACTCGACGTACCCGATGCGCTGCCTGCTTCCCTGAAATCGCAAGGCGCGTCGGCGTTGCCGATGGATCGATTCGCCTTCGCGCGCGAATGGCTTGAGCACTACACTGGGCAGTGTGTCGGCAAACAGTGACTCGACGTGCTAGTCAAGGGCCTGTCGCAAACCATCCTAGCGCGCGGGTATGTGACGACGCGCGTGCTGTTGCCCGAACAGGATCTCTCCACCGGCACGCTGAAGCTCTCGCTAATCCCCGGTGTCATCCGCCATGTGCGCATCGCCGATGAAAAGCTCCGCGGTACCTGGAAAACCGCTTTCCCGACTGGCGACGGCGAACTGCTGAACCTGCGCGACCTTGAGCAAGGTCTGGAGCAGATGAAGCGCGTGTCGAGCCAGGACGTGTCGATGCAGATCGTGCCGGCCGACGTGCCGGGCGAGAGCGACGTCGTGCTCGACGTGAACCGCGGCAAGCCGTGGACCGTCGTCGCCTCGATCGATAACTCGGGCACGCGGGCGACCGGTCGGCTGCAGGGCAATCTGTCGCTCGGCATCGACAATCCGCTCGGCCTGAACGACATTTTCAACGTCGGCGTGAGCCAGGATCTGGAATTTGGTGACAAGCGCCTCGGCTCGCACGGCTGGAACGGCTTCTATTCAATTCCGTGGGGCTAGTGGACGGCCACGCTGTCCGCTTACACGAACACGTACTACCAGCAGATTGCCGGCGTGAATCAGACATTCGTCGCGAGCGGCAATTCAAAGACGGTCGATTTCAAACTGGCCCGCGTGTTGGCGCGCAGCCAGAACGACGTGTTCGGAGTTTACGCTCGCCTGTCGCGCCGTTTCGGGCAAAGCTTCATCGAAGACACCGAGATCTCGCAGCAGCGCCGCAATAACACGATCGTCGAACTCGGCTTGACCGATCGCCACTACTTCGGCGGCGCGCAGTTCGATGGCTCACTCGCATATCGTCAAGGCGTCGGTGGATTGGATGCTCAGGACGATATGTTGGCGGCCGGTGGCGGCCCGATCTATCGCGAGCGCAGTGACGACGCATCGACAGGCCACGCGCAATCCGATCAGCCGCGATAGCGCAGCATCGAGGCCAACCGGCCTCGAGAGAAAGAGGGCGACCGAGCGGCGTGCGGCGACACGCTCCCCGTCGCCTTTCGCGCCGGCGGCCGGCCACCATTGTCGTCTTCGGACCACGACGTACGGTCGACACTCGGATGCCCCACCGCCCCGAACAACAACCTGTTCAGTGCACCTTATTCCGGAATGAGCCGTTCTGCCTTCAGCCGCTCGAAAAGATCGAAGAACGCATCGGGCGTACCCTGGTAATCGAGGAACCCGGCCTTACGGCTTTTGGTCATGTCCGTCACGACTTCCATCGGGCGCCCAAGATCCGCGTCGGTGTGCCACCACGAAGCGAGCCGATCGATGTCGGGCTCCGCGAGGTCGTACTTTGCGGCAACATCGCGCCATTGATGCGCGGCGTCCTGCATCCGACCTTCGAGCGGTCGCACGATGCCGTCGAATGGTGCGGCTTCGATGCCGAAATAATCGGCCAGTTGCCCCCACATCGTTTTCCACCGGAAAACGTCGCCGTTCACGACATTGAAATCTTCGTTTCGCCCCGCGTCGCTTGTCGACGCCCATTCGAGATGCCGTGCAAGAAGGCGTGCATCGGTCATGTCGGTGAGGCCGTTCCACTGCGCAGCGGACCCGGGAAAGACGAAAGGCTGCCCGGTATGCCGGCATAGCGTCGCGTACACGGCGAGCGTCTGCCCCATGTTCATCGCGTTGCCACGCGCATAGCCGATGACCGTATGCGGGCGATGCACGCTCCACGTGAAGCCGTCGCGCGCCGCTGCTTCGAAGAGCCGGTCTTCCTGCTCGTAGTAGAAATTCTCGACCGGCTGCCGTCCCTGCGATTCCCGAAACGGCGTATCGGGAACGGCACCCGACGCATAGGCCTCGAACGGGCCGAGATAGTGCTTCAGCCCGGTCACCAGCGCCGCATGCTCGAGCTTCGTGCGTCGGCCCAGCGAATCGAGGACGTTGCGGATCATCGCGCCGTTCACGCGAATGTTCTCCTTTTCGGTCGCCTGCCGCGCCCATGCAGTGAAAAACACATGGCTCACTTCGATGTTCTGCGTCGCCGCGGCGACGGATTCGGCCGACGTGAGATCCGCGACAACCGGCTGACACCCCGGCACGCTGGCGGTACGTCCGCGCGATAGTCCATAAACGGTCCAGCCGGTCGACAGCAGACGCTCCGCGAGGGCTCGCCCGACAATGCCGCTGGCACCGACGATCAGTGCTCGATGATTCATCGTGACTCCAGGTTCGTTTGTGATACAAGCGTACTTCAGCCCTGGATTCTCATCTTGGATAGTATTTCGCGGTTTAATGGAATTGGATTCAACAATGGCGAGCTTCCCGACCGAGCATCTGAAGGGCATCGTTCCATTCGTCTGTGTCGCCGACGCGGGCGGTTTCACCGCTGCGGCCGAGCGGCTGAACCTCACGAATTCGGCGGTGAGCAAGAGTGTCGCCCGGCTCGAACGGCGGCTCGGCGTCGTGCTGTTCGAGCGGACGACGCGCAGCCTCGTGCTTACCGACGCGGGCCGTGCGTTCTATGAAACCTGCACGCGCATCCTGGCGGAGCTTGCGGAGGCGGAGGCCGTACTCGCCGCGCAAAAGCGCGAGCCGGTCGGCACCGTTCGCATCGCGTTGCCGGCCTCGTTCGGGCGTCTCTGCGTCGTGCCGGTGCTCGTGCGCTTTTCCGAGCAGTATCCGGACGTGCGGCCGCACCTGTTGTTCACGGACCGCTTCGTCGATCTGGCAGAAGAGGGCATCGATCTCGCCGTGCGGATCGGCGGGCCGCCGGGTCTGCCGCCGTCGCTCGGTCGGCGTTTTCTCGGGCGCGAACGACTGATCTTCTGCGCGGCGCCGGCCTATCTCGAGAAAAACGGCATACCGCAAACGATCGACGACCTGCAGGAACATGCCTGCATCGTCTACGGACGGCCCGACGGAGCGCAGTCGCTGTGGTCATATGCCGCGGCGGACGGGCAGGTCGAGCAACGCGTCGTGCGGCCACGCATCGTCGCAGGCGACGCCGAGGCGCAACTCGCATTCGTACGCGCGGGGCTCGGCGTCGCGCAACTGGCGACATGGCTGGTACGGGACGATCTGAAGGCCGGCCGCCTCGTCGCTATCCTCGACGAAGCCGCAACCGACGGCTTGCCGCTCAGCCTGATATGGCCGGTCGCGCGGCAGTTGACGCCGAAGATCCATGTGCTGGTGCAGACGCTCGAAGCTCATCTGCATATCGAATGAACAAGGTCGTCCCGTCTGACGCGCGAGCGGTAGATCGAATCGATGGCGAAGGCCTCGTGTGATCCCGGGTGTCGCTTTAATGAATGTGGACGGGGCGAAGCTTGAGGCAGGGGCGGTTCAGGCCGATGAGGCGCCGGGAGACTGGCGCGATTGGCTGAGGAATGCCGCACGTCAACCTGGCCACAACGCGCTATCGCACGACCACAAGCGAGAACGGGTAGGGGCGGTGTAGGCGAAGGGCGACTGTGTCCGCTCACCACGCCGTCCTACTTGCCCTCTGCCTTGATGAAATCGATAAACGCCCGCAACGGCGCCGGCACGAGGCGTCGCCCCGGGTAGTACAGATACGGACCGGAGAACGGCCGCCACCAGCGCTCGAGCACGGGCTCGAGCGCACCGCTGTCGAGATGCGGACGAAGCCACTCGTCGTAAAGATGCACGATGCCGAGCCCCGAGCGCGCGGCCTCGACGACGAGATCGACGGCACCGCCGATCTGCACGACGAGCGGGCCGGATGGATCGACGCGGACCACTTCGCCGTCGCGCTCGAACTCCCACAGCGGCATCGAGCCGCTGGCAAACCGTCCACGCAGGCACGCGTGATGGAGCAGTTCGCTCGGGTGATTCGGGCGGCCGCGCCGATCGAGATAATCGGGTGCGGCGGCGGTGGCGAACCGCTGCGAACGCGGCCCGATCGGGATCGCGATCATGTCCTGCTCGAGGCGCTCGTCGTAGCGGATGCCCGCATCGCAGCCGACTTCGAGAATATCGACGAAGCTTTCCTCGACGACGAGCTCGAGCCGTATCTCCGGATACGCCGCGAGAAAGCGCGGCACGACGGACGGCAGCACGAGCCGCGCCGCACTGAGCGGGACATTGAGCTTCAACGTGCCGGCCGGCCGCTCGCGGAAGCTGTTGACGACGTCGAGCGCGGCCTCGACCTCGCTCAGCGCGGGCCTCAGCCGCGCGAGCAGCCGCTGTCCGGCCTCGGTCGGTGCCACGCTGCGCGTCGTGCGATGAAGCAGCCGCACGCCGAGTTGCGTCTCGAGCCGACGCACGGCCTCGCTAAGACCGGACGCGCTCGTGCCCGTCGTTCTCGCCGCTTCGCGGAAACCCTTCGCCCGCGCCACGGCAACGAACGCGTTCAGATCGCCCAGATCGGCTTGCATTGTTCGTCCTTTCGTACAGGTCGTGCAGATTGTGACGGATTATCGCGCAGCATAGTGTGGCGTAACCTGCGGCACTCGTTCATCGTCGTCAGAGGAGCTTGACCATGTCCGCCATCGATCAGTCCGGCACGTTTTCTTTCGCAGGTCGCCGCGTGCACCGCATCGGCTACGGTGCGATGCAGCTCGCGGGGCCCGGCGTGTTCGGTCCGCCGAAAGATCGCGAGGCGGCGCTCGCGGTGCTGCGCGAAGCCGTTGCATTGGGTGTCGATCACATCGATACGAGCGATTTTTACGGGCCGCACGTGACCAACCAGCTGATTCGCGATGCCTTGCATCCGTATCGCGACGATCTGCTGATCGTGACCGAAGTCGGCGCGAAGCGCGGCGAGGACGGCGCATGGCTGCCGGCATTCTCGGCGCAAGCGCTTGCATCGGCCGTGCACGACAACCTCCGCCATCTGCGCGTCGACGTGCTCGACGTGGTCAATCTGCGAATCATGTTCGACACGCACGGCCCGGCCGAAGGCTCGATCGAAGCGCCGCTGTCCGCGTTGGCCGAACTGCAGCGGCAGGGGCTGGTGCGGCACATCGGGCTGAGCAACGTGACCGCCGCGCAGATCGACGAAGCGCGACGGATCTGCGAGATCGTCTGCGTGCAGAACCACTACAACGTCGCGCATCGCGACGACGACGCATTGATCGACGCGCTGGCCCGCGACGGTATTCCATACGTGCCGTATTTTCCGCTCGGCGGCTTCAGTCCGCTGCAATCGTCGACGCTGGATGCGATCGCCGCACGGCTCGGCGCGACACCGATGCAGGTGGCGCTCGCATGGCTGCTGCGCCGCGCGCCGAACATCCTGCTGATTCCGGGAACGTCGTCCGTCGCGCATCTGCGCGAGAACGTCGCGGCGGGTGCGCTCGTGTTGCCCGACGATGCGATGCGCGAACTCGATGGGATTGCTTCGGCTCACGATTGATGCACGTGCGATGCGTGGTTCCGAATGTCGATGTCCGATGGACGCGTCGTGTCATCCGCTGGCGCCACGTACACGATCGGTGAAGTCGTCGGCGCAGTGCCGGCGCGGTCGCGAGGCTCTCGGAGCCGTCTCCGTGGCAATTGGCACCGCTGACGCGGCGTAGTTCGGGTCAGTTGCTCGAGGCTGCAGAGCCAAGCGCTCGTCGCCAGAAAGAGGGCCGCGCGACTGTTGACCGATCATTCCTAGGTGTTTCCTCTTGGTTGAATCGTTCAACTATTGCGAACAGAATCTATCGCATGCTCACTGCCCGACGAGGCGACCCATGCGGAAGGCCGACCATCCGATTCTCGAATACCTGACGTTCCGTCTCGACCGGCTCAGCGAACTGACGAAGGAAGCCGGCACGCAGGTCTACGAAAGCGAATTCGGCATCTCGATCCGCGATCTGCGCATCGTGCGGCTCGTCGCGCTCGAGCCGGGCCTGACGCTGACGCGCCTGATCGAACTGACGATGCTCGAAAAGACCCACGCGTCGAAGCTCGTCAGCGCAATGGTCAAGCGCGGCTTCGTGCGCCGCGAAGTCGGCCGCGCGGATGCGCGTCATATCAACCTGTTTCTTACCGCCGACGGCGAAGACCTCGTGAAGCGCACCTACGAACGCGGCAACATGCTCGAGCAGATGATGCTGAGCGCGCTGCCTGCGGACGAGCTGCGCATCTTCAACAGCGTCGTCGACAAGCTCACGGCCGGCCTGATCGAGCATCTGGCCGCACGGAAGGCAGCGGCCAATCCGCCGAAGCGCGTCGCCTGAGCGGTGCACGCGCTGCCGTCGCACTCAAGCTGACAAGCGAAGGAACCGTGACCGACGCACGGCGTCGGCTTCGTCGCGCGCCGCGCGCGCATCACGCCGCGCCTGCCGCGAGCTCGCGGACCCGATGAACCGGTGTTGAAACGCATGCGCGAATGCGCGTCGATCAAGCAGGGGGAAGCCATGTCGGAACACTCGCACGCGAAGCGGGGCTGGCACATCGTCGGTCTGCTGTTCGTATTCATGATGATCAACTACGCGGACAAGTCGGTGCTCGGCTTCGTCGCGCTGCCGATGATGCGCGACTTGCAGCTCAGTCCGACGCAGTTCGGTCTGCTCGGCAGCGCGTTCTATCTGCTGTATTCGATCGCCGGCGTCGCGGGCGGCGTGCTCACACGCTACGTGAAGACGAAATGGATCCTGCTCGCGCTCGCGGCGGTCTGGGCGGCGGTGCAGTTTCCGATGGCGACGCCGGTCGGCTTCGGCACGCTGCTTGTCTGCCGCGTGCTGCTCGGCGCGGGCGAAGGGCCGGCGTATCCGGTCGCGCTGCACGCGGTGTACAAGTGGTTCGACGATCACAGGCGCAGCGTGCCGACGTCGATCGTGCAGACCGGCGCGCCGATCGGCGTCGTCGTCGCCGCGCCGGCGCTGACCGCGATCGTCGCGCACTATTCGTGGCGCGCGGCGTTTCTCGCGCTCGGCGTGGTCGGGCTCGTCTGGGTCGCGATATGGCTCGTGTGGGGCGAAGAAGGGCGCGGCGACCTGCGCGAGCATGCGGCGGCTCGGGCGTCGGCGGCGGAGAACGTGCTCGGTGCGCTCCCGTATCGTCGTCTGCTGCTCGACCGGACGGTCGTCGTCGTGACCGCGCAGTGGTTTCTCGCCGCGCTGATCGCCGTCATCGGGCTCACGTGGGGGCCGGTCTTTCTGACGTCGGTGCTCGGCTACGGGCCGAAGGCGACGGGCTGGATCTTCGCGATTCAGGTCGCGGTGCAGGTGCCGGTCGGCCTCGCCATCAATGCGCTGTCGCAGTCGCTGCTCGGGCGCGGCGTGTCGACGCGCGTCGCGCGCGGGCTGTTCTGCAGCGGCTGCTGCATGGTCGGCGCACTCGCGTATTTCGCGGTGCTGACGGGGCTGAGCCCGGCCGCGAAAGTCGCATGGCTGACGATCGGCGGCGCGTTCGTAATGCAGGTGAACGCATTCGGGCCGCAGATCGTCGCCGAGATGACGCCGGCGTCGCAGCGCGGCACCGTGATCGCGGTCTCGGTATCGATCGCGTCGACGGCCGGCGTACTCGGTCCGATTCTGCTCGGCGCGGTGATGGACGCGATGGGCGGCCTCGGTCACGACAGCGGCGCATTCAGCGTCGTCTATGCATCGATCGGCATCGCGCTGCTCATCGCCGCCGCGTTCGGTGTCGTACTGCTCGATCCGGCGCGTTCGAAGCGGCGGCTCGCCGCGTTCGCGCACGACGCAGCGGTGCGCGAGCAAGCGCGCGTCGCGGCGTGAGCGCGTCGCACGCACACGCCGGCATCGGCACGTTTCCTGTCACAGCGCCGTTCGGCGCGCTCATCGAAAACTCATGACGACCACTCCGCTCCATGAACTCAGTGCCGCGACGCTCGTCGACGGCTATCGCCGCAAGACGCTGTCGCCCGTCGATGTCACGCAGGCCGTGCTGGCGCGCATCGACGAATGGGAGCCGCTGATCCGCGCGACCTATGCGCTCGATCCCGACGGCGCACTCGCGATGGCGCGCGCCTCGGAAGCGCGCTGGCTGCGCGGCGAACCGGCCGGTCCGCTCGACGGCGTGCCGGTCACGATCAAGGAAAACATCGCGACGCGCGGCGTGCCGGTGCCGCTCGGCTGCGCGGCGACGGAACTGACGCCGGCTGCCGACGATGCGCCGCCGGCGGCACGGTTGCGCGAGGCGGGCGCGGTATTCGTCGGCAAGACGACGATGCCGGATTTCGGGCTGATCGGCGCCGCTGCGTCCAGCTTTCATCCGCTGACGCGCAATCCGTGGGATCCGAGCCGCAATACGGGCGGCTCGAGTTCGGGGGCCGGCGCGGCCGCGGCGGCCGGCTACGGGCCGCTGCATCTCGGTTCAGACATCGGCGGCTCGGTGCGCATTCCGGCCGCGTTCTGCGGCGTGTTCGGGTTCAAGCCCAGCTTCGGCCGCGTGCCGGTCGATCAGCCGTATCCGGGCCGCGTGACGGGGCCGCTGACGCGAACGGTGCAGGACGCGGCGCTCGCGATGCAGACGATCGCGTTGCCCGATGCGCGCGATCACATGAGCCTGCCGTATCAGCCGATCGACTGGCTGAATCTCGAGCGTGACGCGAAAGGGCTGCGCATCGGTCTGTGGATCGATCCGGGCAACGGCGTGCAGGTTGCGGACGAGGTGCGCGCGGCGATCGAGCGTGCGGCCGCGGCATTTGCGGCGGCGGGCGCGACGCTGGTGCCGGTGCGCCCGTGGCTCGCACGCGGCGCGCTCGAAGCGGTCGCGCGCTTCTGGGGCGCGCGGCTGCGCGGCACGCTGGCCGCGTTGCCCGCTGCGCGGCGCGAGCTGGTCGCCCCGTTCGTGCGCCGGCGCGCGGACGTCGTTGCGGACGCAACGGGCGATACGATCTATGCCGCCTATGCGCAGATGCTCGCGCTGCGCGCGCAGACGGTCGCGGCGACAGCCGAGTTCGACTACGTGCTGTCGCCGACGTTTCCGCAGCCGCCGTTCGCGGCGGAGGCGACCCATATCGACCAGGACGGGCTGCATCCGATCGAGCAGGTGGTGTTTACGCTTGCGTTCAATCTCTCGGAGCAGCCGGCCGCGTCGATCAACTGCGGCTATACGCGCGACGGCTTGCCGATCGGCCTGCAAATCGCCGGGCGCCGCTTCGACGATCTCGGCGTGCTGCAGCTCGCGCGCTGCTGGGAACAAATGGACACGGTGCGGCGACCATGGCCCGAGGCGGTGGCCGCACGCGCGGCCTGAACGCCACGCGCGGCGTCACGCTGCGTCTTTGGCCGACGCGCGCGCGGATAGCGCCGTGTAGCGCGTCGGCGATACGCCGATGTACTCGCGAAACCCGCGGCTGAAGTTCGCGACGTCGCTGAAGCCGACCTTCGCCGCGATCTGCGTCACCGTCAGCCGGCCTTCGTCGAGCAGTCGGCACGCATGCGCGAACCGCGTGCGCTGGCATACGTCGCGGAACGTGTGTCCCTGGCTGCACAGATAGCGGTTTAGCGTACGCACGGTCACGTTCATCGCGGCCGCGACCTCCTCCCTCGAGAGCCGGAAATCCGCGCTCTGCGTCAGCATCATCTCGATCAGTTCCACGACGTCGTTTGCGTCCGCACGCGCGCGCGTGCGCGCTTCGCACTGCGCTTCCGCCACGCGTTTCGACAGCGCGTTCGCCATCGGCAGCGGCCGCTCGAGCAGCGACGCGGCGATCACGATCGTGACGCCCGGCGTGCTGCGCGCGCCGAACCGATAGCGCGCGAGGCGGCGCCCGAGATAGCGGTGGACGTCGGCGGGCGCCTCCGTCGACAGACGGATTTCGTAGTCGTCGGCCTCCGCGCCGACGATGCCGTCGATCTGCACCTGAAACGCGACCGCGAGCGCCTCGACGAAAAAGCGCAGCGTGCGCGCCTGCATCGCGACGGTCGGCGTGTAGGTAATTTCCGCGAACCGGCCGCGCCGCACATAGCGCATCGTGACGACCGGCACGATCAGATGGTAGTAGCGCGCGGCGAGCCGCACGAGTTCCTCGAGCGTGCTGCAGCTGAGCAGCGCATAGCCGAGCGGGCCGTGCGACGTGAGCCGTGCGTAGCGCCCGGCATCGAGCCCGAGGTGCGCGCAGCCGCTGACCGCGCTTGCCGTTTCGATCAGCCGGTCGAGCTGCGCGAGCGTGAGCGTCGCGGCCGGATCGTGCAGCGTGCGCGGGTCGAACCCGCAGCGCGCGATGAATTCGCTCGGGTCGCGCATGTGTTCGGCGACGATCCGCGCAAGGCGCGCGTAGTAGCGACCAGGCAGGCGATGGACGGTAGGGCGCACGACATGTCTCCACTATCCGGGCGCGCGATGCGCTGTCCCGATTCGATAACGCAGTGTCCCATTTCGACAACGGCATAACAACCGGGGTTGACCATCATAGGTGGACCGGCGCACGCAACGCATGCGCCGGCGCATGGCGGGCGGCGCACGACGGGCGGCCGCACCGCTGTCAGACACCGCGCGCGCCGCGCAGCGATTTCCGGTACGGAACGCGACGACGCGCCATCGACGGAGAAGACGGATGTTCTACGAAAACGTGGCGACCGAATGCATCGACGACGCGTCGATTCCCTGGGTACCGATGTCGGACAAGCTGCCCGACGTGCTGCTGAAGTATTTCAAGCTCGACCCGACGCGCGGCGAAATCATCGCGCTGATGAAGTCGCCGGGTCACGGCCGGCTGCCGAAGCATCACCACACGGGAACGGTGATCGTCTACACGCTGCAGGGGCGATGGAAATACATCGAGCACGACTGGGTCGCGGGCCCGGGCAGCCTCGTGTTCGAGACGGCCGCGTCGCGCCACACGCCGGAAGCGCTGCCGGGCGACGACATCGTGACGCTGAACATCGTGCAGGGCGATCTCGTCTATCTCGACGAGGAGGATCGCGTGCTGTCGATCGAAAACTGGAAGACGGCGATGCAGCGCTACCGCACGCATTGCGAACGCAACGGCATCGTGCCGAAGGACATCTCCGCGTTCGGCGGCTGACCGGCCGGCGCGAACCGTTCCGCCCGCGTCGCGGCACGACGCGCGCGGCTTGCTGACTCTCATTCGAATCGAACGACATGAAATCGAACTCTCTTCGTCTCGCCGGTAAGCGGGCGTTCATCACGGGCGCCGCCGGCGGCCTCGGCAGCGCGATCGCGAGCCGGATGGCCGAGCACGGCGCGCGCGTCTACCTGACCGACAACGGCGACGCCGCCGCCCTCGCGCGGCTCGCGGACCGGATCAACAGCGCGTGCGGCGAGCAGGTCGCATGGAGCGCGGTCCAGGACGTGCGCGACGAAGCGCGCTGGGACGCGTTGCTCGCCGAGGCGGCCGACGCGATGGGCGGCGTGTCGGTACTCGTCAACAACGCGGGCGTCGGCTCGCGCGGCGGCCTCGCGTCGATTGAGCAGAAGGAATGGCGCCGCGTGATGGAGGTCAACGTCGAAAGCATCATGCTCGGCTGCAAGCATGCGATGCCATACCTGCGCGATGCGCAGCCGGCGTCGATCGTGAATATCTCGTCGGTCGCCGCGTTCCGCGTGGACCCGGACCTGATCGCGTACAACACGTCGAAGGCCGCGGTCGCGATGCTGACGAAGTCGATCGCGATCGACTGCACGCGCAACCGCGTCGACGTGCGCTGCAACTCCGTGCATCCGGCCTATGTGCGCACCGGCATGGTCGCGGCCGTATTCGAGCAGCTCGGCGACGAAGCCGCGACGCGCGAACTCACGCGCCACATTCCGATGGGGCGGCTCGGCGAGCCGGACGACGTCGCGTACGCGGTGCTGTATCTCGCGTCCGACGAAAGCCGCTTCGTCACGGCGTCGGAGCTCGTCGTCGACGGCGGGCTGTGTCCGGCGTAAGCGCGGGCCGGCGCGGTGCCGGTCCGTTCGTGCGAGACCGCGCGCGGCGCGCGGCGGCCGCTTCAACGTGCGTGGAGGCTGCGTCGCAAGGCGGCCGTCCGCCGGTTTTCCAGAGGGTGACCATGTCCTCCAGTGCAGGCAAGTATGCGGACGCGGGGCTCGCGCTCGTGCCGCGGCCGCAGATCGATGCGGTGTATGCGAAGGTCACGCGGCGTCTCGTGCCGTTCCTGTTCGTCTGCTATCTGTTCAGCTTCATCGATCGCTCGAACGTCGGCTTCGCGCAGCTGCAGATGAAGTCGTCGCTCGGCTTCAGCGACGCGGCCTACGGAATCGGCGCGACCATGTTCTTCGTCGGCTACGCGCTGTTCGAGGTGCCGAGCAACCTGCTGCTGCAGCGAATCGGCGCACGCGCGACGCTGTTCCGGATCATGGTGCTGTGGGGCGCGGCATCCGCCGCGACGATGTTCGTGCGCACGCCGGCCCAGTTCTATCTGCTGCGCTTTCTGCTCGGCGTATTCGAGGCCGGCTTCTTTCCCGGCATCGTGCTGTACCTGACGTACTGGTTTCCGTCGAACCGCCGTGCGCGCGTGATCGCGCTGATCCTGATGGCGAGCGTCGCCGCCGGCTTCGTCACGGGCCCGGTCTCGGGCGTGATCCTGAAATCGCTGCACGAAGCGGGCGGGCTCGAAGGGTGGCAGTGGATGTTCGTGCTCGAAGGGCTGCCGACGATGATCGCGGCCGGTTTCGTGTTCGTGCTGCTGCCCGACCGGCCCGAGCACGCAGCGTGGCTCGACGACGCGGAGAAGGCGCGGATTCGCGAGGCGCTCGAGGAAACCGACGAGCCGCTCGAGTCGCGTTCGCTGCTGCGCGTGCTGAGCGATCCGCGCGCGTATCTGCTCGCATTCGGCATCTTCGTGAACGGATGCACGGGCTACTTCCTCGCGTTCTGGGTGCCGACGCTGATCCGCGAACTCGGCGTCGCCGATCCGCGCGCGATCGGCCTGTACACGGTGATTCCGAACGCGTTCGGGATCGTCGCGATGATTCTTTACGGCCGCCATTCGGATCTTCGCAACGAGCAGCGGATGCACTGGGCGCTTGCGTTCGTCGTCGCCGCGATCGGCTTCGTCGCGCTCGGCCGCACGGTGCAGCACAGCCTGCCGTGGACGATCGCCGCGCTCGCGTTCGGCGGCTCCGCACTGGTGTCGTCGACGCCGATCTTCTGGGCGATGGCGACCCGCTACTTTCCGAAAGGCCGCGCGGCGGCCGGCATCGCGTTCGTCAATTCGCTCGCGAGCCTGTCGGGCGCGAGCCCGGCGCTCGTCGGCCTCGTGAAGGCGCGCACCGGCAGCCTCGTGCCCGCGATCGACGTGATGGCCGTGATGCTCGTGGTCGCGGCGCTCGCGGTCGGCTACGGAATGCGCAATGCGCTGCCCGCGGCCGCACGCGGCCCGCACGGCCGATGAGCGCGCGCGACGCGGCCGCCGGTCCGGCAGTCATTTGATCAATTGAAGGGGAGCACGACATGAACGAATCCGACGTGAAGCGCAGCGTGTCCGCGCAGGAATGGCAGGCACGCGTCGATCTGGCCGCGGCGTACCGGCTGACCGCGCTGTTCGGTTGGGACGACCTCGTCTATACGCATATCTCGATGCGTATTCCGGGCACGCACGCATTCCTGCTGAACCCGTACGGGATGATGTTCGACGAGATCACGGCCTCGTCGCTCGTGAAGATCGATCTCGACGGCAACAAGCTCGCGCCGTCCGAGTACGACATCAATCCGGCGGGCTTCACGATCCACAGCGCCGTGCACGCGGCGCGCGAGGACGTCGCGTGCGTGATGCATACGCATTCGCTGAACGGCGTCGCGGTGTCGGCGCAGGCCGACGGACTCCTGCCGATCTCGCAGCAGGCGCTGCTCGTGATGCGCTCGCTCGCGTATCACGACTACGAAGGGATCGCCGTCGAGCCGGACGAGAAGCCGCGGCTCGTGCGCGATCTCGGCGAGCGCAACGTGATGCTGCTGCGCAACCACGGGCTGCTGACGGTCGGCGCGAGCGCGGCCGCCGCGTTCGTCGGCATGTATTTCGCGGAAGCCGCGTGTGCGATCCAGGTGCGCGCGCAGGCGGGCGGCGGCGCGCTGCGCACGATCCCGCAGCCGATCCTCGACGGGATCGCGCGACAGTCCCGCATCACCACGCGCGACATGGGCCCCGAGCAGCTCGTCTGGCCGGGCCTGCTGCGCCGGCTCGATCGGCGCAATCCCGGCTATGCGAGCTGAGCGGCTGCACCGCGAGCGCGCGATCCCCACATAACGACGAAGCTAAGGAGACACACATGCGGACAACCTCGCTGGCGCTCTGCGGCGCCACGCTCGCGCTCGCGTCGGGCGCCGCGTTGGCGGCCGACTCGTCGGTGACGCTGTACGGCATTGCCGATACGTTCATCCAGTATCTGGGCAACGGCGGCGCGCATTCGTTTTCGGAGCGCAGCGGCGGCTCGTCGACGTCGGTGTTCGGGCTGACCGGCACCGAGGATCTCGGCGGCGGGCTGCGCGTGCGCTTCGTGCTCGAGAACGGCTTCAACCTGAACAACGGCTCGCTGTACCTCGACAGCACCGCGATGTTCGTCCGTCAGTCGTGGGTCGGCCTGCAGCACGACCGCTACGGCACGCTGTCGTTCGGCCGCCAGTACGGGCCCGGCTTCTATCTCGTGTATCCGACCGACCCGTTCGGGCTGAACGATGCGACGTCGCTGTATTCGGGCAACATGGCGACGATCGACCGGCGCACGCTCGCGACGCAGTACGACACGGGCCGCGCGGACAACTCGATCCTGTATCAGTCGCCGGTGCTCGGCGGCTGGCGGCTGCGCGCGATGTACGCGTTCGCGTCGAGCGTCACGCAGCCGCTGCGTCGCACGAACGGCAACGAGTTCGGCGCGACGCTGAGCTATTCGGCACACGGACTGTACGCCGGCATCGGCTACGGCAACCAGCGCTCGGGCACGCTGTCGTTCCCCGGCTTGCCGGCCGCGCTCGACGTGCCGAGCGCGCAGTACTTCGGCGCGGCGCTCGGTTACCGGTGGGGCATCGTCAACTTCCAGTTTCATTACACCTACAGCCGGCCGGACGATCCCTCGCCGGGCTCGCTGACGGCCCGGCTCGACAGCGCCCACCCGTACAGCGTCGTGCAGCTCGGCGCCACCATCGCCGCGACGGTATCCGACACGATCGAAGTCGCGGTGGCGCACCGCAACGTGCGCGGCGCGCACGACAATGCGATCGGCGCGGAGCTCGGCATCGACCATTCGCTGTCGAAGCGCACCAGCGTGTATGCGCGTGCCGGCTGGATCCGCAACAACGGCAGCTCGACGGCGAGCTGGAGCGGCGTGTCGGTGTCCGCGCCGGGCGCGACGCAGGTGCTCGCCGGCGTCGGCATCACGCACCGGTTCTGAGCCTCGCCGCGTGCGACACCTGCCGGCGGCGGCCGGCGACGCCAAATGCACGGTTCGGTTAAAGTCTGCGTGCAGGTAAGCGTCCCCAACCAGGAGGTGAACAATGATCACGCTGACCCTCAACGGTAGCGAGCAGCACTTCGACGGCAATCCCGACATGCCGTTGCTCTGGTATCTGCGCGACGTGCTCGGTCACACGGGCACGAAGTTCGGCTGCGGCATGGCGCTCTGCGGCGCCTGTACGGTGCATCTCGACGGCGTCGCGATCCGCTCGTGCATCACGCCGGTCGCGGCGGCCGCCGGCAAGCACGTGACGACGATCGAAGGACTGTCGGCCGACGCGACGCATCCGCTGCAGCAGGCCTGGCAGGAACTGAACGTCGCGCAATGCGGCTACTGCCAGGCCGGGCAGATCATGCAGGCCGCGTCGCTGCTGAAGACGAACCCGCACCCGACCGATGCCGACATCGACGACGCGATGTCCGGCAACATCTGCCGCTGCGGCACCTACACGCGCATTCGCGCGGCGATCCGGCTCGCGGCGAGCCGCGGAGGTGCCGCATGAACGCGCAGCCACTCTCCGTCTGCAACGAAAGCCGCCGCGCGCTGCTGCTCGGTTTCGCATCGGGCGGGCTGCTGCTCGCGTTCGGCGTACCGTCGCTCGCGCAGGCGGCCGCCGGACAGCCGCCCGTCAGCGCGAATCCGCAATACGGCGGCGCCGGCATGCCGCACGGGCTGCGCGACGATCCCAATCTGTTCGTCGCGATCGCACCGGACGGCACCGTGACCGTCACCTGCATCCGCTCGGAGATGGGGCAGGGCGTGCGCACCAGCGTCGCGCTCGTCGTCGCCGACGAGCTCGGTGCCGACTGGGCGCGCGTCAAGGTCGCGCAGGCAGTCGGCGACGAAGCGCGCTACGGCAACCAGAACACCGACGGCTCGCGCAGCCTGCGCCAGAGTTTCGCCGCGCTGCGTCGCGCGGGCGCGGCCGCGCGCACGATGCTCGAGCAGGCGGCGGCCGCGACGTGGGGCATCGACGTACGGCAGGTGAAGGCGACCGTGCATCAGGTCGTCGACACGAAGAGCGGACGCCGGCTCGGCTACGGCGAGCTGGCCGCGAAGGCGGCGGCGCTGCCCGTGCCCGATTCGGCGGCGCTCGTGCTGAAGGCGCCGACCGAGTTCCGCTATATCGGCAAGGGCGAGACTGCGCTGATCGACGGTCGCGACATCGTCGCGGGCCGCGCGCAGTACGGGATCGACACGCGGCTCGACGGGATGCTGTACGCGGTCGTCGCGCGGCCGCCCGCTTACGGCGACACGGTCGCGTCGTTCGATGCGGCCGCCGCGGAGAGGCTGCCGGGCGTCGTGAAGATCGTGCCGCTCGCATCGACGCCGCTGCCCGCCGGCTTCCAGCCGCTCGGCGGCGTGGCCGTCGTCGCACGCGACACGTGGACGGCGATCCAGGCGCGCAAGCAGTTGAAGATCGACTGGAAGCGCGGGCCGAACGCCGGCTACGATTCGGCCGCGTACCGGAAGACGCTCGAAGCGGCCGCCGCGCAACCGGGCGACGTGATCCGCAACGACGGCGACACGGCCGCGGCGCTCGCGGGTGCCGCGAAGCGCGTGCGCGCGACCTACTACGTGCCGCATCTCGCGCACGCGACGATGGAGCCGCCGGCCGCGCTCGCGCGTGTGGCCGACGGCCGCTGCGAGGTGTGGACCTGCACGCAGGCGCCGCAGACCACGCGCGACGAAGTCGCGAAGGCGCTCGGGCTGCCGGCGGAGCGCGTGACGGTCAACGTGACGCTGCTCGGCGGCGGCTTCGGCCGCAAGTCGAAGCCCGACTACGTCGTCGAGGCCGCGCTGCTGTCGAAGGCGGTCGGCGCGCCCGTGAAGCTCACGTTCACGCGCGAGGACGACATCGCACACGACTATTTCCACGCGGTGTCGCTCGAAGCGTTCGACGGCGCGCTCGACGCGGCGGGCAAGGTCGTCGCGTGGCAGCACCGGACGGTCGCACCGTCGATCCAGTCGACGTTCAAGGCCGGCGTCGTGCACGAGCAGCCGAGCGAGCTTGCACAGGGCATCGCCGATCTGCCGTTCGCGATTCCGAACGTGCGCATCGAGAATCCGGCCGCGCCCGCGCATACGCGGATCGGCTGGTTCCGATCGGTCTACAACATTCCGCATGCGTTCGGGATCCAGAGCTTCGTCGCGGAACTCGCGCATGCCGCAGGCCGCGATCCGAAGGACTTTCTGCTCGACCTGATCGGCCCCGCGCGACGCTTCGAGCCGCATATCGCGGTGAAGAACGTCAACTACGGCGAAGATCCGGCGCTGTATCCGGTCGATACCGGGCGGCTGCGACGCGTCGTCGAGACCGTCGCGCGCGAGGCCCGCTGGGGGCGCACGCTGCCGAAAGGGCATGGCCTCGGCATCGCCGCGCATCGCAGCTTCGTGTCGTACACGGCAGTCGTGTGCGAAGTGCAGGTCGGCGACGACGGTGCGATCGCGGTGCCGCGCGTCGACATCGCGATCGACTGCGGTCCGCAGGTGAATCCGGAGCGCGTGCGCTCGCAGCTCGAAGGCGCGGTCGTGATGGGGCTCGGACTCGCGCTGCACGGCGAGATCACGTTCAAGGACGGTCAGCCGGAGCAGAGCAACTTCAACGGCTTCCAGGTGCTGCGGATGAACGAGGCGCCGCGCGAGATCCGCGTGCATCTCGTCGCGCCGGACGACTATGCGACCCCGCTCGGCGGCGTCGGCGAGCCCGGCCTGCCGCCCGTCGCGCCCGCACTGACCAACGCGATCTTTGCGGCGACCGGCAAGCGGATCCGCAGCTTGCCGATCGCGGATCAACTGCGCGACAGCAAGGTCGCGTGATGCGCTGTCGCGCGCCGGGCCGCCCGCGCGGTCCGGCGCGCGCCGTTCGATTCGATGCGCGATCTCGTCGCGCAAGGAGAAATCACACCATGAAAGCCGTGTTGTGTACCGCGTTCGGACCGATCGACACGTTGCGTATCGACGACGTCGCGATTCCGGAACCGGGCGCCGGGCAGGTGCGCGTGCGCGTGAAGGCCGCGTCGCTGAACTTTCCCGACGCATTGATCGTGCAGGGCTTGTATCAGGTGAAGCCGGCGCTGCCGTTCTCGCCCGGCGCGGAGTTTGCCGGCGTGATCGATGCTGTTGGCGACGGCGTGACCGACTGGCGACCCGGCGAGGCGGTCGTCGCGTTTACCGGCCACGGTGGTTTCGCCGAGCAGTGCCTCGCCGACGCGCGTCAGATCGCCGCGTTGCCGCCGGGGATGACGTTCGAACAGGGCGCGGCGCTCGTGCTCGCGTACGGCACGTCGCTGCACGCACTGCAGCAGCGTGCGCGGCTGCAAGCGGGCGAAACCCTGCTGGTGCTCGGGGCGGCCGGCGGCGTCGGGCTCGCGGCGATCGAGATCGCGAAGGCGCTCGGCGCGCGCGTGATCGCGGCCGCGTCGAGCGCCGACAAGCTCGCGCTGTGCCGCGCAGCGGGCGCCGACGATACGATCGACTATGCGACCGAAGATCTGCGCCGACGCGTCGACGAACTGACCGGCGGGCGCGGCGCGGACGTCGTCTACGATCCGGTGGGCGGCGCCTATACGGAAGCGGCGTTGCGTGCGACCGCGTGGCGCGGCCGCTTTCTCGTCGTCGGCTTCGCGGCCGGCGAGATCCCGAAGATCGCACTGAATCTCGCGCTGCTGAAGGAGCGCGACATCCTCGGCGTGTTCTGGGGCGACGCCGTGCGGCGCGATCCGGCGCAGCATGCGGCGAACATGCGTCAGCTCGCGCAGTGGTTCGCGACCGGCAAGATTCGGCCTGCGATTACCGAGCGCGTGCCGCTCGCGCACGCGATCGACGCGATCGCACGGATCGCAAACCGGCAGGTGAAGGGCAAGGTCGTGATTCTGCCCGAGGCGTGATCGAGGCGGGCGAGGCGAATGCCGTTGAGGGTCGGCGCGGCGTTCGCGTGAATCGCCCGTAGGCATGCATGTGGCAAATGGTTGCGTAAGCGACCATACAGCGAGTGTGCTTTCCATGCCGACGAATCCCCCCATCACGTGGATGCGTCGTTTCCCGATTTTGTCTCGATCGAAGTTGAATCGGGATGAACGGAGCGTTTCATCGTCCGTTCATGATCGTGGTGCCGGATCGTAAAGACTCGCGCAGGTCGTTTCGACATCGAGGGCGTAGCAGGGCGGCGCGCACGTAGCGTCCCCGGCTCTGAAACGCATGACAAATGCGCGTTATCCCACTCAACGCGCTTTCCTGCCCGACGCGAAACAGTCCCGCGGATCGCGTTCGATCATTTCCTCTCGTCACGGCATTGACCGCCGAATGTGACCCGTTGCGTGTGCAGCCGACCGCGTGACGCGAATTTCGAAACGGATAGGACGACGCTCGCCGGCGTGTCCGCGCGTTGCCCGACGAACAACTGTCAAATTACTTCAGGTGATGAAAGCGGGGCATTCCGGGCGTCGGACCCGCGTGATAACGTTTTGCAAACGTCGCGACAAAAAGCGGAAAGAACCGCAAGGCGATGAAAGAATCCATGCTCGGTGGCCGAGGGTAGCAACACATTCGTACGAGGTGCACCGTGACACATCAGACAAACAACGTCATCGAGCTGCCGTACGCGCTCGATGTTAACCACTTCTTGTCTGCGCTGGACGGGGCAAACCGTTCGGCATTGGTACCTCATTTGCAGCTCTGTCACGTCGACACGGGCGAGATTCTGTGCGACGCCGGTTCGACACTGCCAGCCGTCTATTTTCCGGTGACGACCGCCGTGTCGGTGCAATACACGATGGCCGGCAAACCGACGCTCGCCGTCGCGGAGATCGGTTGCGAGGGCGTGGTCTGTGACGATGTCGTGGGCGGTGACAGCGCGATGCCGCGCCGCGTGGTCGTGTACCGCGGCGGTTTCGCGTACCGGATCGACGCGCGGCGCTTCAACAACGCATGCGATGCATCGCCGCTGATTCGGCGGCAGATCTTCATGCGCGTGCAAGTCGTGCTCGCGCAGATCTCGCAGACGCTCTTCTGCAGCCGTCACCATCCGATGCAGCACCAGCTCGGTCGCTGGCTGCTGATCGCGCACGACCGCTCGCGCAGCGTCGAGATACCGATCACGCATGGGATGCTCGCGCAGATGCTCGGCGTACGACGCGAAACGATCACCGATATCGCGCAGACGTTGCAGAAGCTCGGGCTGATTCGGCAGCATCGCGGCTCGATCGTGCTGACCGATCCGGCGGCGCTCGCCAACGCGACATGCGGCTGCCATCGCGCGATCCGCGACGAGGCGCAGCGCATCCTCGCGTTCGGTCGCGAGACGCGCGCGCAGACGGAATGCCGCGTGCATACGCTGTAATGCAGGTAGCCGAATGCGGGCGGCGCAGCGGTGCTGTCGCGCGGCGAGATCCTCGCGCTGCTCGGTCCGCGCGCGGCGGCGAAGTCGGAGCGCGGGCTCGACGTGCTGGTGTTCCGGCTGCGCGGGCTGATCGAGAACGCGGTTGGCGGCTATCGCTATATCCGCACCGTGCGCGGCAAGGGCTACATGTTCGTGCCGCTCGGCACGCTGGCGGACGACGACGTGCGTTGACCGCATTGCCGGTGCGGTAACATGCGGACGGCTTGGCGTGCGGCAAGCGGCGCGCGGCAAGCAAGCCCAATCGGACCAGGAGAAATCGATGAAGCGAACGATGACGACGATCGCATTCTCCGTTGCGTGCGCAACGATCACGGGATGCGCAGCGAACGGAGCCGATACGATGCAGACGCAGACGCCGGCCGCACACGCCTGCAAGGCCGACGCGGCGCCCGACGATGCGCTGATCGGCAAGACCGAAGCCGACGCGGCCGCGCTGCTCGAGGGCTGCCTGTGGCGCGTGATCGAACGCGACGGCAAGTCCTTGCCGGGGACGATGGATTATCGGCCCGAGCGGCGCGACCTCGCGGTTCGCGGCGGGAAGGTCGTGGCGGTGCGGCGCGGCTGACGCGTGCCTCGCCGCGTCGCGATGCGGCCGGCGACGCGCATCATTGCGAGATGTACCAGAGCGCGTCGGCGCTCGCGCGCGAGCGCGGGCTCGGCGCAGCCGGCTGCTGCGGTGCCGCGGCCGCCGGCGTTGCGTTCGAGGTCACGGCGCTCGGCGTCGTCGCTGCCGCCGCCGTATTGGCGGCTGGCCCCGACGGGGAGCCGGTATTCAGATACCACAGCGCGTCGGTCGACGCGGCTCGCTTCGCGGGCGTCGCGTTGGCTGCCGGCTTCGAAGCCGGGGCAGGCGCCTGGCCGGCGGCGACCGTCGCGGCGGCCGGCCGCGGCGTGCCGCCGGTGCCCGCCTGCGCGGCGGCGGCAGTCGCGCCCGTCGCGCCGCGCTGCGCGCGCGCCTCGAACGGCCCCAGCTGAAAGATCAACGTTTGCGCGGGACGCGTGAGAACGGCATACGGAAACTGCAGCTCCCACGACATCAGCACGCGACCCGACGACGTTTCGGTGAAGATCGCGGGCACGTGCTTCATGTCGCTGAACTGCACGTAGATCCGCGCGCCGTCGTCGAACACCTGCGTCGGTTTCGCCTGGTCGGCGCCCGTGACGGTCCAGCCGAAGTTGTACGTGCCGGCCGGTCCGGCGGGGCCGCCCGCCGACGGCGGCGGCGCGGCGGGCGCGGCGGCGGCGGCGCGCGGCCGGGCGGCGGCCGGGGCGGTCAGGCTCGCGAACGGGTTGTACGGCTGTTGCGGCGGCGTGAACGAAGGCGGAAGGATGGGCATCGGAGTATCCGGAGAATCCGGCATCGTGCGGATCGCATCAAAGACCTTGCGCGCATACGCGAGGCGCTTGTCGGGCGACGCGGCGTTGTACGCGCCGATCGCGTTCCAGTTGGGGCCGAGCTGGCGGATGTTCTGCGACAGGATCCATGCGCCGACATAGGCGTTCGTGCACGGATCGAACAGGCTCTGCTGCGTGATGCCTTCGCGCGCGAGCGTCGGCAGCCACGAGCTGTTGATCTGCATCAGCCCGATGTCGATCGTGCCGTTCGCGTTGGTGTTGACCGCGTTCGGATTCATCCCCGATTCGACCTGCGCGATGCCGCGCAGCAGGCTGACGCTCACGTGCTGGAACGCGGCCGCGTCGTCGAGGCAGTCCGCATGCGCGAGCCCGTGCAGCGCGAGCGACATCGCGGCGGTCGCGGCGAATTTCAGCGTGGCGCGGCTGATCGAACGGACGGTCTGACACGGCATGGCAGGTTGGGGCGGCAAGCGACCGCCCGATGCAAGGAAATCACGCAGACGCGAAGTGTGCCATAGCGCACTCACCCATGGCTCGCGTCGAACCTTCCTTTGCATTTCGCGCGTGGTCGTTTCCGGCCGGCGCGCCGCGCCGTCCCGCGCCGGCCCCGCCCGCGGTTGGCGCGCCGCAAACGACGACGGCGGCCGAAGCCGCCGTGTCGATCGATCGCCGGACCGGTGCCGCGGCCCGCCGCGCAGACGCAGCGGGCGCGGCGCGGCGCCGCTCAGAAGCGGTGACGCAGACCGAGGTTGACGATCGTCTGCGAGCTGGTGCCCGCATAGCCGTACGAGCCGATCGAGGCCTGCGCCGCCATCGTGCCGCCGCTGCCGTCGCCGGTCCGGCCGCTCGCGTGCTGGTATGCGGCGGTCAGATACACGTCGGTGCGCTTCGACAGCGTGTAGTCGGCGCCGGCCGACACCTGGTGATAGGTCGCCGACGTGTCGCCGCCCGAGCGCGTGTAGCTGTAGCCGACGCCGACCAGCAGCGCGTTCGTCGCCTGGTAGTTCACGAAGCCCTGCCCGGTGTTGTAGTGCTCGTTCGAGCCGAACACCGAGCTGCCATCGCGGCGGTATTGCGCGTTGCTGTAGCCGAGGCCGAACGTGAACGGCCCCGCGACGTACTGACCGGCGACGCGCGCGATGCCGATCGAATGCGCGCTCGCGTAGCCGCTGTTGATCGGGCCGTCGAACGTGCCGTCCGACGAGCTCGTCCAGCCGTCGCGCAGCCCGTTCGACGCGGGGCTGTTGTTCGCGTGGAAGTAGCCGCCGGCGACGCTGAACGGCCCGTTGCTGTACGACACGGCCGCCGAGTACGACTGCGCGGAACCCGTGCTGCCGGCGATGCCGCCGAACGAGTACATCGCAGAGAACTGCAGGCCGCCGAGCACGGGCGACGTGTACTTGACCGCGTTGTCGACGCGGAAGCTGTTGTCGTAGTTGTCGACGTCGCCCGGCGTCGCGAAGACGCTGCCGAAATAGTTGTCGGCGGTGATGCCCTGGACGAGATCGATCAGCGGGTCGTACTGACGGCCGAGCGTGATCGTGCCGTAGCGATCGCTGGACAGCCCGACGAACGCCTGGCGGCCGAACATGCGGTTGCCCTGGCCGAGGCGGCCGCTGCTCGGATCGAAGCCGTTTTCCAACTGGAACAGCGCCTTCAGCCCGCCGCCGAGATCCTCGGCGCCCTTGATCCCCCAGCGGCTGCCCGCGAGGTTGCCGGCGCTGCTGTTGCCGAGCAGCCAGGCGCTGTCCTTGCCTTGCGCGTGGTTGACGTACGTAATCGACGTATCGATTACGCCGTACAGCGTGACGCTCGTCTGCGCGTGCGCAAGCGGCGCGGCCGCGAGCGACGCAAGCGAAATCAGCGAGAGGGCCGTGCGTTTCATTTCATCTCCTACAAGTGGATTGGTATGGGCGAATCGGAATGGCAGGAGACTACCGATGCATGCGTAAACGACAAAAATGAAATTCTCTTTTGTGGCCTGAAGCAGACAGATGCGTGCTGCGCAAGGGTCTATTGAGAGATCTGAATTATTGACGATCGCGTATCAATCGCCACTGAATCCGTTATATCAATATTCGAAATTTGCGCGCCGCGTGACAATTTTCGGCGATTTTCATTACGCGCCCAGCGTGTGGGCGATTGTCGTGGATTCGTCAATTGATTCTTTAATGAATCGAATGGTTTTAACGGGCGCGATTATGTTATTTGCGCGCGCAACCATTGTGGTGTGCGGTGGTGTGCGGCTGCCGCGACGATGCGATCGTGCATCGCGCGCGCGTCGATTGCAGATGCGTGTCGTCATCGCGCATGTCGCTCTCCGAAAGCGATGCGTAATCGAGGTTGCGGATCGTCACGTCGCACGTGCGACCACGATTCCGGTTGCTATCTCGATAAGCGTCTCCCCGTGCAGCACCGGCGGCGCACGCATGGCGCCGCCCGCGGCGGTCGGGTAGTCGGTTTTGTATATAATAATCATTCTCATTTACAGAAACGCTCCCGACCGCCTCCGGAATCCGGCCATGTCTGCTGACAAGCTGTCCCTCCATCGCGAAATCGACGCGCTGTATGCCGGCCATCATGCATGGCTGCGCGGCTGGCTGAGCCGCAAGCTCGGCTGCGCGCACCGCGCGGCCGATCTCGCGCACGACACGTTCATGCGTCTGCTCGCGCGCGACGAGCCGATCGGCGCCGAGGCGCCGCGCGCGTTCCTGACGACGGTCGCGCAGCGCGTGCTGTACAACCACTGGCGACGCGAGCAGCTCGAACGCGCGTATCTCGACGCGCTCGCGCAGCGCGCGGACGTGTATGCGCCGTCGCCGGAAGAGCGGGCGGTCGTGCTCGACACGCTGCTCGAGATCGATCGTCTCCTCGACGGTCTGCCGGCCGCCGCGAAGCGCGCGTTCCTGCTCGCCCAGCTCGACGGGCTCACGCAGGCGGAGATCGCGCGCGAACTCGGCGTGTCGCTCGCGACGGTGAAGCGCTATCTGGTCAAGGCCGGCGCGCAGTGCTTCTTCGCGATGGCGGCATGACGATGGCCGCGTCCGGCCGGCCGGCGATCGCGCCGGACGTCGCGCGTCGTGCCGTCGAGTGGTGGGTCGACCTGCATGCGGGCGGCGACACGCGTGCGAGCGCGGCCGCGCTCGCACGCTGGCGCGCCGAAGATCCGGCACACGACGCCGCGTGGCGTCATCTCGAAGCGATGCAGCAGCGTCTGGGCCGGCTCGCGGCCGGCGTCGACGCGCAGGCGGCGCGCGCCGCGCTGTCGCCGCCGCGGTCGCGTCGTCGCCGTGCGGCCGTCAAGGCGCTCGCAGCACTGCTGTTCGCGGGCGGACTCGCCGCGTTCGGCGATCCCGCGCGACGCTGGGCGATCGTCACCGCCGACCTGCGCACGGCGGTCGGCGAACGCCGCACGGTGACGCTCGCCGATCGCACGGTCGTCGTGCTCGACACCGACACCGCGCTCGACGTGCGCTTCGATGCGAGCGCGCGCCGGCTGCAGCTGCTGCGCGGCGCGATCATGGTGACGAGCGGCCACGACGATCGCGTGCCCGCGCGTGCGCTCGTCGTCGCGACGGCCGATGGCGATGTACGGCCGCTCGGCACACGCTTCTCGGTGCGCGCTCGCGACGGCGCGACGCGCGTCGACGTGTTCGCGGGCGCGGTGCGCGTGCAGCCGACGCACGCGGCGGCCGACGCGCGCACGATTGCGGCCGGCAGCGGCACGCGCTTCACGCGCGACGCGGTCGACGCGCCGGCGCCGCTCGCGCCGTATGCCGCCGCGTGGACCGACGGGATGCTGGTCGCCTCGCGGATGCGGCTCGCCGATCTCGTCGCGGAGCTCGACCGCTACCGGCGCGGCACGCTGCGCTGTGATGCGGCCGTCGCGGACCTGCGCGTGTCGGGCAGCTATCCGCTCGACGATCCGGCGCGCGTGCTCGACACGCTGAAGGCGACGCTGCCGATCGACGTCCGCTACGTGACGCGCTACTGGGCGACCGTCGTGCCGGCCCGTTCGTGACCGCGCGAAAAATTTCGGGCCGACGTGAGCCATTTCGCGGTCGTCGCGTGACATGGGAAATGAAAGCCGCACCGGCCCATCGTTTACCGACTTCTCGATCATGGTTTCCATCCGTCTCATGCCGCGGCGCCGTCCGGCGTCCGCCCGCCACACGCGGCGCACGATCGTGCCCGCCGTGCCTAACCGCGTCGCGCACCGGCTTGCCGGCGCCGTCCTGCTGTCCGCGCTGCTGCCGTTGCCCGCGCTCGCCGATGCCGACACCGACGCGGCCGCCGCCGCGCCGCGCACGTCGCGCCGTGCATTCGACGTGCCGGCCGGGCCGCTCGAAGCGACGCTGAACCGGTTCGGCCGCGACGCCGGCCTGCTGATCGCGTTCCCGCCCGAGCTGACCGCCGGCCTGACGAGCGGCGGCGTGCACGGCCGCTTCGACGTCGACGATGCGCTCGCGCGCGTCCTCGCGGGCACCGGCCTCGTCGCGCTGCGTCAGCCGGGCGGCGGCTATACGTTGATGCGCGCGAACGGCGCGAACGGCATGAGCGGTGCCGCCGTGCCGGCGCCGTCGGCCGATACGGCGGCCGAACTGCCGACGATCGCGGTGCGCAGCAGCGCGCTGCGCGCGCAAAGCTACCGGCCGCCGAAGGAGGCGGGCGTGCTGCGCTCCGACATCCCGGTGCTCGATACCGCGCAGGCCGTCAACGTCGTGCCTGCGCAGGTGCTGCGCGACCAGCGTCCGCGCAACCTCGACGACGCGCTCGGCAACGTCAGCGGCATCACGCAGGGCAACACGCTCGCGGGCACGCAGGACACGATCATGAAGCGCGGCTTCGGCGACAACCGCGACGGCTCGGTCATGCACAACGGCATGCCGATCGTGCAGGGGCGCTCGTTCAACGCCGCCGTCGACAGCGTCGAGGTGCTGAAAGGGCCGACCTCGCTGCTGTACGGGCTGATGGACCCGGGCGGCGTCGTCAACGTCGTCGGCAAGCAGCCGCAGCTCACGCGCTACAACGCGATTTCGCTGGGCGCGTCGACCTTCGGGCACGGCAAGAACGGCGGCAGCGCGACGTTCGATTCGACCGGGCCGATCGGCGATTCGCGGCTCGCGTACCGGTTGATCGTCGACCAGTCGAACGAGCAGTACTGGCGCAATTTCGGCGAATACCGGCAGACCTTCGTCGCGCCGTCGCTCGCGTGGTACGGCCGCGACACGCAGGTCGTGGTGTCGTACGAGTACCGCAAGTTCCACTCGCCGTTCGATCGCGGCACGGCGCTCGATCCGCGCACCAACGCGCCGCTCGACATTCCCGCGCGGCGGCGCATCGACGAACCGTTCAACAACATGGACGGCGAATCGCACCTCGCCCAGCTGAGCGTCGATCACCAGTTCAACGGGGACTGGAGCGCGCATCTCGGCTACAGCTACAACCGCGAGACCTATGACGCGAACCAGCTGCGCACGACTGGCGTCGATCCGGTGACAGGCACGCTGTCGCGCAGCAACGACGCGACGCACGGCTCGCTGAGCACCGACAGCTACGGGATCGGCTACGTGAACGGCAAGCTGACGCTCGCGGGGATGCGGCACGACGTGCAGGTCGGCTTCGACACCGAGTACCGCCGCATCTATCGCAAGGACATGCTGCGGCAGGCGGTGAAGACGCCGTTCAGCTACGTCGATCCCGTGTACGGGCTGTTGCCGCCGTCGAGCACGGTGTCCGCGAGCGACAGCGACCAGACCGACACGCTGCATGCCGCATCGGCGTTCATGCAGGACGCGATCCATCTGACCGACAAGTGGATCGTCTCGGGCGGCGTGCGCTATATCACGTACAACCAGATCGCCGGCCGCGGCCGGCCGTTTCATGCGAACACCGATCTGAGCGGGTCGCGCTGGTTGCCGCGCGCCGGCATCGTCTACAAGTGGACCGACACGTTCTCGCTCTATGCGAGCTATTCGCAGTCGCTGAAACCGTCGTCGTCGATCGCGCCGCTCGCGTCCGGCTACGTGATCGACGGCGCGACGCCGCCCGAGCGCGCGACCGCGTGGGAAGTCGGCGGCAAGCTCGATCTGCCGGGCGGGCTGAGCGGCACGCTCGCGCTGTTCGACATCGACAAGAAGAACGTGCTCGTCTCGCAGTTCAACGACGCGACGAAGCTGACGGACTGGCGCACGTCGGGCAAGGCGCGCTCGCGCGGCGTCGAGCTCGACGTGTCGGGCCGCATCGGCGAACGCGTGAACGTGATCGCGAGCTACGCGTACATCGACGCGAAGACGATCGAGGATCCGCTGTACGCGGGCAACCGGCTGTGGAACGTCGCCCGTCACACCGCGTCGCTCGCGGCCGTGTACGACGTGGGCACGCTCGCGGGCGGCGACGACCTGCGCATCGGCGCGGCCGCACGCTATGTCGGCGCACGGCCCGGCGATTCGGCGAACAGTTTCACGCTGCCGTCGTACGTGCTCGCCGACGCGTTCGCGACCTACGACACGCGGCTCGGCAAGCAGAAGCTGTCGTTCCAGCTGAACGTGAAGAACCTGTTCAACCGCACGTACTACCCGTCGAGCGCGAACCGCTACTTCGTCGCGATCGGCGACGCGCGGCAGGTGTCGCTGCTGACCACGCTGCAATTCTGATCATGCAACCGGCGCGCGCACCGTCGCGCGCCACGCCGGAGTCGATCCCGATGAAACCGAATACGAACCTGCGCGCACCGCGCCGTCTTGTCGAGCATGCGCGGCGTCGCGCGCTGCGCGTGCTCGCGGCCGCGCTGCTTGCGCTGCAGGCGGGCGCGATGAACGTCGCGCATGCGGCCGACGCGCCGCCGGCCGTCGCGCGCGTCGCGCTGCTCGTGCAGTTGCGCGGCCCGAACCTGAAGACCGACGAGCGCATCGCGCGTCATCTGGAAACGCGCGGCTACGCGGTACGCATGCTCGACGAGTCGGCCACGCCCGATGCCGCGCGCGATGCCGACCTCGTCGTGATCTCGTCGACCGTGTCGTCGAAGCACGTGCAGCCGGGCTGGCGCACGTTCGACAAGCCGCTCGTCACCTGGGAGAACGACGTGCTCGACGATCTCGCGATGACGGGCAAGCGGCACGATACGGACTTCGGCGAGACCGGCAACGAGCGCTATCTATGGATCGTCAACGCGCCGCATCCGATCGCGGCGGGGCTGCCGGCGGGCGTGACGGACGTCTACGGCCGGCAGGCGCCGATGAGCTGGGGCAAGCCGGGGCTCGGCGCGATCACGATCGCGACCGTCTACGGGCAGCCCGACAAGGCCGCGATTTTCGCGTACGAGAAGGGCGCGACGATGGACTACGAAGCGCTCGCGCCTGCGCGCCGCGTCATGCTGTTCCTCGACAACGACACGTTTGCGAACCTGTCGCCGGCCGGCGTCGCGCTGTTCGATGCCGCGCTCGACTGGGCGGCCGGGCGGCGCTGACGCGCGTGTACGGCGGCGGGCCGCCGCCGCTCGCGACGCGGGGCCGCGGTCGCGCCTGCCTCGCGCCGCCCGCATCCGGATGCGAGAATGCGCACCTTTGCCGCCTCGTTTTCGAAGGAACCCGTATGGACAGTCACATCGCCCCGGTTGCGCCGAATCACGCCTACCGGCTGCTCAACCACGGCCCGACCGTGCTCGTCTCCGCGCGGCACGACGGCGTCGACAACGTGATGGCCGCCGCATGGGCGTGCGCGCTCGATTTCCAGCCGCCGAAGCTGACGGTCGTGCTCGACAAGGCGACGAAGACGCGCGCGCTCGTCGAGGCGAGCGGACGCTTCGCGATCCAGATTCCGACCGCCGCGCAGTTGCAGCTCACGCACGCGGTCGGCAGCCGCAGTCTCGCCGAGCATCCCGACAAGCTGCGCGAGGCGGGCGTCACGCTGTTCGACGTCGACGGCCACGATCTGCCGTTCGTCGCCGGCTGCTCGGGCTGGCTCGCATGCCGGCTGATTCCGGAGCCGCACAACCAGCAGGCGTACGACCTGTTCGTCGGCGAGGTGGTCGGCGCATGGTCGGACACACGTGTGTTCCGCGACGGCCGCTGGTATTTCGAAATGGCCGACCCCGCGCTGCGCAGCCTGCACTACATCGCGGGCGGGAAGTTCTATGCGATCGGCGAAGCGCTGAACGCCGATACGGGCGAGGCCGACGCAGCGTAATCGCCCGCGGCACGCGCGAGGTCGGCTCGCACGCCGGCCGCGCGCATCGCCCGCCACGCGCGGCTCAGGTGCGCCGCCAGTGCGCGAGCATCGTGTCGACGAACGCCTGCGCGACGCGCGGTAGCGTGCGCCCGCGCTTGCACACGAGCGCGACGGGCCGCACGAACGCCGGATCGTCGATCGGCTTCGCGACGAGATCCGGCTCCGCGCGCACCTCGCGCGCGGTCGCGGGCAGGATCGTCACGCCGAGCCCGCCGCGCACCATCGCGACGGCCGTCATCATGTAGGTCGGCTCGCACGCGAGCTGGGGCATGCAGCCGGCCGCGTCGAGCGCCGCATCGACGACGCTGCGCACGCTCGTGCCGCGCGCGGTCAGCACGAGCGGCACGCGCGCGAGATCGGCGATCGTCACGCGCCGCTTGCGCGCGAGCGGATGATCGCGCGGACAGATCGCGACGAGGCGATCGGCACCCGTGTAGAGCACGTCGAGCGACGCATCGAACGCGTCGCCGCCGGTGAACCCGAGATCAGCTTCCTCGTTGCGCACGAGCGCGGTCACGAGGCTCGCGACGCCGTCGCGAATCTCGAACGCCGCGCGCGGCACGTCGCGCCGAAACGTCTGGATCAATTCGGGGAGCACGCTCGACGCGAACGTCGGCAGGCATGCGAGCCGCACCGTGCCGCTCGCGCCTTCGCCGAGCGCGCGCGCATCGCGCAGCACGCGCTCCATGTCGTCGAGCGAGCGCTGCAGCAGCGGCAGCAGCTCGCGGCCCGTCTGCGTCAGCGCCACGCTGCGGCTGTTGCGGTCGAACAGCCGCGCGCCGACGATTTCCTCGAGCCGCCGGATCTGCACGGTCAGCGCAGGCTGCGACAGATGCAGCCGCGCGGCCGCGCGCGTAAAGTTGCCGGCCTGCGCGACGGTGACGAACGCGCGAATGTCGCGAAGATTCAGATCCATAACGGGTCGTGATTGCTGCGATCAAATCATTTCAATTGTGCTATCGCTGCGCGGACCTTACGCTCGTCTCCAACAAAAGACAAGACAGGAGACAACCGATGCTGCCGTTACTCGGGCTCGGCACGATCGTCGTGCTGCTCGCCGCGATTCTGTCCCGCCGCATGTCGCCGCTCGTGGCGCTGATCGTCGTGCCGATCGTCGCGTCGCTGCTCGGCGGATTCGGGCTGCAGACCAGCAAGTTCGTACTCGACGGGCTGAAGGGCCTCGCGCCCGTGGTCGGCATGTTCGTGTTCGCGATCCTCTATTTCGGGACGATCACCGATGCGGGCACGCTCGATCCGATCATCGACCGCATCCTGCGGGCGGTCGGCACGCGGCCGACGCGGATCGTGACGGGCACGACGCTGCTCGCGCTGCTGATCCATCTCGACGGCTCGGGCGCCGTGTGCTTTCTCGTGACGATCCCGGCCGTGCTGCCGCTGTACGACCGGCTCGGCATCGACCGCCGCGTGCTGGCGGCGGCCGTGTCGATGGCGGCCGGCATCAATTTCCTGCCGTGGACGGGGCCGATGATCCGCGCATCGGCGTCGCTGCATCTGCCCGTGTCGACGCTGTTCAATCCGCTGATTCCGGTACAGGCGGTGGGCCTCGTGTTCGTGTTCGGCGTCGCCTACTGGCTCGGACGGCGCGAGGAGAAGCGGCTCGGCCTATCGCGGCACGATCCGGCGATCGCGCTGCCGACGCGCGAGCTGACGGCCGACGAACGTGCGCTGCGCCGGCCGCACCTGTTCTGGTTCAACATCGTGCTGACGCTCGTCGTGCTCGGCACGATGGTCGCGATGGGCGAGAAGGTGCCGCCCGCGATCGTGTTCATGGTCGGGCTCTGCATCGCGCTGACCGTCAACTATCCCGATGTCGCGATGCAGCGCAAGCGGATCGACGCGCATGCGCGCGCGGCGCTGATGATGGCCGCGATCCTGCTCGCGGCGGGCGTGTTCACCGGGATCATGCAGGGCAGCGGGATGCTGAAGGCGATGGCGCAGGCCGCGGTCGGCTTCGTGCCGGCCTCGATGGCCGCGCACATTCCGGTCGTGCTCGGCATCGTGTCGATGCCGCTCAGCATGCTGTTCGATCCCGACTCGTTCTATTTCGGCGTGCTGCCGGTGATCGCCGAGGTCGCCGGCCAGCTCGGCGTGCCGGCCGTGAAGGTCGGGCAGGCCGCGCTGCTCGGCCAGATGACGACCGGTTTTCCGGTCAGTCCGCTCACGCCCGCGACGTTTCTCGTCGTCGGCCTGTGCGGCATCGAACTGGCCGAGCATCAGAAGTTCACGTTTCCGCTGCTGTTCGGCGCATCGATCGTGATGACGATCGCATGCGTCGTGCTCGGCGTGTTTTGATTCGATCCTCCGGATCGCCAACCTGCCGCACGACGGTGCAGAGATGACAGCAATCCCACACGAACGGCGCGTGCGCATCGGCGCGGGCGCCGGCTATTCCGGCGATCGCATCGAGCCCGCGGTCGAACTGGCCGAGCACGGGCAGCTCGACTATCTCGTCTTCGAATGCCTGGCCGAGCGCACGATCGCAATCGCGCAGCAGGCGAAGCGCCGCGATCCGGCGCACGGCTACGACCCGCTGCTCGACGCGCGGATGCGCGCGGTGCTGCCGGCCGCCGTGCCGAGAGGCGTGCGGATCGTGTCGAACATGGGTGCCGCGAACCCGCACGCGGCCGCGCGCCGCACCGCGCAGATCGCACGCGCGCTCGGCTTCGCGCAGCTGAAGGTCGCGGCGGTCGAAGGCGACGACGTGCTCGACGTCGTGCTGCGCGGCGCGTTCCGCTTCGAGGAATCGGGCGACGAGGTCGCCGCGTATCGCGAGCGGATCGTCGCCGCCAACGCGTATCTCGGCGCGGCGCCGATCGTCGCGGCGCTCGACGCGGGTGCCGACGTCGTGCTGACCGGGCGCGTCGCCGATCCGTCGCTGTTCGCGGCGCCGCTGATCCATGCGTTCGGCTGGCGCATGGACGACTGGGACACGCTCGGCCAGGCCACGGTCGTCGGCCATCTGCTCGAATGCGCGGGGCAGATCACGGGCGGCTACTTCGCCGATCCCGGCTACAAGGACGTACCGAATCTCGCGCGGCTCGGGTTTCCGATCGGCGAGGTCGAGGCCGACGGCGCGGTCACGATCACGAAGGTCGCGCATGCGGGCGGTCGCGTGAGCGCGGCGACCTGCAAGGAGCAGCTGCTGTACGAGATCCACGATCCGGGGCGCTATCTGCAGCCGGACGTCGTCGCGGACTTCACGCAGGTGAGCGTCGTCGAGGCGGCGCGCGATCGTGTGCGCGTGACGGGCGGGCGCGGCGCCGCGCGGCCCGACACGCTGAAGGCGTCGGTCGCGTACGTCGACGGCTTCATCGGCGAAGGGCAGATCTCGTACGGCGGCCCGGGCGCGCTCGAGCGCGCGCGGCTGGCGCTCGAAATCGTCCGCGAACGGCTCGCGCTGACCGGCGTCGCGGCGAGCGAGCTGCGCTTCGATCTGATCGGCGTCGATTCGCTGTACGGCGACGTACGAACGGGTGCAAGCGGCGAGCCGGCCGAAGTGCGCGTGCGCGTCGCGGGCCGCGCCGACACGGCGGAAGAGGCGGCGCGGATCGGCAACGAGGTCGAAACGCTGTACACGAACGGGCCGGCCGGCGGCGGCGGCGCGTTCAAGTCGACGCGCGAGGTGGTCGCCGTGCAATCGGTGCTGTTGCCGCGCGACGCGGTGACGCCGTTGTTTTCGTTCGTGGAGGCATCATGAAACTGCGGGAACTCGCGCATGCGCGCACGGGCGACAAGGGCAATACGTTGAACGTGTCGGTGATCTGCCACGATCCGCGGCACTACGCCCATCTGCGCACGCATCTGAGCGCGGACGTCGTGAAGGCGTGGCTTGCCGGCATCGTGCGCGGCGACGTCGTGCGCTACGAGCTGCCGGCGCTCGCGGCGTTCAACTTCGTGCTGCGCGATGCGCTGGGCGGGGGCGTCACGCGCTCGCTCGCGCTCGATGCGCATGGCAAGTCGGTCAGCTCGGCGCTGCTCGCGCTCGAGGTGCCCGATCCGGTGTGAGGCGCTGATGCGCGGCGCGCGGCCCGCCGTCGACAAAGCCTTCGGCGCTCTCCGCCGGCGACACGATGAGGCCCCGAATTACGGCCACGCACCTTGCCCCGTGTCGCCGATTTGATCCAGATCAGTTTTTTCGCACTCAAACCGCGCGCAACGACGCGGGCTTGAGGTAGCATACGCGCCGCCCACGCGGCAGCGCGCACCGGACGACGGTCCGCAACGGACCGCAGCCGGCATGCCGACCCGGCGGGCATCGCCCGACCGCGCCGGCAGCATCATGTTCGTCCCGATCGGCAACCGCGGTGCAATCGTTGCCATTCTTTCTTCGCATACGGTATTTCTGACCGAATCGAGCGTTTTCTCGCTTCGTTGTCCGGAACCCGGCAGCGTTTTGTCCTACTTTTGAGATAACGTGACGAACAGGTGCGCGACGCCGCGACGCGCGCGCCGTACGACGAGCCGGCGGCTAAAGAATCGCCGCGCCGTTTCGATAAATGAATCAAGGCCATTGATGAGGGGAAGCAGACGGGATGTGCACGCACAGGCATAGCCGCTTTGCGCGCGCCGGATTCGGCGCGATCGAGGATTGGACGTCCCGGACCGAACGGAGCGGCGCATGACGCCGGCCGTGTCGCGGTTCGTCCTGCTGGCCGCGGCGGCCGGCGCATTCCATGCGGCTGCGCTGGCCGCCGCGACGGCGCCCGGCGGTCAGGCCGTTTCGTCGGCGGCGCCCGGCGCGGCGTCTTCGACCAGCACGGCAGCGCTGCCGTCATCGGTTGCCGGCGCGCCGGCCGGCGCGCCGTCGGCCGCGCTGCCCGCGACGACCGTGCGTTTGCCGTTCGCGTCGCTCGGCGCATTCGATCCGCTGCGGCTGCGCGGCGCCGACGACGTACGCACGATCAACGCCGGCGTGCGGCTCGACCGTGTCGTGACGGGCGCGCGGCTGCGCCTGACCTATGCGTATTCGCCGTCGCTCGTGTTCCCGATGTCGCACCTGAAGGTGTCGGTCAACGGCGAGGTGATCGCGACCGTCCCGTTCGATGCCGCGCAGGCCGGCCGCACGGTCACGCAGGACATTCCGATCGATCCGCGCTACTTCTCCGATTTCAACCAGATCGGCGTGCGGCTGATCGCGCATTACACGCTCGATCACTGCGAGGATCCGGCCAACTCCGCGCTGTGGGCCGACGTGAGTCCGACGAGCGAACTGATTCTCGACGAGGCGCCGGTGCGTCTGCCGAACGATCTCGCGCTGCTGCCCGCGCCGTTCTTCGACCGCCGCGACAACGCGCTCGTGCGGCTGCCGTTCGTGCTGCCCGCGTCGGCCGATTCGGCGACGCTGCGCAGCGCGGGCGTGCTCGCGTCGTGGTTCGGCGCGCTGGCCGACTATCGGCATGCGCGCTTTCCGGTGTCGGCGACGCTGCCTTCCGACGATCAGGCGGTCGTAATCGGCACGGCCGCGACGCTGCCGGCCAGCCTCGCGCTGCCGTCGGTGAACGGCCCGCTGCTCGCGGTCGCCGACAACCCGGCCGCGCCGGGCCGCAAGCTGCTCGTCGTCACGGGCCGCACGGCCGCCGAAGTCGACGACGCGGTCGCGACGCTCGTGCTCGGCCGCGCGGCGCTGTCGGGGCCGGCGGCGACGGTCGCGCACGTCGATCCGGGTGCGCCGCGCAAGCCGTACGATGCGCCGCGCTGGCTGCCGGTCAACCGGCCGATCGCGTTCCGCGAGCTCGTGTCGGATCCGCGCGCACTCGAGGTGCGCGGCACCGCGCCGGACGCGATCCGGCTGAACCTGCGCGTGCCCGCCGATCTGCATTCGTGGAACGGTAGCGGCGTACCGATCACGCTGCGCTATCGCTATACGGCGCCGACCGTGCAGGACAATTCGACGCTCGCGGTCGAGATCAACGACCAGCTCGTGAAGTCGTACCGGCTCGCGCCCGCGCGCGCCGAAGATGCGCGCGGCCGCCTGCAGCTGCCGCTGCTGTCGGTGCCGGACGGGCGCGTGACGAGCGACGTCGACATCCCGGCGTTCCGCGTCGGTAGCGGCAACCAGCTGCAGTTGCGCTTCACGCTCGATTCGCAGAAGACGGGCCTATGCTCGAGCACCGCCAGCGAGCCGCAGCGCGCGGCGATCGATCCCGATTCGACGATCGACTTCTCGCATTTCGTTCACTACGCGCAGTTGCCGAACCTCGCGTACTTCGCGAACAGCGGCTTTCCGTTCACGCGTTTCGCCGACCTGTCGCAGACGGCCGTCGTGCTGCCGGATCGCCCGACCGCGCAGGATCTCGAAGCGTATTTGACGATGCTCGGCCACATGGGCGAATGGACCGGCTTTCCGGCGCTGCGCGTGCAGGTGGCGCGCGCGGCCGACGTCGCCGCGCTCGGCGGCAGCAAGGATCTGCTCGTGATCGACGGCGCATCGTCGTCGCCGTTGCTCGCGCATTGGCGCGCCGCGTTGCCGGTCGCGATCGGCGGCCCGCGCGGCGCGGGCGCGACGCGCGTCGCGTTTTCCGTCGACGAGCGCTGGCGCAACGGCGTCGGCCGGCCGGACGGCGGCGCGCACATCGAGCAGAGCGGGCCGCTCGCGACGCTCGCCGGTTTCGAGCTGCCGGGCAGTCACGGCCGCAGCGTGGTTGCGCTGACCGCGACCGAGCCGGGCCGCCTCGGCGAGCTGCTCGACGTGTTCGAGAAGCCGGGCCTCGTCGCGCAGGTGCAGGGCGACGTCGCGCTGGTGCGGGCGGGCGCCGTCGACAGCCTGCGCGTCGGCGAGCCGTACGTCGTCGGCTTCGTGCCGTGGTACGCGCGTGTGTGGACGCATGCGGCGCGGCACCCGGTCGTGCTCGGCGCGGTCGGCGTGGTCGCCGGGCTGCTGCTCGCGCTCGGTGCGTTCAGCGTGCTGCAGCGGATCGCCGCGCGTCGACGGGGGATGTAACGGATGGTGCGGGCAATCGGAATGCGGCGCGCGGCATCGGCGCGCCGGCTCGGCGCGACGTTCGTGCTGGCCGTCGCGGCGGCGTGTGCGGCAGGCGGCACGGTCGCGCGCGCGGCGGCTGCGCCGCGTACGGCGAGCGGTGCGGCAGGCGGCGCAGGCGCGGCAAGCGCGACGGACGCCGCCGACGCGCGCTGCGGCGCGGACTGGCCGCGCTGGGACGCGTTCAAGCGCGGGTTCGTGTCGGCCGACGGGCGCGTGATCGACGTCGGTTCGGCCGATTCGCGCACGGTATCGGAGGGGCAGGCGTATGGACTGTTCTTCGCGCTCGTCGCGAACGACCGGCGCACGTTCGACACGATCCTCGCATGGACCGAGAACAACCTCGCGCAGGGCGACCTGAGCGCGCGGCTGCCGGCGTGGCTGTGGGGCCGCGCGCCGGACGGCACGTGGCGCGTGCTCGACGCGAACGCGGCCTCCGATGCCGATCTGTGGATCGCGTACGCGCTCGTCGAAGCGGGGCGGCTCTGGCACGAGCGCAGCTATACCGCGCGCGGCATGCTGCTCGCGAAACGCGTGCTCGACGACGAGACGGCGAACGTGCCGGGCCTCGGGCTCACGCTGCTGCCCGGGCCGACTGGCTTCGCGCTTGCGCGCGACCGATGGCGCGTGAATCCGAGCTATTCGCCGCCGCAGGTGATTCGCGCGCTCGCCGCACGGTTGCCCGACGATCGCCGCTGGGCTGCGCTTGCGGCCAGCACCGGCCGCGTGTTGCTCGATACCGCACCGAAGGGCTTTGCGCCGGACTGGGCGCTGTACCGCGCGGGCGCGGGCTTCGGTCCCGATCCGCAGACGCAGGCGGAAAGCGCGTACAACGCGATTCGCGTCTATCTGTGGGCCGGCATGCTCGATCGCGCCGATCCGCTCGCCGCGCCGCTGCTCGCGCGCTTCGCACCATTCGCCGACTACATCGCCGCGCATGGCGCGCCGCCCGAGAAAGTCGACACGACGACCGGCGTTGCCGGGCCGAACGACGGCAACGGCGGCTTCTCCGCGGCCGCGGTGCCGTTTCTCGACGCACGCGGCCAGCACGCGCTGGCCGATGCGCAGGCGGCGCGCGTCGATGCGCTCGCGCGCGAGTCGGCGCCCGGCTATTACACGAGCGTGCTGACGCTGTTCGGCCTCGGCTGGCGCGAGGGGCGCTACCGGTTCGGCGCGGACGGCTCACTCGACGTGCGCTGGGGAGAGCGTTCGTGCGTCGCCCGCTGATTCGCGTCGTCGCGGGCGTCACGGCGCTCGCGGCGTCGATCGGAGCATCGGCGCTTGCCCCGTCGGCGCCTGCCGCATCGGCGCCCGCTGCAACGCCACCCGCGGCCGCGGCGCGACCCGCGAGCCCGAAAGCCGCGCGCGCGGCGCCCGCATCGGCCGACGCGGTCGATGCGCGCCGGCTGCTCGCGACTGCGCGGATGTGGGGCGTCAAGCATCGCGACGATCTCGCGCGCGACGCGCTGAACAAGGGGCTGCTGATCGCGCCCGACGATCCCGAGTTGCTCGCCGAACAGATGCGCGTGCTGCTGCGGCTCGGCGACGCGCAACGCGCGCAGGCCGCGCTCGCCCGGCTGCAGGCGCGCGCACCCGATGCGCCCGATACGCGGCGCGCGGCCGACGAATTGCGCGTCGCGACGAGCGGCCGCGGCGAGATGGCGCAGATCCGGCTGCTCGCGCGTAGCGGCCGGACCGACGAAGCGGCCCGACGGATCGTCGCGCTGTTTCCGAACGGTGCACCGTCCGGTGCGCTCGGCGCGGAGTACTACCAGATCGTCGCGAACGCGCCGGGCGGCCGTGCGCCGGCGATCGCCGCGCTGCGCCGCGCGCTCGCGGCCGATCCGCATGACACCGATGCGGCGCTCGCGCTCGCGCGGCTGCTGAACCAGCGCGACGACACGCGCGCCGAAGCCAACCGCATCGCGTGGTCGCTCGCGACGCGCACCGACGCCGACCATACCGATGCGATGACGCTGTGGCGGCACGTGCTGCAATCGGCCGGCGCCGATCCCGCCTATCTCGACGCGCTGCATGCCTATCTCGCGCTCGTGCCGGACGATACCGAGTTCCGCGATCGCGCGGCCGCGCTCGACCGGCAACGCGACGCGCGGCGGCGGCTCGAACGCGATCCCGACTACATCGCGCAGCAGCGCGGCTTGCAGGCGCTCGCGCGCGGCGATCTCGCGGCGGCCGAGCCGCTGCTGACGCGCGCGGTGCGTGCGCGTGCCGACGATGCGGACGCGGTCGGCGGCCTCGGGCTGCTGCGGCTGCGCGAAGGGCGGCACGACGAAGCGCGCGCGCTGTTCACACGCGCCGCATCGCTCGCGACCGATCAGCGCGGCAAGTGGCAGAGCCTCGCGCGCACCGCGCAATTCTGGGGGCTGCTCGCGCAAGGCCGCGCGGCGGCGTCGGCCGGTCGCGCGGCGCAAGCCGAGCGTGCGGCGCGCGCCGCGCTCGCGATGCAGCCGGACAGCGCGGATGCGAAGCTGCAACTTGCCGATGCGCTGCTGGCCCAGCGCGACTGGGCGCGCGCGGAGCCGCTGCTGCGCGAACTGCTGGCCGCGCCTGCGCCGCGCATCGCGGCCGTGCGCGACACCGCGACGCTCTACGAAAACACCGGCCGCGCGGAGCGCGTCGGGCCGCTGCTCGATGCGCTGCAAGGCCGCGTGACGGGCGGCGACGATCGGCGCGCGCTCGACGGCCTGCGGGCGGACCTGCTGGCCAGCCAGGCGAGCGCGCTCGCGGCGCGCGGCGAACGCGGGCCGGCCGCGCAACGCTACGAAGCGGCCGTGCGCGCGGCGCCCGACGCGGCCTGGACGCGCTTCGCGCTCGCGCGCCTGTATCGCGACATGGGACTGCCGCAGCTTGGCCGCACGGTGATGGACGAAGGGCTCGCGTATCGCGATACGGCCGAGATGCGCTACGCGAGCGCGCTGTACCGCCATTCGCTCGACGATGTCGACGGCGCGCAGGCCGTGCTCGCCGGCATCGACGAGGCGCAGCGCTCGGACGGCATGCGCGCGCTCGCGCGCAAGCTCGACGCGGAACGCGCGCTGGCCGATGCACGCGACGCGCTCGCGCGCGGCGACCGCACGGCGTTCGCCGCGTCGCTCGAGCGTGCGCAACGGCAGGCACCGGACGATCCCGACCTGCTTGCCGCGATCGGCGCGCAGTGGATCGATGCGGGCGAGACCGAGCGCGGCCTCGCGCCGCTGCACGACTGGATCGCCGCGCATCCGGCCGACGCCGATGCCGACGTGCGGCTGCGCTACGGCGATCTGCTCGGCAGCGCGCGGCGCGACGATGCGCTCGTCGCGTGGCTCGATGCGCTGCGCCGCGACCCGGCGCTGACGCCCGCCCAGACCGCGCGGCTCGAGGATCAGGCGCTGCGCGTCGTGCTGCGGCAGACCGACGATGCGATCGCGCAGCACGACGATGCGCGCGCCCGCGCGCTGCTCGCGCGCGTGAGTGCGGCCGGCCGCGCCGACAAGCGCTACGCGCTCGAACTCGCCGACGTCGAACGCGCGCAGGGCCGCTACGATGCCGCGCGCGACGCGCTTGCGCCGCTCGTCGCGCGCCTGCCGGACGATCCCGACACGCAGCTCGCGCTCGCGCGGATCGACGAGGAGAGCGGCCGTCGCGCGGCCGCGCTGGCACGCGTCGAAGCGGTGCTCGCGCGCACGCCGGACGACGACGTCGACACGCGGCTCGCCGTCGTGCGGCGGCTGAACGCGCTCGGCCGCTCGGATGCCGCGGTGCAGGTGACCGACCGGCTGCAGGCCGCGTATCCGGCGCGCGCGGACGTGACGGTCGCGGCCGGCCGCGTCGCCGAGGGACAGCGCCGCTACGACGACGCGGCGTCGCTGTACCGGCTGTCGATGTCGCAGGAGCGCGCGAGCGGCGTACGCGCAGGCCGCGACGGGCTGACGCCCGCGCAGGCCGCGTTCGCCGATCTCGAGCAGCGGCGCGATCCGGAGATCGAGATCGGCTGGCTGCCGGCCTACAAATCCGGCGACGAAGGCATTTCCGCGTATCGCGCGCAGCAGGTGCCGATCTATATGCAGGTGCCCGTGCGCTACGACGGCCACGCGTTCCTGCAGCTCGACACCGTGCATCTCGATGCGGGCACGCTCGACACAAGCAACGCGGACGCCTACACGCTGAAAACGTTCGGCACGTATGCGGCGCTCAACGCGCTGAACGGCCTGCCGCCGCCGTTTGCGCCGGCGGCGTCGGCCGGCGCGCTGATCGCACATCCACCGGGCGCGCTGCACCAGTCGACGACGGGCGTCGCGCTCGGCGCGGGCTACCGGTCCGACGCGTGGCGCGTCGATCTCGGCACGTCGCCGCTCGGCTTTCCCGTGCACTACCTGGTCGGCGGCGTGCGCTACCGTTTCGACGCGGGGCCCGCGAGCGTCAGCGTGAACGCGTCGCGGCGGCCGGAAACGAGCAGCGTGCTGTCGTATGCCGGCATGCGCGACCCGTGGACGGGCGCGGTGTGGGGCGGCGTGCGCCGCGACGGCGTGAATCTGCGCGCGTCGGTCGACGTCGGCCGCGCGAACCTGTTCGCCGAACTCGGCGCCGGCGTGCTGTCGGGCCGCAACGTCGAGCGCAATGCTGAGGTCACGCTGCGCACGGGCTTCATGGCGCCCGTCTACGAACGCGCGACGATGAAGGTCGCCACCGGGCTCGTCGGCAACGCGTGGCACTACGCGCAGAACCTGCGGTACTACACGTACGGGCAGGGCGGCTACTACAGTCCGCAGCGCTATCTGTCGCTCGGCGTACCGATCGAATGGGCCGGGCGGCGCGATGCGCTGTCGTGGGATCTGACCGTCACGGCCGGGATGTCGAACAGCTACGAGAAGGATTCGCTGTTCTATCCGACCTTCGCGGACCGGCGCGCCGAGCAGCAGGCGGCCGGCCTTGTCTACACGGGCAGCTCGACGCGCGGCGTGTCGTTCTCGTACGGCGTGAACGGCATCGCGGAATACCGCGTGAACGCGCATCTGAGCGTGGGCGCGCAACTGCATGTCGACCGGTCGCACGACTACGCGCCGAGTTCGGCGCTTGTCTATCTGCGCTATGCGTTCGACGCGCGCGCCGAGCGCAGCTGGCTCGTCACGCCGACGCCCGTGCGGCTCTACTCGGACTATTAGGGGAACGCGTGAATACCGATTTCAACGCTACACGCCCCGCGCTCGGCACAGCGATCGTCGAGCGGCTGCGTACGCTCTGGCGCAGCGCAGCGGCCGGCGCTCGCGCCGGCGCGCCGGGCCGGCTCGCGATCGACGGCCTGCCCGATACGTGGACGCAGCTCGAAGCGGGCGGCCTCTATGCGCTCTACGCGGCCGCGCAGACGCCCGCCTGCGACGCGCTCGTATGGGAAAGCGCGCGCCATGCGCGCACGCGCGACGTGACCGTCGTGCTCGCGCGCGATCCGGCGCACGTCGCGGCGCAGATGGAGACGCGCGGCTTCGCGGGCGGCGCGCAGCCGGCCGGCTGGCCGCGCAATCTCAACGTGCTGGCGATGCCGCCGCAGGCGCGCGACGCCGTGCAGAACGCGCAGGCCCCAGACGCCGACGCCGACGCGCATCGCGACGCACCGCGCGCTGTCGCGCCGCGGCCGTTCGCGCGGCTCGCGGGCGCGCTGCGCGCGCTGAAGCGCTACGGCTTCCGCGCGCGGTCGCTGTATGTCGTCGAAGGCGCGCAGCGCTGGTTCAGCTGGGACGATCCGGCCGCGCTCGCGGACGAAGCGCGCGCACTCGCAGACTGGTGCCGCGCGCACCGGATCGCGCTCGTGCTGCTGCTCGATCCGGATGCCGCCGACGACGCGCGTACCGACGATCGCCCGTTCGTGCGCGACACCGATCGCACGTCGCGCAGCGGCTTGCACAGCGTATGCGCGGGCGTCGCGCAGTTGCAGCGCACGCACGGCGAACTGCTGTGGCTCGTCGAATTCTGGCGCGCGGGCGGCACGCTCGCGGCCGGCGAGGTGCGTCCGCTGCGCTTCGCGGCGAACGGCCGGCTGTCGGCGATCGTCGATGCGGGTGCGGCCGAACCGGCGCGCCGCACGCGGCTCGCGATCGACGAGGATCGCGTCGTCGTCAGCCGCGCGGTGATCGACGGCGTCGCGCACGTGCCGGCCGGCTGGGAGATCGTCGACGACAATGCGGCCGTCGTCGCCGCGTGCGCGCAGGCGCAGGCCGCGACGGCCGTGCTCGCGTTTCGCACCAACGCGCAGCTCGAGTCGCTGTGCGCTCAGGTGCATACGCTGCGCCGACGCAGCGGCGGCGCGCTGAAGATCGCGGTCGTCGAGCGCGGCGAGGTGCTGCGTCAGCAGTTCGAAACGCTCGTGCTGAGCGTCGGCGCTAACCGCGTGGTCGGCCGCGACGTGCCGCTCTCGCGCGTGCAGGCCGCCGTGCAGGCGCTGCGCGGGCAACTGTTCGCGCGTCCGGTGCCGGCCGACTATCGTGCGGCGCTCGCGGCCGCGCTCGGCGAGCCGGTGCTCGGCTATCTGCCGGTCGGCACGTTCTGCGCGCGGATTGCCGCCGTGCTCGAGCGCGGCGCGGTGCTCGCGCTGCCACATACGCTCGCGAAGCTGACGCTGCTGCCCGCGGTATCGCACGTCGACGCGCTGCGGCATTGTCGGCCGCGCCGCACCGGCGACGTCGTGACGGCCGACGCCGCGCACCTGTACGTGTTTCTGTTCGCGTGCGAACCGACCGATGCCGACGACGCGCTCGCGCGCATCTTCGACGTGCCCGTCGATACGCTGTCCGACCGCGTCCTCTGTCTCGGGCAAGGCAGCATCGAGACCGAACTGCATGCGCTGAAGGCCGAGCAGCGGCGCGCGCCGGTGGCCGACTACAGCGACCTGTTCGCGTCGCCGGAACCGAACGGCGGAGGGGAGGCGGCCCGTGCGATCGATGCGGTCGCTGCAGACTATGCAAACGATGCAGACGATGCCGGCGCCGCAGTCGAGGCGGCCGGCCCACGGCACGAGGACGCATCGCCCGCCCGCACGATGTCGCCCGCATCGTCCGCCGATGCGGCCGCCGCGCAGACCGTCGCCGCCGACACCGCACATCCCGTATTTCCCGCCGCGCACGCGCGCGGCGCTACGCGCAGCGCGATGCCGCTGCGCAAGCCGGAGGGCGCATGATCGCCGAACTCGTGATCGGATTTCTCGTCGGCATCGCGATCGCGGTGCCCGTCTGGATCGTCGCGCAGCATCTGGGCGTCGGCCGCGGTTTTCAGGCGCCGCGCGGGCTCGGCCGGCGCGATGCGGTGCCGTGCACGCTGGTGCCGGTCGCGCTGCGCGGGCGGCTGCTGCCCGAAGCGGCGCGCGCCGACGAGGGCACGCGATGAAGACGATCGCCATCACGTCGACGGCAGGCGGCGCCGGCCGCACGACACTCGCGGCCGCGCTCGCCGTGCTGCTCGCGCGTCGCAGGCGGCCCGTCGTCGCGGTCGAGTTCGATCCGCAGAACCTGATGGGCGCGCTGCTCGGCCTCGACACGCTCGCCGACGCGGGCCTCGCGCAAAGCCTGCTCGGCGGCGCCGAGCCCTGGCATGCGCACACCTGGCGCAATGCGGACGGCGTGCTGTTCGTGCCGTACGGGCCGGTCGACGCGGCGGGCGCCGCCGCCTGCGACGCGCGGCTCGCGGCCGATCGCGCCTGGCTTGCACGCGCACTCGACGAGATCGCGCTGCCGCCCGACGGCGTCGTGCTGATCGACACCGCGCGCCAGCCGTCGCAGCAGGCCGAGCAGGCGCTGCGCTGCGCGGACCTGACGCTCGTCGTCGTGCCGCCGGAGCCCGCCGCATGCGCGACGCTCGCCGCGCGGCTCGACGCGCTGCGCGCGGGCGGCCGCGCATGGCAGATCGTCGTGAACCGCCTGAACCCCGCGCGCGACATGCAGCGCGACGCGCTCGCGATGCTGCGCGCGGCGGCGGGCCCGACCGCGCTGATCGAACAGCGCATCCATGCGGATGCCGCGGTGCCCGAAGCGTTCGCGCGCGGCGGCTGGATCTTCGACGACGCGCCGTATTCGCAGGCGTCGCACGACCTGCACGGCGTCGCCAACTGGGTCGACGCGTGGCTGACGGCGGCCGTCGCCGGGCGTGCGGGAGCGCCGCAATGAAGGCCGCGCTGGTCGCACGACTGCGCGCCGCGCGCCGCGGCACGACGGCGTGGATCGCACGCGGCCTCGGGCTGCCCGCGCAACGCACGCTGCTCGACTGGCTCGTGCGGCTGTTCTTCCATGCGCCGCCGCCCGGCCGCCCGGACGTCGTGCGCCGCGGCGTGCGCGCCGTGTTCCTGCGGCTCGCGCGCGAGTGGGGCGTGCTGCAGCCGCTCAGTCCGCGCGAATGGCTGTGGCGTGCCTGCGTGCGCGCGCCGCGTGCCGTCGATGTCGAGCGCCCGGCGCGCGACCCGCTCGCGTGGTTCGACAGCTACGTGGTGCCCGTCTACGTCGCCGCGCGCGCGCTGATGCGGCGCATCGACGCGGCGCTCGCGCGGCTGCCGTGGACGCGCTGGGGCGGCTGGCTCGATGCGCGCGCGAACGGCGTCGGCCGGCGTCGCTGGCTTGCGCCGCTGCTGCTGCTCGCCGGCGCGCTGCTGTGGGCGGCCGCCGGGATGTCGCCGCTGATGCCGAGCGCGCAGTTCGCGTTCTTCGCGATCGTCGCGCTGCTCGCGCTTGCGCTGCGCCGCGTCCCGGGCCATCTGCCGACGCTCGCGCTCGCGTCGCTCGCGCTGCTCGCGGCGGTGCGCTACGTCTGGTGGCGCACGACGCAGACGCTCGATTTCCGCGGCCCTGCCGAGGCGATCGCCGGCTATCTGCTGTACGGCGCCGAAGCGTATACGTGGATGATCCTGTTGCTCGGCTTCGTGCAGACGGCCTGGCCGCTCGACCGGCCGATCGTGCCGCTGCCGGCCGATCCCGACACGTGGCCGAGCGTCGACATCTATATCCCGACCTACAACGAGCCGCTGTCGGTCGTGAAGCCGACCGTGTTCGCCGCGCAAAGCATCGACTGGCCGACGGACAAGCTGCGCGTCTATCTGCTCGACGACGGCCGCCGCCCCGAGTTCGCGGCGTTCGCGCGCGACGCCGGCATCGGCTATCTGACGCGCGACGACAATCGCCACGCGAAGGCCGGCAACATCAACCGCGCGCTGCCGAAGACGCACGGCGAGTACATCGCGATCTTCGACTGCGATCACGTGCCGACGCGCTCGTTCCTGCAGACGACGATGGGCGAGTTCCTGCGCGATCCGAAGTGCGCGCTCGTACAGACGCCGCATCATTTCTTCTCGCCCGATCCGTTCGAGCGCAACCTCGGCACGTTCCGCGAAGTACCCAACGAGGGCAACCTGTTCTACGGGCTCGTGCAGTCGGGCAACGATCTCTGGAACGCGGCGTTCTTCTGCGGCTCGTGCGCGGTGCTCAAGCGCAGCGCGCTCGAGGAAGTGGGCGGCGTCGCGGTCGAAACCGTGACCGAGGATGCGCATACCGCGCTGAAGCTGCATCGCCGCGGCTACACGTCCGCGTATCTGCCGACCGTGCAGGCGGCCGGCCTCGCGACCGAGAGCCTGGCCGGCCACGTGAAGCAGCGTACGCGCTGGGCGCGCGGGATGGCGCAGATCTTCCGGATCGACAATCCGTTCCTCGGGCGCGGGCTCGGTTTCGTGCAACGGATCTGCTACGGCAACGCGATGCTGCATTTCTTCTACGGCATTCCGCGGCTCGTGTTCCTGACGATTCCGTTCGCCTACCTGTTCTTTCATCTGTACTTCATCAACGCGTCCGCGCTCGCGCTCGCGAGCTACGTGATCCCGTATCTGGTGCTCGCGAACGTCGCGAACTCGCGGATGCAGGGACGCTTTCGCCATTCGTTCTGGGCGGAAGTCTACGAATCGGTGCTTGCGTGGTATATCGCGCTGCCGACGACCGTCGCGTTCCTGAGCCCCAAGCACGGCAAGTTCAACGTGACCGACAAGGGCGGGCGAATCGACGAAGGCTACGTCGACTGGTCGACGTCGAAGCCCTATCTCGTGCTGCTCGCGCTCAACGCGCTCGCGATCGTGGCCGGGCTGTGGCGGCTCGTCGCCGAGCAGGGCGACGAGGCGACGACGATCCTGATCACGCTCGGCTGGACCGTGTACAACCTCGCGATGCTCGGCGCCGCGCTCGCCGTCGCGCGCGAGACGAAGCAGGTGCGCGTCACGCATCGGATCGCGATGCGCGTGCCGGCCACGCTGCTGCTCGCGGACGGCACGACCGCCGCATGCTTCACGAGCGACTACTCGACGGGCGGCCTCGGGCTCGACGCGGTGCCTGGCCTGCCGCTCGCCGTCGGCGACCGGCTGCAGGTGTGCGTGTCGCGCGGCGACCGGTCGTTTCCGTTTCCGGTGCGCGTGAGCCGCGTGACGCCGACGCATGTCGGCGTCAGCTTCGATGCGCTGACGCTCGAGCAGGAGCGGCTGCTGATCCAGTGCACGTTCGGCCGCGCCGATGCGTGGCTCGACTGGCACGACGGCGCGCCGGCCGATACGCCGCTGCGCGGACTGAAGGAAGTGCTGCGCGTCGGCCTCGACGGCTACGTGCGGCTGTGGAAGGGGGCCGCGCAGCGGCTGCAGGCGCTGCTCGCGCCGAAGCTCGAGCGCGCGCGCGACTGATGCCGCGCATCACGGAGTGGTATCGATGACGTTCTGGAATCTGTATTTCATCCTGAAGTTCGCGCTGTTTGCGACCGGGCATCTGCAGCCGATGTGGGCCGCGAATCTCGTGTTCGCGCTGGCGCTCGCGGCGAGCGCGCCGCTGCGTTCACGCGTCGCGCGCATCGTGCGGCAGGTCGCGGCCGTCGCGATCGCCGTGCCGCTGCTCGCGCGCGAACTGCATGCGCCGCCGCTCGCACGGCTCGCGGAGGCCGCGCGCGAGGTCGCGACGTTCCGCGCCGACTACTGGCTCGAGATCCTGCCGCGATTGCTGCCGCCGATGCTGCTGCTGACGGTGGCCGGCGCGCTGATCGTCTATTTCGTCGTGAACCGCTGGCTGCGCGTCGCGACGTTCGTGATCGCGGCCCTGATCGCGATGCCGCTGTGGCAGGCGGGCAGCGGCTGGGCGACGCGCGTCGCGCAGGCGACGACGGCGCAGGGCGGCGGCGCGGCGGCGTCGCGCGCGGGCCAGCCCGAGGACTACAACGCGGCACTCGCGACGTTCCGCACGCAGGAGTCGCAGCGGCAGGTCGCGTTCGGCCATCTCGGCAGCGATCCGGCGGCGCAGTTCGACGTGATCGTCGTGCATGTCTGCTCGCTGTCGTGGGACGACCTCGATGCGGCCAAGCTGCGCAATCATCCGATGCTGAGCCGCTTCGACTACCTGTTCACGAATTTCAGCACGGCCGCGAGCTACAGCGGGCCGGCCGCGATCCGCGTGCTGCGCGCAAGCTGCGGACAGGAGGCGCATGCCGATCTGTACAAGCCCGCGCCGCAGCAATGCCATCTGTTCGCGCAGCTCGCGAGCGCCGGCTACACGGTGCAGTCGCTCCTGAACCACGACGGCCACTTCGACAACTTCCTGCAGGTGATTCGCGACAACATCGGCGTGCCGGGCGCGCCGCTCGTGTCGAACGACGCGGCGCCCGTCGCGATGCATGCGTTCGACGGCTCGGCGATCAAGGACGACTACGCGACGCTCGCGAACTGGTATGCGCAGCGCGGCGCGGTTGCGGGCCCCGTCGCGCTGTACTACAACACGATCAGCCTGCATGACGGCAACCGCGTGGTCGGCAGCGCGCTGACGAGCATCGACTCGTATCCGCAACGCGCGGCGAAGCTGATGAGCGACGTCGACCGGCTCGCCGATCTGATCGCGCAATCGGGCCGGCGCGCGGTGATCGTGTTCGTGCCCGAGCATGGCGCCGCGCTGCGCGGCGACCGGAACCAGGTGGCGGGCCTGCGCGAGATTCCGACGCCGCGCATCGTGCACGGGCCGGTCGGCGTGCGGCTCGTCGGCTTTGCCGGCGATCACGGCACGACGACCGTGATCGACCAGCCGACGAGTTTCCTCGCGCTCGCGCAGCTGCTGTCGAACCTGGTATCGAACAGCCCGTTCAAGCCCGGCGTGACGCTCGCGCAATACGCGGCGGATCTGCCGCGCACGCGGATGGTCGGCGAGAACGAGGGCACGGTGACGATGCAGACGGCCGCGGGCTACGCGGTCAAGACTCCGGACGGCGTATGGATCGACGAACAGTAAACCGCGGCGACATCGACGACGATCGCCTGTCGCAACCGAACGACGTGCTCGGCTTCGCGCGTCACGTGGCCGCCTTCGATCCCGAACGCTATGTAGACGAACAGGCGCGGCGCGCATACGTCGATGCGCTCGCGCGCTGGCCCGTGCTCGCGAAGTTGATGGGGCTCGCGCGCTGAGCGGCGCCATGCCGATCTTCTCGCGCGAACTCGACACGAAGTTCCATTCGGCGAAACGCTCGCCCGGCGGATGTGCGCCGCCGAGCAGCATGAGGCGCGCCGATCTCGCCGCGACGCCGGGCCGGCCGCGCGGCCGCCCGGTGCGCGACGATGCCGCGCTTACAGGTTCGGCGACAACTCGAGCGCGTTCGTCAGATCGCCCATCGCCGGCGCGCCGTTCGCCTTCAGCGCATCGTCGCGCTGCTGCAGGCCCGGCAGGCGCGGCAGCGAGAAGCGGCGCGTGATGAAGCGCAGGATCGACGCGGTGTCGTACTGCGTGTGATCGACGAAACCCTTCTTCGCGTACGGCGACACGATGATGGCCGGAATCCGGGTGCCGGGGCCCCAGCGGTCGCCCTTCGGCGGCGCGACGTGATCCCAGAAGCCGCCGTTCTCGTCGTAGGTGACGACGACGACCATGTTCTTCCACTGCGGGCTCGCCTGCAGATGCGCGATCACGTTCGCGATGTGCTGGTCGCCGCTCGCGACGTCGGTGTAGCCCGCGTGCTCGTTCAGGTTGCCCTGCGGCTTGTAGAACGCGACCTGCGGCAGCGTGCCGGCGTCGATGGCCTGGATGAACGCGCTGCCGTCGGTGCCGCCGTCGAGCAGGTGCTGCGCGCGATTCGCGGTGCCCGGCGCCTGGTTCGCGTAGTAGTTGAACGGCTGGTGGTGCGGCTGGAAGTTCGGCGCCGTCATGTTCGGGCCGTAGATCACGTTCGCGGTGCCGCTCTGCGCGGCCTGCAGCGCCTGCCCCCAGGCACCGCCGTACCAGGCCCACGACACGCCCGCGTTGGTCAGCAGATCGCCGATGTTCTGCTGCGTCTGCGGCGGCAGCGTCGTCGCGGCCGACGGATCGGCGAGGTTCGGATCGCCGCCTGCGGCCGCCTTGTTGCCGCTCGGCTGATACGGCGGCTGCATCGTGTTGACCGCGTAGAAGTCGGGCGTCAGGTTGCCCGAGTTCACGAACTTCGGTGCGCCGGCAAGCGCGGACGCCGGCGAGTTGCTCGCGAGCTGCAGCGACTTGCCGTCCGCGTTGACGGCGGAGATCGAGCCGGCTGCCGGGCTCTTGTCCGCGTTCGCGTAGTACGGCGCGCACGCGCAGATCAGATACTGGTGGTTCAGGAACGAGCCGCCGAATGCGCCCATGAAGAAGTTGTCCGCGAGCGTGTACTGCTGCGCGATCTTCCACAGCGGCAGCTTCGATGCGTCGGCCGTGTAGTGGCCCATCACGAGGCCGCCCGAATCGGCCCACGCGGCGAACATGTCGTTCTTGCCGCCGTTGATCTGCATCTGGTTCTCGTAGAAGCGGTGATACAGGTCACGCGTCGTCACGCTCATCGACGTGTTGAAGCCGTTCGGATCGTCGATCGCGAACGGCGCGTTCGGCAGATTCTCGGTCATCGCTTCGGTCACGGCCGGCGTGACGCCCTTGGCGGTCAGCCCGCCCCAGATCTTCGGCAGCGTCGCGAGCGGCTGGCCGTTGCGGTCCTTCTGCTGCGCGCTGGCGGCCGTCACGTTCTGCAGCCCGTTGGCGCCGGGGAAGTTGCCGTACAGGTTGTCGAAGCTGCGGTTCTCCGCGTAAATGACGACGACGTTCTTCACGGCCGACAGGCCCTGCTGCTGCACGTCGTCGCCGCCGCAGGCGGTGAGGGCGAGCGCCGCGGCAACGGCGATCGGCGTAAAGCGAATCCAGGCGTGGTGGTTCATCCGTTGTACTCTCATCTCTCTTGTCGCGTGGGGACCGGCGTCGATTGCCGGGCGACCCGGCAGGCGGGCGCGGCATGTCCGGCTGCCCGCATTCTGAGGGCGCGATTTGACAGGCTGGTGTAGGCGTCCTTTCGAATGGCTGTCGAAGCTTCGTCATGGAACGGTCATGCGGCTGACATAAACTCCGGCCGCTCCTGAACCGACATTGCGATCCATCGATGAAGCTTCGCCTACCGAGAACCGGCGCGCTCGTGCGCCCGTGGCGGCGCGCGGGCCGCGCGCTTGCGCTGGCCGCCGCGCTCGCCGCCGTTGCGGGCTGCGACGCGCAGCCCGGCGCGGGTGCCGCGCTTGCCCAGCCCGCCGGCGCATCGGGCGCCGCGCAGCGTGCGGCCGCACCGGCGTCGGCCGCCGCCGGCGACGGCGCGCCGCTCGTCGCGACGAACCGCCCGCAGACGCGCGCGCAAGTTTACGAAGGCGTGCGCCGGATGACCGCGCTCGGCAAGCAACTTTTCTTCGACCCTACGCTGTCAGGTTCCGGCAAGCTCGCGTGCGCGTCGTGCCACAGCCCCGAGCATGCGTTCGGGCCGCCGAACGCGCTGTCGGTGCAGCTCGGCGGCGACGACATGCGGCGTGCCGGGTTTCGCGCGGTGCCGTCGCTGAAGTATCTGCAGGGCGTGCCGCCGTTCGCCGAGCACTTCCACGATTCGGACGACGAAGGCGACGAGAGCGTCGATGCCGGCCCGACCGGCGGCCTCACGTGGGACGGCCGCGTCGACACGGGCGCCGCGCAGGCGCGCATTCCGCTCACGTCGCCGTTCGAGATGAACAGTTCGCCCGCGAAGGTCGCGCGCGCGGTGCGCGCGGCGCCATACGCGGACGCGTTTCGCGCCGTGTTCGGCGCGAACGTGCTCGACGACGATCGCGCGACGTTCGACGCCGTGCTGCGCGCACTCGGCACGTTCGAGCAGACGCCATCGCTGTTCGCGCCGTACACGAGCAAGTACGACGCGTACCTCGCGGGCCGCGCGCAGCTCACGCCCGCCGAACTGCACGGACTGCAGCTCTTCAACGACGAGAAGAAGGGCAACTGCGCGAGCTGCCACGTGAGTCAGCGCGCGCTGGACGGCACGCCGCCGCAGTTCAGCGATTTCGGCCTGATCGCGATCGCGGTGCCGCGCAATCGCGCGCTGCCGGTCAATCGCGATCCGCGCTTTTACGACCTCGGCGCATGCGGGCCCGAGCGGACCGACCTGAAGGGCCGCGACGAATTCTGCGGGCTGTTCCGCACGCCGTCGCTGCGCAACGTCGCGCTGCGCAAGACCTTCTTCCACAACGGCGTGTATCACTCGCTCGAGGACGTGATGCATTTCTACGCCGAGCGCGACATCCATCCGGAGAAGTTCTATCCGGTCGTGCACGGCCGCGTGCAGCGCTACGACGATCTGCCGACGCGCTACTGGACGAACATCAACCGCGAGCCGCCGTTCGACCGCAAGCCGGGCGACCGGCCCGCGCTCGACGAGGCCGAGATCAAGGACGTGATCGCGTTTCTGAACACGCTGACCGACGGATATCAACCTGCGGCGACTCAGGCCCGCCGCTAGACGGGCACGCACACGCACGCATGCTATCCTCGGTCGCTGACGCGCGCGGCGCATGCCGGGTCACCGGCCGCGCCGCGCGCGTCGCTCGAACATCCAAGGAGAACAATATGTCGATGCGTGCATCCCTTTTCATCGCGCGTGCGCTGGCCGGCGCAGCGTGTGCGACCGCCATGCTGTCCGCCCATGCGCAAAGCAACCTGGGCTTTCTGAACGACACGCCGATCACATATTTCAGCAAGGCCGACGCCGCCTCGCTGACGAAAGCCGTCGTGCACGCGCGCGACGCCGGCAAGGACGGCGAGACGACGACGTGGCAGAGCAGCGGCGGCCGCACGCAGATCGAAGCGAAGCTGACGCCGGCGACGCTCGACAAGGACGGCAAGCACTGCCGCGAAGTGACGACCGAGATCGCGGCGAAGGGACAGACGATGACGCTCAAGCCCGTCTACTGCCAGACGGCCGCGGGCAAGTGGCAGCTGCAGAAGCGCTGAGCACGCGGGCAATGAGGCGTAGCGGTGCGCCGCGCACGGTGTCGTGCGGCGTCGTGATCCTCGATGCGGCCGGCCGCGTGTTCCTCGCGCATGCGACGGACACGACGCACTGGGACATCCCGAAGGGGCAGGGCGAGCCGGGCGAGTCGCCGCGCGACGCGGCGCTGCGCGAGCTGCGCGAGGAAACCGGGATCGAGATCGCGCCTGAGCGGCTCGTCGATCTCGGCCGCTTCGCCTATCGGCACGACAAGGATCTGCACCTGTTCGCGGTGCGCGTCGCGCCCGACGAGATCGACCTCGCGCGCTGCACCTGCACGTCGCTGTTTCCGAGCCGCCGCGACGGCTCGCCGATTCCCGAGATGGACGCGTATCGGTGGACCGATCCCGCCGACGTCGACGCCTATGCGAGCCGCAGCCTCGCACGGCTGTTCCATACGACGCTGCCGCTCGCGGAACTCCATCGGCGGCTGTCGGACGCATGAGCGGACGCGCGGCCTCCCGTCGCAAAACCGAAGGGCAATAAAAAACCGGCGCGAGCCGGTTTTTTATGTGATGCGCGGGGAGCCCGTCAGGCCGGCTTGCCCCAGCTGTCGCGCAGCCCGACGATGCGGTTGAACACCGGCTTGCCCGGCTTCGAATCGACGCGATCGGCGACAAAGTAGCCGTGCCGTTCGAACTGCAGACGCGTTTCCGGCGCGACGTCGCCGGCGCCCGGCTCGACGAACGCATGCACGATCTTCTTCGAATCGGGATTCAGCGCATCGAGGAAGTTCGCGCCGCCGGCATCCGGATGCGGCTCCTTGAACAGGCGGTCGTAGATCCGCACTTCGGCCGGCTGCGCATGCTTGGCGCTGACCCAGTGGATGTTGCCCTTGACCTTGTAGTTGTTCGCGCCGTCGGTGCCCGACTTGCTGTCCGGGAAGTAGTTGCAGTGCACGGCCGTCACGTTGCCGTCGGCATCCTTGTCGAAGCCCGTGCACTCGACGACGTAGCCGTAGCGCAGCCGCACCTTGTTGCCGGGGAACAGGCGGAAATAGCCCTTCGGCGGCTGCTCGGCGAAGTCCTCGCGCTCGATCCACAGCTCGCGCGAGATCGGGAACGTGCGCACGCCGCGATCCGGATGATGCGGATGCACGGGCGCCGTGCAGGCTTCTTCCTGGCCTTCCGGATAGTTGTCGATGATCAGCTTCAGCGGGTCGAGCACCGCGACCGTGCGCGGCGCCTTGTCGTCGAGATCGTCGCGCAGCGCGCCCTCGAACACGCTCATGTCGATCCACGAGTCGACCTTCGTCACGCCGATCCGCTCGCAGAACAGGTGAATGCTCTCGGGCGTGAAGCCGCGGCGGCGGATGCCGACGATCGTCGGCATGCGCGGATCGTCCCAGCCGTCGACATGGCCTTCGGTGACGAGCTGCAGCAGCTTGCGCTTGCTCGTGATCGCATACGTGAGGTTCAGTCGCGAGAATTCGATCTGCTGCGGCAGCGGGCGCGTGAAGATGCCGGCATCCGCGAGCTCGTTCAGCACCCAGTCGTACAGCGGGCGGTGATCCTCGAACTCGAGCGTGCAGAGCGAATGCGTGATGCCTTCGAGCGCATCGGAGATGCAGTGCGTGTAGTCGTACATCGGATACACGCACCATGCGTCGCCGGTGCGGTAGTGGTGCGCGTAGCGGATCCGGTAGATCACCGGGTCGCGCATGTTCATGTTCGGCGACGCCATGTCGATCTTCGCGCGCAGCACGTGCTCGCCTTCCTTGAACTCGCCGGCCTTCATGCGGCGGAACAGGTCGAGGTTCTCGTCGGGCGTGCGGTCGCGGAACGGCGACGGCTTGCCGGGCTCGGTCAGCGAGCCGCGGTTCGCGCGCATCTCGTCGGCGCTCTGGCTGTCGACGTAGGCCTTGCCGCGCTTGATCAGCAGCTCGGCGAACTCGTACAGCTTGTCGTAGTAGTCGCTCGCGAAATACTGATGATCGACCGCGTCCTTGCGCCAGTCGAAGCCGAGCCAGCGCACCGCATCGACGATCGAGTCGACGTACTCGATGCTTTCCTTTTCCGGGTTCGTGTCGTCGAAACGCAGGTGGCAGACGCCGCCGTAGTCGCGCGCGATGCTGAAATTCAGGCAGATGCTCTTCGCATGACCGATATGGAGATAGCCGTTCGGCTCGGGCGGGAAGCGCGTCTCGACGCGGCCGCCCCATTTGCCGGTGCGGTTGTCGTCGTCGATGATGTTGCGAATGAAGTTGGAAGCCGCGGGGGCGTCGTTGCGTTCGGTGCTCATGCGGTTGGCGTCAGGTTGGGGCGGCGCGTCGCGCCGGTTTAATCCTGCAATTCTACCTGACCGGGGTCGGTCCCGCGCGGCCTGCGGCCCCGTCGCGCCGTGCCGATGTCGCGTGCAGGCAATGTCTCGACTTTGTGTCGGCTGTAACACGACGTAAATCGGATTGCCCGGCCCGTTCGGCTTTTCCTATGATGGCAGCACCGATTCAAATGCCGCCGTGCGCAGCGCGCGCGACGGGAGGACACCAAGAACCATGATGAAGAAGACCACTTTTGTCGTTCGTGCCGCGGTGATCGTCGCGGTCCTGTCGCAACTCGGCGCCTGCGCGATGACGCACACGCAGCGCAACGCCGGCATCGGCGCGGCCGCAGGCGGCGCGCTCGGCTACCTGATCACGGGCGGCCCGCTCGGCACGGTCGCGGGCGCGGCGGCCGGCGGCATCGTCGGCGCGAACGTCCGCTAAGCGGCGCGGCGTCCGCCCCGCGCGGGGCCGGGCGCCGTCCCGTCTCTTTTCGCACACATCGTTCCGGCATTCGCTCGACAGGCAGCATCAGGGAGGAACGGATGTGCGACACTTCGTCGGCTCCTATAACTCATTCATTTGCCGACGATCCTTCGATGAACGATCCCCTCGTTTTCGTCCTGCCGGGCTACGGCGACTCGGGCCCGCTCCATTGGCAAAGCCGTTGGGCGCGCGCGGATGCGCGCTACGTGCGCGTCGCGATGCCCGACTGGGAACGCGCCTTCCGCAACGGCTGGTGTCTCGCGCTCGATCGCGCGGTACGCACGGCGCCGGGCCCCGTGCTGCTCGCCGCGCACAGCCTCGGCACGCTGACCGCCGCCTGGTGGGCGACGCGCTATGCGCGGCCCGACACGCTCGCGAAGGTGCGCGGCGCGCTGCTGGTCGCGCTGCCCGATCCGTCCGGGCCGGCGTTTCCGGCCGACGCGCACGGCTTCGGGCCCGTGCCGCTCGAACGGCTGCCGTTCCCGACGCGCGTGGTCGCGAGCAGCGACGATCCGTACGGCTCGCTCGCGTTCGCGCGCAACTGCGCGCAGGCATGGGGCAGCGTATTCCACGAACTCGGCCCGCGCGGCCACATCAACGCGGACAGCGGGCTCGGCGACTGGCCCGACGCACGCGGCTGGCTCGACGCGCTCGCGCAGCGCGGCTGACGGGCGCCGGCGCGAGCGCCGGGCCCGATGCCGCTTCGGCGGCGCGCCGACGCAGTGGCCGCGCATGCGCTCGGCCCGCCCGAGTGCCGAGCGCCGCGCCGCTCAGATCGCCTGCTTCGCCTTCAGCGCCGCGATCCGCGCATCGTCGTAGCCGAGCATATCGCGCAGCACGTCGTCGGTGTGCGCGCCGAGCAGCGGCGGGGCGGTGCGCGCATCCGGCGGCGTCGCGCTCATCCGCACCGGATTGCGCACGAGCTTCACATCCGCGCCGCACGGATGGGGCAGCGCGACTTCCATGCCGCGCGCGACGACCTGCTCGTTCGCGAACACCTCGGCCAGATCGTTGATCGGCCCGCACGGCACGCCGGCCGCCTCGAGCGCGTCGATCCACGCCGTCTTGCTGCGCGTCTTCACCATCTCCGCGAGGATCGGCACCAGCGTGTCGCGATGGCGCACGCGCGCGGGATTGGTCGCGAAGCGTTCGTCGTCGGCGAGCTCCGGCCGCCCGCCGGCTTCGACGAACTTGCGGAACTGCCCGTCGTTGCCGACCGCGACGATGATCCAGCCGTCGCTCGTCTGGAACGTCTGGTACGGCACGATGTTCGGATGCGCGTTGCCCCAGCGCACGGGCGGCGTGCCGCTCGCGAGGAAGTTCGTGTTCATGTTCGCGAGCAGCGCGACCTGCACGTCGAGCAGCGCCATGTCGATGTACTGGCCAACGCCCGTGCGGTCGCGATGCGCGAGCGCGGCGAGCACCGCGATCGTCGAATAGAGGCCGGTCGCGAGATCGGCGATCGCGACGCCGGCCTTCTGCGGGCCGCCGCCCGGCACGCCGTCGCGCTCGCCCGTGATGCTCATGAAGCCGCCGATTCCCTGCACGATGAAGTCGTAGCCCGCGCGATGCGCGTACGGGCCGGTCTGGCCGAAGCCCGTCACCGAGCAGTAGACGAGATCGGGCTTCACGGCGCGCAGCGATGCATAGTCGAGCCCGTATTTCTTCAACTGGCCGACCTTGTAGTTCTCGAGCACGACGTCGCTCTGCGCCGCCAGCTCGCGCACGATCTGCTGGCCTTCGGGCGTCGCGATGTCGACCGTCACCGAGCGCTTGTTGCGGTTCGCCGCGAGATAGTAGGCGGCCTCGGCGGTGTCGGCGCCGTGCGCGTCCTTCAGGTAGGGCGGCCCCCAGTGGCGCGTGTCGTCGCCGGCGCCCGGGCGCTCGATCTTGATCACGTCGGCGCCGAAGTCGGCGAGCGTCTGCGCGCACCACGGGCCCGCGAGGACGCGGGTCAGGTCCAGCACGCGGATATGGCTCAGGGCACCCATCGTCGATTCGTCTCCTTTCATGGCGTGGCCTTGCGCGGCAAGGCGAATTGGCATGCCGAGCATCTTAAGGCGAATCGGCGCCGCCGGTGGCCCCGTGGGGCCGGCCGGAGCGCCGAGCCGCTTTGCCGGGAATCGCATTCAATCCCGTATAATCGATCGTTTCCGAACCATGCCGCCGCGCGTCCGCAACGGCCGCCGGCGTTTGAAGCCGTCTTAGCAGACTGTCCCCGCACGCCATGAAAGCTGCCGAAATCCGCGAGAAATTTCTCAAATTCTTCGAATCGAAGGGCCACACGATCGTCCGCTCGTCGAGCCTCGTGCCCGGTAACGATCCCACGCTGATGTTCACGAACTCGGGGATGGTCCAGTTCAAGGACGTCTTCCTCGGCACCGACCGGCGTCCGTACACGCGCGCGACGACGGCGCAGCGCAGCGTGCGCGCGGGCGGCAAGCACAACGACCTCGAGAACGTCGGCTACACCGCGCGGCACCATACGTTCTTCGAGATGCTCGGCAACTTCTCGTTCGGCGACTACTTCAAGCACGACGCGATCCGCTTCGCGTGGGAGCTGCTGACCACGGTCTACATGCTGCCGAAGGACAAGCTGTGGGTCACCGTGTACCAGGAAGACGACGAGGCGTACGACATCTGGGCGAAGGAAGTCGGCGTGCCGACCGAGCGCATCATCCGGATCGGCGACAACAAGGGCGCGCGCTACGCGTCCGACAATTTCTGGACGATGGGCGACACGGGCCCGTGCGGCCCGTGCACCGAGATCTTCTACGATCACGGCCCGGAGGTGTGGGGCGGGCCGCCGGGGTCGCCGGAAGAAGACGGCGATCGCTACATCGAAATCTGGAACCTCGTGTTCATGCAGTTCAACCGCGACGCGCAGGGCAACATGACGCGCCTGCCGAAGCCGTGCGTCGATACCGGCATGGGCCTCGAGCGTCTCGCCGCGGTGCTGCAGCACGTGCACAGCAACTATGAAATCGACCTGTTCCAGAACCTGATCAAGGCCGCCGCGCGCGTGACCGAAGTCGGCGATCTGAACAACAACTCGCTGAAGGTGATCGCCGATCACATCCGCGCCTGCGCGTTCCTGATCGTCGACGGCGTGATTCCCGGCAACGAAGGCCGCGGCTACGTGCTGCGCCGCATCGTGCGCCGCGCGATCCGCCACGGCTACAAGCTCGGGCGCAAGGGCGCGTTCTTCCACAAGCTGGTGGCCGATCTCGTCGCCGAAATGGGCGCCGCGTATCCGGAGCTGAAGGAAGCCGAGCAGCGCGTGACCGACGTGCTGCGCCAGGAAGAGGAGCGCTTCTTCGAAACGATCGAGCACGGCATGTCGATCCTCGAATCGGCGCTCGCCGATCTCGAGGCGAAGGGCGGCAAGGTGCTCGACGGCGAACTTGCGTTCAAGCTGCACGACACCTACGGCTTCCCGCTCGATCTGACGGCCGACGTCTGCCGCGAGCGCGGCGTGACGGTCGACGAGCCCGCGTTCGACGACGCGATGGCGCGCCAGCGCGAGCAGGCGCGCGCGGCCGGCAAGTTCAAGGCCGCGCAGGGCCTCGAATACACGGGCGCGAAGACGACGTTCCACGGCTACGAGGAGATTGCGTTCGACGACGCGAAGGTCGTCGCGCTGTACGTCGACGGCTCGGCCGTCACCGAAGTGAAGGCCGGTCAGGATGCGGTCGTCGTGCTCGATCACACGCCGTTCTACGCGGAATCGGGCGGCCAGGTCGGCGACCAGGGCGTGCTCGCGAACGCGTCGACGCGCTTTGCGGTCGCCGACACGCTGAAGGTGCAGGCCGACGTGATCGGCCACCACGGCACGCTCGAGCAGGGCACGCTGAAGGTCGGCGACGTGCTGCGCGCGGAGATCGACGCGCAGCGCCGCGCGCGCACGCAGCGCAACCACTCGGCGACGCACCTGATGCACAAGGCGCTGCGCGAAGTGCTCGGCTCGCACGTGCAGCAGAAGGGCTCGCTCGTCGACGCGGACAAAACGCGTTTCGACTTCGCGCATAACGCGCCGCTGACCGACGACGAAATCCGTCGCGTCGAGCAGATCGTCAACGACGAAATCCTGGCCAACGCGCCGGGCATCGTGCGCGTGATGCCGTACGACGAAGCGGTGAAGGGCGGCGCAATGGCGCTGTTCGGCGAGAAGTACGGCGACGAAGTGCGCGTGCTCGACCTCGGCTTCTCGCGCGAGCTCTGCGGCGGCACGCACGTGAGCCGCACCGGCGACATCGGCCTCTTCAAGATCGTGATGGAAGGCGGCGTCGCGGCCGGCATCCGCCGCGTCGAGGCGATCACCGGCGACAACGCCGTGCGCTACGTGCAGGAACTCGACGCGCGCGTGAACGAAGCGGCAGCCGCGCTGAAGGCGCAGCCCGCGGAGCTCACGCAGCGCATCGCGCAGGTGCAGGATCAGGTCAAGTCGCTGGAGAAGGAGCTCGCGGCGCTGAAGTCGAAGCTCGCGTCGAGCCAGGGCGACGAGCTCGCGCAGCAGGCGGTCGAAGTCGGCGGCGTGCACGTGCTGGCCGCGACGCTCGACGGCGCCGATGCGAAGACGCTGCGCGAGACGGTCGACAAGCTGAAGGACAAGCTGAAGAGCGCGGCGATCGTGCTCGCGGCGGTCGAGGGCGGCAAGGTCAGCCTGATCGCCGGCGTGACGGCCGAGGCGAGCAAGAAGGTCAAGGCCGGCGAGCTCGTGAACTTCGTCGCGCAGCAGGTCGGCGGCAAGGGCGGCGGCCGCCCCGACATGGCACAGGCCGGCGGCACCGAACCGGCGAACCTGCCGGCCGCGCTCGCCGGCGTGAAGGGCTGGGTCGAAGCACGGCTCTGATCGCCCGAGCGCGCGGCCGCGCGGCGCCCGCCGCGGGGCCGCGCTTCGCCGGCGTCACGCAAGCAAACGAAACGCCCCGATCGGCGCAGGCCGGTCGGGGCGTTCTGCATTCCGAGCCCGTCGAGCGGCCCGGCGAGCAGCGCGGCGCACCAACGGTGAACCGCCCGGCGAGTGTCGCTCGCGTTACGCCGCTATCGTGGCCGCACGTTTGTCGCCGTCGGCTGCGGTCGGCGCGGCATCGGTCAACGCGTCGCGCAACGCGGCGAGGGCAGCCGATTCATAGCCGTGCCGCCACGCGAGCAGCGTATCGATCGCGCCGAATCCGGCAATCGCGTGTTGCGCGACGTTGTCCGTCTCCGGCTGCAGGTCGAGCACCGAGCGCGGGGCGACCGCGATGCCGGCACCGGCCGCGACGCACGCGACGATCGCGTGATACGAGCCGAGCTCCAGCACGCGCGCGGGCTTCAGCCCGTATTCGGCATACCACTGCTCGACGTACTTCCGGTACGTACAGCCGCGTTCGAACGCGATCAGCGTCGGCAGGATCACGTCGCGCGGCGTGCGCACCGGCGGATGGCCGCGCGGCGTGAGCAGCACGAGTTCCTCGCGGAACACCGGCACGGTCTCGAACGTGTCGGGCAGCGTGTCGGGCGCGGGCGGCCGCGCGAACAGCGCGGCGTCGACGTCGAACTCGCGCACGCGGTCGATCAGCCAGCCCGTCGTGCCCGTGACGAGTTCGAGCGACACGTCCGGCCAGGCATGGTGATAGCGCGCGAGCACGGCCGGCAGCCGGCTCGCGGCCGTGCTTTCCATCGTGCCGAGCCGCAGCCGGCCGCGCGGCGTGTCCTCGCGCACCGCATCGCGCGCTTCGTCGGCCAGCGCGAGCAGCCGCTCCGCATACGGGAGCAACGTGCGGCCGGCCGGCGTCAGCACGAGCCGGCGGCCGTCGCGCACGAACAGCGCCGCGCCGAGTTCCTCCTCGAGCTGCTTGATGCGCGTGGTCACGTTCGACTGCACGCGATTGAGCTTGGCCGCCGCGCGCGTCACGCCGTTCTCGCGCACGACCGCGCGGAAAATCGCCAGCGCCGCCAGATCCATGATTCTCTCCCTGCGATGGGTGGATTCTGAATTATTCATTTTTCGAGAATGATCGGTCAAGCTACGATGGCGTCATCCGATTTCCGTGTCGGCCGGCGTGTCGCGCCGGTCCATTGCGCCATGTCCCGTTCCGATGCGTCGTCCGCCGCCGTCCACCCGCATGCGTCGCGTGACGCCGATCGCCGTGCGCGCGCGGCGGCGCTCGCCTGCATGGTCGGACTCGCGGTCGCGCTCGGCGTCGGCCGGTTCGCGTTCACGCCGCTGCTGCCGCTGATGCTCGCCGACGGCTCGCTCGGGCTCGAAGCCGGCAGCTGGCTCGCGTCGGCGAACTATGCGGGGTATTTCGTCGGCGCGGTCAGCTGCGCGGCGCTGCGCGTGCCGCCCGCGCGGATGGTGCGCGTCGGGCTCGCCGCCACGGTGCTGCTGACGGCCGCGATGGGCGTCGGTCATCTGCTGCCGGTCTGGCTCGCGGTGCGCTTCGTCGCCGGCGTCGTCAGCGCGTGGACGTTCGTGTTCGTGTCGCAGTGGGGGCTGCGGCGGCTCGCCGAGCTCCATGCGCCCGCGTGGAGCGGCGTCATCTATGCGGGGCCGGGCGCCGGCATCGTGCTGACCGGGCTGATCGGCAGCGCGCTCGCGGGCCATCGCGCGACGCTCGGCTGGCTCGGCTTCGCGGCGCTGTCGGCAGGGCTGTCCGCTGCGATCTGGCGCACTTTCGGCACCGCCTCGGCGGCCGCGCCGGCACCGGCCGCCGGCACGGCGGCGCACGCGGCGGCGGCGACGCCGGCCGCGGTCCACGACGCGCGCCGCGCGCGGGTCGACGCCGGCTGGCTGATCGTGCTGTACGGGATGCCGGGCTTCGGCTACATCATCACGGCGACGTTTCTGCCCGTGATCGCGCGCGCTGCGCTGCCGGCCGGCTCGCCGTGGCCCGACCTGTTCTGGCCGATGTTCGGCGCGGCGCTGATCGTCGGCGCAATTGCGGCCGCGCGGCTGCCCGCGCACTGGGACAACCGGCTGCTGCTGGCCGGCGGCTGTGCGATGCAGGCGCTCGGGATCGCGGCCGGCATCGTATGGCCGAACACGGCCGGCTTCGCGATCGGCAGCGCGCTGCTCGGGTTGCCGTTCACCGCGATCACGCTGTTCGCGATGCGCGAGGCGCGGCGTCTGCACGGCGAGCGCGCGGCGGGGCTGATGGGCTATGCGACCGCCTCGTACGGAATCGGGCAGATTCTCGGCCCGCTCGTCGCGGCGCCGCTGACCGCGCGCTTCGGATCGTTCTCGCCCGCGCTGTGGGTCGCGGCGGCCGCGCTGCTCGCCGGCGCGGCCGGTTTCGCCGCGACCGCCGCCGCCGCGCGCGTGCGCCGCTGACGACGATGGGGCCGGATCGGCAGCGCGGCCGGCAAACTCGCTAGAATGAGGCCTTTCCCGTGCCGAGCGGCGCCGTGCGGCGCCGTCATGTCCTGCCGATGACCACTGCCGACTACCGTTTCTGCCCGCGCTGCGCGAGCCCGCTGATCGAACGCGCCGATCCCGACCACGAGGGCGGCCGCCTGCGCCAGGCGTGTCCCGACGATGCATGCGGCTACGTGCACTGGAACAATCCGCTGCCGGTGGTTGCCGCGATCGTCGAGCTCGACGGCAAGATCCTGCTCGCGCGCAACGCGGCCTGGCCGGAAGGGATGTTCGCGCTGATCACCGGCTTCCTCGAGCACGGCGAAACGCCCGAGGACGGCATCGCGCGCGAAGTGCGCGAGGAAACCGGGCTGAACGCCGAGCAGATCGCGCTGGTCGGCGTCTACGAATTCATCCGCAAGAACGAGCTGATCATCGCGTATCACGTGCGCGCGTCGGGCACCGTCACGCTGTCGCCGGAGCTGCTCGAATACCGGCTCGTCGATCCGCCGCTGCTGCGCCCGTGGCGCGCGGGCACCGGCTACGCGCTCGCCGACTGGATGCGTGCGCGCGGCCTCGATTTCCAGTTCGTCGACCGTCCCGGTCAATGACCGCCGCGTACGCGGCCCCGTTCCCCGTCACCGTTCCGATCGCCATCGCCATGTCCGACAAGCCGCAGCCGCGTCCGCGCGACGCGTATCGCCATTTCCTGCCGATCACGACCCGCTGGATGGACAACGACGTCTACGGGCACGTGAACAACGTCGTCTACTACAGCTACTTCGACACGGTCGTCAACGCGTACCTGATCGGCGCGGGCGTGCTCGACGTCGAGCGCAGCCAGACGATCGGCCTCGTCGTCGAGACGCAGTGCAACTATTTCGCGCCGCTCGTGTTTCCGCAGGCCGTCGATGCGGGGCTGCGCGTCGCGAAGCTCGGCACGTCGAGCGTGCGCTACGAGATCGGGCTGTTCGCGGCCGGCGAGGCCGCGCCCGCCGCGCAGGGGCACTTCGTGCACGTCTACGTCGATCGCGGCACGCGCCGCCCGGTGCCGCTACCCGACGCGCTGCGCGCCGCGCTCGAGCCGCTCGCGGCCTGACGGGTCGCGCGGTGCACGCATTCGCGCTCCAGGCGTTCAACGGCCTCAGCTACGGCTTGCTGCTGTTCATGCTGTCGGCCGGCCTCACGCTGATCTTCAGCGTGCAGGGCGTGCTCAACTTCGCCCATGCGAGCTTCTACATGCTCGGCGCATACGTCGGCTACAGCATCGCGCTGCGTGCGGGCTTCTGGCCGGCGCTCGTGCTCGCGCCGCTCGCGGTCGGCGCGCTCGGCGCGGCATGCGAGCGCACGCTGCTGCGCCGCGTGCAGGCGCGCGGCCATACCGGCGAACTGCTGCTGACTTTCGGGCTGGCCTATCTGATCGGCGAGGTCGCCAAGCTCGCGTGGGGGCTCGCGCCGCTGCCCGCGCCGGTGCCCGCGTCGTTCGAGGGCGCACCCGTGACCGTGTTCGGGCTCGCGCTGCCGCGCTATCGGCTGTTCATGATGACGATGTCGGCGGCGATGCTGATCGCGCTCGGCGCGCTGCTGCGTACGTCGCGGCTCGGGCTCGTCGTGCGCGCGGCGCTCACGCATCGCGCGGCCGTCGAGGCGCTCGGCTACGACGTGCCGCGGCTGATGACGCTGCTGTTCGGCGCCGGCACCGCGCTTGCCGCGCTGGCCGGCGTGATCGGCGCGCCGCTTGCCGTGATCGAGCCCGCGCTCGCGGAGACGGTCGGCTCGGTCGTGTTCGCCGTCGTCGTGATCGGCGGGCTCGGCTCGCTCGGCGGCGCGTTCGTCGCGTCGCTCGCGGTCGGCTTCGCCCAGACGTTCGCCGCGTCGAGCGACGTCACGCTGCGCACGCTCGCGCAAGCGGCCGGCATTGCGCTGCCGGACGGCGTCGCGGCCGTATCGATCGCGCAGCTGGCGCCGCTGGTGCCGTACCTGCTGCTCGTCGCGGTGCTGGTCGCGCGGCCGCGCGGATTGTTCGGCGAGCGTGCCGATGCGTAGCGGCGGCACGTTCGCGGCGTTCGTGCGCTGGGTGCTGTTCGCAGGCTGCCTCGTGCTGCCCGCGTGGCTGTGGCCGCAGGGCGCCGTGCTCGGCTACCTCGCGCAGACGGCATCGCTCGTCGTGCTCGCACTGTCGTACAACCTGCAGCTCGGCACGACCGGGCTGCTGTCGTTCGGCCATGCCGCGTTTGCGGGGCTCGGCGCGTTCGCGGCCGCGCACTGGTTCAACCGCTTCGGCGGCCCGCTGCCGCTGCTGCCGCTCGTCGGCGGCGCGGCCGGCGCAGGCTTCGGCTTCGTCGCCGGGCTGCTCGCGACGCGTCGCGCGGGCACCGCGTTCGCGATGATCACGCTCGGCCTCGGCGAGTGCGTGGCAGCGGCCGCGTGGAGCGTGCCGGCATGGTTCGGCGGGATCGGCGGCGTGCCGATCGATCGCGCGAGCGGCACACCGTGGGGCGGCTGGCAATTCGGCGCACCGGCGCAGGCGTATGCGGTGATTGCCGCATGGTGCATCGCCTCCGCGCTTGCGATGCGCGCGCTGACACGCACGCCGCTTGCGCGGCTCGCGAACGCGGTGCGCGACAACCCGGCGCGCGTCGCGGCGCTCGGCACCGATCCGCGCCGCGTGCGGCTCGCGATGGTCACGTGCGCCTCGTTCTTCGCCGGCATTGCCGGCACGCTGACGCTGATCGACGTCGAGATCGCGACGCCCGACAGCGTATCGATGGCGCGTTCCGCCAGCGTGCTGATTGCTGCCGTGATCGGCGGCAGCGGCGCGTTCTTCGGGCCCGCGGCCGGCGCGGCGGTGCTGACCGCGCTGAGCGTCGTCGTTGCGGGCATGTCGCGCGCGTGGGCGCTCTACCTCGGCGTGCTGTTCGTCGCGGTCGTCGTTGCCGCGCCGCGCGGGCTCGCGGGGCTCGTCGACGCGCTCGCGCACGCGCTGCGTCGCGGCGCATCGGCGAGCGAGCGCTGGCGGCTGCTGTGCGCGTTCGGCGCGTGCGTGTTCTGGGGCATCGCGCTCGTCGCCGCGGCCGAACTCGGCTATGCGTGGCGCTTCGCGCAGGACGACGGCCCGGGCGCCGCGTTCGGCGCATGGCGGATCGACGCCGATACGCCGGTCGGCTGGGCCGTTGCCGCTTCGGCGGCCGCCATCGGCATGCTGCTGTGGGGCTGGCGCGCGCGCTTCGCGCGTGCCGACGCGGAGCGGCGGCGATGAGCGGCACCGCAGTCGCGCTGCGCGGGATCGTGCTGCGCTTCGGCGCGCGGACGGTGCTCGACGGCATCGACCTCGACGTCGCGGCCGGCGAGCGTCATGCATTGATCGGCCCGAACGGCGCCGGCAAGTCGACGCTGTTCAACGTCATCGGCGGCGCGCTGCGGCCGACGCGCGGGCGCGTGATGCTGCACGGCGTCGAGTTGCGCGGCCGCGGGCCCGTGATCGCGAGCCGGCTCGGCGTCGGCCGCAGTTTTCAGCAGACGAGCGCGTTCGCGCGCCTGAGCGTGTTCGACAATCTGCGCTGCGCGGCGCTGCATGCGCCCGCCGAGCGGCGGCGCTGGTGGAACCGGCTGCGCGAATCGGCGTCGGTCGATCGCGCGGCGGCGCGCGTGATGGAGGACGTCGGCCTCGAGGCACGGCGCGACACGCCGGCCGCCGACCTCGCCTACGCCGAGCAGCGCGCACTCGATCTCGGCATCGCGCTGGCGAGCGGCGCGCGCACGCTGCTGCTCGACGAGCCGACGGCCGGCATGAATCGCGACCAGGCCGCGCGCATGATCGCGCTGATCCGCGCGACCACGCTGGGGCGCACGGTGTTGATGATCGAGCACGACATGGACGCGGTGTTCGGCTTCGCGGAACGCGTCACGGTGCTCGTGCGCGGTGCGATCGTCGCGACCGGCGCACCGGATGCGATCCGCGCGGATGCGGCCGTGCGCGCCGCGTATCTCGGCGAGGGCACCCGATGAGCGCGCTGCTCGACGTTCGCGCGCTGCGCGCATGGTACGGACATCAGCCGGTGCTCGACGGCATCGACCTCGCGCTCGCGCCGGGCGAGACGCTTGCGCTGCTCGGACGCAACGGCGCCGGCCGCTCGACGCTCGCGAAGGCCGTGATGGGACTCGTGCGCACGAGCGGCTCGGTGCGCGTCGCGGGCGTCGAATGCGTGGGCGCGCGCACCTTCGACATCGCGCGTCGCGGCGTCGCCTATGTTGCCGAAAGCCGCGACGTATTTCCGCTGCTCAGCGTGCGCGACAACCTGCTGCTCGGGCTGCGCGGCGTTGGCCGGGCGGCCGCGCGCGCGGAACTCGACCGGCTGTTCGCGCGCTTTCCGCTGCTGGCTGCACGCGCCGACGTGAAGGCAGCGCGGTTGTCGGGCGGCGAACAACAGGTGCTCGCCCTCGTGCGTGCGCTCGCCGGCCGCCCGCGCGTGCTGATCGTCGACGAACCGGCCGAGGGGCTCGCGCCGCTTGCCGTCGACGAAGTGCGTGCGTGCCTCGCCGCGCTGCAGGCGGACGGCGTCGCGATCCTGCTGATCGAGCAGCGGCTGCAGCTTGCGCCGCGGCTTGCGCATCGCGTCGCGGTGATGGGGCGCGGCACGATCGTCTACGACGGCGCGCTCGACGGCCTCGGCGACGACACCGTGCGCGCCTGGCTCGGCACCGGCTGAGCGCCGGCCGATTGTTCGGCTGGCCGCGCCACACAATTCGCAGCGAGCCGCTTTATCGCCGCGGACCGAACCGCCAACATGCATGACAACGCCGGTTCGCCGCGCAGTCGGCAGCCGGTGCCCCTTCATCGTCAAATTTTCGAAAAGGTATCCGATCATGAGCAAGCTGGCAGACAAGGTCGCGATCGTCACGGGCGCTTCGAAAGGCATCGGCGCGGCGATTGCAAAGGCGCTGGCCGCCGAAGGCGCGGCGGTCGTCGTCAACTACGCGAGCAGCAAGGCGGGCGCGGATGCGGTCGTGAGCGCGATCGTCGAAGCGGGCGGGCGCGCGATCGCGGTGGGCGGCGACGTGTCGAAGGCGGCCGACGCGCAGCGCATCGTCGACACGGCGATCGAGACGTACGGCCGTCTCGACGTACTCGTGAACAATTCCGGCATCTACGAGTTCGCGCCGATCGAGGCGATTACCGAAGAGCACTACCGCAAGCAGTTCGATACGAACGTGTTCGGCCTGCTGCTGACGACGCAGGCGGCCGCCAGGCATCTCGGCGAAGGCGCGAGCATCATCAACATCAGCTCGGCGATCACGAGCATGGTGCCGCCGGCGAGCGCCGTCTACAGCGGCACGAAGGGCGCGGTCGACGCGATCACCGGTGTGCTCGCGAACGAACTCGCACCGCGCAAGATTCGCGTGAACGCGATCAACCCGGGATTGGTCGTGACCGAAGGCACGCATACGACGGGCATCATCGGTTCGGACCTCGAAAAGCAGGTGCTCGCCGAAACGCCGCTGGGCCGTCACGGCGCGCCGGACGACATCGCATCGGTCGCGGTGTTCCTTGCGTCGAACGACGCGCGCTGGCTGACTGGCGAGCATCTGGTCGCGAGCGGCGGGCTGCGCTGAGCGGCCGCGCGGCGCGCGCGCGAATGCAATCGTGCGCCGCTATGTGTCGCGACGCATCGTTACGCGCCGCTCGCGCGTGCGTGCGCACCGACGTGCCAGCGCAGGCTCTCGACGGCGAGCGCGTGATTGCGTTCGGCGTCGAGACCCGCGATCGCGAGCGCGCCGACGAGCCGCGCACCGGCGATCCGCAACGGCACGCCGCCGCCGTCGAGCGCATAGTCGTCGTCCGACAGCCCGAGCGACTGCAGCGACTGGCCGGTGCGCCGGAACGTCGCGCCGACGGCGCGCGAACTGAGCGCGAAGCGCAGCACCGTGTTTTGCCGGCGGCGGATCGCCTCGCAGTCCGCCGCGCCGCTGCCGTCGAGCGCGCAGTAGAACAGCGGCGCATGCGTGCCGACGATGCCGACCGCGATCGGCTGCCCGCGGCGCCGGGCGAGGTTGGTCGCGATTTCGCCGAGCCGGCGTGCGACGTCCGCGTTGAAGCACGGCAGCGTCACGTCGGCCGCGTCGTCGTCGAACGGCGCGGGTTCGCGGTGCGTAAACGGCATTCCCATCGCGGCCTCCGTAGCGGTGCGGTTGCGTGGCCGGCGCAGGCGCGGCGTCGCGCTCAGCGGGCCGGTGTCGCGTCGAGCATCCATTCGTGTGCGGGATCGTTCTTGAACGCCCACGCACGGCTCGGTCCGGCCATCACGTTCAGGTAGTACAGGTTGTAGCCGTGCGGCGCGACGACCGGGTGATAGCCGCGCGGCACCATCACGACGTCGTGGTTCTCGACCGCGCAGGCTTCGTCGAGGCTGCGGTCGTCCGTGTACACGCGCTGGAAAGCGAAGCCCTGCGGCGGATCGATGCGGTGGTAGTACGTTTCCTCGAGCGACGTCTCGTCCGGCGCCGCGTCGCGGTCGTGCTTGTGCGGCGGATAGCTGCTCGAATGGCTCGCTGGCGTGACGACCTCGACGACGAGCAGTCGATCCGCGGCCGGGTTGTCGCCCATCAGGATGTCGCAGACGTAGCGCGTATTGGTGCCCTGGCCGCGCACCGTGCGCCGCATCCGTTCGCCGTCGAGGCGCAGCACGCGCTTGTCGCCGCTCGCATACGGCGCCGTGCAGAGCGCGACTTCGGCATCGCGCGTCGCGACCAGCGTGACGGTCTTGCCGCCCGGCACGTAGAGCGCGTCGGGCGACACGGGTTCGAATACGCTGTCGCGCTTGCCGAGCGCGTCGTACGTGTCGTCGTCGACTTCGGCGCGCACGGTGCCGGTCAGCACGACGACGCAGAGTTCGCGCGTGCCGGTGTCGAGCGTTTCCGCGTCGCCGGCCTTCAGGCGTAGCGCGCGAAAGCCGACATGCTGCCAGCCCGCGGATTCGGGCGTGACGTTGCAGATTTCGCGGCCGGCGGCGGCCTTGATCAAGAGGGGTGAAATCGTCATCGGATCGGGCTCCGCAATGAGGTGGCGGGTTACGCGCTCAGCTTGTCGACGATCGCGCGCAGCGACTCGTAACCCTTCTTCGCATACTGATAGCTCGGCGCGACGGCCGGATCCTGCTCGGCCTCGACGACGAGCCAGCCTTCGTAGCCGGCGTCCTTCAGCGTGCGCAGCGTCGCGTCGTAGTCGAGCGCGCCGTCGCCCGGCACCGTGAAGGTGCCGTTGATCACGCCGTTCAGGAAGCTCCAGCCGGCGTTGCGCGCCTGCGTGACGACCTGCGGGCGCACGTCCTTGCAGTGCACGTGCACGACGCGCGAGACGTGCTTCCTCAGCAGCGCGACCGGATCGGCCGCGCCGCCGAAATACGCATGACCGGTGTCGAACAGCAGGAACACCTTCGCCGGATCGGTCAGCGCCATCAGGCGGTCGACGTCGTCCGGCGATTCGACGTACGCGCCCATGTGGTGGTGATACGCGAGCTTGATCCCGTACGTGTCGAGCAGATGCGCGCCGAACGCGTCGAGGCGCGCCGCATAGCGTCGCCATGCTGCGTCATCGACGAAGCGCGGGCGCTTCGCGACCGGCGTATCGATGCGGCCCTGGATCGTGCCTGCGCATTCGCCGTAGACGACGACCTTCACGTCGTTGTACTGCAGCTTCGTCATGTGCGCGCGGCAGCGCTCGATTTCGGCCGCGACGGCGTCGGCGTCGGTCATTCCGGGCGCGACTTCGGCGAGAAAGCCGGAATACCAGCCCGACACGCACACGAGCCCGAACTCGGCGAGCTTCGCCTTCAGCTCGGGGCCCGTCTTCGGAAACTTGTTGCCGAGCTCGAAGCCCGCGTAGCCGATTTCGGCGCCTTCCTTGAGCGCCGTCTCGAGCGGCGTTTCGCCGCCGAGCGACGGCAGGTCGTCGTTCATCCACGACAGGGGATTGATACCGATGCGAACGTTCCAGCTCATGACGGGCTTCCTTGGTTCCGTTGTTGTCGTCGTCGTCGTCGTGTGGGCAGGGCGCGTGCCTAGCGCCGCTGCCGCGTCTTGTCGTCGAGATAGCGGCGGTGCGCGCGTTCGACGTCGGGCCGCGCGGACACCTGCGGCACCGCGACTTCCCACCACGCGCCGCCGTCGTCGGTCGTGCGGCGGTGCGTCGTGTCGATCACGAGCACCTGGCTCTTCGCGGCCGCGCGCGCACGCGCCATCTCGCGGCGCAGCTCGCCGACGTCGCGCACGTGCACGGCCTCGGCGCCCATCGAACGCGCATGCATCGCGAAGTCGATCGTCGAGCGTTCGCCGCCTTCGGGCACGCAGTCGTCGAGCATGTTGTTGAAGCTCGCGCCGCCGCAGTTCAGCTGCAGCCGCTCGATGCAGCCGTAGCCGCGGTTGTCGAGGATCACGACGATGATCTTGCGGCCGAGCATCACCGAGGTCGCGAGCTCCGCGTTGAGCATCATGTACGACCCGTCGCCGACGATCACGATCACTTCGCGCTCGGGCCGCGCGAGCTTCGCGCCGAGGCCGCCGGCCACCTCGTAGCCCATGCACGAATACGCGTAGTCCATGTGATAGTTGCCGGGCAGGCCGCTGCGCCAGAGCTTGTGCAGTTCGGCCGGCAGCGTGCCGGCCGCGCACACGACCAGATCGTCGCGCGCGCTGTCGCGTCCGGCGTCCGCCGCGGAGTCGCGCACGGCGCCGATCACTTCCGCGTCGTACGGCAGCGTGTCGGTGGGCACGCGCGTGGTCAGCTCGGCGACGCGCGCGTTCCACGCGGCCGCCTGATCGCGGTTCGCCGCCGTCCATGCCGGATCGGCCTGCCATCCGGCAAGCGCGGCCGACAGCTGGCCGAGCCCCGTGCGCGCATCGGCGACGAGCTGCCGGCCGCGCTTCTTGCCCGCATCGAACGGCTGCACGTTCAGGCTCAGCAGCGTGGCCTGGCCGAACAGTGCATGCGAGCCGGTCGTGAAATCCTGCAGCCGCGTGCCGACCGCGAACACGACGTCGGCCTGCGCGGCCGCGCGGTTTGCAGCAGGCGAGCCCGTCACGCCGATCGACCCGAGATTCAGCGGATGATCCCACGCGAGACTGCCCTTGCCGGCCTGCGATTCGGCGACCGGCACGCCGTGCGTGTCGGCGAACGTGCGCAGCGCGTCCCACGCCTGGCTGTACAGCACGCCGCCGCCGGCGACGATCAGCGGCTTTTTCGCGGCCTTCAGCACGTCGAGCGCATCGGCGAGCTCGAGCGCGTCGGCCGGCGGCCGCCGCATGCGGATCAGCGGCGGGGCGAAGAAATCCTCGGGCCAGTCGTACGCGAAGGTCTGCACGTCCTGCGGCAGCGCGAGGCAGACGGGGCCGCATTGCGCGGGATCGGTCATCACCTGGATCGCGCGCGGCAGCGCGACGAGCAGCTGCTCGGGCGACGTGATGCGGTCGAAGTAGCGCGTGACGGGGCGGAAACAGTCGTTCGCGCTGACGTCGCCCTGTTCGAAATCCTCGATCTGCTGCAGCACGGGATCGGGCAGCCGCGACACGAACACGTCGCCGGGCAGCAGCAGCAGCGGCAGCCGGCCGACGTGCGCGAGCGCCGCCGACGTCAGCATGTTGGTCGCGCCGGGGCCGATGCTCGACGTCACGGCCATCATCCGCTGCCGGAAGTTCGCTTTCGCGAACGCGATGGCCGCATTGGCCATCCCTTGCTCGTTGTGCGCACGCAAGGTCGGCAGCCGGTCCTGTTCGGCATGCAGCGCTTCGCCGAGCCCGGCCACGTTGCCGTGCCCGAAGATCGCGAACACGCCGCCGCAGTACGGCAGGATGTCGGTACGGCCGTCCGGCTGGACGACTTCGGCGCGCAGCGCGGCCAGGTAGCGCACGAGCGCCTGGCTGACGGTCAGTCTCACGGTAGGGGTCATCGTCTGTCGGTCAAGGAGTGTCGGTTCGGACATCGCGGCGGCGGGCCTCATGCGGCCGCGGCGCGCGCGGCCGCGCGGCGGCCGAGCCAGGCGTCGACGAGCTGCGCGAAATTGCCGGCGACCTCGTCGATCAGCGCCTGATCGTCGATGCGGCCGGCGAGCCATTGCAGCGACGCGTCGGCCCACAGCGTGCGGCCGACCATGAAGCCCTTCACGATCGGGTTGGTCGCCGCGCGGAAACTGTCGACGAGGTACTGCAGCGGCTGGTTCAGCCCGAGGATCACGGCGCCGCGGCAATGGCGGTCGCGTTCGGCGACGAGCGCCTCGAGCCGCGCCCAGCCGTCGGCGCTCATCGGCGCGAGCTTCCACCATTCGGGCATCACGCCGAGGTTGTAGAAGCGCGCGACGGTGCGCAGCACCGCATCGTCCTCGGTGCCGGCCGGCGTCACCGCGCGCGGCGGAATGATCTCGAGCAGCAGTTCGTTGCCGGTCGCGCGCGTCGCTTCCCAGAGTTCGAGCACGCGCTGCTCCTGCGCGACGCGCAGCTCGGCGTCGTCGTCCGGGTGATAGTGGACGAGGCATTTGACGACCTGCTCGGTCGGCCAGTGCACGAGCGCGGTGCCGACCGAGCGCGTGTCGTCGAAGCAGAGCGGCCGCGAGCCGGGCAGCTCGACCGGCCGGCCGACCCACCAGCCGCGTCCGGTCGCCGACGCGAGCGCGTCGCGCCCGTACGCGCCGCCGTCGATCAGCACGCCGACGTGGCCTTCGATATGGCGCTCGCGCTCGACCTGCTCGGCGGCGCGCACGAGCAGCCGCTTCAGCGTCTTGATCCGCGCTTCGTCGGCGCCGGCCTGTACCGCGAGCTCGTAGAACTGGCTGCGATGGTCGAACGCCATCACGCAGAGATCGTCCCATTCGCGGCGCGGCACCGTCACGCGATGCAGATGCGCGAGCATACGGTCCGCATCGACCTGCGGATTGCGGCTGCCGCCGAACCAGTGCGCGAGTTCGGCCGGCGTCGGCATGGCCGCCGAACAGGCGTGGCGCGACACGACGATCGCGCCGCAGGCGTTCGCGATGCGCGTCGATTCGGCCCAGTCGCGGCCGCGCAGCAGGCCGGACAGCAGGCCTGACAGGAACGCGTCGCCGGCGCCGAGCACGTTCAGCACCTCGACGCGTTCGCCGGCGAAGGTCGGCGCATCATCGATGCGCGCCGGAATGTCGCGCTCGATCACGCAGCAGCCGAGCGCGCCGCGCTTGACGACGAGCACCGCATCGCTCACGCGGCGCACGGCTTCGAGCGACGCGATCAGGTCGTGCGGCACGCCGCCCGCGATCAGGAACTCCTCTTCGGTGCCGACCAGCAGGTCGAACTCGCCGAGCACCTGCTGCAGCTGCTGCGTGACCTGCGCATCGGGCACGTAGCGGTTCTCGCCCGCACCGCGCGGCGTGAGCCCCCAGAGCACGGGCCGATAGTCGATGTCGAGAATCCGCACGACGCCGTGGCGGCGCGCGTAGCCGAGCGCGGTCAGCGACGCTTCGCGCGTGCCGGGCGTCGACAGATGCGTGCCGGTGATCGCAAGCGCGCGGCAGCGCGCGATGAAGTCCTCGCGGATCTCGTCCGCGCGCACGGCCATGTCGGCGCAGTTCTCGCGCACGAACAGCAGCGGAAACGTGTCGCGATCCTTGAGCCCGAGCAGCACCAGCGCCGTCAGCCGTTCCGGGTCGGTCTGCAGCTGGCTCGTGTCGCACCCTTCGCGCTCGAGCGTTTCGCGTACGAAGCGGCCCATCTGCTCGTCGCCGACGCGCGAGATCATCGCGGTCTTGAGCCCGAGCCGCGCGACGCCGAACGCGACGTTGCCCGACGAGCCGCCGAGATACATCTGGAACGTGCGCGCGTCCTCGAGACGGCTGCCGTACTGCTGCGCGTAAAGATCCACGGCGACGCGGCCGAGGCAGGCGAGATCGATGGGGCGGTCACTCGGAAAGTTCAACGGGCTCATAGACGGTTCACGCTCGCGGCCGGCGTTCGGCGATGCCGGCGGTTAAGAGGGACCGAGGCTGCGACCGGCGCGCCGCGCGCGTACCGCACGACGCGACGCCGCCCGCCGCAAGCCATCGGGCTACGGACGCAGTCTAGGCTTTTTGGAAATCCAGTTCCCTAGGTGAAATCACGTAGAAATAAATTTCCAAAATTTCGACGAAGTGATCTACAGTTTCATCCGGATGCTTCAGTCCGTATCGGACTCGGCCCGGCGGCGCGCAACGCGCCGTTTTCCGCCCCCCGGAGATGAGGAGACAGAGTGATCATGAAGACCAAGCTGATGGCCGTCGCGGCCGCCGCGATGCTGGCGATGCCGCTCGCGCATGCCGAGAAGATCGGCGTCACGATGGCGTCGTTCGACGACACGTTTCTGACGATCCTGCGCAACAGCATCGCCGACGCGGCCAAGAAGGACGGCGCGACCGTGCAGATCGAGGATGCCGGCAACGACGTCGGCAAGCAGTTGAGCCAGGTCCAGAACATGATCGCGCAGAAGGTCGACGCGATCATCGTGAACGCGGTCGACACCGACGCGACGCCGAAGATCACGAAGATGGTGACGGCCGCGAAGATTCCGCTCGTCTACGTGAACCGCAAGCCGGTCGATTTCGACAAGCTGCCGGCCGGCGTCGCGGTCGTCGCGTCCGACGAGAAGCAGTCGGGCACGCTGCAGGCGCGCCAGGTCTGCAAGCTGCTGGGCGGCAAGGGCGATCTCCTGGTGCTGATGGGCGAGCTGTCGAACGAGTCGGCGCGCGCGCGCACCAAGGACATCGAGGACGTGATCGCGACGAAGGACTGCGCCGGGATGCGCATCGTCGACAAGCGCGAAGGCAAGTGGAGCCGCACGCAGGGCCAGGACATCACGATGAACTGGCTCAGCTCCGGGATGAAGTTCGACGCGATCGTGTCGAACAACGACGAAATGGCGATCGGCGCGATCAACGCCTTGAAGGCCGCGCGCAAGTGGACGCCGAAGACGATCGTCGCGGGCATCGACGCGACGCCGGACGGGCTCGCGTCGATGAAGAGCGGCGAGCTGAAGGTGTCGGTGTACCAGAACGCGTCCGGGCAGGGCACGCAAGCCGTCGCGGCCGCGCTGAAGCTCGCGAAGAAGCAGAACGTCGACCGCTACGTGAACGTGCCGTTCGAGCTCGTCACGCCCGACAACATGAACCAGTACGCGAAGCACTGACCGGGTTTTCCGCTGAATTGCGCGGGCCCGGCGCGTCCGGGACCGCGTGCGACTTTCGAGGAACGTCCATGTTTACAGCCAGGATGGCGCGCCCGATGGCCAGCGACGGCGCGCCGGCCGCTTCGTTCGCCGCACCCGGTTCGTCCGGCGCGCCGGCGTCCGATTGCCTGCTCGAGGTGCGCGGCGTCGGCAAGTCGTTTCCGGGCGTCGTCGCGCTCGACGGCGTGCAGTTTCGCGTGCGCCGCGGCACGGTCCACGCCCTGATGGGCGAGAACGGCGCCGGCAAGTCGACGCTGATGAAGATCATCGCCGGCGTCTATACGCCCGATTGCGGCGAGATCCTGCTCAAGGGCGAGCCCGTCGTACTGAACGGCCCGCTCGACGCGCTCGATCGCGGCATCGCGATGATCCATCAGGAACTGAACCTGATGCCGTACATGACGGTCGCGGAGAACATCTGGATTCGCCGCGAGCCGAAGAACCGCTTCGGGCTGATCGACCATGCGCAGTTGCGGCGGCGCACGGCCGCGCTGTTCGAGCGGCTGTCGATCGACATCGATCCGGACGCCGACGTGCGCACGCTGACCGTCGCGAGCCGGCAGATGGTCGAAATCGCGAAGGCCGTGTCGTTCGACTCCGACGTGCTGATCATGGACGAGCCGACGTCCGCACTCACCGACAAGGAAGTCACGCACCTGTTCCGGATCATCCGGCAGCTGCGCGAGCAGGGCAAGGGCATCGTCTACATCACGCACAAGATGAACGAGCTGTTCGAGATCGCCGACGAGTTCTCGGTGTTTCGCGACGGCAAGTACATCGGCACGCACGCGTCGTCGGACGTCACGCGCGACGACATCATCCGCATGATGGTCGGCCGCGAGATCACGCAGATGTTTCCGAAGGAGGACGTACCGATCGGCGACGTCGTGCTGTCGGTGCGCAATCTCGGCGTGGAGGGCGTGTTCCGCGACGTGAGCTTCGATCTGCGCGCGGGCGAGATTCTCGGCGTCGCGGGCCTCGTCGGCTCGGGCCGCTCGAACGTGGCCGAGGCGCTGTTCGGCGTCGTGCCCGCGACCTCGGGCGAGATCCTGATCGACGGCAAGCCGGTGCGGATCTCGACGCCCGCGCAGGCGATGAAGCACGGGATGGCATTCCTGACCGAGGACCGCAAGGACACCGGCTGCTTCCTGAATCTCGATCTGCTCGCGAACATGGAAGCGGCCGTGCTCAGCCGCCGCTACGTGAAGTTCAATTTCGTGCGGCATGCGCAGCTGAAGCGCGACTGCGAGGCAATGAGCCGGACGCTGCGCGTGAAGGCGCCCGGGCTGCACGAGGAAATCCAGAACCTGTCCGGCGGCAATCAGCAGAAGGTGCTGATCGGCCGCTGGCTGCTCACGCAGCCGCGCATCCTGATCCTCGACGAGCCGACGCGCGGCATCGACGTCGGCGCGAAGGCCGAGATCCACCGGCTCGTCAGCGCACTGGCGGGCAAGGGCGTCGCGGTGCTGATGATCTCGTCGGAGATGCCGGAAGTGCTCGGCATGAGCGATCGCGTGATGGTGATGCACGAAGGGCGCATGACCGGCATCGTCGATCGCAAGGACGCCGACCAGGTCCGCATCATGGATCTCGCGTCGCGCTGAGCCGCAACAAGCATGGAGACAACTGAAATGGGCAACCTCAATCCGGTCGCGGACGCGCAGTCCATGACGATCAAGACGCGGCACGCGAAGTGGCCGCCCGAGCTGAGCATCTTTCTCGTGCTGGTCGGCATCAGCCTGTTCTTCGAGGCGATCGGCTGGCTCGTCGTCGGCCAGAGCTTCCTGTTCAACGCCGAGCGGCTCGAGATCATCGTGCTGCAGATGGCCGTGATCGGCATCATCGCGGTCGGCGTGAACCTCGTGATCATCACGAGCGGGATCGACCTGTCGTCCGGATCGGTCGTCGCGGCGGCCGCGGTCGTCTCGGCGAGCCTCGCGCAGGTGTCCGACTTTCCGCGCGCGGTGTTTCCGCATCTGACCGACCTGCCCGTGATCTGGCCGGTGCTGGCGGGCGTCTGCGTCGGGCTGCTGGTCGGGCTGCTGAACGGCTCGCTGATCGCGCTCACCGGCATCCCGCCGTTCATCGCGACGCTCGGCACGATGGTCGCCGCGCGCGGCTTCGCGAAGTGGTTCACGAACGGCATGCCGGTGTCGATGCTGACCGACCAGTTCGCGGCGATCGGCGCGGGCGCGAACCCCGTGATCATCTTCCTCGTGATCGCGGCGATCTTCCACGTCGTGCTGCGCTACACGCGCTTCGGCAAGTACACGTATGCGATCGGCGCGAACCGCCATGCGGCGATCGTGTCGGGCATCAACGTGACGCGCCATCTCGTGCTCGTCTATGCAATTGCCGGGCTGCTGAGCGGGATCGCCGGCACCGTGACGGCCGCGCGCGCGATCTCGGGCCAGTCGGGGATGGGCGTGATGTACGAGCTCGACGCGATCGCGGCCGTCGTGATCGGCGGCACGTCGCTGTCGGGCGGCCTCGGCCGCGTGACGGGCACCGTGATCGGCGTGCTGATCCTCGGCGTGATGACGTCGGGCTTCACGTTCATCCGGATCGACGCGTACTACCAGGAGATGGTCAAGGGCGCGATCATCGTCGCGGCCGTGATCGCCGACCAGTACCGCAACAAGAAGAAGCGCCGCTGAGCGCGACGATTCCACTGCACATCGCACGAACATCGCCATGAAGATCGCACTCGACCCGTACATGATTCGCCACCTGCCGCTCGATCGGCTGCCGCACGCAGTCGCCGAGCTCGGTTACGACCAGATCGAGCTGTCGCCGCGCAGCGACTTCCTCGACTGGTGGGTGATGCCGCGCGCGACGCGCGAGCGGATGGCCGCGTTCCGCCGCGCGCTGCGCGCGAGCGGTGTCGGACTCGCGTCGCTGCAGCCGATGTACCGCTGGGCGAGCCCGTTCGAAGACGAGCGGCAGTGGGCCGTGCGCTGCTGGAAGAAGGCGATCGAGGTCGCGCTCGAAATGGAGTGCACGCTGATGGTGTCGGAGTTCGGGCGCGGCGCGTCGCCCGAACGCTCGGTCGGCGAGCGGCCGGGCGCGAACCCGAAGGAGCTCTGCGAAGCCGCGTGGTTCCGCTCGATGGACGCGCTGCTGCCCGTGCTCGAGCGCGAGCGCATCGTGCTGTCGGTCGAGCCGCATCCGGAGGACTGGATCGAGCAGCTGCAGCCGGCGATCGACATCGTCACGAACATCGGTTCGCCGTCGCTGAAGCTGTCGTACATCGCGCCGCATACGTTCTACTACGGCGACGACATGGCCGCGATGATCGCGCAGGCCGCGCCGATCCTCGCGCACGTGCGCGTGGCCGACACGTTCGACCACCGCAAGAGCAGCCAGCTGCGCTACATCGTGAACCCGCCGGGCTCGAACCAGATCCGCGTGCACCAGCATCTGGACATCGGGCAGGGCGAGATCGACTGGGACGTGTTCTTCCGCGCACTCGCCGATGCGGGCTTCGACGGCGTGATGTCGTCGTGCGTGTTCGCGTGGGAGGACCGTGCGGAAGCCTCCTCGCGCTACATGCGCGAGACGATCCAGCGCTACGTCGACCGCCATTTCGATCGCGCGGCGCGCTGAAACGATTCGATGGACCGACGGCGCGGCACGCGCCCGCCGATAACGAACGACTGGAGATACCCTGATGACCTTGCAAATCGGCGTGATCGGCTGCGGCGCGATCGGCCAGGACCATATTCGCAGGCTGATGCGCACGCTGTCCGGCGCGCGCGTCGTCGCCGTCAACGACATCGATCCGCAGCAGGCGCGCGATGCGGTGACGCACTACGCGCCCGACGCGGAGATCTACGCGGACGGCCGCGACCTGATCGCGGCCGCCGACGTGCAGGCCGTGCTCGTCACGTCGTGGGGGCCGACGCACGAGGCCTTCGTGCTCGACGCGATCGCGCACGGCAAGCCCGTGTTCTGCGAGAAGCCGCTCGCGGTGACGGCCGAGGGCTGCATGCGGATCGTCGAAGCGGAACTCGCGCATGGCTCGCGGCTCGTGCAGGTCGGCTTCATGCGGCCGTACGACGAAGGTTATCGCGCGCTCAAGCGCGTGATCGACAGCGGCCAGATCGGCGCACCGTTGATGCTGCATTGCGCGCACCGCAACCAGTCGGTCGGCGAGCGCTACACGACGGACATGGCGATCACCGACACGCTGATCCACGAACTCGACGTGCTGCGCTGGTTGCTCGGCGAGGACTACGTGAGCGCGCAGGTCGTCTATCCGAAGAAGACGCGCCACGCGAGCACGCATCTCGCCGATCCGCAGATCGTGCTGCTCGAAACGGTGAGCGGCGTGCGCATCGACGTCGAGATCTTCGTGAACTGCCAGTACGGGTACGACATCCAGTGCGAGGTGGTCGGCGAGAACGGGATCGCGAAGCTGCCCGATCCGCCGGCCGTCGGGCTCAAGCATCTGGCGCGGCAGTCGGTCGAGATCATGACCGACTGGAAGGAGCGCTTCATCGCATCGTACGACGTCGAGCTGCAGGCGTTCATCGACGGCGTGCGCCGGCAGGCACTCACGGGCCCGTCCGCATGGGACGGCTATGCGGCCGCGGTCGCGGCCGACGCCTGCGTGCGCGCGCAGAAGAGCGGGGCGGTCGAGCCGATCGCGATCGCCGAACGTCCCGCGTTCTATCGCGCTTGAGGCCAACCGCTTCCGGGAATCGACCGACATGACGATGAAGATCGGCTGCGCGCCGTGCTGCTGGGGCGTCGACGACGTGAGCAACCCGCACTTGCCGCCGTGGCGGCACGTGCTCGCCGAGGCGTCGGCGGCCGGGTATTCGGGCATCGAGCTTGGCCCGTACGGCTACATCCCGCTCGCGCTCGACGTCGTGCGCGCGGAGCTCGAACAGCAGCGGCTGAGCATCACGGCCGGCACGATCTTCGACGATCTCGTGTCGCCCGCGAATCTGCCGAACCTGCTGCGCCAGACGCGCGACATCTGCATGCTGATCACGCAGTTGCCGAAGCTGCCGACGCAGCGCGGGCAGCGTTATGCGGCGCCGTATCTCGTCGTGATGGATTGGGGTCACGACGAACGGGACTATGCGGCCGGTCACGGCGATCGCGCACCGCGGTTGCAGAAGGAGGACTGGGCCGCGATGGTCGACCACATCCGGCAGATCGCGACGCTCGCGCGCGACGGGTTCGGCGTGCGCGCGGTGATTCATCCGCACGCGGGCGGCTATATCGAATTCGCGGACGAGATCGACCGGATCGTCGCCGACATACCGGCCGACACGGCGGGCCTCTGCCTCGATACGGGCCACCTCTACTACTCGGGCATGGACCCGTGCGAATGGCTGCGCCGCCATGCGGCGCGGCTCGATTACGTGCATTTCAAGGATATCGACGCGGCCGTATACGACGCGGTGATGAGCGAGCGGATCCGCTTCTTCGATGCATGCGCGCGCGGCGTGATGTGTCCGATCGGCCGTGGCGTGCTCGATTACCGCGCGATCAAGGGCACGCTCGACGACATCGGCTACGCCGGCTACATCACGATCGAACAGGAGCGCGATCCACGCAATGCGGACACGAGCCTGCGCGACGTCGCGGCGAGCCGCGCGTTTCTCGCATCGGCCGGGTTCGCCTGAACGATGCATCCGCGCGACTGCGCGAAGAACGAAATCGAACCGCTGAATACGGAACACCCGGATACGCACTGAGGACCACGAACATCATGATCGACGGACAGATTCTGCTTGGACATTCGATTCCCTGGGCGATGGTCGGCGGCGGCCTGGGCAGCCAGATCGGCTACAGCCACCGCTCGGCCGCGCTGCGCGACGGCAGCTTCCGGCTCGTCGCCGGCGCGTTCGACCTCGATCCCGAGCGCGGGCGGCAGTTCGGCGTGAAGCTCGGCGTCGACGCCGAGCGCTGCTATCCGGACTATCAGACGATGTTCGACGCCGAAGCGAAGCGCGAGGACGGCATCCGCGCGGTCTCGATCGCGACGCCGAACAACACGCACTTCGAGATCTGCCGCGCGGCGCTGAACGCGGGGCTGCACGTGGTTTGCGAGAAGCCGCTCTGCTTCACGACGCAGGAGGCCGAGGCGCTGCAGCGGCTGGCCGTCGAGAAGAACCGGATCGTCGGCGTCGCGTACGGTTATTCGGGCCACCAGATGATCGAGCAGGCGCGCGAGATGATCGCGCGCGGCGATCTCGGCGAGATCCGCATCGTGCAGATGCAGTTCGCGCACGGCTTTCACAGCGACGGCGTCGAAGCCGAGAGCGCGGCCGCGCGCTGGCGCGTCGACCCGAAGTTCGCGGGGCCGAGCTACGTGCTCGGCGACATCGGCACGCATCCGCTCTACATCGCCGAAGTCATGGTGCCGTGGCTGAAGATCCGCCGGCTGATGTGCTCGCGGCAGAGCTTCGTGAAGAGCCGCGCGCCGCTGGAGGACAACGCGTTCACGATCATGGAATACGACACGGGCGCGATCGGCTACGTGTGGTCGAGTGCGGTGAACGCCGGCTCGATGCATGGGCAGAAGGTGCGCGTGATCGGCTCGAAGGCGAGCGTCGAATGGTGGGACGAGCATCCGAACCAGCTGCGCTACGAGGTGCAGGGGCAGCCTGCGCAGATGCTCGATCGCGGCATGCCGTACCTGCATCCGGACGCATTGCGCGAGGACCGGATCGGCGCCGGCCATCCGGAAGGGTTGTTCGACGCATGGTCGAATCTGTACGCGCGCTTCGCGCTCGCGATGGACGCGGCCGATCGCGGCGACGCCGACGCGCTCAAGGGCATCCGCTTTCCCGATGTCCACGCCGGCGTCGAGGGCGTGCGCTGGGTCGAGAACTGCGTGCGCTCGGCCGACGCGGGCGGCGTGTGGGTCGACTACCGCTGAGTTGCGCGCCGCGACGCACGGCGGCGCGCGTGGTGCGCGCGCCGCGGCGCCGGCCGCCGCCGTCGGTGCACGCCCTAAGCTTTACGCCGCCGCGACGCCGGTGGAGAATCGTTCCGGTATCGCCGCGGTGTGCTGGCCCGTGATGATCGAGCGCGTGGGAGCGAGCAGGCGGCGCGAGACGCGTCGCAAACGTGTTTAAATTCGCCCTTCATGCATGTGTTCATGCGGTGTCCCGAGCCGCGTTCGCGTATCGGGGCCGTCCATTTCGCGCCATTCGATGACTTCGTCCGAGAAACCTCCCGCCACCGTCGAGCAGTTCCTGCAGCGTCTGACGCAGGAGTACGACGGCCTCAGCAACCGCCTGAAGGTCATTGCGCGGCACGTCGAAACGCACCGGGACCAGCTCGGCCTCGAAGGGATCCAGTCGCTCGCCGAGGCGTGCGGCGTGCAGCCGTCGGCGGTCGTGCGCTTCGCGAAGCACTTCGGGTTCTCGGGCTTCTCCGAGATGCAGCGGCTGTTTCGCGAAGGGCTCGCGCAGCAGATCGCGCCGGGCCGTGCCTACAGCCTGCGGCTGCGCGACGTGATCGAATCGGGTTCGTCGAGCCTGCAGCCCGAGCAGATCGCCGACGAGTTCATCAAGGGCAGCATTGCGGGCATGCAGCAGCTGCGGCAGACGCTCGACCCGGCGGCGCTCGCGCAGGCGGTCGATCTGCTGGCCGACACGCAGGCGATCTGGATCGCCGGCTCGCGCCGCGCGTTTCCGATCGCCGTGTATCTCGACTATGCGCTGCAGCATACCGACAAGCGCATCGGGCTGTTCAGCGCGCTCGGCAGCATGCATCTCGGCCAGATCCGCTCGGTGCGCGACGGCGACGTGATGATCGTGATCTCGTTCATGCCGTATGCGGAAGAGACGGTTCAGGTCGCGCAGCAGGCCGTGCAGCGCGGCGCGCGGCTGATCGCGATCACCGACAGCCGGATGAGCCCGATCGCGCGGGAAGCCGAGGTGACGCTGATGGTGCAGGAAAGCGCGACGTTCGGATTCCGCGCGCTGACGGCGTCGATGGGTCTCGCACAGAGCCTGTTCGTCGCGCTCGCGTATCGGCTCGAGCTGTCGTACCTGCCGAGCGCCGACGGCGCGCACGGCTCGAAGGCCGGCTGACGCCGCGCCGGCCTCGGCGCACCGCCCGCCGAGGGGCGGCGCGCCGCCGTGGTCACTTCGCGGTCGGCATCGCGAACTCGGCACCCTTGCCGATGCTAGACGACCAGCGCTGCATCACCGACTTCTGCCGCGTATAGAAGCGCACGCCTTCCTCGCCGTACGCGTGCATGTCGCCGAACAGGCTCTTCTTCCAGCCGCCGAAGCCGTGCCACGCCATCGGCACCGGAATCGGCACGTTGATGCCGACCATCCCGACCTGGATGCGCCGCGCGAACTCGCGCGCGATGCCGCCGTCGCTCGTGAAGCACGACACGCCGTTGCCGAACTCGTGCCCGTTGATCAGGTCGACCGCTTCGCCGAAGTCCTTCACGCGCACGCAGCCTAGCACCGGCCCGAAGATCTCTTCCTTGTAGATTCGCATGTCGGGCGTCACGTGATCGAACAGCGTACCGCCGGTGAAGAAGCCTTGCTCGCGGCCCGGCACGCGCAGCCCGCGGCCGTCGACGACCAGTTGCGCGCCTTCCTGCACGCCGAGCTCGATATAGCTTTCGATGCGCTTGAGCGCCTCGCCCGTGACGATCGGGCCCATCTCGACTTCCGGCGACATCCCGTCGCCGATCACGAGCTTGCGCGCGCGCTCGGCGACGGCCGGCACGATCCGCTCGGCGACATCGCCGACCAGCACCGCGACGCTGATCGCCATGCAGCGCTCGCCGGCCGAGCCGTACGCGGCGCCGATCAGTGCGTCGACGGCCTGCTCGAGGTTCGCGTCCGGCATCACGACGAGGTGGTTCTTCGCACCGCCGAGCGCCTGCACGCGCTTGCCCGACTGCACCGCGCGCTGCTGCACGTACGCGGCGATCGGCGTCGAGCCGACGAAGCTGACGGCCTGCACGTCGGGATGATCGAGCAGCGCGTCGACGGCGCCCTTGTCGCCCTGCACGACGTTGAACACGCCGGGCGGCAGCCCGGCCTGCGTGAGCAGGTCGGCGATGTAGAGCGCAGCCGACGGGTCGCGCTCGCTCGGCTTCAGCACGAACGTGTTGCCCGTCGCGATCGCGACCGGGAACATCCAGCACGGCACCATGCACGGAAAGTTGAACGGCGTGATGCCGGCGACGACGCCGAGCGGCTGACGCATCGTCCAGTTGTCGATGCCGGTGCTGACCTGGTCGGTGTAGTCGCCCTTCAGCAGTTGCGGAATGCCGCACGCGAATTCGACGATGTCGATGCCGCGCGCGACTTCGCCCTGCGCGTCGGAGAACACCTTGCCGTGCTCGGCGGTGATGATCGCCGCGAGCGCGTCGCGATGCTCGTTCATCAACTGCAGGAAACGGTGCAGCACGCGCGCGCGGCGAATCGGCGGCGTCGCGGCCCAGTCCGGAAACGCCGCGGCGGCCGACGCGACGGCCCGCTGTACTTCGCCGTCGTCGGCCAGTGCGACGCGACGCACCGCGCGGCCGAGCGCAGGATTGAAGACGTCCTGGAAGCGGCCGCTGCGGCCGGCCACAGGCGCGCCGTCGAGGTAGTGGCCGACGTCGGCATCGGACGTATACGCGGGAACCGGGTTCATCGTGTCTCCTGAAGATTCGGGGGAAGGGAAGGCCTCAGTCTAGGGAAACGCGGCGGGCCGGAGAAGGCCGCGCAGCTTGATTCACTGTTCAGAATTCTGAATAATCGGCGGATGAATCAGCAAAATGTCCAGGCGCTCTGGCCGCACATCCATTCGCTGACGGTGCTGGCCGCCGCCGGCAGCTTCACGGCCGCCGCGCAGCGGCTCGGGATCAGCAAGGCCGCGATGAGTCAGCGCATCGCCGATCTCGAAAAGGCGGCCGGCGTGCCGCTCGTGCGCCGCACGACGCGCAGCGTGCGGCTCACCGACGCGGGCCGGACGCTCGTCGACAGCACGCGCGACGCGTTCGAGTCGATCGGCCAGCATTTCGCGCGCGTCAAGGAGCTCGCCGGCGAGCCGCGCGGGCTCGTGCGCGTGACGGCGCCGGTCGCGCTCGGCCGCCAGCAGATCGTCCCGCATCTGCCGGATTTCCTGCGCGCGCATCCGGGCGTGCATCTCGAACTCGACCTGTCGGACCGGCTGCATTCGCTGACGCAGGAAGGCTTCGATCTCGCGATCCGCCATACGACGACCGCGCCGCAAACACACGTCGCATGGAAGCTCTGCGATACGCGCTCGCTGCTCGTCGCCAGCCGCGACTATCTCGACGCACGAGGCGCGCCGCGCCATCCGCGCGAACTCGTCGACCACAGCTGCCTCTGCTATCTGCGCGACAACGAGCCGGCCGCGTGGAGCTTCGAGCTGCAGGGCAGGCGGCGCGAGCGCGTCAGCGTGCCGGTGCGCGGCAGCTTCGCGGCGAACAACAGCGAGGCGATGCGCGAGGCCGCGCTCGGCGGGCTCGGCATCGCGCTGCTGCCCGATTTCAGCGCGCGGCGCGATCTCGATGCGGGCCGGCTCGTATCGCTGCTCGACGGGTGGCGGCCGTCCGGCGCGTTCGGCGACCACATCTTCGCGATCCGGCCGTACAGCGCGGTCGTGCCGAGCGCCGTGCGCGCGCTCGTGCGCCATCTGCGCGAGCGGCTGGCGGGCGGCTTCTCGGGCGCATGACGGGCCCGCAACGGCCCCGTCACGGCCTCGCCACGGGCCTGCGACGGCCGCGTCGGGCCGTCCGGCGCGCGCGGCCGCGCTGCGGTAAAATCGCGGCTTCCTCCCGCGCCCCGTGCGGCGCGCCATTCGAAGGTCGACAGCCGATGCAGATTCACAAGGAAGTGGACGCGCGCGGGCTCAATTGCCCGTTGCCGATCCTGCGCGCGAAGAAAGCGCTCGCCGATATGGAAAGCGGGCAAATCCTGAAGGTGCTCGCGACCGATCCGGGCTCCCAGCGCGACTTTGCCGCGTTCGCGAAGCAGACCGGCAACGAAATCGTCGAATCGACGACGCAGGACAAGACCTTCGTGTTCCTGATGCGTCGCCGCTGACGCGACGCCACGCCACACCACACCGCTCGCCGTGCGCCGCCCACGGCGCAAACGCGTCGGCGCGCCGCGCCGCGCCGTGTTGCAGGGCCGCCCCGGCCCTGTCCGGCACGTTCCCGAGCCGCGCCAGTCTGACAATTCTTAAACCTCGGTTTGCCGGCGGCTGCGTATACTGGCCCGTCCGGTCGTCCGTGCTGTTCGGGCGCGCCGGCCACGGTACGTCGAAGAGGCAGGCACGGGGGCCACGCCCGACGCGACCGTCGTATAAGGGGGGAGAGGACATGTCCTTCAGACCAGGGACCCGACGAAGTCCGTCCACAAGGGATTGCATTGCATCCGCCTGCACGCCGGCATCGAGCCGCGTGGAGCTGGATCCGCAGCAGGACCGCCATGCGCGGGCCGCACTCGAGGCATACGCCGATTCGGCGGCGGCCGAGATGCCGTGGCTGGCCGAATGGCTCGGCGAGCGGCTGCGCGACGCCGCGCAGCACGACGCGCCGGCCGTCACGTATTGCAGCGCGACCGTCGAACGCGTGTTCGATCTCGCGCACGCCTGGGCGGCGAACCGGCCCGACTATGCGGCCGCCGCGTGGGAAGAGGTGCGCGGCCAACTGCAGCGGATGCTCGCGCAGCACGCGCCGGCCGACGACTGGCTGTAACGCGGAACCGGTGCGGTCGCGGCCGGGGCCAGGGCCAGGGCCGCGGCGATCGCGCGACAACGACGATTATTCGAAGAATGAGCCGTAGTCCACGCAATTCCCTGGCGAATTTCATACTACTATGCTGAAATCGCCGGTTCGTCCGTGCCCCGTTTTTGAGATATGTTGCCGGGGCAACCGTGTCGCATCCGTTGCGCGGCGGCGACCGGCGGCTCGAGGGCCGGTATCGGGGCCGCGCCGCAGTCGATGCGGCAGCGGCAGGAGCGGGGAGTTGAACTGGACGAATCGCTTTCGATTTGCGGGGTGCTATGAGAATTGCTGTACTGGATGACGATCCGGCCCAGACGGATTTCGTCAGTCAAACGCTGACGGCCGCCGGCCACACGTGCTACGCGTTCAAGGAAGGCAAGGCCCTGAAGAAGCGTCTGCAGCGCGAGACGTTCGATCTGCTGGTCCTCGACTGGAACGTGCCGGACATGTCGGGCGAGGAAGTGCTGAAGTGGGTGCGCGCGAATCAGACCGAGCACAGCCTGCCGATCATCTTCATGACCAGCCGCGACGACGAGGCCGGGATCACGCAAATCCTGAACGCCGGCGCCGACGACTACGTCGTCAAGCCCGTGTCCGGCCCGATCCTGCGCGCGCGCATCGGCTCGCTGCTGCGCCGCGCGTATCCGGTCAACGCGGAGGCGACCGTTCGCGAGTTCGACCAGTTCCGCTTCGACGTGAACCTGAAGCAGGCGTACGTCGGCGACAAGGCCGTGAGCCTCACGCAGAAGGAATTCGAGCTCGCGCTGCTGCTGTTCCAGCATCTCGACCGGCCGCTGTCGCGCGCGCACATCCTCGATCTCGTGTGGAAGCAGGCGACCGACATTCCGTCGCGCACGATGGACACGCACATCTCGATGCTGCGCACGAAGCTGGGCCTGCGGCCCGAAAACGGCTATCGGCTCGCGCCCATCTACGGCTACGGCTACCGGCTCGAGCGCGTCGGCCAGGGAGAACCGGAGTGACGACGGCCATCACGCAGCGCGCCGCCATGCTGCGTACCGCCGGCCTGCGCGCGGCCTGTGCGGTCGCGCTCGCGGTCGCGGCGCAGCATGCCGCGGCCCAGCCGCCCGCCACGGCGGGCAAGACGATCGCATACCGCACGCAGGCGGGCGATACGCTGTACGACATCGCCGCGCGCTATCTGCAAGGCGTCGACGACTGGCAGCTGCTGCAGCAGCTGAACCACGTGCCCGAGCCGAAGCATCTGCAGCCCGGCATCGCGCTGAAGCTGCCCGTCGCGCGGCTGCGCAAGGAGCGGCTCTCGGCGCGCGTCGTCGCGGTGCAGGGCACCGCCGAGCGCGCGACCGGCAATGCGCAATACGCGCCGCTTGCCGCCGACGCGACGGTCACCGAGGGCGACCGCGTGCGCACCGGCGCGAACGGTTTCCTGACGCTCGAGCTCGCCGACGGCACGCACATGAGCCTGCCTCCGGACAGCCAGCTCGACCTGAAGACGCTGCGCCGCACCGTGCTGACCGGCACGCTCGACCGTCAGTTCGAACTGACGCGCGGCTCGGTCGACAGCGACGTCACGCACCTGAAGAAGCGCGACGACCGTTTCCAGATCCGCTCGCCGTCGGTCGTCGCCGGCGTGCGCGGCACGCGCTTTCGCGTGAATTACGATGCCGCCGGCAGCGCGGCCACGCGCGTCGAGGTGCTGGACGGCACGGTCGGCGTCGCAGGCAGCCGGCGTCCGGCCGGCGCGACGCTCGTGCATGCCAACTTCGGCAGCGTCGCGAGCGCGTCCGGCGCGGTCGGTGCGCCGATTCAGCTGCTGCCGGCACCGGTGCTTGCGCATCCCGAGAAGGTGCAGGACGACGCGGACGTTGCGTTCGATCTCGCGCCGCTCGCGCAGGCACGCGCCTATCACGTACAGCTCGCGCGCGACGCGGGCATGCTCGAGCTGTTCCGCGAAACGCGCAGCGACGGGCCGCGTGCGGTATTTCACGACGTGCCGAACGGTACGTACTTCGTGCGGATCGCGGCGATCGACGACAACGGCCTCGAGGGCCTGCCGCGCATCTATGCGTTCGAGCGCCGGCTGATGGGCCTCGATGCGACCGCGACGCCCGGCGAGGGCGGCTACGTGTTCCGCTGGTCGGCCAACGGCGCGGGCGACGGCGCGCGCTACCGGTTCGTGCTGTCGCGCTCGAAGGACTTGAGCGCACCGGTCGTCGATCAAGTCGGGCTGCGGGCGCGTCAGATCAGCGTCGCGCATCTGCCGCCGGGCGAGTATTTCTGGGCCGTGACGGTCGAGGAGTTCTCGGGCGGCAAGTTCTACGAGAAGACGAGCCCGGTCGGTGCGTTTACGTTGTCGCGTTGATCCGCGGCAGATGAAAGCCGATTCCGTTTCTCCGCGGCGGCAGCTCGGGCGCCGTTTCCTGCTCGAATGGATCGCGATCGGGTGCCTCGGGATCGCGGTGATCTGCGCATGCGCGCTCGGCCGCGCGTCGTCGAGCGTCGACGGGCTGATCTACGATCGGCTGCTGATGCTGCGCAGCCTGCCGCTGTCGCCGGACGTCGTCGTCGTCGACATCGACAACCGGAGCGTGTCCGCGCTCGGCCGCTGGCCGTGGTCGCGCAACGTGCACGCGCGGCTGCTCGATACGCTCGCGCGTGCGCAGCCGGCGGCCGTGGTCTACGACGTGCTGTTTACCGAGCCGTCTCCCGACGATCGCGCGTTCGCCGACGCGATGGCGCGCGTGCCGACCTTCCTGCCGGTGCTGCTGAGCCCGGAGCAGGACGGCAAGCGCGTACTCGATCCGCCGGTCGCGGCGCTCGCCGCGCGCGCGATGGGGCTCGGGCATATCAATCTCGAAGTCGATCCGGACGGCATCGTGCGCAGCGTCGCGCTGTTCGAGGACGACGGCCGCACGCGCTGGCCGCAGCTGATGGTGCCTGTCTATCGCGCGATCGCGGCCGGCAAGCTGCATCCGGCCGGCGGCGCGCCGGGCCCGCGCGCGCACGACCTGTCGCGCGACGCGGCCGGCGAAGGCCGCTATCTGATTCCGTTCAGCCGCAATACGCCCGCGTATCCGACGCTGTCGTTCGACGATGTGCTCGAAGGGCGCGTGAAGCCCGATGCGCTGCGCGGCAAGATCGTCGTCGTCGGCGTGACCGCGTCGGGGCTCTACGATCGCTTCGCGACGCCCGTGTCCGGCGATTTCGGCCCGCTCGCCGGCGTCTACATCCACGCGAGCGTGCTCGACATGCTGACGACCGGCTCCGCGATTTCGCCGGTCTCGCGACCGGCGCTGTTCGCCGCGTCGCTCTTGCCGCTCGCGGCGCTGCTCGGCGGTTTCCTGATGCTGTCGCCGTGGCGCGCGCTGCTGCTGACGCTGAGCCTCGCGGCGCTCGCGGTGATCGCGAGCATCGCGCTGCTGTTCGAGGCGCGCGTCTGGCTGTCGCCGGCGCCGGCCGTGTTCGGGCTGATCGCCGTGTATCCGATCTGGAACTGGCGGCGCCTCGAAATGACGATGTCGTACCTGCGCCGCGAGCTGCAGCGGCTCGCCGACGAACCGCATCTGCTGCCGGAGGCGCCGCGCGCGCGCCGCGTCGGCGGCGACGTGCTCGAGCGCCAGATGGCGTTGATGGCGCAGGCCGCGCAGCGCCTGCAGGACATGAAGCGCTTCGTGTGGGACAGCCTCGACAGCATGCCGGAACCGATCTTCGTGACCGACCTGGCCGGCACCGTGCTGATCGCGAACCACGCCGCCAAGCGCTACGGCTCGCGGCTCGCGCTGCCACTGCCGGAAGGGCGGCCGCTGCGCGCGGCGCTCGGCGAGCTGACCTTCGTGAAGACCGTCGACGGCAACGCGGAGCACGACGTCGCGATCCGCGACAGCTGGCCGGCCGCGCTCGACCCGACGCTCGCGGCCGAGCACGACGTGATGGCGCGCGGCATCGAGGTGCGCGATCGCGACGGGCTCGACCATCTGCTACGCTACGCAGCGTGTACGAACGCACAGGGTCACGTGACCGGCTGGATCGCGGGCCTCGTCGACGTCACCGAACTGCACGCGGCCGAGCGGCAGCGCGAGGAAGCGCTGCATCTGCTGTCGCACGACATGCGCTCGCCGCAGTCGTCGATTCTCGCGCTCGTCGAGATCGAACGCGACCGCGTCGAGTCGGACACGATGCGCGCGCTGCTCGCGCGGATCGAACGCTATGCGCACCGCGCGCTGTCGCTTGCCGACGAGTTCGTGCAGCTCGCGCGCGCCGAGTCGCAGGCCTATCAGCTCGAGACGACGAGCCTCGTCGACGTGCTGATCGACGCGAGCGACGAAGTGTGGCCGCAGGCGCAGGCGAAGCGCATCCGCATCGATACCGACGTCGGCACGGAGATGTGCTGGGTGAGGGCGGACCGCTCGCTGATCACGCGCGCGTTCGTCAACGTGCTGAACAACGCGGTCAAATATAGTCCGTCCGACACGACGATCACGTGTACGCTGACGGTCGAACACGCGTCGAAACGGATGTTCTGTACGATTCGCGACCAGGGGTACGGCATTGCGCCGGAAGATCAGCGACATCTGTTCGAGCGTTTCAAACGATTCCATGCGGGCGAACGGCCCGAAATCTCGGGCTCCGGGCTCGGCATGGCATTCGTGAAGACGGTCGTCACGCGCCACGGCGGCAGCGTGTCGGTCGACAGCGAAGTGGGCGTCGGCACCGCGGTGACGGTGTCGCTGCCCGCGATCGACGAGCCGTCCGCCTGACAGGGCCGGGCACGACGGCAGGCATTGGGGGAAGTCATGAGAAAGCAATGGGCAGCGACCGCGCTGGCGGCGTCGCTGTTGACGGGTTGCGCCGGCGTCACGACCGGCGTCAGCGCGGTCGGGCAGCCGGACGGCTTTGCGTCGGGCGCGCACGGCTACGACATCGTCCGGACGGCCGCGCAGGCCGACGATGCCGACTATCGGCAAATCGAGACGCGCGTGCGCGAGGCGCTCGCGCGCCGCGGCTTCGACGTGCAGCCGGCGCAGGCCGCGCGCTACCGGCTGTCGATCGCCTATGCGACGCAGCCGGCCGCAGTGGCGGCGAGCGCGGAGCAGTGCGGCGGTGCGAGCAGCGCGTGCGTGACCGTCGACGGGCCGGCGCCGCTCGCGCTGCCGTTCGCGGGTCGCGTGTATCGCCACGTGCTGACGCTGCGTTTCGTCGACGCGAAGTCGGGCGCGGACGTCTATCGCGTGTCGGCCGCGCTGCGCGACCGCGAGCCCGGCGTGCAGCACGCGGTGCCTGCGCTCGTGACGAGCGCGCTCGCGAAGCTGCCGTTCGACGCGGGCGGCGGCTGGCTCGTCGAGACGAAAAAAGACGACGCGGGCGCGATGCCGGGCGTCGTCTCGGTGAAGCCGGCGCCCGCGCACTGAGGCGCGGGCCGCAACGGCCGGGCGAGGGCGCGCGGCGCGCGCCTTCGGGGCCGCGTCAGGCGGCCGGCTGCGCGCCGTCGCGCGTGCGCAGATACGTTTCGAAGTCGGCGCCGACTTCCGGATGGCGCAGCGCGAATTCGACCGTCGCCTTCAGATAGCCGAGCTTGCTGCCGCAGTCGTAGCGCGTGCCCTGATATTTGTACGCGAGCACCTGCTCGTCGGCGAGCAGCGCCTCGATCGCGTCGGTGAGCTGCAGCTCGCCGCCCGCGCCCGGCTTCAGCGCGCGCAGATGATCGAAGATCCGCGGCTTCAGCACGTAGCGGCCGACCACGCCGAGGTTCGACGGCGCGACGTCCGGCGCGGGCTTCTCGACGATCGCCGACATCTTGATGATCGAGTCTTCCCACTCCTTGCCGTCGACGATCCCGTACGACTTCGTCTCCGACGGCGGGATCTCTTCGACGCCGATCACCGAGCTGTGATAGTGATCGAACACGTCGACCATCTGCTTCATCACGGGCGGATTGCCGTCGAGCAGGTCGTCCGCGAGGATCACCGCGAACGGGTTGTCCGCGACCAGTTTTTCGGCGCACAGCACGGCGTGACCGAGGCCGAGCGCTTCCGGCTGGCGCACGTAGAAGCAGTCGACGTGGCTCGGCTTGATGCTGCGCACGAGCTCGAGCAGTTTTTCCTTGCCGCGGGCCTCGAGTTCGGCTTCGACCTCGTAGGACTTGTCGAAATGGTCCTCGATCGCGCGCTTGCTGCGCCCCGTCACGAAGATCATTTCGGTGATGCCGGCCGCGATCGCTTCTTCGACCGCGTACTGGATCAGCGGCTTGTCCACGACCGGCAGCATCTCCTTCGGGCTCGCCTTTGTTGCCGGGAGGAACCGCGTGCCGAGGCCGGCAACAGGGAATACCGCCTTGGTGACTTTCAACATGATCGAACCTTTATTGATGTAATCGACTTGTCAGACGTCTATGTTCACGTCCGAATTATAGTGAACGCAAACCGGCTTACCGTTTGTTACGTGGGCAACCGTTCGAGCTGCGCGCGCAGCTTTTCGAGCGTGCCCTGGAACTCGGCGAGCCGTTTTTGTTCCTGCTCGACCACCGCCGGCGGCGCCTTCGCGACGAACGCCTCGTTGCCGAGTTTCGCGTTGCATTTCGCGATTTCGCCCGTCAGACGCGCAATTTCCTTCGAGAGGCGCTCGCGCTCGGCCGCAACGTCGATTTCCACCTTCAGTACCAGCTTGTTCGGCCCGACGATCGCGATCGGCGCGCCGTGCGCTTCCTGGTCGAGCGCGGCTTCGTCCGCGAGGATCCGGACCTCGGACAGGCGCGCGAGCGCCTGCACGTACGGTGCGAACGTATGCAGACGCGCGGCGTCGCCGGCCGCGAGCAGCGGCACCTTCGTCGCCGGCGACAGGTTCATCTCGCCGCGCAGGTTGCGGCACGCGTCGACGATCGCCTTCAGATCGGCCGCCCATTGCTCGGACCCTTCGTCGATCTTCTTCGGCTCGGCGATCGGGTAGGCCTGCGTCATCAGCGACGCTTCGCCCTCGGGCTTGCCCTGCGGATAGCGGCCCGCGAGCGGCGCCACCTTCTGCCAGAGCGCTTCGGTGATGAACGGGATGATCGGGTGCGCGAGACGCAGCACCGTTTCGAGCACGCGCAGCAGCGTGCGGCGCGTCGCGCGCTGCTGCTCCGGCGTACCGTTCTGGATCTGCACCTTCGCGAGTTCCAGATACCAGTCGCAGTACTCGTCCCACACGAATTTGTAGATGCTGCTCGCGACGTTGTCGAAACGATAGTCGGCGAAGCCCTTCGCGATGTCGGCTTCGGTCCGCTGCAGCAGCGACACGATCCAGCGGTCGGCCGCCGAGAAGTCGAGGTAGCCGCCGGGGCCGCAGTCGCCCGCGCCGCAGACTTCCGGCTTGTCGAGCCCGCAGTCGTGGCCTTCGCAGTTCATCAGCACGAAGCGCGTCGCGTTCCAGAGCTTGTTGCAGAAGTTGCGATAGCCTTCGCAGCGCGCGAGGTCGAAGTTCACGTTGCGGCCGAGCGTCGCCATCGACGCCATCGTGAAGCGCAGCGCGTCGGTGCCGAACGCCGGAATGCCGTCCGGGAATTCCTTGCGCGTCTTCTTTTCGATCGTCGCGGCCTGCTTCGGATTCATCAGGCCCGTCGTGCGCTTCGCGACCAGCGTTTCGAGATCGATGCCGTCGACGATGTCGATCGGGTCGAGCGTGTTGCCCTTGCTCTTCGACATCTTCTGGCCTTCCGCGTCGCGCACGAGGCCGTGCACGTACACGGTGTGGAACGGCACCTTGCCGGTGAAGTGCGTGGTCATCATCACCATCCGGGCGACCCAGAAGAAGATGATGTCGAAGCCGGTGACGAGCACCGACGACGGCAGGAAGTGCTGCAGTTCCGGCGTCTCGTTCGGCCAGCCGAGCGACGAGAACGGCACGAGCGCGGACGAGAACCACGTGTCGAGCACGTCCTCGTCGCGCTTCAGTGCGCCCGTGTAGCCCTGCGCGGCGGCCTTCGCGCGCGCGTCTTCCTCGCTGCGCGCGACGAACACTTCGCCGTTCTCGCCGTACCACGCGGGAATCTGGTGGCCCCACCAGAGCTGGCGCGAAATGCACCAGTCCTGGATGTTCTCGAGCCACTGGTAATAGGTGGTCGTCCAGTTTTCCGGCACGAACTTGATCTGGCCGCTGCGCACGACGTCGAGCGACACTTCGGTGATCGACTTGCCCGGATGGAACGTACCTTCCGGTGCCGGCTTCGTCATCGCGACGAACCACTGGTCGGTCAGCATCGGCTCGATCACGACGCCCGTGCGGTCGCCACGCGGCACCATCAGCTTGTGCGGCTTCACCGATTCGAGAAAGCCCTGCGCGTCGAGATCGGCGACGATCGCCTTGCGCGCGTCGAAGCGGTCGAGCCCGCGATACTGCTCGGGCGCGTTGTCGTTGATCTTCGCGTCGAGCGTCAGGATCTCGATCGGTGCGAGCTGGTGGCGCAGGCCGACCTGGTAATCGTTGAAGTCGTGCGCCGGCGTGACCTTCACGACACCGGTGCCGAACTCGCGATCGACGTAGTCGTCGGCGATCACCGGGATCTCGCGGCCGGTCAGCGGCAGCGTGACGCGCTTGCCGATCAGGTGGCGGTAGCGCTCGTCTTCCGGGTGGACCATCACCGCGACGTCGCCGAGCATCGTCTCGGGGCGCGTGGTCGCGACCGTCAGCGAGCCCGAGCCGTCGACGAGCGGGTAGCGGATGTGCCACAGATGGCCGTTTTCCTCTTCGCTGACGACTTCGAGATCCGACACCGCGGTGAGCAGTACCGGATCCCAGTTCACGAGGCGCTTGCCGCGGTAGATCAGACCCTGTTCGTAGAGCGCCACGAACACGTCGCGCACGGCGGCCGACATCTTGTCGTCCATCGTGAAGTATTCGCGCGACCAGTCGGTCGACGCGCCGAGCCGGCGCACCTGGCCGGTGATCGTCGAACCCGATTTCTGCTTCCATTCCCACACGCGCTCGACGAATTTCTCGCGGCCGAGATCGTGGCGCGACACGCCCTGCGCGTCGAGCTGGCGCTCGACGACGATCTGCGTCGCGATCCCCGCGTGGTCGGTGCCCGGTACCCACAGCGTGTTCTCGCCGAGCATCCGGTGATAGCGCGCGAGGCCGTCCATGATCGTCTGGTTGAACGCGTGGCCCATGTGCAGCGTGCCCGTGACGTTCGGCGGCGGCAACTGGATCGCGAAATCCGGGCGCGCCGGATCGAATGCCGGGGCCGCATAGCCGCGTTTTTCCCACTCCGGCCCCCATTGGGCCTCGATGGTGTGGGGTTCGAAACTCTTCGCAAGCGTGCTGTCGCTCATGGTTGGAAATCTGCCGAAAAATGCGTGAATTGAATGCCGAATCCGACGATTATAAATGGATGCACATCGGCCAGCCATCGCACCGGCGCGCGCGCCGGCCGCGACGCGCGTCGCGCGCGAGTTGCGCCGGCCGAAAACGGCAGCGCGCGGCGGACTTATAATGGCGGGTCCGCATTTTTCCACGCCCGTTCGCTGCCGCTCCATGCCCGATCTGCTCGCCAATCTGAACCCCGAACAATACGCCGCCGTCACGCTGCCGAACGAACCGGCGCTGATCCTCGCGGGGGCGGGCAGCGGCAAGACCCGCGTGCTGATCACGCGCATCGCGTGGCTGATCCAGCAGGGCTACGCGTCGCCGGCCACCGTGCTCGCCGTCACGTTCACGAACAAGGCCGCGCGCGAGATGATGGCGCGGCTCTCCGCGATGATGCCGATCGACACGCGCGGCATGTGGATCGGCACGTTCCACGGCCTCTGCAACCGGATGCTGCGCGCGCATTACCGCGACGCCGGCCTGCCGCAGACGTTCCAGATCCTCGATACGGCCGATCAGCTGTCGGCGATCAAGCGGCTGATGAAGACGCTGAACGTCGACGACGAAAAATATCCGCCGAAGAACGTCCAGTACTTCATCAACAACGCGAAAGAGCAGGGGCTGCGCCCGGACAAGGTCGACGCGTCCGACAACTTCAACCGCAAGTTCGTCGAGCTCTATCAGGCCTACGACCAGCAGTGCCAGCGCGAGGGCGTCGTCGACTTTCCGGAACTGCTGCTGCGCTGCTACGAGCTGCTCGCGTACAACGCGCCGCTGCGCGCGCACTATCAGGCGCGCTTCCGGCACATCCTCGTCGACGAGTTCCAGGACACCAACAAGCTGCAGTACGCGTGGCTGAAGATGCTCGCGGGCGGACAGAACGCGATCTTCGCGGTCGGCGACGACGATCAGTCGATCTACGCGTTCCGCGGCGCGAACGTCGGCAACATGCGCGACTTCGAGGACGAATTCCGCGTACGCAACCTGATCAAGCTCGAGCAGAACTACCGGTCGCACGGCAACATCCTCGATGCGGCGAACCAGCTGATCTCGAACAACGCACACCGTCTCGGCAAGAACCTGCGCACCGACGCGGGCCACGGCGAACCGGTGCGCGTGTACGAGGCGAGCACCGATGCGCAGGAAGCCGGCTGGATCGTCGAGGAGATCCGTTCGTTGATCAACACGGGGCTGTCGCGCAGCGAGATCGCGGTGCTCTATCGCAGCAACGCGCAGTCGCGTGCGATCGAGCACACGCTGATGACGTCGGGCATCCCGTATCGCGTGTATGGCGGCCTGCGCTTTTTCGAGCGTCAGGAAGTCAAGCATGCGCTCGCGTATCTGCGCCTGATCGACAATCCGAACGACGACACCGCGTTTGCACGCGTCGTGAACTTCCCGACGCGCGGGATCGGCGCGCGCTCGATCGAGCAGCTGGCCGACGCCGCGCGTCTGTACGGCTGCTCGATGGCTGCCGCGATTCCCTACGTGACGGGCAAGGCCGGCACGAGCCTCGGCGCGTTCGCGAACCTGATCGCGAAGATGCGGGCGGAAACGCAGCAGATGAGCCTGCCCGAGACCGTCGAATACGTCGTGCGCGCGAGCGGCCTCTCCGATTTCTATCAGGGCGAGCGCGAAGGGCAGGACCGTCTCGAGAACTTGCAGGAACTCGTGAACGCGGCGACCGCGTTCGTCAGCGAGGAAGGCTACGGGCTCGACACGCCCGCGCGCTCGATTCCGCTGCGCGCCGGCGCGATCGCGGCGCCCGAGATCGGCGCGGCCCGCGACGATGCGTCGGTCGACGTGCTCGCGCCCGCCTCGCTCGACGATCCCGCGCAGAACCCCGACACGATGACGCCGCTCGCCGGCTTTCTGTCGCACGCGTCGCTCGAAGCCGGCGACAACCAGGCACAGGCTGGCCAGGACGCCGTGCAACTGATGACCGTGCACGCGGCGAAGGGGCTCGAATTCTCGGCGGTGTTCATCACCGGGCTCGAGGAAGGGCTGTTCCCGCACGAGAACAGCGTGCTCGAATCGGACGGTCTCGAGGAAGAGCGCCGGCTGATGTACGTCGCGATCACGCGCGCGAAGGAGCGGCTCTATCTGTCGTTCGCGCAGAGCCGGATGCTGCACGGCCAGACGCGCTATAACGTGCGCTCGCGCTTTTTCGACGAACTGCCGCAGCACGTGCTGAAGTGGCTGACGCCGAAGGTCGAGGCCGGTGCGCGCTGGGGCGGTCGCTCGGACAACGCGGGCTGGGGCCGAGACTGGTTCGCGCGGCCCGGCGCCGGGCGCGAGCAGTACGTCGACGCGGCGGTGTCCGCGCCGCTGCCCGCGTTCGCCGACCAGCAGCGGGCGGCCGACGTCGGCTTCCGCGTCGGCCAGCAGGTGTTCCATACGAAATTCGGCGAAGGGACGGTAACCGCGCTCGAAGGCAGCGGCGCCGACGCAAAGGCGCAGGTGAAGTTCAAGCGGCACGGCGAGAAATGGCTCGCGCTCGCGGTCGCGAAGCTGCAGGCGGTGGAATGACGAGCGTCGACATCGCAACCGGCGCCGCGACGCGCCCGCTCGGCATTCTCGCCGCACTGCCCGAGGAGCTCGGCGACCTGATCGCCGCGATGCGCGCGGAAGGCCCGATGAAGACCGTCACGCTCGGCCGCCGCGACTATCACGTCGGCACCGTGCACGGCGCGGCCTGCGTCGTCACGCTCGCGCGCGTCGGCAAGGTCGCGGCCGCCGCGACGGTCAGTGCGCTGATCCACGTGTTCGGCGTGTCGGGCGTCGTGTTCACCGGCGTGGCGGGCGGCGTGTCGCGCGCGGTGCGCGTCGGCGACGTCGTCGTCGCCGATACGCTGTTGCAGCACGATCTCGACGCGTCGCCGCTGTTCCCGCGCTACGAAGTGCCGCTGCTCGGCATCACGCGCTTCGCGACCGACGCGGAGCTGACCGCGCGCCTGAAAGTCGCATGCACGTTGTTCGTCGCCGAAGAGGGCGCGCAGTTCGCCGAGCGCTTCGGGCTCGCGGGCGCGACGCTGCACGGCGGCCTCATCATCAGCGGCGACCGCTTCGTGTCGAGCGAGCGCGAGGTTGCTGCGCTGCGCGACGCGCTGCCGGACGCGCTCGCGGTCGAGATGGAGGGCGCGGCGATCGCGCAGGTGTGCGCCGAGCACGACGTGCCGTTCGCGCTCGTGCGCGCGATCTCCGATACGGCCGACGATCATGCGACGCAGTCGTTCTCGCACTTCCTGTCCGCGATCGCGAGCAGCTATTCGTCGGGCATCCTCAAGCGTTTCCTGACGCTGCACGCGACGACGGCGGCCTGAAGCCGCCGTCGTTTCCGGTTTTTTTTCATCGGCCCGGCCGCCGCGTGCGGGCGGCGGCCGCATCGTCAGGCCTTCTTGCGGCGGCTGCCTTCCAGATTCGGCAGGAATACCGTCAGCACGCCGATCAGCGGCAGGAACGAGCACACCTTGTAGACGAACGGGATGCTGGTCGCATCGGCGAGCTGACCGAGCACGGCCGCGCCCACGCCGCCGAGACCGAACGCGAAGCCGAAAAACAGGCCCGCGACCATCCCCACCTTGCCCGGCATCAGCTCGGTCGCATAGACCAGAATCGCCGCGAACGCCGACGCGAGCACGACGCCGATGATCACGCTCAGCACGCCGGTCCAGAACAGGTTCGCGTACGGCAGCAGCAGCGTGAACGGCGCGACGCCGAGAATCGAGACCCAGATCACGTACTTGCGGCCGATCCGGTCGCCGACCGGCCCGCCGATCAGCGTGCCGGCCGCGACGGCCGCGAGGAACACGAACAGGTGGATCTGCGCGGCCTGCACCGACAGATGGAACTTGTCGATCAGATAGAACGTGAAGTAGCTGTTGATGCTCGCCAGATAGAAATACTTCGAGAACACGAGCAGCACGAGCACGCCGATCGCGCCGAGCACGCGGCCGCGCGACAGCGTCGGATGGCCGGCGGCGGCCGCCTTCTTCTTCATCGACGGATGCTTCTTGTACCAGTGGCCGATCTGCGTGAGCACGACCATCGCGACGAGCGCGGCGGCCGAGAACCACGCGATGCTGTGCTGGCCGTGCGGAATGATCACGAGCGCGGCGAGCAGCGGCCCGAGCGCCGAGCCCGCATTGCCGCCGACCTGGAACAGCGACTGCGCGAGGCCGTGCCGGCCGCCCGACGCCATGCGCGCGACCCGCGACGATTCCGGATGGAACACCGACGAGCCGCAGCCGACGAGCGCGGCCGCGACGAGCAGCATCGGGAAATTCGGCGCGACCGACATCAGCAGCAGGCCCGACAGCGTGAAGCCCATCCCGACCGGCAGCGAGTACGGCTTCGGGCGCTTGTCCGTGTAGAGGCCGACGAGCGGCTGCAGCAGCGACGCGGTGATCTGGTAGGTGAGCGTGATCAGCCCGATCTGCGCGAACGACAGCGCGAACTGGCTCTTGAGCATCGGATAGATCGCGAGGATCAACGACTGGATCATGTCGTTGAGCATGTGCGAGAAGCTGATCGCGCCGAGCACCGGATAGACGGTGCGCGGCGCAGGCGGAGCAGACGTCTGGGCCGCGGCGGCTGCGCCGGCCGTGCCCGTGTCGAGGCTGGTTTCCATGTGAGCTGAGCGAATTGAGGTAGCAGGGCGCGCTTGGATGGGGATCCGCGCGTTCGAATCGTTGTTGCGTCAAAGGAGTGTAATGTGGCGCATCGAGAATGTCAGGCCAACTTTTGTCGCAAATCGGACATTGGTATGACGATCGGCTGCTGCGCGGTTTTTTGACCGGGTATAACGCTCGCGACGCGGTGCCGCTTGGCGGCGACGCCGCGCGCGGGCCGGATGCGCGTTTGTCCGGACTCAAGGAACGGCGCTCGCGACCGTAGAACGACACAACGACGACAGAGGCGCGCCGCGCCGGCCTGGCCACGAGCCGGTCCGATGCGAGACGCGGCCCGGGGCCGACCGACCATCGCGGTAAAGCCGGAACCGACCTTTCCGGCAGCACGATCAATACGGGGATAGATCGATGAAAGCAGCATCATTGCATCCGCAGCCGGGCGCGGCGGCCGCCGCCGCATCCGGATCCGAGACCGCCGCCTCGCGCCGGCCCGCCCGTCGCGGCCGCGCCGCGCGCACCGAGCGGCGGCCGTGGACCGTGAAGGCGACGCTGCGCGCCGCGTTCGCGGTTCTGCTGATCGGCACGGTCGCGATCGGCGTGTTTTCGCTCTGGCAGATCAGCCGGCTGAATGCGTCGATCGCGTCGGTCTACGAGCAGGGGCACGTCGCGAGCCGCGCGGCCGAGGAGGTGCGCGCGGAGGTGCTGCGTGCGAGCCGCGCGCAGAAGATGCTGCTGACCGCGACCACCGCGAAGGAGCGCGACGAGCTCGGTGCCGAAGTCGATGCGGGGCTCGCGTCGATCGGCCGCGCGCTCGGTACGCTGCAGCGCGAGGCGGACCCGGCCGACGCCGACGACAGCGCACGGCTGCGCGCATTCTCGTCCGCCGTCGGCACCTGGAGCGGCCATCTGCGCGACTTCGTCGCGCTGGTGCGCGCGCAGCCGCTCGACCTGTCGCAGATGAACTGGCAGGTCGGCACGCAGGACGTGTCGCTGCTCGTCGAGACCGGCAAGCTCGAGAAACAGGCCGGCGATCTCGTGAAGACGCGCGGCGCGAAGTCGAAGGCGACGCTCGATGCGTCGGCGACGATCTTCTCGTCGTCGTTCGCGATGATCGCCGCGATGACGGCTGCGCTGTTCGTCCTCGCGATCGCGATCGCGGAGCGCGTCGTGCGCCGCCTCGCCGCGCAGCTCGGCGGCGAGCCCGCGTATGCGAAGGCAATCGCCGCCGACATCGCGCGCGGCGATCTCACGCGGCCGATCGCACTCGGCCGGCACGACCGCGACAGCATGCTGCGCGCGCTCGCCGACATGCAGCGGGGGCTGGCCGCGACCGTCGGCGAAATCGCGGTCAGTGCGGACGCGATCGCGTCGGCATCCGGCGAGATCTCGACCGGCAACCTCGATCTGTCGCAGCGCACCGCACAGCAGGCGGCCGCGCTCGAGCGCACCGCGGCGAGCATGGAGCAGCTGACCTCGACGGTGCGGCAGAACGCGGAGAACGCGCGGCAGGCAAGCATGCTGGCCGCGAATGCGTCGGCCGTCGCGGAAGCGGGCGGCGAGGTGGTCGGGCGCGTCGTCGCGACGATGAGCGACATCGACGACAGCGCGAAGAGCATCCGCGACATCATCGGCACGATCGAGGGCATCGCGTTCCAGACCAACATCCTCGCGCTGAACGCGGCCGTCGAGGCCGCACGCGCGGGCGAGCAGGGGCGCGGTTTCGCGGTGGTCGCCGGCGAGGTGCGTTCGCTCGCGCAGCGCGCGGCGACCGCGGCGAAGGAGATCCGCGCGCTGATCGGCGCGTCGGTCGAGCGCGTCGCGAACGGTGCGGCGCTCGCACACGACGCGGGCCGCACGATGGACGACGTCGTGCGCGCGGTCAAGCGCGTGACCGACATCATCGGCGAGATCGCGGCGGCATCGGACGAGCAGAGCGCGGGCATCGACGAGATCGGCCGCGCGGTCACGCAGATGGATGCCGGCACGCAGCAGAACGCGGCGCTCGTCGAGCAGGCGGCGGCCGCGGCGCGCGCGCTGGACGAGCAGGCGCAGTCGCTGAAGGCGCTCGTCGGACGTTTCCGGCTCGCGGCCGATTGAGCGCGCGCGGCGCGCGACGCGCGGGCCACACGCGCCGAGCCGGCATCGGCGGCCGGGCGGTCCGGCCGCCGGGCGTTACGACGACTGCTTCTTGCGATCGGGATCGATGATGACCGTGCAGGTCGTGCCGGCCGACAGCAGTACGCCGTCCGGCACCTCGTCGATCTTGATGCGCACCGGCACGCGCTGCGCGAGGCGCACCCAGTTGAAGGTCGGATTCACGTCGGCGACGAGGTCGCGGCTTTGCGGATTGTCGCGATCGTAGATGCCGCGCGAGATGCTCTCGACGTGGCCTTTCATCACGCCGCCGCTCATCAGCCGCATCTCGGCCGGCGCGCCGACCTTCACGCGCGGCAGCTTGGTTTCCTCGAAGTAGCCGTAGACCCAGAACGAATGGCTGTCGACGATCGCGAGCTTCGCCTGACCGGCGACCGCGTAGTTGCCCTTGAAGGTCTGCAGGTTCGTGATGTAGCCGTCGACCGGCGCGACGACGCGCGTGCGTTCGAGATTCAGCTTCGCGGCGTCGAGCGCGGCGAGTGCCTGCTGGTACTGCGCCTCGGCGCTCGACGCGCTGTGCGCGGCGTTCTCGCGGTTTTCCTTCGACACGACGAGCGCGTCGAGATCGGCGCGGCGGGCCGCGTCGTCGCGGCGCATCTGCAGTTCCGCCCGGCGGGCGGCGACGGCCGCCTGCGCCTGTTCGACCGCGATCTGATAGTGCGACGGGTCGATCTGCATGATCAGGTCGCCCTTCTTGACGAGCTGGTTGTCATGCACGGGCAGCTCGACGATCGCGCCCGACACGTCCGGCGCGACGTTGACGATTTCCGCGCGCACGCGCCCGTCGCGCGTCCATGGATCTTCCATGTAGTGCACCCACAGCGAGCGCCCGATCAGGATCGCGACGAGAAGGATGACGGCCGTCGCGACGAAGCCGAAGAGTTTTCTGAGCATCATGGTGGTGGTGGATCAACGGTAAACGGCGAGACTGAGTCCGCCGCATATGCAGACGAGCAGGCAGGCCCGGAACAGCGACGGGTGCCAGACGACACGGTAGAGGCCCGTATAGGCGAGCAGGCGGTCGACGGCCCAGGTCGCGAGCGCGCCGACGACGAACATCAGCACGACCGTGGGCATGTACGCATCGAGAATCGCGATTTCGCGCGGGATCATGACGAGGCTCCTGGTTGGGGGCGTGCGGGGCGGTTGCGGTTGAGCGGCGCAAGCGGCGACTCCGGATCGAGCAGCGCGCTGCGCACGAAATGTAGATGACTCAGGATGCGCTGCAGGCGGTGCCGTTCTTCGCGCGACGCATGCAGCGTGTCGAGCAGCGGGCGCGTCGCTTCGATCGCGTCGTTGGCTGCGCCGAGCGCCGCGTCGAAGCGCGCGGCATCCGGCTTCGCGAACAGCGCCGACAGCGCGTTGCGCATCGTCTCGATCGCACGTCGCCACGGCATCGTCGGCGCGTAGTGCGGATCGGCCGGCAGCGTCGCGAGTTCCGCACGCAGGTCGATCGCCGCGTTGCCCGTTTCGAGCACCGCGAACATCCAGCGCAGCGCGTCGCGCTGCACGGTCGGTTGGTCCGCCGACAGCGTGTGCGCCTGATACATCAGATCGCGCGCGCCGCTCTCGAAGCGCGTGCGCAGCCCGGCAAGCCGTGCGTGGCAGGCGGCGACGACCTGATGACGCAGATCGGCGAGCAGCCGCTTCTTGAGCCACGGCGCGGTCGGCGGGAACAGCACCGCGAACGCGATCGCCGACACGAGCATCGACAGCACGAGCGCGAGCGCGTCGTTCATGAAGCCGGTCGGATCGTAGTGCGTGATGTTGTCGGGGCCGGCGAGGAAACTGAAGAAGATCAGATAGCCCATCCCGTAGCCCGCGAGCTTCGGCTTCAGCGTCAGGAAGATGCCGATCGCGAGCATCGGCGCGAGCCCGACGCAGAGCAGCGCGAAGCCGTCGATGCGCGGATAGATGCCGAACATCGTGATCATGCCGGTGCATACCGCGAGTGCGGTGCCCATCCCCATCTGCGCGGCCATCGCGGTCGGGCGTGGCGTCGACGACGCGAGCGCACAGGTCGCGGCCGCCGTGAGCGTCAGCGTGACGCCGCTCGGCCATGCGGTTTCGATCCAGAACCAGCCGAGCACGAGGATCACGGCCGCCGTGCGGATGCCCGCGATGACGGCTGCGGTCAGGTTCGTGCGCGGCTCGTAGCGCTCGATCCAGCGCTCGCGCTCGTGCGTCGCGCTCGACAGCGACGCGTAGGTCGCCGCATATTCGCGCAGGTCGGTGATGAAGCGGTATAGCAGCTCGGCGGCCGTGTCGAAGTCGAGCAGCGGAAAGTCGGGCTGCGTTTCGAGTTCGGCACGCGTCGCGCGGATGCGGCGCGGCAGCGCGTCGCGCCACGCGAGCAGCTGCTCGGCCGCGTGGGCGGCGTCGGCCGACGTGCGCACCGGCTCGCCGTTGCGCGTGAGCAGCGGCGCGATCTCGCGGAAATACGGCTCGAGCGCGTCGATCGCGGCCTGCGCGCCGGCCGCGCGCAGCCGGTTCATCAGCTGATGCAGCGCATGGAAGCGGCTCGATGCGCTCATGAATTCGCTGTTGAGCCGCGCGAGACGGCCGCTGCGCATCCGCGTGTCCGGGTTCTCGAACACGGCCATGCTGCGCGCGGCCTCGAAGCCGACCACGTCGGCGACGAAGCGCGTGTGCACGCTTTCGATGTGCGCGCGTTCGAGCTGTCCGGACAGCGCGGCCGCGACGTAGTCGACGAAGCTGCCGAAGCGCTTGCGCACCGTCGTGCGCATCTGCTCGCCCGTGTACTGCGGGAACACGAGCGCGCTGACGACGCCGGCCGACACGATGCCGACGACGATTTCGGCTACGCGCGTCATCGCGCTCATGAACGCGCCGTCCGGGTGCTGCGACGCGGGCAGGCCGATCAGCGCGGCCGTGTAGCCGGCCAGCAGGAAGCCGTAGCTGCGGAAGTTGCGGTTGCGCGCGGCGCCAGCCGTGCAGAGCGCGACCCACAGCGCGACCGCGAGCAGGAACAGCTGCGGCTGCTGCGGAAACAGCCCGACGAAGGTGAGCGTCGCGATGAGCCCGAAGATCGTGCCCGCGACGCGATAGAAGCTTTTCGCGAGCACGGCGCCGCTTTGCGGCTGCATCACGATGAATACCGTCGTCATCGCGGTCTTCGGCGCCGGCAGGTCCAGCCGCATCGACACGGCGAGCGAGATGAAGGCCGCGAGCAGCGCCTTTGCGAGATAGAGCCACGCGACGCCGTCGGTGCGGGCCCAGTCGCCGAATGCGGCGAAGCGGGCCGACAGCGCGCTGCCGGCGTGCGGGGAGGCGGGGGAGGAGGCTGACATGGCGTGCGCTCCGCGTTACCGGGCGGCCGTTGCGGACGCGGCGCCCGCATTGGCGTTGGCGTTGGCGTTCGCCGCGAGCGCGCCTCGCGTGCCGGCGGCGGACGATGCCGCGGCCGGTGCCGGGACACCCGATGCCGGTACACCCGCCGCCGCGACCGGCGCATGCGGCGCGCTCGCCGGCACCGCGCCGGCCGCCGCCGCGCGCTCGTCGGGCACATCGGCGCCGGTCTCGACACCGCCGCCGAGCGCTGCCATCAGCGCCGCGTGCGCGGCGAGACGTTCCGCATCGATGCGCGCCGCCGTTTCCTGCGCACGCAGCAGCTGCTGCTGCGCGACCAGCACGTTCACGTAATCGGTCAGTCCGCGGCGGAAGCCTTCGCGCGACAGCCGGTAGCTGCGCTCGTTCGCGGCGACCGAGCGCGCGGCGTCCTTCTTCTGCGTATCGAGCGAGCGGATGCGCACGACCTGGTCGGCGATGTCCTTCAGCGCGCCGACGATCGTCTGGTTGTAATGCTCGACCGCGCGATCGTAGCCGGCATTCGCGGCGCCGAGTTGCGCACGCAGGCGGCCGCCTTCGAAGATCGGCAGCGACAGCGCGGGGCCGGCCGTCCAGCCGCCGTTCATCGCGCGCAGGAAGTCGGTAAACGGCGCCGTCACGCCGAACCCGCCGACGGTCGCGAGCAGATCGATGTTCGGATAGAACGCGGCCTTCGCGACGTCGATCCCGCGCGCCTGCGCGTCGACCATCCAGCGCGCCGCGACGACGTCGGGCCGGCGGCCGAGCAGGTCGGCCGGCAGCGCGGACGGCAGGCCGGCAGGCGCGTCGAGCGACAGCTTCGGCCGCCGGATCGCGTCGCCGGCGCCGGGCCCCTTGCCGGCGAGCGCGGCGAGCTGGTGGCGCGCGAGCTGGATCGCTTCTTCATAGGTGTCGATCTGGCGCTCGTAGTCGGGCAGCGTCGATTCCGCCTGGCTCACTTCGAGCTGCGTGCCGATGCCGGCCTGCAGCCGCTTGTGCGCGAGATCGGCGAGCGCGCGCTGGCGTTCGAAGGTTTCGCGCGCGAGATCGAGCAGCGCGTAGTTCATCGACATGCCGACGTACGCACGCACGACGTTCACTTCGAGCTCGAGCTTCGCGGCGCGCGCGTCGGCGGCCGTCGCATGCGCGGTGTCGAGCGCGCGCTCGGTCGCGTTCTTGTCCTTGCCCCACAGGTCGAGGTGATACGACAGCCCGAGCGTGCCGGTGTTGTTCCAGGTATCGGTGTCCGCGAGCGGGCCCGGGCCGTAGTACACATTGTCGGGCCAGTGCTGGCGCATCAGCGACAGGTTGCCGTTGATCTGCGGCAATTCGGCAGAGCGAGCGACGCGCGCCATCGCCTGCGCTTCGCGCACGCGGGCCTGCGCGGCCGCGAGCGTCGGGTTGCCGGCCTGCGCGGCGGCGATCCACGCGTCGAGCTGCGGGTCGCCGTACGCGCGCCACCAGTCCGACGCGGGCCAGCCCGCATCGCGGTCGGCTGCGCGGATTGCGGCGCCGGCGTCGAGCGCGCTCGCGTCGATCCGGGTCGACTGAGGCTTGTTGTCGCCCATGCTCGCGCAGCCGGCCATTATTAATGAGACTGCAAGAACCGCCAGTGCCAGCGTCCCTTTTGTTGCCGGAGACTGCACGATTTTCTCCCTTTTCGGATATAGATGAGTCGGAGGCGATTATATTTTTCAGTGATTCCTGAATAAATGGACAACGGTGCAAGGGATTTTTACGGATTTTGAGACAATATTGGTTGGTCTCTGTGCAACAATCCGTCCGGATTCAAACGGGAAACGGGATGGATACGTTACAAAACATGCGGGTATTCGTTCGCGTGGTCGACGCGGGTAGCTTCACCGCCGCCGCCCAGCAGATGAATTCGACGACCGCCTACGCGTCGCGCGCTGTGTCCGATCTGGAGGCGCATCTGCGCACGCGGCTGCTGAACCGCACGACGCGCCGGATCGCGCTGACCGAAGCCGGCGAGCGCTATCTGCAGCGCTGCGAGCAGATTCTTGCGTATGTCGACCAGGCCGAAGCGGAGGCGGGCGACGCGCATGCGCGCCCGTCCGGCAAGCTGAAGGTCCACTGCTTCACGAGCCTTGGCCAGCACTACCTGGTGCCGGCCGTCGCGCGCTACCGCGAGCGCTATCCCGACGTGCACGTCGAACTGACGCTCGCCCAGCGAATGCCCGATCTGCTCGACGAGGGATACGACGTCGCGATCGTCGTCGGCCGCGATCTACCCGATTCGGGGCTCGTGTCGCAGCGGCTCGGCGAGAGCTACAGCGTCGTGTGCGCGTCGACCGCCTACGTCGCCGCGCATGGCGCGCCGCAGCGTCCGGCCGATCTCGCGCAGCACGTGTGTCTCGGGATGGTCGCGCCCGGTTTCCACTACGACGAATGGACGCTGACCGGCCCCGACGGCGACGAGTCGGTGCCCGTCACCGCGCCGCCGTTTCGCGTGAACGTCGCCGAGGCGCTGGCCGTCGCCGTACGGGAAGGGATGGGGATCGGCGGGCTGCCGCTGTATTCGGCGATCGGCGGGCTGCGCAGCGGGCAGATCGTGCGCGTGATGCCCGAATACCGGTCGCACGTGATGAACATCTACGCGCTGTATGCGTCGCGCCAGTATCTCGACGCAAAAATCCGCACCTGGGTCGACTTCCTGCGCGACGAATTGCCGACGACGCTCGCGGCCGACGAGGCGGCCCTCGAACAGTGCATGCGCGCGACATGACGACGCAGTGGCGCGCGATCTGACCAGATTTGTCGTTCGCGCAACATTTTTTTACGATCGATCGCCGGACAGTTTGATACTGTTTCAGTCATCGAGGTCTGTTACCCGGAGCTGCAATGGATACGTCGCTGATGATCGGATTTGGGCTGCTGTTCGGTGCGCTCGCCGCAGTCGCTGCACGCGACGTGCTGCGTGCGATGGCGACGAACGCGCGGATGCAGCCGGTGCCGGTCCGCGCGCGTGCGCGCGACGACGCCGCGCGCCGCGCCGGCCGCTGAGCGCCCGCCGTCCGGCCCGGCAGCACCATCGCCGGCCGCCTGCGGCCGGCCTCTGCACGCTCAGTCGAGCGTGATCACCTTGTCCCACGCGAACGCAGCGTTTTCCCGTTCGCCGGTGCGTCGATGAATGTAGCCGCGCGGATTGCAGACGACGCGCGTGCCGCCCTCCACGACATAGTCGAATGACGTGTGCGTGTGGCCGTGCACCCACAGGGCGACGGGCGGCCGCACGAGTTCCGTCATCTGCGTGACGAATCCCGCCGAAGCCAGATCTTCCGCATAGCGTTGCGCCAGCGACAGCCGGTGCGGCGCATGGTGCGTGACGACGATCGTGCGACCCTCGAACGGCTGCGCGAGCTGCGCCGCGAGCCACGCGCGGCTGCGCCGATGCAGCGCGATCGCATCGGCCGGCGCGAAGTCGCGCTCGGGCGCAGGCGCGTGGCCGTGCAGCGCCGCATCGTGCGGCCAGGTCACCTGGATCAATCCCTTGAAGTCGAGCATCACGCGCTGCGCGGCGTCGATCGCGCGCGCGACGCTCTCGTCGTCCGCGCCGAACAGCGAGAAATCGGCCCACAGCGTCGTGCCGAGCACGCGAAAGCGCCGTTGCGGATCGACGTAGGCGTCGTTGTTCAGGTAATGCACGTTGTCGAGCGCGCGCGCGGCGTCGCGCATCGCCGTTTCGAGCGCGCCGAATTCCCCGTCGTAGTACTCGTGATTGCCCGGCACATAGACGACCGGCACGCGCGGGTCGAACGTTTCCGCGGCCCAGCGCAGGCCTTCCGCGTGATTGTGGATGTCGCCGGCCAGCACGACGAGATCGGCATCCGCATGCGCGATCGTATCGGGCTGGTGGCTTTCGAGGTGCAGGTCGGACAGCACACGGATTTTCACGAACGTCGCTCCCGAATGGACGGCTTCAGCGCAGGACCTTGCCGGGATTCATGAGCCCGCGCGGATCGAGCGCGGTCTTCAGCGTGCGCATCAGCGCCGTTTCGACCGGCGACTTGTAGCGCTGCGCGTCGTCGATCTTCAGTTGCCCGATGCCGTGCTCCGCGCTGATCGTGCCGTGATGGCGATGCACGTTGTCGTACACGATACGGTTGATCGGCGCCTGGAACTGAGCGAGGAACGCCTTCGGATCGCCGCCTTCGGGCGTCTGCACGTTGTAGTGCAGGTTGCCGTCGCCGAGATGGCCGAACGTGACCATCCGCGCGCCGGGCGCGGCCTGCTGGATCGCTGCGTCGGTTTCGTCGATGAAGCGCGCGATCGACGAGATCGGCACCGCGATGTCGTGCTTGATGTTGAGCCCTTCGTCGGCCTGCGCGAGCGGGATGTGCTCGCGCAAGTCCCAGAACGCGCGCGACTGCGCGAGGTTTTCCGCGACCACCGCATCGACCACGAGCCCCGCGTCGAATGCTTCTTCCATCAGCTTTTCGAACAGCGCGCGCGCATGCGTTTCGCTTTCGTTGTCGGACAGTTCGAGCAGCACCGTCTGCGCGTGCGTCTGTGCGAACGGATAGCGCAGTTGCGGATAGTGCTTGCCGACGAGCTGCATGCAGAAATCGGACATCAGCTCGAAGCCCGTCAGCAGCGGGCCGGCCGCGCGCTGCGCGAGCGACAGGAAGTCGAGTGCAGCGTGCGGCGATTCGAGCGCGGCCAGCGCCGTGACTTGCGCGGCCGGCAGCGGATGCAGCTTCATCACGGCGGCCGTGATGATGCCGAGCGTGCCTTCCGCGCCGATGAACAGATCGCGCAGGTCGTAACCGGTGTTGTCCTTGCGCAGTCCGCGCAGGCCGTCCCAGATCTCGCCCTGCGGCGTCACGACCTCGAGGCCGAGACAGAGCTCGCGCGCGTTGCCGTAGCGCAGCACCGCGGTGCCGCCCGCGTTCGTCGACAGGTTGCCGCCGATCGTGCAGCTGCCTTCCGCCGCGAGGCTGAGCGCGAACAGGCGGCCGCCTTCGCGTGCACGTGCCTGCACGTCGGCGAGGATCACGCCCGCTTCGACGGTGATCGTGTTGTTGTGCGGATCGAGCGCGCGCACGCGATTGAGCCGCGCCAGGCTCAGCACGGCCTGCGTGCCGGACGTGTCCGGCGTCGCGCCGCCGGCGAGGCCCGTGTTGCCGCCTTGCGGCACGAGCGCGACGCCGTGCCGGTTCGCGATGCGCACGAGCGCCGCGACTTCGGCCGTGCTGCCGGGCCGCAGCACGGCGCAGGCGGCACCCTTGTAGCGGCGGCGCCAGTCGGTCAGGAACGGTTCGGTATCGTGCGCGTCGGTCAGCACGTGCGCGGCGCCGATCGCGTCGCGGCACGCGGAAACGAAAGTGTCGATGGACATCATCATCTTGTCGCGTAAGGGTCAGGACGCGGCGCGCTGCTTTTTCGCCGCGCGTTTGAACGGCGCGACGTAGGCGAGTGCAGCCGCGAAGAAGCCGAGGGCGAGCGCGGTCTCGCACCAGCCGAGCGTCGCGGACAGCCCGCGATCGGACATGCCGCGCACGATGCCTTCGGCGAAATAGACGAGAACCAGCATGCTCGCCCACTGCATCGTATAGATGTTACGCCGCCAGACGCCCGGCAGCGCGAGCGCGAGCGGCACGGCCTTCAGCATCAGGGCGGAGCCGCCGGGGCGCAGCGGCGCGAGCCACACTTCCCAGGCGATGCACAGCGCGATCAGCGCGACGAGGCACGCGGCCGCGGCCAGCGCGTAACGCGGCCGCGCAGCCACGGCGGCGGGAGCGGGGCGCGTGCTCATGCGGCCTCGGCCGCGCACAGCGCGGCGGCGGCGCGCGCGAGCCGCACGCCGAGCGCGGCGGCCAGCGTCTTCTCGTCGGCCGAGAGGCCGGCCGGCGCCGCGCGATCGTGCTGCGCGACATGCGAGGCGCCGTACGGCGTGCCGCCGGTGCGCGTCGTGGTCAGCGCCGATTCGGTGTACGGAATGCCGACGATCATCATCCCGTGATGGAGCAGCGGCAGCATCATCGACAGCAGCGTCGACTCCTGGCCGCCATGCAGGCTGCCGGTCGACGTGAACACGCTCGCGGGCTTGCCGCTCAGCGCGCCGGACAGCCATTGCGGCGTCGTGCCGTCGAGGAAATACTTGAGCGGCGCGGCCATGTTGCCGAAGCGCGTCGGCGAGCCGAGCGCGAGACCCGCGCATTCCTCGAGGTCGCGCAGCTCGGCGTAGGGCGGGCCGTCGGCGGGAATGTCGGGGGCGGTGGCTTCGCAGACCGTCGAGACGGGCGGCACCGTGCGGATGCGCGCCTGCATGCCCGGCACGCTGTCGATGCCGTTGGCGATCGCGAGCGCGAGATCGCGCGTCGCGCCGTGGCGGCTGTAGTAGAGGACGAGAATGTCTTTCATGGACGACGGAGCCGCCCGCGGCCGCGCGCGTGCCCGGTGCAGTCGGCCCCTGCTGGATCGAGCGGCTATTATAGGGGCTGAAGCCGTCGCGCAGCGCGGCGGCGGCGCGCCGCCGGGCGCGCGGCATCGACAAGGAGAAGCCGTTTGCCGAAGTTGAGCGTCGATCTCGACACCATCAAGCGTCTCGCGCAGTTCGCCGCGCGGCGCAGCGCCGAAGACCGCATCCCGCAGGTGGCGGGCAGCCTCACGTTCACGACGATGCTGGCGCTCGTGCCGCTCGTGACGGTGGCGTTCGCGCTGTTCACCGCGTTTCCGATGTTCGCGTCGTTCCAGATCTCGCTGCAGGGCTTCCTCGCCGATCACCTGATGCCCGCGCAGTTCAACATCCAGATCTTCAAGTATCTGAACCAGTTCGCGGCGAAGGCGAAGGGACTGACGACGGCCGGCCTGATCGTGCTCGTCGTCACCTCGGTGATGACGATGATGACGATCGAGTCCGCCTTCAACCTGATCTGGCGCGTGCGCAAGCCGCGCCCGTTCGCGCAGCGCGTGCTCGCGTACTGGGCGCTGATCACGCTCGGGCCGCTGCTGTTCGGCGTGAGTCTGTCGCTGTCGTCGTACTTGTTTACGCAGTCGCTCGCGTTTACGGGTGCGGCGCCGTCGACGTCGATCGTCGAATGGCTGCTCACGCTTGCGTCGCTGCCGCTCACGGTGCTCGCGTTCACGCTGCTGTACGTCTATCTGCCGAACTGCACGGTCGCGTGGCGCGACGCGGTGATCGGCGGGTTGTTCGCGGCCGTCGCATTCGAGCTGGCAAAGCGCGGCTTCGGCTACTACGTGCGGCGCATTCCGACGTACACGGCCGTCTACGGCGCGTTCGCCGCGCTGCCCGTGTTCCTGCTTTGGATGTATCTGAGCTGGTTCATCGCGCTGCTTGGCGCGATGGTCACGTCCGCACTGCCGGCGATCCGGATCGGCCAGTTCCACCGCGTCGACTATCCGGGCAGCGACCTGCTCGACGCGCTCGAACTGCTCGCGCGGCTCGCCGAAGCACGAGCGGCCGGCAAGCCGGGCCGCAGCGCGATCCGGCTTGCGACGATGCTGCGCTGCGACATGCAGACGGCGCAGCGGCTTCTGACTTTGCTCGAAGAACGGGAATGGGTCGCGCGCCTCGAAGGCGGCGAGGACTCGCCGCGCTACATCCTGCTTGCGAATCCCGAGCGCCTGACGCTCGCGCAACTGTTCGACGTGCTCGTGATCGACTGCGCGGAACTCACGTATCAGCTACAGCGGCGGCGCAGCCATATCGACGGCGGGGCCTTGCTCGCGGTGCTGTCGAGCGAGCGCTTCGACGTGACGCTCGCGTCGCTGATCGCCCCGCACCGGCTGTCCGGCGCGCAGCCGGCCGCGGCGTCCGAGCCGGCGCCCGACGACGCGCCGGAGCCGCACGCGCATCCGCCGCGCACCGCGTGAGCGCGGTGCCGCTGGCGCTGCTCCCCGATCTGCCGCCGCTCGCGGTGACAGGTATCGGGGCTTTTTTCGGGATTCTCGGGCAGCAGCGCTCGAACTGTTCGAGATGCGGGCGGTGAACCGGCCGCGGTTGTCTGCTCGCACCGATGACGGTGCGTGACGGACGTTACGCCGTGCGTGCTCGCCGGTGCGTCGGTTCGATAATTTGCGCAACGAGTGGAGCGTCGGCGTTCATGTTGAGTAGGTCGATCTTGCGACCGAGCATCGCGAAGCACGAGGCATCGCACATGTTGTAGCCGGATTTGATCGCAGCATCGCGCACCGGATCGGCGCGGACGAGGCGCTCGTGTTCCACAGCGATCTCGTGCACGTGCCACGACAACCGCTGTACTTCGTCCCACGGGACGGCTTCATTAGAGCGCATCATTTCTACCGCAGTTAGTGCGCGACCGTGAAGCTCATGCGCAGGCCGAGCGACCGGATGATTTTCTGCACGGTTTCGTAGCGCGGGTGCGCGCCGGGCGTCAGTGCCTTGTGAAGCGCGACGCGTCCGACGCCGGCGGCTGCCGCAACTTTCGTCATACCGCGCGCCCGCGCGACCGCAGCGACGGCCGCGAGGAACACGTCAGGATTCGGGTCCTCTGCCGCGACGGCGAGGAATTCCGCGACCGCCTCATCGTTGTCGAGGTAATCGGCCGCATCGAACTCGGTGTAGTTGGTCATCGGTTACTCCTTCAGTTCGCGCGCCATCTGCACGGGCTTGATGTCCTTCCGTTGCGTTGACTTGTCGCCGCCGCACAGAAGGAGGTAGACCACTTCGCCGCGTCGAACGTAATACACGCGGTAGCCCGGACCGAAATCGATCTTCAGTTCGCAGACCCCTTCGTCGAGCACACGGTACTCGCCGAAGTTGCCGAGTTGCGCGCTGATCAGGCGGGCTGCGATTCGGGCCTTGCCGCGCTGATCGCGCAGGTTGGCAAGCCAATCGTTGAACTCCGTGGATCGCAGCAAAGTAACCATGCCAGAACTGTACCCAATTGGGTACATTTCAGCAAGGTGAAACATAAGGTCTTTTGACGGAGGCGCCGAGCACCGAAGATCAGGCCGAGTCACCGAAGGTCAGGCCGAGTGTTTCCTGGCTACTCAAAACCACGCCTGAGTCCTTGATTCTTCGTGTGTCCGAAGGTCGGTTTTCGCCCCTTTTTTTGCGGGGGCGAAGACCGCCGGAAACCTTTGTCAGACGGACTAGAGCGGGATCTTTCCGGTACAGATGTCCCTGAACATCACCCAGTCGCCCATCAGGCTGTAGACCGGGTGGCGGAACGTCGCGGGGCGGTTCTTTTCGAAGAAGAAATGGCCGACCCACGCGAATCCGTAGCCGCAGACGACGGCGGCCGGCAGCCACGCCCAGTCGCCGGTCGCGATCGCCATCGCGACGCAGCCGATCACGCCGAGCGAGCCGATGAAATGCAGCCGCCGCGACGTGCGGTTCTGGTGTTCGTTCAGATAGTACGGATAGAAATCAGCGAAGCTGGCGAATTGCTCCGTATGGGTATGCGCCATGGCCGTCTCCTCGGGCCGCCGTCCACCCGGACATTGTGCGGCGGCCGGCGAACCTCCGCAAGCGGGCGGCGGCGCGCCCGGCGGGGCCGCGCGCTTTCCTTTTGACAGGCTTTCCGATAGGATCGAAAACGGTTTTGCATTCAAGCATGAGGGGACTACGATGCGCGTCAGCGATATTCTGAAAGTGAAGGGCAACACGCTGTTTACGGTGACGCCCGATAAGCCGCTGCGCGAAGCGGTCGACACGATGGCCGAACACGATATCGGTTCGCTCGTCGTGATGGAGTACGGCGATCTCGTCGGGATTCTGACGTTCCGCGAAATCATTCTGCGGCTGCGCGAGAACGGCGGTGCGATCGGCGACGTGCAGGTCCGCAAGGTGATGGACGAGCCGCTCACGTGCACGCCGGAAACCGACGTCAACGAAGTGCGCCGGATGATGCTAGAGCGCCATGCGCGCTATATGCCGGTGCTCGACAAGAAGGTGCTGATGGGCGTGATTTCGTTCTACGACGTCGCGAAGACGGTCGTCGAGGCGCAGAGCTTCGAGAACCGCATGCTGAAGGCCTACATCCGCGACTGGCCGGAACCGGAAGCCGAAGCGCACAAGCCCTGAACCGAAGGCAGCCCGCCGTCGCGATGACGACGTGCGGGCGCAGCCGGCCCGCATGCGGCGGCACAGGCAGCGCCTGCGCCGCCGCTTTTTCGACAACCACACGACAAGGCCCGCGCAGCTTCGCCGAGACGACGCGCGCGTATTCCGAATGAGCGATCAATCGCATGTTTCGTCGGGGCGGCGCAGCGAGCGGCGCGCCCATGCGTCTCAGTTCGACCTGTTGCGCGAACGCCGTTTCGCGCCGTTCTTCACGACCCAATTCCTCGGCGCGCTGAACGACAACGTTTTCAAGATCGGTTTCACGTCGCTCGTCACCTATCACACCGCGCGGTTCTCCGGCGTCGACGCGAAAACCGCCGCATTCCTGATTTCCGCGATCTTCATCCTGCCGTTCGTGCTGTTCTCGGCCACGTCCGGCCAGATCGCCGACAAATACGACAAGGCGACGCTCACGCGCTTCGTGAAGACGTTCGAGATCGTGCTGATGCTGATCGGCGCGGCCGGCTTCGTCACGCACAGCGCGGCACTGCTGTATCTGTGCACGTTCATGATGGGGATGCACTCGACGCTGTTCGGCCCCGTCAAGTATTCGTACCTGCCGCAGCATCTCGGCGAGCACGAGCTCGTCGGCGGCAACGGGCTCGTCGAGATGGGCACCTTCATCGCGATCCTGATCGGGACGATCGTCGGCGGCGCCGCGGCCGGCATCGAAGGCAGCGGCGAGCGCGTGCTCGCAGTCAGCGTCGTCGCGATCGCGCTTGCCGGGCGGCTCGCGGCGCATCGCGTGCCGCCGACGCCCGCGCCGCAGCCCGATCTCGTGATCAACTGGAATCCGATCAGCGAAACGTGGCGCAATCTCGCGCTCGCGCGGCAAAACCGCACGGTGTTCCTGAGCCTGCTCGGCATCTCGTGGCTCTGGTTCGTCGGCGCGACCTTCCTCACGTCGTTCTTCAATTTCGCGAAGGACGTGCTGTCCGCGAGCCCTGACGTCGTCACGGTACTGCTCGCGACGTTCTCGGTCGGCATCGGGCTCGGCTCGCTGCTGTGCGAGCGGCTGTCGCAGCGGCGCGTCGAGATCGGCCTCGTGCCGCTCGGCTCGATCGGCATCAGCGTGTTCGCGATCGATCTGTATTTCGCGAGCCATGCGCTGCCGGCGCCCGCGCACCTGCTGTCGGTCGGCGAATTCCTGGCCGGCCTGCGCCACTGGCGCATTCTCGCCGACCTGTTCCTGCTCGCGATGTTCGGCGGCTTCTACAGCGTGCCGCTGTATGCGCTGATCCAGAGCCGCAGCGCGCCGACGCACCGCGCGCGCATCATCGCCGCGAACAACATCCTCAACGCGTTCTTCATGATCGTGTCGGCCGTGATGGCGATGGCGCTGACGAAGGCCGGCGTCGACATTCCGGGGCTGTTTCTCGTGACCGCGCTGCTGAACGTCGCGGTGGCCGCGTATATCTATCTGCTGGTGCCGGAGTTCCTGCTGCGCTTCGTCGCGTGGGTGCTCGTGCATACGTTCTACCGGATCCGGATCGTGCATGCGGAGCGGATTCCGGAAGACGGCGCGGCCGTGCTCGTCTGCAATCACGTGAGCTATGTGGACGCGCTGGTGCTGGCCGCCGCGAGCCCGCGGCCGATCCGCTTCGTGATGGATCACCGGATCTTCAAGACGCGTTTCGCGAGCTGGGTGTTCCGCCATGCGAAGGCGATCCCGATTGCGCCGCGCCACGAGGATCCCGGCATGCTCGCGCGCGCGTACGACGCATGCGAGGCCGCGCTGAAGGACGGCGAGATCGTCTGCATCTTCCCCGAAGGCAAGCTGACCAAGACGGGCGACATCAACACGTTCCACCACGGCATTACCGAGATTCTGACGCGCGTGCCGGTGCCGGTCGTGCCGATGGCGCTGCGCGGGCTGTGGGGCAGCGTGTTCTCGCGGCATACGGATGCACGGCTGCCGCGGCCCGTGAAGCGCGGCGTGATGAGCCGGCTGACCCTGGCGGTCGGCGAGCCGATGCCGGCGGCGCTCGCGACGCCGGCCGCGCTGCAGGCCGCCGTGGCCGAACTGCGCGGCGCGCGCAAATAACGGTGCGTCGGCGCTGCGCGCCGGCGCACGATCGCATCGCGCGGCCCGGACGGCCGGCACGGCTGGCATAATGTCGGTTTACCTATTTTTCGATCGGCGAACCGGCGGCGTGCCTGTTGGACGACAGGCCGCGTTCGGGTTTGCGCATTTTCTTTGGGCGGTTCCACCATGTCCGGCAATACCCTCGGCACGCTTTTCACTGTCACGACCTTCGGCGAGTCGCACGGCCCCGCGATCGGCTGCGTGATCGACGGCTGCCCGCCGGGCATGGCGCTCACCGAGGCGGACATCCAGGCCGAGCTCGACCGTCGCAAGCCGGGCACGTCGCGGCACGTCACGCAGCGGCAGGAGGCCGACGAGGTCGAGATCCTGTCCGGCGTGTTCGAAGGCGTGACGACCGGCACGCCGATCGCGCTGCTGATCCGCAACACCGACCAGCGCAGCAAGGACTACGGCAACATCGTCGAGACGTTCCGGCCCGGCCATGCGGACTACACGTACTGGCAGAAATACGGCGTGCGCGACTATCGCGGCGGCGGCCGCTCGTCCGCGCGCCTGACCGCGCCGATCGTCGGCGCGGGCGCGGTCGCGAAAAAGTGGCTGCGCGAGCGCTTCGGCGTCGAGGTGCGCGGCTACATGAGCGCGCTGGGCGAGATCGACGTGCCGTTCGTCGACTGGTCGCACGTGCGCGAGAATCCGTTCTTCGCGCCGAATGCGGCGATCGTCCCGGAACTCGAGGCGTACATGGATGCGCTGCGCAAGGACGGCGATTCGATCGGTGCGCGCATCGACGTCGTCGCGTCCGGCGTGCCGGTCGGGTGGGGCGAGCCGGTGTTCGACCGGCTCGACGCCGACATCGCGAAGGCGATGATGAGCATCAACGCGGTGAAGGGCGTCGAGATCGGCGCGGGCTTCGACAGCGTCGCGCAGCGCGGTTCGGTGCACGGCGACGAGCTGACGCCGGCCGGTTTCGTCGGCAATCACGCGGGCGGTGTGCTTGGCGGGATTTCGACGGGGCAGGACATCACGGTGTCGATCGCGATCAAGCCGACGTCGAGCATCCGTACGCCGCGCCGCTCGATCACGAAGGACGGACAGCCGGCGACGGTCGAAACGTTCGGCCGCCACGATCCGTGCGTCGGCATCCGTGCGACGCCGATCGCCGAATCGATGCTCGCGCTGGTGCTGATCGACCATGCGCTGCGCCACCGCGCGCAGTGCGGCGACGTCGAGACGCAGACGCCGAAGATCGCCGGCCGCGCGACGTGATGCGGCCCACGCGTCGTCGCTGAGCGCATCGACGCAAAACGGGGCACGGCGATGAGCCGCGCCCCGTTTCTTTTTGCACAAAAAAAAACGCCGCGTCGCGCGGCGTTGGTGATGCGTCACATGTTCGGATAATTCGGCCCGCCGCCGCCTTCGGGCGTGACCCACACGATGTTCTGCGTCGGGTCCTTGATGTCGCAGGTCTTGCAGTGCACGCAGTTCTGCGCGTTGATCACCAGACGATCGCTGCCGTCGTCGTTCTTCACGAACTCGTACACGGCCGCCGGGCAGAAGCGGCCCTCCGGGCCCGCATACGTGCGCAGGTTCACGTTCACCGGTACGCTCGGATCCTTCAGCGTCAGATGCGCCGGCTGGTTCTCTTCGTGGTTCGTGTTCGAGATGAACACCGACGAGAGGCGGTCGAACGTCAGCTTGCCGTCCGGCTTCGGATAGACGATCGACTCGCACTGCGACGCCGGCTTCAGCATCTCGTGATCCGCATGCTTGTGGTGCAGCGTCCACGGCACGTTGCCGCCCATCAGCTTCTGCTCGATGCCGACCATCAGCGTGCCGAGATACAACCCCTTGGCCATCCACTGCTTGAAGTTGCGCGCGCGGTACAGCTCCGTGTACAGCCACGACTGGCGGAACGCATCGGGATACGCATTGAGCTCGTCGCTCTGACGGCCCGCCTGCACGGCGTCGAACGCCGCATCGGCCGCGAGCATGCCGGTCTTGATCGCCGCATGGCTGCCCTTGATCCGCGACGCGTTGAGGAAGCCCGCATCGTCGCCGATCAGCGCTCCGCCCGGAAACACCGTCTTCGGCAGCGACATCAGCCCGCCGGCAGTAATCGCGCGCGCACCGTACGACACGCGCTTGCCGCCTTCAAGGAACGCGCGGATCGACGGATGCGTCTTGTAGCGCTGGAACTCCTCGAACGGCGACAGATACGGGTTCGTATAGCCGAGACCGACCACGAAGCCGACCACGACCTGGTTGTTGTCCATGTGATACAGGAACGAGCCGCCGTAGGTGTCCGGCTTCAGCGGCCAGCCGGCCGTGTGGATCACGAGGCCCGGCTTGTGTTTGGCCGGATCGATTTCCCACAGCTCCTTGATGCCGATGCCGTACGCCTGCGGATCGGCGTTCGCGTCGAGCTTGAACTTCGCGATCAGCTGGCGGCCGAGATGGCCGCGGCAGCCTTCGGCGAACAGCGTGTACTTCGCGTGCAGTTCCATGCCGAGCTGGAAGTTCTCGGTCGGCTCGCCGTCCTTGCCCACGCCCATGTTGCCGGTCGCGACGCCCTTCACCGAGCCGTCGTCGTTGTAGAGAATCTCCGCGGCCGGAAAGCCGGGAAAAATTTCGACGCCGAGCGCCTCGGCCTGCTGGCCGAGCCAGCGCGTGACGTTGCCGAGCGAAATCACGTAGTTGCCGTGATTCTTGAAGTTGTCGGGCAGCGCCCAGTTCGGCGTTTGCACCGCGCTCTTCTCGGACAGGAACAGGAAGCGGTCTTCCGTCACCTCGACGTTCAAGGGCGCGCCGCGTTCCTTCCAGTCCGGGAACAGCTCGGTGAGCGCGCGCGGGTCCATCACCGCGCCCGACAGGATGTGCGCGCCGATCTCGGAACCCTTCTCGAGCACGCACACGCCGATCTCGGTGCCTTTCTCGGCAGCCAGCTGCTTGAGCCGGATCGCGGCCGACAGCCCGGCCGGGCCGCCGCCGACGATCACGACGTCGTATTCCATCGATTCGCGCGGGCCGTATTGCTCGATGAGGCTTGCGGGGGTCATTGGCGTTCCTCTAACCGTTAGAATGCTTTTATTCGGGAGCGTATTGTCTGCGAAACAAAACGCTTGCCGCAACAGCATCCGGCTAGATTAGCACGACCGTTCTATTTATGTGCTAGCGTTATGCCGTCCGTGCCGCGCCGTTCGAGGCGGCGAAACGAGACATCGAAAGGGGTGGGCAATGGGTCGATCGATCAATCTGGAAGGCAAGGTTGCGCTGGTCACGGGCGCGTCGAGCGGCCTCGGGCAACGCTTCGCGCAAGTGCTGTCGCAGGCCGGCGCGAAGGTCGTCCTGGCGAGCCGGCGCGTCGAGCGCCTGAAGGAGCTGCGCGCGGAAATCGAAGCGGAGGGCGGCGCCGCGCACGTCGTGTCGCTCGACGTCACCGACGTGCAGAGCATCAAGGCGGCCGTCGCGCACGCGGAAACCGAAGCCGGTACGATCGACATCCTCGTGAACAACTCGGGCGTGTCGACGATGCAGAAGCTCGTCGACGTGACGCCCGCCGATTTCGAGTTCGTGTTCGACACGAACACGCGCGGCGCGTTTTTCGTCGCGCAGGAAGTCGCGAAGCGGATGATCATGCGCGCGAACGGCAACGGCAAGCCGCCGTACCGGATCATCAACATCGCGTCGGTGGCCGGGCTGCGCGCGTTTCCGCAGATCGGTCTGTATGCGATGAGCAAGGCCGCGGTCGTGCAGATGACGCGCGCGATGGCGCTCGAATGGGGCCGTCACGGGATCAACGTGAACGCGATCTGCCCGGGCTATATCGATACCGAAATCAACCATTACCTGTGGGAAACCGAGCAGGGCCAGAAGCTGCAGTCGATGCTGCCGCGCCGGCGCGTCGGCAAGCCTCAGGATCTCGACGGGCTGTTGTTGCTGCTCGCGGCCGACGAGTCGCAGTTCATCAACGGCTCGATCATCTCCGCGGACGACGGCTTCGGCGTCGCCTGAGCGGAGCCTCCGCAACGAAGAAGACTGCAATGAGCGATTACTTTCCCGTATTTGAAATGTCGATGCCGATCCGCTGGGGCGACATGGACGCATTCGGCCATGTGAACAACACGGTCTATTTCCGTTACATGGAGCAGGCGCGGATCTCGTGGTTCGAGCAGCTCGGCATCGCGGGTGGCAATGGCGAAGGGCACGGGCCCGTGATCGTCACCGCGTCGATGGAATTCCTGAAGCAGCTGCACTATCCGGGCGACGTGATTGCGAAGATGACGGCCGCGCGGCCGGGTCGCAGCAGCTTCGACACCGGCTTCGAACTGACGCGCGCCGACGATCCGCATCACGTCTATGCGCGCGGCAACGCGCGCTGCGTATGGGTCGATTATGCGCTCGGCAAATCGGTGCCGCTGCCGCAGGTGCTGCGCGACGCGATCGAATCCGCGCTCGGCGCGAAGGTCGACTGAGCGCCGGCACGCCGGCTGGCCGCCGCCGCTGCGCGCCGCCGGCGCCTTTGCTTTTCCGTTCCCGGTCTTGCGCGCATCGACGGCGTCGGGCGTGCCCGCCGCGATGCCGGCCCGTCACTGCCCGAGCAGGCGCTGCAGCAGCTCCGCCGTATTGCTCGTGCCGTATTTGCGCATCAGCCGCGCGCGATAGATGTCGACCGTGCGCGAGCTGATGTCGAGCACGCGTCCGATCTGCTTGCTGGTCTTGCCGGTCGCGAGCTGCGCGGCGATCTCGCGCTCGCGCGGCGTCAGTTCGACCGCGACGCGGCGCGTCGCACTCAAATCCTCGAACGTCCACACGCCGGCCGCGAGCGGCGCGGTGCGATCGAGCGCGCGGCCCGTGACGTGGCACCAGAACAGTTCACCGTCCGCCCGTTTCATGATCCGGTCGTCCGCGTAAATGCCGTTCGCGGCCATCACGCGCGAGATGCGCTCGCCGATCCGCTGGAATTCGTCCGGCGACGGGTACAGCACTTCGTACGATTGGCCGAGCAGGTCGGCGCGCGTGCAGCGGAAGATCGCGGCGACCGCATCGTTGCAGTCCTCGATCACGCGGTCGCGCGACATGACGAGGCCGAGCGGCGCGAGATGGAAGGCGGTCTGGTAATCGAGAGCGGGCATGGACGCGGGCAGCCGGTGGCAAACGCTTATGTATTTTTGCGTATTGTGCCGTATCCGCGGCGCATCGTACCCTTTCGGGCATCTCGCGGCGCATGCCGCGGTATAAAAACGGCGCGCTTCGACGCATACCGCGTCGAGCATGCATAGAATGATGCGGCGGGCTTGCGGGCCACGTCGGCGCGTAAACCGGTTTCGCTGGTTTCCATAGAGGAAGGGACATACAGATGAACAAAGTCTATCCAAGCGCGGCTGCGGCGCTGGAAGGGATCGTCCGCGACGGACAGACCTTCGCGGTCGGCGGCTTCGGCCTATGCGGGATTCCGGAAGCGCTGATCGCCGCGTTGCGCGATTCGGGCGTCAAGGGCATCACCTGCATCAGCAACAACGCGGGCGTCGACGGTTTCGGCCTCGGTCTGCTGCTGGAAACGCGCCAGATCAAGAAGATGATCTCGTCGTACGTCGGTGAGAACAAGGAGTTCGAGCGCCAGTACCTCGCCGGCGAACTCGAGCTCGAATTCACGCCGCAGGGCACGCTGGCCGAGAAGCTGCGCGCCGGCGGCGCGGGCATCCCCGCATTCTTCACGAACACCGGCTACGGCACCGTGATCGCCGAAGGCAAGGAAACGCGCCAGTTCGGCGATCGCCATTACGTGCTCGAACCGTCGCTGACGGCCGACGTCGCGCTCGTGAAGGCCTGGAAGGCCGACAAATCGGGCAACCTGATCTATCGCCGCACGGCGCGCAACTTCAACCCGATGTGCGCGATGGCCGGCAAGATCACGGTCGCCGAGGTCGAGGAGATCGTCGAGAACGGCGAACTGGATCCCGACCACATCCACACGCCGGGTATTTTCGTGCAGCGCCTCGTGCTGAACGCGACGCCGGAAAAACGTATCGAACAACGCGTCGTGCGCGCGAAAGGAGACTGACATGGCCTGGAATCGTGACCAGATGGCCGCGCGCGCGGCGAAGGAACTGCAGGACGGCTTCTACGTGAATCTCGGCATCGGCCTGCCGACGCTCGTCGCGAATCACGTGCCGGAAGGCGTCGAAGTGTGGCTGCAGTCGGAGAACGGGTTGCTCGGCATCGGCCCGTCGCCCACCGAAGAGGAAGTCGACGCGGACCTGATCAACGCCGGCAAGCAGACCGTCACGACGCTGCCGGGCTCGTCGATCTTCTCGTCGGCCGATTCGTTCGCGATGATCCGCGGCGGCCACATCAATCTCGCGATCCTCGGCGCGATGCAGGTCAGCAAGAACGGCGACCTCGCGAACTGGATGATCCCCGGCAAGATGATCAAGGGGATGGGCGGCGCGATGGATCTCGTCGCCGGCGTGAAGCGTGTCGTCGTGCTGATGGAGCATGTCGCGAAGGGCGACCAGCACAAGATTCTCGACGAATGCACGTTGCCGCTGACGGGCGTAGGCGTGGTCGATCTGATCATCACCGATCTCGGCGTGATCGAAGTCACGCCGAACGGCCTGAAGGTCCTCGAACTCGCGGACGGCGTGAGCGTCGACGAAATCCAGGCGAAGACGGGCGCACCGCTCGACGTGAGCGCGGTCGCCTGAGGCCGACGCGCGTCCGCTCGGCGCGCCGTGTTCCCGACGCCCCGCATGCCGTCGCCGGCATGCGGGGCGTTCGTCATGATGGGCCCGCGCGCCGCGCGAGCCGACCTGCGCAACGGAAGCGGTTTACAATCGATCGCATCGGACCCGGCGCCTGCGCGGCCCGCTGCGCCGCTCCCGTTCCACAGGATGCCCACGATGCCCACGACTTCAGCGAATCCTCCGGTTCCCCGCCAGCGACGCGTGCAGTGCGCGAGCGCCGCCGGCCTTCATCACGTCGCGTATACCGAGTGGGGCGATCCCGCGAACCCGCGCGTGCTCGTGTGCGTGCACGGGCTCACGCGATCGGGGCGCGATTTCGACCGGCTCGCGGCGGCGCTGTCCGACGTGTATCGCGTCGTCTGTCCCGACGTCGTCGGACGCGGGCGTTCCGACTGGCTCGCCGATCCGCGGCACTATGCGATTCCGCAATACGTGGCCGACATGGTGACGCTGATCGCGCGCGCCGACGTCGAAACGGTCGACTGGTTCGGCACGTCGATGGGCGGACTGATCGGCATTGCGCTGGCCGGGCTGCCCGGCTCGCCGATCCGCCGGATGATCGTCAACGACGTCGGTCCGCACATCGAGCCGGAATCGCTGACGCGCATCGGCGAATACCTCGGCGTGCAGCCGCGCTTTGCGACCGAGCAGGAAGGAATCGACTACCTGACGTCGCTGTCGCTGCCGTTCGGCGCGCTGAGCGACGACGAATGGCGCGCGCTGAACGCGCCGCTGCTGCGCGAGCTGCCCGAAGGCGGCTGGACGATCCGCTACGATCCGCGCATCGCCGAGCCGTTCAAGGCGACGACGCCCGAGCTGGCCGCGCTCGGCGAAGCCGCGTTGTGGCGTGCGATCGAGACGACCGACGCGACGCTGCTCGTCGTGCGCGGCGCCGAATCGGACCTGCTGTCGCGCGAGACCGTCGCCGACATGGTGCGGCGCGGCCGGCATGTGACGCACGCGGAAATCCCCGGCGTCGGGCATGCGCCCGCGTTCGTCGACGCCGAGCAGATCGCGCTTGCGCGGCGGTTTTTCGTCGAAACGGGCACATAAACGCGTCATAATATGCGGTTCGGCGGCACGCGCAGCGTGGCCGCGACAACCTTCACCCATCATTTACGACCGGAACATTTCATGGCAGTCATTCGTCACCACGTCGGGCCGCGCCTGTCCGAAACCGCGATCCACAACGGTACCGTGTACCTGTCCGGCCAGATCGCCGAAGACACCACGCAGGACATCCGCGGCCAGACGCGCGAAGTGCTCGGCCATATCGATCGCCTGCTCGCCGAAGCGAACAGCGACAAGGCTCATCTGCTGTCCGTGCAGATCTACCTGTCCGATCTCGCGAACTTCGAGGGCATGAACGCCGAGTGGGACGCATGGGTCGCGCCGGGCAACACGCCGCCGCGCGCAACGGTCGAGGCGAAGCTTGCCGATCCGGCGCTGCTCGTCGAGATCGTCGTCGTCGCCGCGCAGCGGAGCTGATCCGCGTCGAGATGACCGTATTCCGTCAGGCCGTGCGATGACCGAGTCCGTATCCGCTTCCTCCGTCGCGGCGCCGTCGTTCGACGACGTGCTCGCGTTCGTGCGCGAGCGGGCCGGCGACGCGTGTCTCGCGTCGGGCGAGCGGCTCGCCGATCACGCGGCCGGCACCGCGGCGATCATGCGCACGCTGAACGTGGACCCGCCTGCGATGCAGGCGGCCGCGCTGTTCGCGCTGACGCCGCATCTGAGCGACCCCGAACGCGAACTGACGGAGCGCTTCGGCGACGAAGTCGCGCGGCTCGTGGCCGACGTGCGCAAGCTGTTGCGGCTCGGCACGGTCAGCTTGCGCGCGGCGCAGCACGCCGCGCCCGAGGCGGGCCGCGATGCGGCCCAGCAGCGGCGCGCGCAGATCGAGGCGCTGCGCAAGATGCTGCTCGCGTTCGCGCAGGACATCCGCGTCGTGCTGATCCGGCTCGCGTCGCGGCTGCAGTCGCTGCGCTACTACGCGGCGGCGAAGCTCGAGCCGCCGCCGGAGGTCGCGCGCGAGACGCTCGAGATCTATGCGCCGCTCGCGAACCGCCTCGGCATCTGGCAACTGAAGTGGGAGCTCGAGGATCTCGCGTTCCGCTTCGAGGATCCGATCACCTACAAGCGCATCGCCAAGCTGCTCGACGAGAAGCGCGCGGAGCGCGAGGCCTATGTCGCGCAGGCGATCGAGCGGCTGCAGCAGGAGCTGGCCGCCGCGAACGTGCAGGCCGACGTCAGCGGCCGGCCGAAGCACATCTACAGCATCTGGCGCAAGATGCGCGGCAAGGAGCTCGATTTTTCCGAGCTGTACGACGTGCGCGCGTTCCGCGTGATCGTGCCGGACATCAAGGATTGCTACGCGGTGCTCGGCATCGTGCACCACCTGTGGCAGCCGGTGCCGAAGGAATTCGACGACTACATCTCGCGGCCCAAGCCGAACGGCTACAAGTCGCTGCATACGGTCGTGATCGGCGACGACGGCCGCGCCTTCGAGGTGCAGATCCGCACGCAGGAAATGCATCGCTTCGCCGAATACGGCGTGGCCGCGCACTGGCGCTACAAGGAGGCAGGCACGCGCGGCTACGGCGGCCAGTTCTCGGCGAGCGACAAGTACGACGAGAAGATCGCGTGGCTGCGTCAGCTGCTCGCGTGGAAGGACGACGTCGAGGACGGCGCCGAACAGTCGGGCGACAAGGCGTGGGCGCAACTGCGCGAGACCTCGCTCGACGACGACCACATCTACGTGCTGACGCCGCAGGCGCGCGTGATCGCGCTGCCGCAGGGCGCGACGCCGGTCGACTTCGCGTATCACCTGCACAGCGAACTCGGGCATCGCTGCCGCGGCGCGCGCGTCGACGGCGCGATGGTGCCGCTGAACACGCCGCTCGCGAACGGTCAGACGGTCGAGATCGTCGCGGTGAAGGAGGGCGGTCCGTCGCGCGACTGGCTGAACCTGCAGCTCGGCTATCTGAAGAGCCCGCGTGCACGCCAGAAGGTGCGCGCGTGGTTCAACGCGATCGAGCAGGAAGAGAACATCGCGCACGGCCGTGCGCTCGTCGAAAAGACGTTGCAGCGCGAAGGCAAGACGTCGGTGAGTCTCGACAGCCTCGCCGCGAAGCTCGGCTTCAAGTCGCCCGAAGAGCTGTTTTCGGTCGTCGGCAAGGAAGAGTTCAGCCTGCGCAACATCGAGCAGGCGCTGTCCGACGCGCCGCCCGCCGAGCCGGCGCCCGAGGCGCCCGCCGATTTCGAGAAGCGCAGCAGCGGCGCGAGCGTCGCGCACGGTGCCTCGACGGGCGTGCTGGTGGTCGGCGTCGACGCGCTGCTCACGCAGCTCGCGCGCTGTTGCCGGCCGGCGCCGCCGGATCCGATCAGCGGTTTCGTCACGCGCGGCAAGGGCATGTCGATTCACCGCAGCGACTGCGCGACGTTCCGCCGGATGGCCGAGCGCGCGCCGGAACGCGTGCTGCACACCACCTGGTCAGCCGACGTGCTGGGCGGCCGCGGCGCTTCCGTCTATCCGGTCGACCTGATGATCGAGGCGACCGATCGGCAGGGCTTGCTGCGCGACATTTCCGAAGTTTTCGCGCGCGAGAAGATGAACGTGGTCGGCGTGAAGACGCAGAGCCGCCGCAATACGGCCTTCATGCAGTTCACGGTCGAGGTGTCGAATTCGGCGCAGGTGCAGCGCGCCTGCACGCTGCTCGGCGAAGTGCAGGGCGTCGTGCGGGCGGGGCGCAAGGCGTAAGGCAGCGGTGTCGGGAAACGGGGCGCGATCGCTTGCTGTTTCGGTTTACCGCTATGGCTTGCCGCTACGGTTCGCCGCTGCGCTCTGCCGTTTCGGCTTGCCGCCGCGGTTTTCCTGCGGTTGCATAAAACGCTTGCCAAACCGATAGCGGCTCTCTATAATCTCAGCTTCTTTAGGCTCGTAGCTCAGCTGGTTAGAGCACCACCTTGACATGGTGGGGGTCGTTGGTTCGAGTCCAATCGAGCCTACCAACGAATTGAGAGCGCCCGGTTTCCGGGTGTTCGCTGCAGTAAATAACTCAACGCATACAAGGCGAATACGGTTATGACACCGCGAACGTTGACCGAAACCTTTTCGGAGCGACGCTAGTCGAGGAACGTTTTCGCCCTTGCGGTTTGAGTGAAGTATCGAATGCGGCCCCTCGAAAGCGGGGCCGCATTTTTTTTGTCGCGAAATTTTCGCGTGCGACGTGCGTCGTGCGCCTTTGGTCTGCCGCCCACGGTCGGCATCACGGAGAGTGCTATGGTTTCGATACGCTTGCCTGACGGGTCAGTTCGACAATACGAGCATCCGGTGACGGTCGCCGAAGTGGCGGCATCGATCGGTCCCGGCCTTGCGAAGGCTGCGCTCGGCGGCAAGCTGGACGGCGAACTCGTGGATACGTCCGCCGTCATCGATCACGACGCATCGCTCGCGATCGTCACCGACAAGGATCCGGACGGTCTCGACATCATCCGTCACTCGACCGCGCACTTGCTGGCCTATGCGGTGAAGGAGCTCTATCCGGACGCGCAGGTCACGATCGGCCCGGTCATCGACAACGGCTTCTACTACGATTTCGCGTACCACCGCCCGTTCACGCCGGAAGATCTGGAAAAGATCGAGAAGCGGATGCAGGAGCTCGCGAAGAAGGACGAGCCCGTCACGCGCCGTGTCGTGTCGCGCGACGAGGCGGCCGGCTACTTCCGCAGCATCGGCGAAAAGTACAAGGCCGAGATCATCGAGTCGATTCCGGAGAGCGATGAAATCAAGCTGTACTCGCACGGCGGCTTTACCGACCTGTGCCGCGGCCCGCACGTGCCGTCGACGGGCAAGCTGAAGGTCTTCAAGCTGATGAAGGTGGCCGGCGCGTACTGGCGCGGCGACTCGAAGAACGAGCAGCTGCAGCGCATTTACGGCACCGCCTGGACCAAGAAGGAAGATCAGGACCAGTACCTGCACATGCTCGAGGAAGCCGAGAAGCGCGATCACCGCAAGCTCGGCAAGCAGCTCGACCTGTTCCACATGCAGGAAGAGTCGCCGGGCATGGTGTTCTGGCACCCGAAGGGCTGGGCGCTGTGGCAGCAGGTCGAGCAGTACATGCGCCGCCGCGTGAACGAGGCCGGCTATCTCGAGATCAAGACGCCGATGATCATGGACCGCTCGCTGTGGGAAGCGTCCGGTCACTGGCAGAACTATCGCGAGAACATGTTCACGACCGAGTCGGAGAAGCGCGACTACGCGATCAAGCCGATGAACTGTCCCGGTCACGTGCAGGTCTTCAAGCACGGCCTGCGCTCGTATCGCGACCTGCCGCTGCGCTACGCGGAATTCGGCTCGTGCCACCGCAACGAGGCGTCGGGCGCGCTGCACGGCCTGATGCGCGTGCGCGGCTTCGTGCAGGACGATGCGCACATCTTCTGTACGGAAGAGCAGTTCATCGCCGAGTCGATCGCGTTCAACACGCTGGCGATGAGCGTGTACAAGGATTTCGGGTTCGAGCATATCGACATCAAGCTGTCGCTGCGCCCCGAACAGCGCGCCGGCACGGACGAGACCTGGGACCGCGCGGAGCAGGGCCTGCGCGACGCGCTGACGGCGTGCGGCCTGTCGTGGGAGGAACTGCCGGGCGAGGGCGCGTTCTACGGCCCGAAGATCGAGTACCACATCAAGGATGCGCTCGGCCGTTCGTGGCAGTGCGGCACGCTGCAGCTCGACATGGTGCTGCCGGAGCGCCTTGGCGCCGAGTACGTCGCGGAAGACAACAGCCGTCGCCGGCCCGTGATGCTGCACCGTGCGATCGTCGGCTCGATGGAGCGATTCCTCGGCATTCTGATCGAGCACCATGCGGGCGCGATGCCGGTCTGGCTCGCGCCGGTGCAGGCGGTTGTGCTCAATATCGCCGAAAGTCAGGTCGAATATGCGCAGTCTCTGGCCCAAACGTTGCAAAAACAAGGGGTTAGAGTGACGGCCGATTTGCGCAACGAGAAGATTAGCTATAAAATACGCGAGCACACGCTGGAAAAGGTGCCTTATCTGCTCGTCGTGGGCGACAAGGAGCGTGATGCACAAACGGTAGCCGTGCGTGCCCGTGGCGGCGTCGATCTTGGCGTTATGCCGATCGAAGCCTTCGTTGAGCGTCTGCAGGAAGACCTGCGTTCGTTCAAGTAACCACCCTGGCAGCGCGGCTCGTTTTTTTAATTTTTAGAGGAAACGTAACATCGCTACTGATAAGTCGTCGCATCGCATCAACGGTGAAATCACTGCGCCGGAAGTGCGTCTGGTCGGAATCGAGAACGAACCGCTCGGTATCGTAAAGCTCGCTGATGCTTTCCGTAAATCGGAAGAACTGGATGTTGACCTGGTGGAAATCGCGCCGCAGGCGTCGCCGCCGGTTTGCCGTCTGATGGATTACGGCAAGTTCAAGTACCAGGAAGCCAAGAAGCAGCATGAAGCGAAGCTGAAGCAGAAGGTCATCCAGGTCAAGGAAGTCAAGTTCCGGCCGGGTACCGATGACGGGGATTACAACGTCAAGCTTCGCAATCTCGTGCGCTTCCTTGAGGAAGGCGACAAGACGAAGATCACGTTGCGTTTCCGCGGCCGCGAAATGGCTCACCAGGAAATCGGCATGCGGATGCTCGAGCGTCTGCGCACCGATCTCGAGGAAGTCGGCCAGGTCGAGCAGATGCCGAAGATGGAAGGGCGCCAGATGATCATGGTGCTCTCGCCGAAAAAGAAGAAGTAACGGGCCGGCGCGCAGTGGCGCGCGGGTTTCGCAGTGGTTCGGCGCGTCGCCCTGTCGGGTGGCGCGCCAGAAACGACGGCGGCTGCATGCAGCGCGCCGTACACAAGTGGACTGGGTTTCGAAGGGCGGGTCAGGGGCGCAAGCCAACCGCACACCCATCGCCATCTAATAAACTGGAGTTGTTCGTCATGCCTAAGATGAAGACCAAGAAGAGCGCCGCAAAGCGCTTCGTGGTGCGTCCGGGCGGTACCGTCAAGCGCGGTCAAGCCTTCAAGCGCCACATCCTCACCAAGAAAACCACGAAGAACAAGCGTCACCTGCGCGGCGCCACGGCAGTTCATGATTCCGATCTGAACTCCGTCCGCGCGATGCTCCCGTTCGCGTAACCCCTCAACCGATACTCTAAGGAGAGAAACATGCCTCGAGTCAAACGTGGGGTAACCGCACGGGCCCGTCACAAGAAGATCATCAACCTGGCCAAGGGTTATCGCGGCCGCCGCAATAACGTCTACCGCATCGCCAAGCAGGCGGTGATGCGCGCTGGTCAGTACGCGTACCGCGATCGCCGCAACAAGAAGCGTGTGTTCCGCGCACTGTGGATCACGCGTATCAACGCGGCAGTTCGCCAGCACGACATGACCTACAGCGTGTTCATCAACGGCCTGAAGAAGGCGTCGATCGAACTCGACCGTAAGGTGCTGGCCGACATGGCGGTGTTCGACAAGGCTGCTTTTGCTGCGATCGTCAAGCAGGTGAAAGCCGCCGTTGCAGCCTAATTGCAAAATTAGCACTGCGTGGTGAGTTGCAGCGATGTTCCGGTAGTCTCGGCCGCTGCAGCGAAAACGGGGGCTCTTCCGAGCCCCTTTTTTTATCGGCCCTCGCTGGGCCGCCCGAAGCGGGCCGAGCGCCCGGCGGGCAGCGAACGAAGCGTGCGTGAGGGCCGTTTTCTGTTGGCCGGACGAATTCGCCGGTCAAGACCGAATGACGTTGGAAATGATGGGATCTATGGATCTGGACCAGATTGTCGCCGACGCGCAGCAGTCCTTCGAACGGGCTGCCGACATCACCACGCTCGAAAACGAGAAAGCACGATTTCTCGGCAAGTCGGGCGCGCTGACCGAGTTGCTGAAGGGCCTCGGCAAGCTCGATCCCGAAGCACGCAAGACCGAAGGCGCACGCATCAACGTCGCGAAGCAGCAGGTTGAAGCCGCGCTGACCGCGCGCCGTCAGGCGCTTGCCGACGCGCTGCTGAACCAGCGCCTCGCCGCCGAGGCGATCGACGTCACGCTGCCCGGCCGCGGCGCGGGCACCGGCACGCTGCACCCCGTGATGCGCACGTGGGAGCGCGTCGAACAGATTTTCCGCTCGATCGGTTTCGACGTGGCCGACGGCCCCGAGATCGAGACCGACTGGTACAACTTCACGTCGCTGAACAGCCCGGAAAACCATCCGGCGCGGTCGATGCAGGACACCTTCTACGTCGAAGGCAAGGACGCCGACGGCCGCCCGCTGCTGCTGCGCACGCACACGAGCCCGATGCAGGTCCGCTACGCGCGGATGAACCGTCCGCCGATCAAGGTGATCGCGCCGGGCCGCACGTATCGCGTCGACAGCGACGCGACGCATTCGCCGATGTTCAACCAGGTCGAAGGCCTGTGGATCGACGAGAACATCAGCTTTGCCGACCTCAAGGGCGTCTACACCGACTTCCTGAAAAAATTCTTCGAGCGCGACGACATCCTCGTGCGCTTCCGTCCGTCGTACTTCCCGTTCACGGAACCGTCGGCCGAGATCGACATGATGTTCGAGCACGGCAAGAACGCCGGCAAGTGGCTCGAGATCTCCGGCTCGGGGCAGGTGCATCCGACCGTGATCCGCAACATGGGCCTCGACCCCGAGCGCTACATCGGCTTCGCGTTCGGCAGCGGCCTCGAGCGTCTGACGATGCTGCGCTACGGCGTGCAGGATCTGCGCCTGTTCTTCGAGAACGATCTGCGCTTCCTGCGCCAGTTCGCGTAACGCGCGCCGCGCCGACATGTGCCCGCGCCGCTCCGACGACGGAGCGCCGGGCGTCGATCTAACCCGTTTCGAACGTAGACATCCATGCAATTCCCTGAATCCTGGTTGAGAACCTTCGTCGACCCGCAGATGACGACGGACGAGCTGTCGCACGCGCTGACGATGGCGGGGCTCGAAGTCGAGTCGCTGAGCAAGGCCGCGCCGCCGACGTCGAAAATCGTCGTCGGCCGCGTGCTCGAAGTCGTCAAGCATCCGGATGCCGACAAGCTCAATGTCTGCCAGGTCGACGCCGGCACGGGCGCGACGCTGAACATCGTCTGCGGCGCGCCGAACGTGGCGCCCGGCATCAAGGTGCCGGTCGCGCTGGTCGGCGCGGAACTGCCGCCGGCCGAAGAGGGCGGCAAGCCGTTCGCGATCAAGCTGTCGAAGCTGCGCGGCGTCGAAAGCCAGGGGATGCTCTGCTCGGCGCGCGAGCTCAAGCTGTCGGAAGACCACAGCGGCCTGCTGATCCTGCCGGAAGACACGCCCGTCGGTCAGGACATCCGCGATGCGCTGAACCTCGACGACACGATCTTCGAGATCAAGCTGACGCCGAACAAGGCCGACTGCCTGTCGGTGTTCGGCATCGCGCGCGAAACCGCCGCGATCACCGGCGCGCCGCTGACGCCCGTCGAGATTCGTCCGGCGCCCGTCGAACTCGACGAGACGCTGCCGGTGCGCATTTCGGCGCCCGATCTGTGCGGCCGCTTCTCGGGCCGCGTGATTCGCGGCGTGAACGCGCGTGCGAAGACGCCGCAGTGGATGGTCGAGCGCCTCGAGCGCGCGGGCCAGCGCAGCGTGTCGGCGCTCGTCGACATCTCGAACTACGTGATGTTCGAACTCGGCCGGCCGTCGCACGTGTTCGACCTCGACAAGATCCACGGCGGCATCGAGGTGCGCTGGGGCAAGCGCGGCGAGTCGCTGAAGCTGCTGAACGGCAACACGGTCGAGCTCGACGAGACGGTCGGCGTGATCGCCGACGATCGTCAGGTCGAAAGCCTCGCGGGCATCATGGGCGGCGACAGCACGGCCGTCACGCTCGACACGACGAACATTTATCTGGAAGCCGCGTTCTGGTGGCCGGACAGTATCCGCGGCCGCGCACGCAAGTACAACTTCTCGACCGATGCCGCGCATCGTTTCGAGCGCGGCGTCGACTATGCGACGACCGTCGAGCACGTCGAACGCATCACGCAGCTGATCCTGGAAATCTGCGGCGGCAAGGCGGGCCCGGTCGACGATCAGGCCGTGAATCTGCCGCAGCGCACGCCGGTGAAGATGCGCGTGTCGCGCGCGAACCGCATCATCGGCGTGCAGATCGACGCGGACGAAATCGCGAACATCTTCACGCGCCTCGGTCTGCCGTTCGAGCGCGACGGCGACGTGTTCTCCGTCACGCCGCCGTCGCACCGCTTCGACATCGAGATCGAGGAAGACCTGATCGAGGAAGTCGCGCGCATCTACGGTTTCGAGAAGATTCCCGCGCGTCCGCCGGTCGCGACGAGCGAGATGCGCGCGACGAACGAAACGCGCCGCTCGATCCACGACATTCGTCACGCGCTGGCCGCGCGCGACTACGCGGAAACGGTCAACTTCAGCTTCGTCGATGCGGAATGGGAACGGGATTTCGCCGGCAACGACAATCCGATTCGCCTGCTGAATCCGATCGCGAGCCAGCTGTCCGTCATGCGCACGACGCTGTTCGGCAGCCTGATCGCGGTGCTGCGCCATAACCTGAACCGCCGCGCGGATCGCGTGCGCGTGTTCGAGACCGGCCGCGTGTTCATCGCCGATCCTTCGGTGAAGGCGGGCGAGTTGACGGTCGAAGGCTATGCGCAGCCGAAGCGTGTCGGCGCGCTCGCGTACGGCCCGGCGTTCGACGAGCAATGGGGCATCGCGACGCGCGCGGTCGATTTCTTCGACGTGAAGGGCGATCTCGAGGCGCTGCTCGCGCCGGCAGCCGCACGGTTCGTCAAGGCCGAGCATCCGGCACTCCATCCGGGCCGCAGCGCGCGCATCGAGGTGGACGGCCGCGCGGTCGGCTGGATCGGCGAACTGCACCCGCGCCTGATGCAAAAGTACGAACTGCCGCACGCGCCGGTGATGTTCGAAATCGACGCGGACGCACTGATCGCACGCGCGTTGCCGGCGCCGACCGACGTGTCTAAGTTCCCGCCGGTGCGCCGCGACATCGCGGTCGTCGTCGATCAGGCGGTCGAAGTTCAGACGCTTTTCGACGAAATGAAGCAGGCGCTCGCGGACAACGCGTGCCGATTCGTTCAGAAGGTTGTACTCTTCGACGAATTTCGTGCAAAATCAAATACTTCCGGGGGTCTTGCCGCACACGAGAAGAGCCTTGCATTTCGCGTGACGCTGCAGGACCCGGCGGGCACGCTACAGGACGAGGTCGTCGATCAGGCGATCCAGACGCTGGTCGAGCGCATGGCTCGTGCCGGTGCGCGCCTGCGCGGCTAAGGAGAGGGGCCGCCCGTTCGCGGGCGGTTTTTCCCGATCGTGAGTTTGGGTTTAACGCGCTGTATGGCAGATATGAACGACATGACCTCGAGTGAATTCGAAGCCCTCCTGACGGCGCAACGCAGCGCCATGAACCGCGACGCGGCGGCGTCGGCGTCCGCCGAGACGCCTACGCTCACGAAAGCGGAGCTGGCGGAGTTGCTGTTCGACAGCGTCGGGCTGAACAAGCGTGAAGCGAAGGACATGGTCGAGGCGTTTTTCGAAGTGATCCGCGACGCGCTCGAAAACGGCGAAAGCGTCAAGCTGTCGGGGTTCGGCAACTTCCAGCTGCGCGACAAGCCGCAGCGCCCGGGTCGCAATCCGAAGACGGGCGAGGCGATTCCGATCGCGGCCCGCCGAGTGGTAACCTTCCACGCAAGCCAGAAGCTCAAGGCGCTGGTCGAAAACGGCGCGGAGCCGACCGCCGCGCGCTGACGTCCCGCGCGTCCGCCGCGCGTCCCTTTACCGACGGTTAACCGACGATGACCAACACGGTTGAGAAAGTCGTCTTGCCTCCGATTCCCGCGAAGCGCTACTTCACGATCGGCGAAGTCAGCGAACTATGCGGGGTCAAGCCGCACGTGCTGCGTTATTGGGAACAGGAATTCACGCAGCTGCGGCCGGTGAAGCGGCGCGGCAACCGCCGGTATTACCAGCATCACGAAGTGCTGCTGATTCGCCGGATCCGCGAGCTGCTGTACGAACAGGGCTTCACGATCAACGGCGCGCGCAACCGGCTCGACTCGCCGGGCAGCGAGCGCACCGCGGCCGGCACCGAGGAAATGGTCGCCGACGAAACGCACGCGGCCGGCAGCAAGCCCGGCGCGACGGTCGACGTGGCCGCGCTGCGGCAGGCGTTGCTCGACGTGATCGACGGCCTGAAGCACGACTGATCCGCTCGACGGACCGCATACGAAAGCCCGGTTGGCGCGCGACGCCACCGGGCTTTTTTGTCGGGCGCGCGTGTCAGTGCGACGCCAGTGGATTCGGCCGGCCCGTGTCGACGACGAGCGTGCCGTCCGGCAGCATGCGCACCGAACCCTGCGCGACCTGGCGACGATAATCGTACAGGTCGAAACGCATCGGGCCGGTTTCGGCCGAATTGCGGATCAATGCACGCACGTTCAGTTCGAGCACGTTGAACATCTTCATGTCGCCGCCTTCCATCCACATATAGCTCGGCGCATCGATCGACGGCCGTTTCGGCAGCGATGCGTCGGCGACGCGGCGGAAGGTCAGGCGTAGTCCGTCCGGCTCGACCGTCGCGTGCGCGAGCCTACCGTTCAGCATCGGCGGCGGAAACACCGTGTACTGGTCGAGCACGAGCGTGTCGCCGCGCAGCTCGGCCCCGCGCCGCTGCAGCGGCGTCAGCGACGACAGCTCGATGCCGAGCGAGCGCAGCAGTTTCGCCTGAGGAATGCCGAGCACCGAGACTTGCGACGGCTTGAATTCGAGGTGCCGGTCGTCGAGCACCGACAGCGAGCCCTTCATGTCGGTCGGCAGCCATACGCCGGGCACGTGGTTCCACAGCTTGATGCCGCCCGTCACGCGCAGGTCCTGACCGTCCGCCGCGAGCCGCAGATCGTTGAGCGAACGCGGCGAGTAATCGAGCAGATAGTCGTTGAACAGAGCCGACATCGCCTTCCACGATTCGACGACCGTGCCGCCCAGAATGCGGATGTCGTACTGGTTCGGATCGTCGAGGTCGATCGGTTCGCCGGGCCGCTTCGCGACGAGCTGCACGTCGAGATCCTCGACGTGAAAACCGATATCGCCGGACAGGTTGAAGTCGACATTGTGCAGATGGATCGTCGGATGGCGGTTCGAGACGTGGCGCTCGTCGAACGGCGCGTTCGGCGTGCGCCGGATCGCCACCTTCTGCATGCCGGGCTGCGCGGTGTCAGCGGCGAGCGCATAGGCTTCCCAATGCCGGCGCAGCTCGCGCAGTGCGCTCTGCTGTGCGGCGATAAAGCCGTCGTTCAGGCGCGCGGCCGCGTTGCCGAGCGGCACGCCGGTCGCGCCCGCATATGAGGGCATGCGGATCGTCATCGCGCCGCTTTCGTCGAAATTGAAATAGCCGGCCGATACCTGGTCGCGATAGTGATACAGGTCGAACACGAAGTTCTGCGGGCTCGTCGGCTCGACGGGGCCGATCAGGATGTCGGCGTTCATCGGCATCGAGCGCATGAACTTCACGTCGCCGCCGCGGATGAGCATTGCCTGCTGCGGCGCGTTCGCGGGCATGGCGAAGCCGGCCTGCGTGCCGTCGTCGAGCGTCAGGTCGAGGCCCGCGGGCGTGACGCGCAGCGCCGTAATCGAGATCTTGAGTCGCGGCGGCGGCATCAGCTTGTCGACCGACATCACGAGATCGTCGCCGGCGAGCCGCGCGATCGGCGTGTCGACCTTCAGCAGATCCGACATCCTGACGTTGGCGGCGCGCATCACCGGCTGCGCGTCGAGCCCGGACACGCGTACGGCCGTCGGATGGAACACGAGCTGACCGCCGTCGCGCAGCGCGAGCGTGCCTGTCAGCGAGAACGGGACCCAGCCGTTGCGCTGCATTTCGCCCTGCAGGTGGATCACGCCGTCGCCGGCCGAGACGGCAAGCTTGCGCAGCGGCGCGTTGCGGTACCCGAAGATGTAGGTGTTGAAGAGCGCGGTCAGCTTCGCGTCGTCGAGCGTGACGGTGCCGCGATGGACGTCGATCTCGAAGCTCGTCGGATCGTCGAACACGATCGGTGCGCCGGGCTGCGTCGGCACGAGCGTCGCCGAGAGCTGATGAATGAAGAAACCGAGGTTGCCGACGATCCGGAAATCGACATCGCGCAGGAACGTCATCGCGCCGTTTTGCCCCGAGTCGCGCAGCGTGAATGGCCGCGGCTGCGCGAGGCGGATCGAGCCGAGCGACGGGACCGTGCGCGCGATCTGCTGCTCGCGCGCGAGACGCTCGGCTTTCGCGCGCTCGAGCTTCGTCGACGCGGCCGCTGCACTGCCGTCGCGCTGTGCCGCCGATTCCGCGCAGCCGCTGCAGAGCAGCGCAACGGCGAGCGCGCCACAGCCGAGCATGGTCGCTCGGCGCGGCGCTCGCGGCGCATCTGCGCGTGGCGAGCGCGACATCCAGTCGAAAATTGCCAAAGGCGTGCGATGGCCGCGCCGGACCGCATTCCGCATCGTCTGTCTCCCTGTCTTGTCATGATCGACGGCGGCACGCGTCCATGCGCGGCGCGGGCGTCGATGCCGTGCAGTCTGACATAGCCGGCTAGAGCGGCGTCACCAAACAACGCGCGCGGGCACGGCTTTCGCCGACGGACGGCCGCACAACGGGTTCGCGGCCGCAGCGCGCGAAAGTCAAACTGGCGTTTGGATTTCGATGCGGTGCCGTTGCGCGAGGCACGGGATAGAGTGAGTGGAACGCGTCGGTGCAGGCGTCAGAGAAGGGCGCGGCGGTGTGACGCTGCCAAGCGTTGGGCGAAAGCCGCGTAACGCGACGCGAGCCGGCGCGGCTGCGCAACGCCGTCGACGCGCGTGTTTCGATTAACGGCGCCGACGCAGGAAACTTTGCGGGAACATTCACAAAATGCATGCGACCCGTTCTAATCGGCCAAACTGTCTGTTATACTTTTGTGCTTTCGGGGCGTAGCGCAGCCTGGTAGCGTACCTGCATGGGGTGCAGGTGGTCGGAGGTTCAAATCCTCTCGCCCCGACCAGACAAGAACCCGCGTCAGTTCAAGCTGACGCGGGTTTTTTCTTGCCGGTCGCTTTTTTGCACAGTGCCGCGCGGCCCCGGTAAAATGCACGGTTGATCCACGGAAAGCGCCGTGATTTAGCGGAAGAGGATTCCCCGAACATGACTGATCTTCGTCTTACCATGCGGTTCGCTGCAGTGCTCGCCACCGGCGCGCTCGTCGCCGGTTGCGGTACGTCGTCGCCCACGAAAGTGGACTACAAGAGCGACTCGAAATCGAAGGAAGCGTCGCTTGCAGTGCCGCCCAACATGCTCGACGAGACGGCCGATCAGCGTTCGCTGCCTCCGCAGGGCGGCGCGACTTCCCTGTCTGCGCTGCAGCAGGTCCAGCAGGCTGCACCGGCCACGGACACCGTCGCGCCGGCCGTCGCCGACATGCGCATCCAGCGCGACGGCACCGAGAGCTGGCTCGTGATCGACGGCAAGAAGCCGGCCGACGTGTGGCCGCAGGTGCGCCGCTTCTGGCAGGAGCAGGGTTTCCTGCTCGTCGTCGACCAGCGCGACAAGGGCGTGATGGAAACGGACTGGAACGAGACGCGCCCGCAAATCAACGACGGCCTGATCCGCAGCGTGATCTCGAAGGCGATGGGCAACTCGTACGTGACGGCCGAGCGCAACAAGTACCGCACGCGTCTCGACGCGGCGCCGAACGGCGGCACCTACGTGTTCATCAGCCAGAAGGGGATGCGCGAAGCGCTCACCGGCGCGAACAACGATTCGAGCAAGTGGGAGCCGAAGCCGAACGATCCGGGCCTCGAAACCGAATACCTGAAGCGCCTGATGGCCGTGCTCGCGCAAAACGAGCAGCGTGCGAAGAACGGCGAGCCGCCGATCGCCAACATCAAGGAAGAGGCAGCGCCGAAGGACAAGAAGGACGCCGATGCGTCGTCGAAGGCGGCCGCCGCCATCGCCGCGCAGAACGTGTCGCGCACGTCGTCGCAGGGCGGCGATGCGAGCGCCGCCACGGTGCCGTCCGAGGTGACGCTCGGCGAACCGTACGATCGCTCCTGGCTGCATGTCGGCTTGGCGCTCGATCGCGCGAACTTCACGGTCGACGATCGCGATCGCACGCAGGGGCTGTATTTCGTGCGCTACGTCGATCCGAAGGATCTCAGCGCGGCCCAGCAAGGCTTCTGGAGCCAGCTGTTCCACGGCAAGAAGGAGAAGCAGGCGAAGCAGTATCGCGTCAACGTGAAGGCGCTGACGCCGGACGAGACGCGCGTCGCGGTCGTCGACGAGTCGGGCGCAATCGACACCTCGTCGCCCGCGCGCCAGATCATGGCACTGCTCGTGAATCAGCTGCGCTGACCGCACCACGCCCCCATGCAAAACCCGCCATCCGGCGGGTTTTTTTATGCGCGCGCGGACGTGCGGGACAGCGCACGGACACCTCGCGTGACGTTACGTAACGTTCCGGGCGTTACGGTGGCAGAACGCGTGTTACATCGTCACGGCCTAAAAATTTCCGCTTATAAATCAACGCAATAGTGGCCAATCCTCATCTGGCACGGAAGCTGCTTTGTATGTAGGGATTGTCAGAAAGGGGAGGACGGCGTCAGATGCCGGGCGCGCGTCGCGAACGCCCGATCAACGGTATCGACGCTGCCGATGCCGGTGCAATGCGCCGGCGACAACGATGACGATCCGCGCCCGCGCGCGGATCCCGATGGCCCCGTCGCCTATCCTCGTAGGGCGACGGTTTTGCCCGCGCTTCTCTGAAGCGCGGGCTATTTTTTTGGTCCGTCGCGATGTACGGCGCCCATACGGTCACCGTGCGATTCGCGTATTCTCGTCGTTTTCGGATTCGACGGAGTCGGTATGGCTGAAATTGCAGTGGTCGCGTTGATTGTCGCGAAGCCCGGCGCGGAAGAGAAACTGCGCGCGGTGCTCGAGCGTATCGTCGAGCCGACGCGCAACGAAGTCGGCGCGTTGCAATACGATCTGCATCGGGACCTGAAGGAGCCGGCCCGATTCGTCTTCATCGAACGATGGGAGAGCGAGGAGGCGCTGGCCGCCCATGCGCGTTCCGCGCATATCCTCGCGTATCGCGAGGCGGCCGCGGACTGGATCGAGCGTTCGGAAGTCCGCGTATTGTCGAAGCTTGCGTGAGCGAGCGGGGCGGCCGGCTGGCGCGGCCGCCGCGATGCGTCAGTGCGACGCGTTCGGCACGTCGAGGATCAGGATGATCGTCCAGTCGGCGTCGCCGTCGTGATGGTACTGGCGTTCCGCGACGATGAACGGCTGCTGCTTGCCTTGCGGGCCGAGGAACAGCACGTCGCCTTCCATCGGCAGGCACTCGATCGGCGGCAGTGCGAGGAACGCGTCGTCCGAGCCGCGCGGCATCAGTTGCTTGATCTTGCGAGTGGCGGCTTCGGTCCACTCGATGTCGAGTTGAATGTTGCTCATGCTGTCCTCCGCACCGGGGTGCGCACGGTTGGAAAAATTCGGTGCGCGACTTTAGCACAGCGCGCGGGCGCCGCAAGTAAAAAAGCCGAACCCGGTTGCCCGGATTCGGCTTTTCGCTTGTGCGGAGCCGCCGAACTTACTGGCTCGCAGCGTCTGCCGGCGCGGCCTTCTTGCCGGCCTTCTTCGCTGCCTTGTGGTGAGCAGCCTTCTTGCCGTGGTGATGCTCTTCGTGCATCGCCGGCTGCGCCGCTTCGGACGCTTGCTGCTGTTGCAGCGCCTGTGCGCGCTGCTCGATCTCGGCGATCTTGGCCGGATCGGTGATGGTCTTGATTTCCGTGCTCTCTTGCGCATACGCTGCGCCAGTCAGCGCCGACATCGCAACCAGGATAGCCAGGGACGTCTTCTTCATTGCTTTACCTCCGCTAAGTGGTGATGAACCCGAGTGTTGCCGTTTTGTCTGGCGACTGCAATCGAGTGCGTGTCGAGTGTAACAAAAGTGACGGATCAATGTGCACCGGATCGCGCCGGCGCGCAAGCGTACGTTGAAGCCGCGCAACACTTCGCGAGGCCCGTCACGCGCATGCCATCGTCCGTTGCGATCGTTGCGGCGCGCTGCGCGATCAGAACCGGCCGATCAGCCGATAGACATGAAACTGCGCGATGCCGATCGACTCGTGCAGCGCGAGTTCGGCCGCGACGACATTCGACCAGCGCGGCAGCCACCCCGTATGCGCTTCGCGGCGATTCGCAAAGACGGGCTGCGGATCGATGCCGAAACGGCGGAAGTCGAGCAGTGCGCGGCGCATCTGATACGACGACGTGATGAGAATACGCGCGTCGTCACGCCGTGAGCGTAGTATAGACGTCGTGAATTGCGCGTTTTCATAGGTCGTGCGGCTCTTCGGTTCGAGCACGAGATCGCCGGGATCGATGCCGGCGGCGACGAGTCCGCGCCCGTACACGGCCGCTTCGGTGTCGCCGTGATGCTGCGGATCGCCGCCCGACATCACGACGGTGCACCGCTCGGCCTGCCGGCGGCAGGTTCGGTACAGTTCGGCGGCCTTGCGAATGCGAGCCGCGCCGTCCCGCGGCGGCCGAAGGCCGTCATCGGCGCGCTGCGTGCCGGCACCGAGGACGATGAGTACCGTCTGTCCATGCATGTCCGGATGCTCGACCGGTTCGACGCCGGCTTCGGCCCACGCGACGAATGGCGCCGCGAGCCAGCCGCTCGCGATGAGCCAGAACAGCGCGACCGCGGCGAGCGCGATACGCCGCCGTTGCTTGCGGCACAGCAGGAATCCGATGAAGAGAAGTACAAATGAATCGAACAGAATCAATTTGATTGGGGTATGGTGTCTTTTTATGGATGGCTGACAATTCGCCCCTGACGCGACGCCGAATGTCGGCCCCAAGAACCGGTGGCGGTATCGGCGGGCGGAGACCCCGTCCGGCGCGCCGCTTCGCATTGTCGCTGCACTTTAAGAAAGAATCGAGATGGCCACGTATTCCAATGAAGCGGTGCTCGACGCATTGAGACGAGTGCAGTACCGCCAGGTTCCGTGGGCGCGCCGCCCGGGCGTGTTCGAGTATCTGCGATCGCTCGGGCTGATGGACACGGTCAGGCAGAAGACCGTGGCGCCCGCACCCGGCTTTCACGCCCCGGTGGACATCGCGGTGCTCACCGACAGCGGTCGCGCCGAGTTCGCGCGCCTCGAGCGCGAAGAGAAAGCGGCGACCTGGCTCGATCGACGGATGGACGACTACGCGCTCAGCGAAGCGGGCGCCGTATCGGTTCTCGAAAGCCGCCTCTAGCGCAGGCGGCGTATCCGCCGCAAAGGGCATGCTCGAAAAAAAGCCCGTATCACGAGGATACGGGCGTACCGGATACTTTTGCTGCTGCCACGCTGTGCTCATGGCAACCGTGTGACCCGGTGCATGGCGGTCAGTTCCCTGGCGCCGGCATTTTCTTCGGTGAATCGGTGAAGTGCGACTACCTGCGACTACGGATGTCGCGGCAGGTCGTTCGGCTGCGAGCCGATGCGTGCGCGCGCGTTGCTTGCGATGTCGCCGCGCAGGTCGCCGCGCGGCACGGTCTGCCGGTCGGGCGGTGCGGAGGGCGGCGGCTGATGCGCCAGCGCATTTCGATGATCCTGGCGGCGTGGCGCCTTCGTGCGATCGTCGGCGTGGACGGGAGTCGCCAGCACCACGGAAACGACAATGCCGCATGCGACGAGCAGTGACATTGGTTTCATGGAGGGCTCCCTTCAAGCCGTCGGCGCGGCCCGTTGATATGTCGCTAAGGTAAGCGTGGGAGTGCAGGCTTGCTGTAAATAATAGTAAATAGATGTATCGCCGAGCGGCGTCCGTAACGGGGCGTCACGCGTGCGCCGCGCGCAAGGCGGCAAGCAGAATGAAAACGGGCGGCCGAAGCCGCCCGTATCGCTATCCGTTACGCCATTTTGACCGGCGCGCGCCACGATTCCGGATTGGTCCAGAACGCGCCGCGCAGTCGATCGCGGCTCGGCGGTGCAGGCGGCTTCGCCGCGCTTGCGCCGATCCGGCCGCGCAGCGAAATCTGACGGCCGCTCGTGCCGAGTCGCTTGACGATTTCGGCGAGTGTGCCGTCGGCCTGCCATTCATCGAAGCGACGACGGCAGGTCGGCGGAGACGGATAGCGGCCCGGCAGTTTGGACCAGCCTTCGCCCGTCGACAGAACCCAAAGCACGGCATTTACCACCGAACGGGCCTCCACGCGCGGGCGGCCGCGCCGCTCACTGCGTGCAGGCTCCGAGCAAAACAGTCCTTCGACCAGCGCCCATTCGTTATCTCTCAAATCGTCGAACAGCATCATGTCCTCACCTCAGCGAAGCTAACTCCGGTGCGCTGCCATGCGCCGCGCACTCTTCAGGCACTCGTCGTCGAGTGCCGGGTGGGGGCGTTCGGTTGGCCGGTAGCGGTGTTCCTGCCCGTTGTCCGACATCACCTGCGCCCTGTGCGCCATGCAATGCACGAAGCGTGCCATGTCGGAGGCGAATCCCTCGAGAGCCGCTTGGCAGCGAGCCGACGGCTAAGTCAGCTAGGGGCGTATAAGACGCCAAAATAACCCGCCAGCAAATCAGGACAATCACCAATCTTGTGCAATTCGCCCGTACGGCGTGCGTTTGCGCGCTTATTGCACCGCAGCGAAACACGCCGTGCCGAGATCGATTCACACGTCGCGGCATCCATCGCGCATTAAAATCGCGCATCGATATCGACGATTGATGAGGTCCGGGGATGAACGTCACGCTGCGCCAGCTTCGCGTATTCATCGAGGTCGCGCGGCTCAGGAGCTTCAGCCGCGCCGGCGACGAGATCGGGCTCACGCAGTCCGCGGTCAGCCGTTGCGTGCGCGAACTGGAGACCGAGCTCGGGCTGAAGCTGATCGATCGCACGACGCGCGACGTGCAGCTGACCGATGTCGGGGCGAACCTGATCGCGAGCGTGTCGCGGCAGCTCGACGATCTCGACGACACGCTGCGCGAAATTCGCGAGATCGGCGAGCAGCGCCGCGGGCGCGTGATCGTCGCGGCGAGCCCGACGATCGCGTGCCGGCTGATGCCGCGCGTCGTCGCGTCGTGCGAGCGGCAGTTTCCGTTCGTCACGCTCGGGCTGCGCGACGACGTGCAAAGCGACGTGCTGCGCAAGGTGAAGTCGAGCGAAGTCGACTTCGGCGTCGTGATCGGGCCGCTGGCCGTCGCGGATCTCGTCTGCGAGCCGCTGATGACCGATTCGTTCTGCCTCGTCGCGCGCGCCGATCATCCGCTGGCCGCACGCACCGAGGTGCCGTGGACCGCGCTGAACGGCGAACGCCTCGTCCTGCTCGATCACGCCTCGGGCAGCCGTCCGCTGATCGATGCGGCACTGGCCGCTCACCGCGTCAACGCGACGGTGATGCAGGAGCTCGGCCATTCCGCGACCGTGTTCGGGCTCGTCGAGGCCGGCATCGGCGTGAGCGTGCAGCCGTGGCTGTCGTTGCCGTTGCCGGCCGGCTCGACGCTCGTCGCGCGGCCGCTGACGCCGCGCACCGAACGGACGGTCGAGCTCGTGCGGCGCCGCGACCGGTCGCTGTCACCTGCCGCGCAGGCGATCTGGGAGCTCGTGCGCGAGATGCCGTCGCGTGCGGAGGACCTCGACTGACGCGCGTGCGGCCCTGCGTCGTGGGTACACTACGCGAATCGTGTTCTCCGGTGGCGATCGACGATGGTGCATTCCGCAGATTCCGCAGAGTTCGACCCGGCGCATGAGCCGGCGGCCCGCGAAGCAGTGCACGCGTTGCGCCCGTCGCTGATCCGCGAAGTCGCGAATGCAGGTTTCGGCGTGCGCGACGTCTTGCCGTTCTGGTTCGGCGAATCCGATCGCGTGACGCCGGACTTCATCCGCGATGCGGCGGCCGTCGCGTTGCGGGACGGCGCGACGTTCTACACGCCGAATCTCGGCACGGCGTCGCTGCGTCGTGCGATCGCCGGCTACGTGAGCGCGCGCCACGGTGCCACGGCGCTCGACTCGATCGCGGTCACGAGCTCGGGCGTCAGCGCGCTGATGCTCGCCGCGCAGCTGCTGGTCGGGCCCGGCGATCGAGTCGTCGCGCTCACGCCGCTGTGGCCGAATCTGGTCGAGATTCCGAAGATTCTCGGTGCGTGCGTCGAGTGCGTGCCGCTCGCGTATGGGCGCGCCGGCTGGCAGCTCGACGTCGACCGGCTGCTCGCGGCGCTGACGCCCGACACGCGGATGCTGATGATCAACTCACCGAACAATCCGACCGGCTGGACGATGTCGCGCGACGATCAGCTTGCCGTGCTCGCGCATTGCCGCCGACACGGGATCTGGATCGTGGCCGACGAGGTGTACGAGCGGCTCGCGTTCGATGCGGGCGGCGCGCCATCGTTGCTCGATATTGCGTCACGCGACGAACGCGTCGTCGTCGTCAATTCGTTTTCCAAAGCATGGGCGATGACGGGCTGGCGGCTCGGCTGGCTCGTCGCGCCCGTTGCCTTGGCCGGCGATCTGTCGAAGCTGGTCGAATACAACACCTCCTGCGCGCCGGCGTTCGTGCAGGCGGCCGGCGAAGTCGCGCTGCGCGACGGCGAGCCGTTTGTCCGCACGTTCGTGGCGGCGCTGCGCGACGCACGCGATCATCTGATCGGCGCGTTGCGCCCGCTGCCGGGCGTCGACGTGGCCGCGCCGCCGGGCGCGATGTACGTGTTCCTGAAGCTGCCGGGTGCCGACGACAGCCTCGCGTTCTGCAAGGCGCTGGTGCGCGAGGCGGCGCTCGGCCTTGCGCCCGGTCGCGCGTTCGGGCCGGAAGGCGAGGGCTTCGTGCGCTGGTGCTACGCCTGCGATACGGCTCGACTGGATGCCGGTGTCGAGCGACTACGGCGCTTTCTGGCGCGCGGCGCGCGTGCCGGCTGAAGCGGGGCCGGAGTGCCGGCCGCGCCGCGCGACTCATCTTTACGCACCGGGCAATTTTGCGTAATATGGCGCTCAGTCACGCGGCTCCGTCGTTGAGTCGTGCTGTTCCGTCCGGTTCGGGCCTGGCTTGAAGTCGATGCTGCCGCCCCCGGTTCGTGCTCCCATCAATATGACCGATCAGAATCGGGCGAGCGCGTCTTCCGTTCCTTTCGTCTGTTTTGTTGATCCGGTTCGTTTGACCACAGGGTCTGGCCTAGCTGCATGAATACCCAAGAGGCGAAGATCGTCCTCGAGACTGCTTTGATCTGTGCGCAGGAGCCGCTCAAGCTCGGCGATTTGCGCAAGCTCTTTGCCGACGGCGTGTCGGCTGACACGGTCCGCACGTTGCTCGAAGATCTGAAACAGGATTGGTCCGGCCGCGGTGTCGAATTGGTGGCGCTCGCGAGCGGATGGCGCTTTCAGAGCAAGCCGGCGATGCGTCATTTTCTCGATCGCCTGCATCCGGAAAAGCCGCCGAAATATTCGCGCGCGGTGCTCGAAACGCTGGCAATCATCGCGTACCGGCAGCCGGTCACGCGCGGCGACATCGAGGAAATCCGCGGTGTCACGGTCAACACGCAGGTGGTCAAGCAGCTCGAGGATCGCAACTGGATCGAAGTGATCGGGCATCGCGACGTGCCGGGGCGTCCTGCGCTGTATGCGACGACGAAGCAGTTTCTCGACGACCTCGGACTGAAGGCGCTCGACGATCTGCCCGCGCTCGAAGAGCCGGCCGCGAACATCGAGGCCGCGCTGCTCGCGCAGCAGGCAATGGATTTCGACGGCGACGCGCCGGAAGCCGCCGACGATGCGACCGCGGCCGATGCGTCGTCGGCCGAAGCGGCTGAAGCGGGCGAAGCAATCGAAGCAGCCGAAGCGCAGCCGGACGCCGTGCCGAACATGGCGACGACGGACGAACACGCGTCGACGCAGGAATTGCCAAACCGCGATACGCTCGGGGCTGATCGCGGGAAAACGGAACAGGCCGGTGCCGAAGCAGCGCCGGCCGGCGTGCAGCCGGTGCCGCTGCATGCGGAATCGAACGAGGAAGATCGCAAGCCGGCCGCCGAAGCGGCTGCCGGAGACGGTGTGGAAGCGACCGGCGACAGGCCGGACGGGGCCGAAGAGGCCGATGCGCACCGTACCCGTCCCGCGGACGGCGAGATGCCGGACGACACGTCCGACAGTCTTGCCGGCGCCGTGCGCAGCGCCAGCGCGTCGATCGACGCGGATGCGCTGCAGGACGACGAAGCAGAACCCGAACAGCGTCGCGCCTGATCGCGGCTGACTTCTTGCCGCGCCCGTTCCGGGCGCGAGACCTGACATTTTGAGGTTGTTTTGACAGATATCCACGATATTGAATCGTCCGCGCCCGCCGTGCAGGCTGCGCGCGCCGACGATGCGCCGGAGCAGGACGCTCCGGCCGCGGGTGGCGACGAACGTCCCCGCCGCGGCCTGCGGCGCGGTCCGCGCAGTCTGATCGCGCGCCGTCGCGCAGCGGCCAAGTCGAAGGGCGCCGACGCGGCGCCGCAAGACGGCGAAGCCGCCGATGCGCCGCCGGCCGATGCCGCGCAGGCGCAGCCGGCGCGTGCGCCGCGCAAGGAAGGCGCGGCCAAGGGCGGGCGCGGCAAGTCCGGCGGCAAGCGCGAAGGCGCGGGCGGCAAGGGCGCGCAGGGGCAGGCCCAAGGCCAGGCCAAGCGCGGCGGCGCGTCGAAGGGCGAAGGCGAAGCGGCGCAGGACGACCTGTTCGCCTACGTGACGTCGCCGGCGTTCGACGCGGACAACGCGGCACCGGGCAGCGGCGTGCGTGCGCCGATGCTGCGCCGCGGCCGCGGTCAGCCGGCGAACAAGCGCGTGCTGTCGCCGGACGACGACGCGCCGAAGCTGCACAAGGTGCTCGCGGAGGCGGGCATGGGCTCGCGCCGCGAAATGGAAGAGCTGATCATCGCCGGCCGCGTGTCGGTGAACGGCGAGCCCGCGCATATCGGCCAGCGCATCATGCCGACCGACCAGGTGCGGATCAACGGCAAGCCGGTCAAGCGCAAGCTGCCGAACAAGCCGCCGCGCGTGCTGCTCTACCACAAGCCGACCGGCGAGATCGTCAGTCACGCGGATCCGGAAGGCCGTCCGTCGGTGTTCGATCGCCTGCCGCCGATGAAGACGGCGAAATGGCTCGCGGTCGGCCGCCTCGACTTCAATACCGAAGGTCTGCTGATGCTGACGACCTCCGGCGATCTCGCGAACCGCTTCATGCATCCGCGCTACAGCGTCGAGCGCGAGTACGCGGTGCGCGTGGTCGGCGAACTGTCGGAAAGCGCGCGCCAGAAGCTGCTGCACGGCATCGAGCTCGACGACGGTCCCGCGAACTTCCTGCGCATCCGCGACGGCGGCGGCGAGGGCACGAATCACTGGTATCACGTCGCGCTGGCCGAAGGCCGTAACCGCGAAGTGCGCCGGATGTTCGAGGCAGTCGGCCTGATGGTGAGCCGCCTGATCCGCACGCGTCACGGCCCGATTCCGCTGCCGCGCGGCCTGAAGCGCGGCCGCTGGGAGGAGCTCGACGAGGCGCAGGTGCGCAAGCTGATGGCGACGGTCGGCCTGAAGGCGCCGTCGGAAGAGAAGGGCAAGCGCGGCGCCGGCCAGGCCGAGCGCCGGCAGCCCGATCCGATGCAGACCTCGATGGGCTTCATCAGCCGCGAGCCGGTGCTGACGACCCACGGCCAGCTCGACCAGCCGCGCCGCGGCGGTCGGCGCGGCGGCCCCGGCCTGCCGGGCCTGAGCGGCTACGGCAGCCTGCCGGTCGCGTCGGGGTACGGCAATCGCGCGGGCGGCCGTGACGTCGACGGCAATCGCGCGTCGCATGGCGGCGCCGGCGGCAAGCGCGGCGGCGGCAAGGGCGGCAATCGCAACCCGAACGGCAATCGCGCGGATGGCGGCGCCGGCAACGGCGGCCCGCGCGGCGGCCAGCGTCCGCAGCGCGGCGGGCGTTCGCGCGGCCGCTGAGGGGCGCGTTGCGCGAGGCGCGACAGCGCCGGCAAGACCGGGGCGATCCGGTTTTGTCGGCGCATTGCATTTTGCGTAATCGACGCTATATGAATAGTCGGCGGCGCGCAGACCGTTTCGCAGGAATTCGCGTTTAACGGTATATCGCGCGCCGTTCCGACGGCCGACGCTTGGCGTTTGCGCCAAAAATCGCTATAATCGCGGAGTCGCTGGGCGTACGGATTCGATGTGCGGCTCAGGTGCGACCACCGGTAAGAAGATGGGCGTTCCGCCCATTTTTTTTTGCTGAAACGGTTAGGCATCTCGGGTAGCGCTTCCTGCGCCGGCTAAGGCGCGCGCCCGCGGGTGAATCGCGAGCGGCGGGCGCGAACACCTGAGAGGACACTGTGCAACTGACGGAACTGATAGAAACCACGGTCACCGGGCTCGGCTACGAGCTGGTGGATCTCGAGCGCACCGGGCGCGGCATGCTTTGCGTCTATATCGATCAGCCTGCCGGCATCTCGCTCGAAGATTGCGAAAAGGTCACGCGTCAGCTCCAGCACGTCTTGACGGTCGAAAACATCGATTACGAACGGCTCGAAGTCTCGTCTCCGGGGCTCGACCGCCCGTTGAAGAAGCTGGCCGACTTCGAGCGCTTCGCCGGCAGTGAAGTCTCCGTGACCTTGAAAAAGCCGCTGGACGGGCGCAAGACGTACCGGGGCATTCTGCACGCGCCGAACGGCGAAACGATCGGTTTGGAATTTGAGAGGAAGAAGGGCGAGGCGGCCATGCTGGATTTCACGCTGGCCGACATCGACAAAGCCCGCCTGATTCCGCAAGTTGACTTTAGGAGCCGCAAATAATGAGTCGCGAAGTTTTGATGCTGGTGGATGCGCTGGCGCGCGAGAAAAACGTCGACAAGGATGTGGTGCTGGGCGCGCTCGAGGCTGCGCTCGCGTCCGCTTCCAAGAAGCTGTTCGACGAAGGCGCCGAAATCCGCGTCCATATCGATCGCGAAAGCGGCGAGCACGAAACCTTCCGTCGCTGGCTCGTCGTGCCCGACGAAGCGGGCCTGCAGGAGCCGGATCGCGAGATCCTGCTGTTCGAAGCGCGCGAGCAGAAGCCCGACGTCGAAGTCGGCGAATACATCGAGGAACCCGTTCCGTCGATCGAATTCGGCCGGATCGGCGCGCAGGCCGCGAAGCAGGTGATCCTGCAGAAGGTGCGCGATGCCGAACGCGAGCAGATCCTGAACGACTACCTCGAGCGCGGCGAAAAGATCATGACCGGCACGGTGAAGCGCCTCGACAAGGGCAACTTCATCGTCGAATCGGGTCGCGTCGAGGCGCTGCTGCGCCGCGATCAGCTGATCCCGAAGGAAAACCTGCGCGTGGGCGACCGCGTGCGCGCGTACATCGCGAAGGTCGACCGCACCGCGCGCGGCCCGCAGATCGAACTGTCGCGCACCGCGCCCGAGTTCCTGATGAAGCTGTTCGAGATGGAAGTGCCGGAGATCGAGCAGGGCCTGCTCGAGATCAAGGCTGCCGCTCGCGATCCGGGCGTGCGCGCAAAGATCGGCGTCGTCGCGTACGACAAGCGGATCGATCCGATCGGCACCTGCGTCGGCATTCGCGGCTCGCGCGTGCAGGCCGTGCGCAACGAGCTCGGTGGCGAAAACATCGACATCGTGCTATGGTCGGAGGATCCCGCCCAGTTCGTGATCGGCGCGCTCGCGCCGGCCGCTGTCCAGTCGATCGTCGTCGATGAAGAAAAGCATTCGATGGATGTCGTCGTCGACGAGAACGAGCTGGCCGTCGCGATCGGCCGTAGCGGTCAGAACGTTCGCCTTGCCAGCGAACTGACCGGCTGGCAGATCAACATCATGACCCCGGACGAGTCCGCCCAGAAGCAGGGCGAGGAGCGCGACCGGCTGCGTGCACTGTTCATGACGCGTCTCGACGTCGACGAAGAAGTCGCCGACATCCTGATCGACGAAGGCTTCACGAGCCTCGAAGAGATTGCTTACGTGCCGCTCAACGAAATGCTCGAGATCGAAGCGTTCGACGAGGACACCGTGCACGAACTGCGCAACCGCGCGCGCGATGCGCTGCTGACGATGGCGATCGCGAACGAGGAAAAGGTCGAAAACGCGGCGCTGGATCTGAAGAGCCTCGACGGCGTGACGCCGGAGCTGCTCGCGAAGCTGGCCGAACACGGCGTGGCGACGCGCGACGATCTCGCCGAGCTGGCGGTGGACGAACTGGTCGACATGACCGGAATGGAAGAGGATGCCGCTAAGGCGTTGATCATGAAAGCACGTGAACACTGGTTCCAGTGAGAAATGACCATGGCGCACTGATTTGATGGCGGCCGTATGGCCTGACCCGATGCTAACCGCAAGGAATCGGTCCTTGCACTAAGAGGAATGAATGGCGAGTAACAACGTAGCCCAATTTGCCGCGGAACTGAAAATGCCTGCTGGTGTGCTGCTCGAACAGCTGCAGGCAGCGGGCGTCCAGAAAGCGAGTGAAGACGATGCGCTGTCCGAGGCGGACAAGGCGCGTCTGCTCGATCATTTGCGCAAGTCGCACGGCGCAACCGATGGCGACAAGCGCAAGATCACGCTGACCCGCAAGCATACGTCGGAGATCAAGCAGTCTGACGCGACGGGCAAGGCTCGCACCATTCAGGTCGAGGTGCGCAAGAAGCGCACGTTCGTCAAGCGCGACGACGTGAGCGATGTCGCGGAACAGGGTCAGGCGCAGGTCGCCGAAGCGGACGACGATGCGGAACTGAAGCGTCGCGAGGAAGAGGCGCGCCGCGAGGCCGCGCTGCTCGAGAAGCAGGCGCAGGAACTGCGCGAGCGTCAGGAACGCCTCGAGCGCGAGGAAGCGGAACGCCGTGCCCGCGAGGAAGCGGCCGAAGCCGAACGCCGTCGCGCGGAGGAAGAAGCCGCAGCGAAGCGTGCGGCAGCCGAAGCGGCCGCCGCGCAACAGGCGGCGCAGCAGGCGGCTGCGGCCCAGCAGGCGGCGGCACCGGCCGATTCCGCGCAGGACGAAGCACGTGCGGCTGCCGAACGCGCAGCGCAGCGCGAAGCGGCGAAGAAGGCTGAGGACGCCGCGCGCGAGGCTGCCGAAAAGGCGCGCGCCGAGCAGGAAGAAATTCGCAAGCGCCGCGAGGCGGCGGAAGCCGAAGCGCGTGCGATCCGCGAGATGATGAACACGCCGCGCAAGGCCGTGGTCAAGGCGGTCGAACCGCCGAAGCCGGCCGAACCGGCGAAGCCCGCCGAGGCGAAGGGCACGCTGCACAAGCCGGCGAAGCCGGAAGGTGCGCAGGCGCGTCCGGCCGCGAAGAAGCCGGCCGCTGCGCCGGCTGCCACGCCGGCACCGGCAGGCGCGGGCGACCGCAACAAGAAGCCGGGCGGCGGCAAGGGCGGCTGGCAGGACGACGCGGCGAAGCGGCGCGGCATCAAGACGCGCGGCGATTCGAGCGGCGGCGTCGACCGCGGCTGGCGCGGCGGCCCGAAGGGGCGCGGCCGTCACCAGGACAACGCCTCGTCGTTCCAGGCGCCGACCGAGCCGATCGTGCGTGAAGTGCACGTGCCGGAAACCATCTCGGTGGCCGATCTCGCGCACAAGATGGCGATCAAGGCCTCCGAAGTCATCAAGGTGATGATGAAGATGGGCCAGATGGTCACGATCAACCAGGTGCTCGACCAGGAAACGGCGATGATCGTCGTCGAGGAACTGGGTCACCGTGCGCTCGCAGCGAAGCTGGACGATCCGGAAGCGCTGCTCGTCGAAGGCGAAACGGGCTCCGACGCAGAGCAACTGCCGCGTCCGCCGGTCGTCACGGTGATGGGTCACGTCGACCACGGCAAGACCTCGCTGCTCGACTACATCCGTCGCGCGAAGGTCGCGGCAGGCGAAGCGGGCGGCATTACGCAGCACATCGGCGCGTATCACGTCGAGACGCCGCGCGGCGTCGTCACGTTCCTCGATACGCCGGGTCACGAGGCGTTCACGGCGATGCGTGCACGCGGCGCGAAGGCGACCGACATCGTGATTCTGGTCGTCGCGGCCGACGACGGCGTGATGCCGCAGACGAAGGAAGCGATCTCGCACGCGAAGGCGGGCGGGGTGCCGATCGTCGTCGCGATCAACAAGATCGACAAGCCGGAAGCGAACCCGGACCGCGTGAAGCAGGAACTGGTCGCCGAAGGCGTCGTGCCGGAAGAATACGGTGGCGATTCGCCGTTCGTGCCGGTGTCGGCAAAGACGGGCGCGGGCATCGACGATCTGCTCGAGAACGTGCTGCTGCAGGCCGAAGTGCTGGAACTGAAGGCACCGGTCGAGGCGCCGGCGAAGGGCATCGTGATCGAGGCGAAGCTCGACAAGGGTAAGGGTCCGGTCGCGACGATGCTCGTGCAGTCCGGTACGCTGAGCCGCGGCGACATCGTGCTGGCCGGTAGCGCATACGGCCGCGTGCGTGCGATGCTCGACGAGAACGGCAAGCCGACGAAGGAAGCCGGCCCGTCGATCCCGGTCGAGATCCAGGGTCTGTCGGAAGTGCCGGCCGCCGGCGAGGAAGTCATCGTGCTGCCGGACGAGCGCAAGGCGCGCGAAATCGCGCTGTTCCGTCAGGGCAAGTTCCGCGACGTGAAGCTGGCGAAGCAGCAGGCGGCGAAGCTGGAAAGCATGCTCGAGCAGATGGGCGAAGGCGAAGTGCAGAACCTGCCGCTCATCATCAAGGCCGACGTGCAAGGCTCGCAGGAAGCGCTGGTGCAGTCGCTGCTCAAGCTGTCGACCGACGAAGTGCGCGTGCAGATCGTGCACAGCGCGGTGGGCGGCATCAGCGAAAGCGACGTCAACCTCGCGACCGCGTCGAAGGCCGTCATCATCGGCTTCAACACGCGTGCGGACGCACAGGCGCGCAAGCTGGCCGAAGCGAACGGCATCGACATCCGCTACTACAACATCATCTACGACGCAGTGGATGAGGTGAAGGCGGCGATGTCCGGCATGCTGGCGCCGGAGAAGCGCGAAGTCGTGACGGGCATGGTCGAGGTGCGCCAGGTGTTCAAGGTGCCGAAGGTCGGCACGGTCGCCGGCTGTATGGTCACCGACGGTATCGTCAAGCGTTCGTCGTCGGTGCGCGTGCTGCGCAACAACGTCGTGATCTTCACGGGCGAACTCGAATCGCTGAAGCGCTTCAAGGACGACGTGAAGGAAGTCAAGCAAGGCTTCGAATGCGGTATGTCGGTGAAGAACTTCAACGACATCCTCGAAGGCGACCAGTTCGAAGTCTTCGAAGTGACCGAAGTCGCGCGTACGCTGTAACGCAATCGCGCATCGGCTCATGGGCGGGGCAGGCTTGGGCCTGTCCCGCCCATTTTTTCATGGCCGCGCGCCGTTCGGCGCGCCGCCGTTTTATCCTGATAAACGGATCAGGGATTCGATCATGTCCAGGAAACGTACTTCTCCCAATCGCAACGTGCAGATCGCCGATCAGATTCAGCGCGACCTGTCCGAACTCATCATGCGCGAGGTCAAGGATCCGCGCATCGGCATCGTGACCATCCAGAGCGTCGAACTGACGCCGGACTACGCGCACGCGAAGATCTATTTCACGACGCTGACCGGCGATCCGGCCGCGACGCAGCAGGCGCTGAACCACGCGTCGGGCCATCTGCACAACCTGCTGTTCAAGCGGCTGCACATCCATACGGTGCCCACGCTGCACTTCCATTACGACCAGACGATCGAGAAGGCCGTCGCGATGTCGCGTCTGATCGACGAGGCGAACGCGACGCGCGCGAAGGACGACGACGAGGCCGACGCGCCGGCGAAGGACGACTGAGCGTATTCCGCCTATGACGACTGCAGCATCCCAACGTCCGCGCGTACCGCGCCGCGCGCTGGACGGCGTCCTGCTGCTCGACAAGCCGGTCGGCCTGTCGAGCAACGATGCGCTGATTCGCGCGAAGCGCCTGTACCTCGCGAAGAAGGCCGGGCATACCGGCACGCTCGATCCGCTTGCATCGGGCCTGCTGCCGCTGTGCTTCGGCGAAGCGACGAAGTTCTCGCAGGATCTGCTCGAGGCGGACAAGACCTATGAAGCGACGATGCGGCTCGGCGTGCGTACCGCGACCGGCGACGCCGAAGGCGAGGTGCTCGACACGCGGCCCGTCGCATGCGATCGCGCGGCCGTCGAAGCGGCGCTCGTGCGTTTCACGGGCGACATCGTGCAGGTGCCGCCGATGTATTCGGCGCTCAAGCGCGACGGCAAGCCGCTGTACGAATACGCGCGTGCCGGTCAGACGGTCGAGCGCGAAGGTCGCGGCGTGACGATCCACGCACTCGACCTGCTCGCATGCGAACTGCCCGACGTGACGTTTCGCGTCACGTGCAGCAAGGGCACGTATGTGCGCACGCTCGCGGAAGACATCGGCGAAGCGCTCGGCTGCGGCGCGCATCTGACGATGCTGCGCCGCACGGGCGTCGGCGCGCTGACGCTCGAACATGCGGTGACGCTCGATGCGTTGTCCGATGCCGACGAAGCGGCGCGCGACGCCTGGCTTCAGCCCGTCGATGCGCTGCTGTCGACGTTCCCGCTGGTGCGTCTCGACGACACCTGCGCGAAGCGCTTCCTGCACGGGCAGCGTCTGCCGCTGTCGGCGCTGGCGGCGATCGACGCCGCCGAAGGCGAACGCGTGCGCGTGTACGACGCGACGCGGCTGCTCGGCGTCGCGCGCAAGATGAACGGCGTGCTTGCGCCGGAACGGCTCGTCGTCACCGCGCAATGACGCGCGCGCGCACGTGCGCCGTCGGAACGAAAAAAAGCCCGGTCGAGACCGGGCTTTTCGTTTGCTGCGCGGATGCGCGCGACGTCTAGTGCGCGGCCGATGCCGCCGCGCCCGCATCGCCGCCGCCCGCGCGTTCGGGCTTCGTGATCCAGATCAGCGCAATCAGCAGCACGAAGATCGCCGCCGAGATGTAGAACAGATCGTTCACCCCGAGCTGCGCGGCCTGCTGCGTGGCCATGTTGTTGATGAGCCCGTGCGCCTGGTCGCGCGTCAGCCCGAGGTTGTTCATCTGCGTGACGGCCTGATTGAACGTCGGGTTGTACGGATTCGTCTGCTCGACCAGCTGCGCGTGGTGGAAGTTGTTGCGGTGATCCCACGCGGTCTGGAAGATCGACGTGCCGATGCCGCCGCACATGATCCGCACGAAGTTCGACAGGCCCGATGCCGCCGGAATGCGGTGGCCGGGCAGGCCGGACAGCGTGATCGACACGAGCGGGATGAAGAAGCCCGCCATCGCGATCCCCTGCACGAACGTCGGCAGCATCAGCGACCATTCGTCGACGCCCGTCGTGTAGCGCGAGCGCATCCAGAAACAGAGCGCGAAGATCAGGAACGCGGCCGTCGCGATGTAGCGCGGATCGGTGCGCGGCAGGAACTTGCCCGTCAGCGGCGACAGCAGGATCGCGAACAGGCCGACCGGCGCCATCACGAGGCCGGCGTCCGTCGCCGTATAGCCGATCTGCGTCTGCAGCCAGAGCGGCAACAGGACGAGGTTGCCGAAGTAGAGCCCATAGCCGACCGACAGCGCGATCGTGCCGCCCGTGAAGTTGCGCATGCGGAACAGCGACAGGTCGACGACCGGATGCTCGGCGGTCAGCTCCCAGATCACGAAGAACGCGAACGAGATGATCGCGATCAGCGCGAGCGCGATGATCGTCGTCGATGCGAACCAGTCGAGATCCTTGCCCTTGTCGAGCATGATCTGCAGCGAGCCGACCCAGAGGACGAGCAGGGCGAGACCGACGCCGTCGATCGGTGCGCGCCGCACGGTCGATTCGCGCGTGCGATAGATCGACCACGTCGCGATCGCGGCTGCGATGCCGACCGGAATGTTCACGTAGAAGATCCACGGCCACGAGTAGTTGTCCGAGATCCATCCGCCGAGAATCGGGCCCGCGACCGGCGCGATCAGGGTCGTCATCGACCATAGCGCGAGCGCCATCGGCGCCTTCGCGCGCGGGTAGCTCGCGAGCAGCAGCGACTGCGACAGCGGAATCATCGGGCCGGCCACCGCGCCCTGCAGCACGCGCGACGCGAGCAGGAACGGCAGCGTCGGCGACAGCCCGCACATCCACGACGAGATGACGAACAGGATGATCGACGCGAGGAACAGGCGTACCTGCCCGATGCGGTCGGTCAGCCAGCCGGTCAGCGGCACGGAGATCGCGTTGGCGACCGCGAACGAGGTGATGACCCACGTGCCCTGATCGGACGACACGCCGAGGTCGCCCGAGATCGTCGGGATCGCGACGTTCGCGATCGAGGTGTCGAGCACGTTCATGAAGACCGCGAGCGACACCGCGATCGTCCCGATCACGAGTTGCCCGCCCTGCAAGGGCGGGTGAGAGACAGGAGCCTGTGCCATGTCGTTTGTCTTTCCGGAGTCGGAACGGTTACATCAGCTTCGGCGCGGCGGTGCGCTTCGCCGCAGCGGCAGCGGGCGCCGGCGCGTTGCCGCCCGCGTTTTCCGCGATGATGCGTGCGATTTCCGCGTCGGCTTCGTCGCCGTACTTCGCGAACACGTCGGTCTGGTAGACGGTATTCGGCACGTTGACGAGCTGGTCGCCGCGTTCGTCCTTGATGTTGACGTCGACCTGCATCGACAGACCGATGCGCAGCGGATGCTTGTCGAGATCCTTCGGATCGAGCTCGATACGCACCGGCAGGCGCTGCACGACCTTGATCCAGTTGCCGGTCGCGTTCTGCGCCGGCAGCAGCGAGAACGCCGAGCCCGTGCCGGCCGAGAAGCCGACCACCTTGCCGTGATAGACGACCGACGAGCCGTAGATGTCGGCCGTCAGTTCGACCGGCTGGCCGATGCGCATGTGCTTGAGCTGTACTTCCTTGAAGTTCGCGTCGACCCACACCGCGTTCAGCGGCACGACCGACATCAGCGGCGTGCCGGGCGACACGCGCTGGCCGACCTGCACCGAGCGCTTCGCGACGTAGCCGGTCACCGGCGCGGGCAGCGTGTTGCGCGCGTTCGCGAGGTATGCGTCGCGAACCTTTGCGGCTGCGGCGAGCACGTTCGGGTGCGAAGCGATCGTCGTGTTCGCGGTCAGCGCGCGGTTCGACGCGAGCTGCTGCTGTGCGGCGTCGAGCGACGCCTGCGCGGCGCGCACGGCATCGCGCGCGTGCGAGATTTCTTCCTGCGACACCGCGCCCGTCTGCGCGACGGCGAGACGGCGGCGCAAGTCGTCCTCGGCCTTCGACAGGTCGGACTGACGCAGCGCGACCTGCGCGCGGTACTGATCGTCGTTGACGAACAGGCCGCGCACCTGGCGCACGGTCTGCGCGAGGTTCGCTTCCGCCTGCTGCAGTGCGACCTGCGAGTCGGCCGGATCGAGCACGACGAGCGGATCGCCGGCCTTCACCGTCTGCGTGTCGTCGGCCTTGACCGCGATCACGGTGCCCGTGACCTGAGGCGTGATCTGCACGACGTTGCCGTTCACGTATGCGTCGTCGGTTTCCTCATGGAAGCGCGCGACGAGGAAGTAGTAGAGGCCGTATGCGATGGCCGCGATCACGATGACCGCGACGAGCAGCGTCATCATCCGTTTGCGCTTGCCGTTGTTCTGCGGCTGGGCGCTGGCGGCGTTTTGTTGAGGGTCGCTCATGGCGATTTTCTCCGTCCGTTATTTCGAGTGTCTTGGTAGGGCGGCGCCGGATGAGTTGGCGGCCTGTCGGGTCTGTTTGGCGGTCTCGGGTGCCGCGAGCGCGGTGCCGGTCGCATCGAAGCCGCCGCCGAGCGCCTTGATCAGCGCGAGCTGCATGTCGCGACGGCGCATCTTCAGATTCGTCACGGTCTGCTCCGAGGCGAGCCGGTTGCTGTCCGCGGTCAGCACCTGCAGTTGCGGCGACAGCCCGGCCTTGTAGCGGATCACCGCGAGGTCGTACGCGCGCGTCGACGCGTCGAGCGCGCGCTGCGCGTCGCCCATCTGGCGATCGATCGCACGGATCGCGGCCACTTGCGTCGCCACGTCGTTCAGCGCGCTGATCAGCGTCTGGTTGTAGTTCGCGACCGACAGATCGAAGTCCGCGTAGCGGCCCTTGAGCTGCGCGCGCAGCGCGCCGGCGTCGAAGATCGGCAGGTGGATCGCCGGGCCGAACTGCGCCTGGCGGCTCGTGAAGTTCAGGAATTTGCCCCAGCCGAACGCATCGAAGCCGAAACCGGCCGCGAGGTTCACGTCCGGGAAGAACTCGGCCTTCGCTTCCTTCACGTCGTGCATTGCCGCTTCGACCTGCCAGCGCGCGGCGACGATGTCGGGGCGGCGCGACACGAGGTCGGCAGGCAGGTTGTCGGGCAGCGCGACGTCGCCGGCCGGGTTCAGCACCGGCGCGGCGATCTGCAGCCCGCGGTCCGGCCCTTTGCCGAGCAGTGCGGCGAGCTGATAGCGCACGGTCGTGATCTGACCGTCGAGATCGGACAGCGACGCCTGCGTCGTCGCGATGTTGCCGCGCGCGGTCTGGCGTTCGACGTTCGTGTCGAGGCCGGCTGACACGCGGCCGTCGGTGATCTTGCCGACCGACTCGCGGTTGGCGATCTCGCGCTGCGCGATGTCGCGCAGCGCGTACAGTTGCGCGAGCGAGTTGTAGGTGCGCGCGACCGACGAGGCGAGCGTGATGCGCGCCTGCTGCATGTCGGCTTCCGCGGCCTTTTCCTGCGACACGGCCGTGCGCAGACGCTCGCGGTTCTTGCCCCACAGGTCGAGCTCCCACGATGCGCTGGCGAGCACGTTGTTCTCGCTGTACCACTGGCCGCCGTACGGCGGCGGGAAGAGGCCGTTCGCCGAATAGAGCTCGCGCGTCCACGAGTAGCTCGCTTCGGCCTTCGGCAGCAGGTTGGAGCGCGACGATTCGATGTACGACGACGCCTTCGCGATGCGCGCCTGCGCCTGCGCGATCGACGGATTGCCGGCGAGCGCCTCGTCGATCAGCTTCGGCAGCTGCGGATCGCCGAACTGGCTTGCCCAGTCGAGCGACGGCCAGCGGCCGCCCTGGGCCGGAAGGCTCTGCGCCGTTTCGAATTGCGACGCGGGGGCGATCTGCTTGTCGCTCTTGATGCCGATGTAGTTCGCGCAGCCCGCCAGTGCCAGTGCGGCGACCGCGACGGCAACGGCGGTGCGGCGCGACCCGGCACGCACGGACAACGGGGAGGATTTCATCGCGCTGATCCCTGACTCGGAATGAATGATGGACACTGCAAGGATTTCCTTACATTAATCTGTCAAAAGTAATTGTTATGGCAACTATTGCGCGACGCTGCCGCCGGCGGTCTCGCAATAGTTGCTGAGAATCCGGCGCAGCATGCTCTTCAGGAACCCGACTTCTTCCGGCGTGAAGCCGCCCAGCAGCTGATCGAGCACGCTGCGGAAGATCGCCGGCAGCCGCTCGGCCAGCGCCCGGCCTTCGTCGGTCAGTTCGAGGCGCACGACGCGGCGATCTTCGACGGAGCGCACGCGGCACAGCAGCCCGCGTTTCTCGACGCGATCGAGCAGGCGCGTGACCGCGCTCGCATCGATCGCGTATTCGCGCGCGAGCTCCGCGGCCGTCGAGCACTTGCCGACCGCGATCATGAACAGCATGCTCGCCTGCGTGCCCGTGATGCCGAGCTCCTCCTGCGTACGCTGCGTGACGAGGTTCGTCATCAGCGACTTCACGCGCGACATCAGATAGCCGACGCTGTCGTTCATCTGATACGACGACAGCGCCGAAGCGGGCGAATGAGAAGAGGAATCCGACATAAAACCCTGAAGCTGCAATAGTTGACTAGGCAGCAGTATAGGCACAATTGCTTGCCGCGGCAAATGTTAATCGAACGGATGCGCGCGCGCTGAACGCCGCCGCATTTCCTTACGCGCATCGGGGTTTTTACGGTGCGCGGCACGCCGCTTGCGCGCATCGACGATCGGCGGAGCAGGTCGTTGCCGGCGGCCCGCATGCTGCGTTGCAACGCAACGGCCGGCTGACGACATTCGCGCGTGCTATAATTTGAGGCTTTCCAAGCTGCAACGCGCGCGCCCGTGTCGAACGAGCGTGCGCGTTTGCGCGTTCAATCGATTTCCAGGTTTCTATGACCCGCGCCCTTCGCAACATCGCCATCATCGCCCACGTCGACCACGGCAAGACTACGCTCGTCGACCAACTGCTTCGCCAGTCCGGCACCTTCCGCGAGAACCAGCAGGTTGCCGAACGGGTGATGGACTCGAACGACATCGAAAAGGAGCGCGGGATCACGATTCTCGCGAAGAACTGCGCGGTCGAATACGAAGGCACGCACATCAACATCGTCGACACGCCGGGGCACGCGGACTTCGGCGGCGAAGTCGAGCGCGTGCTGTCGATGGTCGACTCGGTGCTGCTGCTCGTCGACGCGGTCGAGGGCCCGATGCCGCAGACGCGCTTCGTCACGAAGAAGGCGCTCGCGCTCGGCCTGAAGCCGATCGTCGTCGTCAACAAGATCGACCGTCCGGGCGCGCGGATCGACTGGGTCATCAACCAGACGTTCGACCTGTTCGACAAGCTCGGCGCGACCGAAGAGCAGCTCGATTTCCCGATCGTCTATGCGTCGGGCCTGAACGGCTACGCGTCGCTCGATCCGGCGGCGCGCGAAGGCGACATGCGTCCGCTGTTCGAGGCGATCCTTGCGCACGTGCCGGTCCGCCCGGCCGATCCCGACGCGCCGCTGCAACTGCAGATCACGTCGCTCGACTATTCGACCTACGTGGGCCGGATCGGCGTCGGCCGCATCACGCGCGGCCGCATCAAGCCGGGCCAGCAGGTCGCGATGCGCTTCGGTCCGGAAGGCGAGGTGCTGAACCGCAAGATCAACCAGGTGCTGTCGTTCAAGGGCCTCGAGCGCGTCCAGGTCGAATCGGCCGAGGCCGGCGACATCGTGCTGATCAACGGCATTGAGGACGTCGGCATCGGCGCGACGATCTGCGCGGTCGACACGCCCGAAGCGCTGCCGATGATCACGGTCGACGAGCCGACGCTGACGATGAACTTCCTCGTGAACTCGTCGCCGCTCGCGGGCCGCGAAGGCAAGTTCGTGACGAGCCGCCAGATCCGCGATCGTCTGATGAAGGAGCTGAACCATAACGTCGCGCTGCGCGTGCGCGACACCGGCGACGAAACGGTGTTCGAAGTGTCGGGCCGCGGCGAACTGCATCTGACGATTCTCGTCGAGAACATGCGCCGTGAAGGCTACGAACTCGCCGTGTCGCGTCCGCGCGTCGTGATGCAGGAAATCGACGGCGTGAAGCACGAGCCGTACGAGCTGCTGACGGTGGACGTCGAGGACGAGCACCAGGGCGGCGTGATGGAAGAGCTCGGGCGCCGCAAGGGCGAAATGCTCGACATGGCGTCGGACGGCCGCGGCCGCACGCGTCTCGAATACCGGATTCCGGCGCGCGGGCTGATCGGCTTCCAGAGCGAATTCCTGACGCTCACGCGCGGCACGGGCCTGATGAGCCACATCTTCGACTCGTACGCGCCGGTCAAGGAAGGCTCGGTCGGCGAGCGCCGCAACGGCGTGCTGATCTCGCAGGACGACGGCGCCGCAGTCGCCTACGCACTGTGGAAGCTGCAGGATCGCGGCCGCATGTTCGTGAAGCCGGGCGACGCGCTCTACGAAGGGATGATCATCGGCATCCACAGCCGCGACAACGACCTCGTCGTGAACCCGATCAAGGGCAAGCAGCTGACCAACGTGCGGGCCTCGGGCACCGACGAAGCGGTGCGCCTCGTGCCGCCGATCCAGATGTCGCTCGAGTACGCGGTCGAATTCATCGACGACGACGAGCTCGTCGAAGTCACGCCGCAATCGATCCGTCTGCGCAAGCGCTTCCTGAAGGAGCACGAGCGTCGCCGCGCGAGCCGCGAAGCCGCAGTCGACTGAGTCCGCGGTGCTGATCGCCGGTCGCCAGAAAGCCGCCTTCGGGCGGCTTTTTGCATGGTCGCGCAGCGCGTGCGACGACGCGCTGCAAAACACTGTTTCAACCCTGCGCGGCAATGCGGCAAAACCCCGTCGCACGGCGCTTTCGTGCGTGTTCCGCCGTGAACTTCGGTATCGGTTCTGTGATATGCTGCGCGCACGCAAGTTTTAGGTCCTTCCCAGCAGACTTGATTCGCGCAATCCGCTAAACGGTCAGGCCGTGTCGCGGAAGGTTGAGTAACCCGCTATTTCTCGAGAAGCTCGAAGAAAGGTGAGCGTAAAATGTCAGATGTAATGAAGCAGTTCCAGCTGAACTCCTATTTGTTCGGCGGCAATGCTTCGTACGTAGAAGAACTGTACGAAGCATATCTCGATAATCCGGCGTCAGTGCCCGAGAACTGGCGAGAGTATTTCGACGCGTTGCAGAACGTTCCTGCGACGGACGGTTCGAACGCCAGCGACGTGGCGCATTACCCGATCGTCGAGTCGTTCGCCCAGCGCGCGAAGGCCAATGCCTTCATTCCGCGCGAAAGCGGTACCAATCTGGCAACGGCGCGCAAGCAAGTCCACGTCCAGTCCCTCATCAGCGCCTATCGCTTCCTCGGCTCGCAATGGGCCAATCTCGATCCCCTGAAGCGTCGCGAACGTCCCGCCATTCCCGAACTCGAACCCGCGTTCTACGACTTCTCCGAAGCCGACCTCGACCAGACGTACAGCGCAAGCAACCTGTACTTCGGTTTCGATCAGGCATCGCTGCGCGATATCGTGAAGGGCCTGCGCGACACGTACTGCGGCACGATCGGCGCCGAGTTCATGTACATCAGCGATCCGGAACAGAAGCGCTGGTGGCAGGAGCGTCTCGAATCGATCCGCGCGACGCCGAACTTCTCGGCCGATAAGAAGAAGCACATCCTGAACCGCCTGACGGCTGCGGAAGGCCTCGAGCGCTATCTGCACACGAAGTACGTCGGCCAGAAGCGCTTCTCGCTCGAAGGCGGCGAGAGCTTCATCGCGGCGATGGACGAAGTCGTCCAGCACGCGGGCAAGAAGGGCGTGCAGGAAATCGTGATCGGCATGGCCCACCGCGGCCGTCTGAACGTGCTCGTGAACACGCTCGGCAAGATGCCGGCGGACCTGTTCGCCGAATTCGAAGGCAAGCACGTCGACGACCTGCCGGCCGGTGACGTGAAGTACCACAAGGGCTTCTCGTCGGACGTGTCGACGGAAGGCGGCCCGGTTCACCTGTCGCTCGCGTTCAACCCGTCGCACCTCGAAATCGTGAACCCGGTGGTCGAAGGTTCCGCGAAGGCGCGGATGGACCGTCGCGGCGACGAAGACGGCGCGCAAGTGCTGCCGGTGCAGATCCACGGCGACGCGGCCTTCGCGGGCCAGGGCGTCGTGATGGAAACGCTGAACCTCGCGCAGACGCGCGGCTACGGCACGCACGGCACGCTGCACATCGTCATCAACAACCAGATCGGCTTCACGACGTCGGACCCGCGCGATGCACGCTCGACGCTGTACTGTACCGACGTCGTCAAGATGATCGAGGCGCCGGTGCTGCACGTGAACGGCGACGATCCGGAAGCCGTGGTCCTCGCGACGCAGATCGCGATCGACTACCGCATGCAGTTCCACAAGGATGTCGTGATCGACATCGTCTGCTTCCGCAAGCTGGGTCACAACGAGCAGGACACGCCGGCCGTCACGCAGCCGCTGATGTACAAGAAGATCGCGCAGCACCCGGGCACCCGCGCGCTGTACGCCGAGAAGCTCGTGCAGCAGGGCGTGATCACCGCCGAAGACGCCGAAGCTTACGTGAAGGCGTACCGCAAGGCGATGGACGACGGTCACCACACGGTCGATCCGGTCCTGTCGAACTACAAGAGCAAGTACGCGGTCGACTGGGTGCCGTTCCTGAACCGCAAGTGGACGGACGCTGCCGATACGGCCGTGCCGCTCGCCGAACTGAAGCGTCTCGGCGAACGCATCACGACGGTGCCGGAGAACTTCAAGGTTCACCCGCTCGTCGAGCGCGTGATCAACGATCGCCGCAACATGGCGCGCGGCGATCAGCCGCTCGACTGGGGCATGGCCGAGCACCTCGCGTTCGCGTCGCTCGTCGCATCGGGCTATGCAGTGCGCCTGACCGGCCAGGACTCGGGCCGCGGCACGTTCACGCACCGTCACGCGGTGCTGCACGACCAGAACCGCGAACGCTGGAACGACGGCACGTACGTGCCGCTGCAGAACATCGCGGAAGGCCAGGCGAAGTTCACGGTGATCGACTCGGTGCTGTCGGAAGAAGCGGTGCTGGGCTTCGAATACGGCTACTCGACCGCCGAGCCGAACACGCTCGTGCTGTGGGAAGCGCAGTTCGGCGACTTCGTCAACGGCGCGCAGGTCGTGATCGACCAGTTCATCTCGTCGGGCGAAGTGAAGTGGGGCCGCGTGTCGGGCCTCACGATGCTGCTGCCGCACGGCTACGAAGGCCAGGGTCCGGAGCACTCGTCGACCCGCATCGAGCGTTTCCTGCAGCTGTGCGCGGATCACAACATGCAAGTCGTCCAGCCGACGACGCCGGCGCAGATCTTCCACCTGCTGCGTCGCCAGATGATCCGTCTGTTCCGCAAGCCGCTGATCGTCGCGACGCCGAAGTCGCTGCTGCGTCACAAGGAAGCGGTGTCGGATCTGTCGGAACTCGCGAAGGGTTCGTTCCAGCCCGTGCTGGGCGAAATCGACGGCGGCATCGACGCGAAGAAGGTCAAGCGCGTACTGGTGTGCTCGGGCCGCGTGTACTACGACCTCGTCGCGCACCGCCGCGAAACGAAGGCGAACGACGTCGCGATCATCCGTATCGAACAGCTGTATCCGTTCGCGCACAAGCAGTTCGAAGCTGAAATGAAGAAGTACGAGAACGCGACGGAAGTGGTCTGGGTGCAGGACGAGCCGCAGAACCAGGGCCCCTGGTTCTACGTCGAGCACCACCTGAAGGAAGGCATGAAGGAAGGGCAGAAGCTCGCGTACAGCGGCCGCCCGGCTTCGGCCTCGCCGGCGGTCGGCTACTACGCGAAGCACTACGAGCAGCAGAAGGCCCTCGTCGAAGGTGCATTCGGCCGCCTGAAGAGCGCATCGATCGCGAAATAATCGACGGAAGCGATACGGGAAGGCGCGCTGCGCTTTCCCGTCTCTTTCGGCCTGCCGCGCGCGCCGCGCGCCGCACGGGCCGAAAGAGCCGCAGGAATCTCGTCATTACCCAGATTAAGCATCCAGGAAAATCACATGGCTATCGTAGAAGTCAAAGTCCCCCAGCTTTCGGAGTCGGTGTCGGAAGCCACCATGCTGCAGTGGAAGAAGAAGCCGGGCGAAGCAGTCGCGCAGGACGAAATCCTGATCGAACTCGAGACCGACAAGGTCGTGCTCGAAGTGCCGGCGCCGGCCGCGGGCGTGCTCGCGCAAGTGCTGCAGAACGACGGTGACACGGTGGTCGCCGATCAGGTGATCGCGACGATCGACACCGAAGCGAAGGCGGGCGCCGCCGAAGCCGCGGCAGGCGCAGCCGAAGTCAAGCCGGCCGCCGCACCCGCAGCGGCACCGGCCGCTCAGCCGGCTGCCGCGACGGCCGCAGCATCGACGACGGCCGCTTCGTCGGGCACGGCCTCGCCGGCCGCAGCGAAGCTGCTGGCCGAGAAGGGCCTGTCGGCAGGCGACGTCGCCGGCTCGGGCCGCGACGGCCGCGTCACGAAGGGCGACGCGCTCGCCGCCGGCAGCGCGCCGAAGGCGGCTGCTCCGGCCGCCGCACTGGCAAAGGCCGCGGCCAAGCCGGCGCTGCCGGAAGTGAAGGTGCCGGCGTCGGCAACGACCTGGCTGAACGACCGTCCGGAACAGCGCGTGCCGATGTCGCGCCTGCGTGCGCGTATCGCCGAGCGTCTGCTCGAGTCGCAGCAGACCAACGCGATCCTGACGACGTTCAACGAAGTCAACATGCAGCCGGTCATGGACCTGCGCGCGAAGTACAAGGACAAGTTCGAGAAGGAACACGGCGTGAAGCTCGGCTTCATGTCGTTCTTCGTGAAGGCGGCCGTCCACGCGCTGAAGAAGTTCCCGCTCGTGAACGCGTCGATCGACGGTAACGACATCGTCTACCACGGCTATTTCGACATCGGTATCGCGGTCGGTTCGCCGCGCGGCCTCGTCGTGCCGATCCTGCGCAACGCGGATCAGCTGAGCCTTGCCGAGATCGAGAAGAAGATCGCCGAATTCGGCCAGAAGGCGAAGGACGGCAAGCTGTCGATCGAGGAAATGACGGGCGGTACGTTCTCGATCTCGAACGGCGGCGTGTTCGGCTCGATGCTGTCGACCCCGATCATCAACCCGCCGCAGTCGGCAATCCTCGGCGTGCATGCGACGAAGGAGCGTCCGGTCGTCGAAAACGGCCAGATCGTGATCCGTCCGATCAACTACCTCGCGCTGTCGTACGACCACCGCATCATCGACGGCCGCGAAGCCGTGCTGTCGCTCGTCGCGATGAAGGATGCGCTGGAAGATCCGGCACGTCTGCTGCTCGACCTGTAAGCCGAGTCTCACCGCATTGACCCGCTCCGCACGGGCGCGCCACCGCGCGTCCGTGCGGATGCACAAGTAGAAAGGATTGCCATGTCCAAGGAATTTGACGTCGTCGTGATCGGCGCCGGCCCCGGCGGCTACATCGCCGCGATCCGTGCCGCGCAGCTCGGCAAGACCGTTGCCTGTATCGAGAAGTGGAAGAACCCGGCCGGCGCGCTGAAGCTCGGCGGCACGTGCCTGAACGTCGGCTGCATCCCGTCGAAGGCGCTGCTCGCCTCGTCGGAAGAGTTCGAAAACGCGCAGCATCATCTGGCCGATCACGGCATCAGCGTCGACGGCGTGAAGCTCGACATCGCGAAGATGCTCGGCCGCAAGGATGCGATCGTCGAGAAGATGACGAGCGGGATCGAGTTCCTGTTCAAGAAGAACAAGATCACCTGGCTGAAGGGCCACGGCAAGTTCACCGGCAAGACCGACGCCGGCGTGCAGATCGAAGTCAGCGGCGAGGGCGAAACCGAAGTCGTCACCGCGAAGAACGTGATCATCGCGACGGGCTCGAAGGCGCGTCATCTGCCGGGCATCCCGGTCGACAACAAGATCGTGTCGGACAACGAAGGCGCGCTGACGTTCGACTCGGTGCCGAAGAAGCTCGCCGTGATCGGCGCAGGCGTGATCGGCCTCGAGCTCGGCTCGGTGTGGCGTCGTCTCGGCGCCGAAGTGACGGTACTCGAAGCGCTGCCGGCGTTCCTCGGCGCAGCCGACGAAGCGCTCGCGAAGGAAGCCGCGAAGCTGTTCAAGAAGCAGGGCCTCGACATCCATCTCGGCGTGAAGATCGGCGAAGTGAAGACGACCGCGAACGGCGTGTCGATCGCCTACACCGACAAGGACGGCAACGCGCAGACGCTCGACGCCGACCGCCTGATCGTGTCGGTCGGCCGCGTGCCGAACACCGACAATCTCGGCCTCGAGGCGATCGGCCTGAAGACGAACGAGCGCGGCTTCATCGACGTGGACGACCACTGCCGCACGGCGGTGCCGAACGTCTACGCGATCGGCGACGTCGTGCGCGGCCCGATGCTCGCGCACAAGGCGGAAGACGAAGGCGTGCTGGTCGCGGAAGTGATCGACGGCCAGAAGCCGCACATCGACTACAACTGCATTCCGTGGGTGATCTACACGTACCCGGAAATCGCGTGGGTCGGCAAGACCGAGCAGCAGCTGAAGGCGGAAGGCCGCGAGATCAAGACGGGCAAGTTCCCGTTCTCGATCAACGGCCGCGCGCTCGGCATGAACGCGCCGGACGGTTTCGTGAAGATGATCGCGGACGCGAAGACCGACGAACTGCTCGGCGTGCACGTGATCGCGGCGAACGCGTCGGATCTGATCGCGGAAGCCGTGGTGGCGATGGAGTTCAAGGCGGCGTCGGAAGACATCGCCCGCATCTGCCATCCGCACCCGTCGATGTCGGAAGTGATGCGCGAAGCGGCGCTCGCCGTCGACAAACGCTCGCTGAACAGCTGAGCGTGGTCCGGCGCCGGCCGCACGTCGGCCGGCGCAGCCGTCTCATGACGAAGGCGGGCGGGGTTTCCCGCTCGCCTTCGTTTTTTTGGTTTGCCCGATGAACGTCACCGAATACTACACACGCGAGCTGACCACGCGCGGCTATCAGTCGGACGCCGCGCAGCGGGCGGCCGTCGATCGCCTGCAGCGCTGCTACGACGAGTGGGTCGCGTACAAGGCGCGCCGCTCGAACGCGTTCAAGAAGCTGATCAATCACCCCGATCTGCCGCGCGGCGTCTACATGTGGGGCGGCGTCGGCCGCGGCAAGAGCTTCCTGATGGACAGCTTCTACGCGGTCGTGCCCGTCCAGCGCAAGACGCGCCTGCATTTCCACGAGTTCATGCGCGAAGTGCATCGCGAGCTCGAGGAACTGAAGGGGCAGGCCGATCCGCTCGACGAGCTCGCCCGCCGCATCGCGAAGCGCTACCGGCTGATCTGCTTCGACGAATTCCACGTGTCGGACATCGCCGACGCGATGATCCTGTACCGGCTGCTCGATCGGCTGTTCACGAACGGCGTGCAGTTCGTGATGACGTCCAACTACGATCCGGACGACCTCTATCCGGACGGCCTGCATCGCGACCGCATGCTGCCGGCGATCGCGCTGATCAAGGAGAAGCTCGACGTGATCAACGTCGATGCGGGCATCGACTATCGGCAGCGCACGCTCGCGCAGGTGCAGATGTATCACACGCCGCTCGGCGCGCAGGCCGATCGCGAACTGCGTCATGCGTTCGCGAAGCTCGCGGCGGTGCCCGACGAAAGTCCGATTCTGCATATCGAGAAGCGCGAACTGAAGGCCTTGCGCAAGGCCGACGGCGTCGTCTGGTTCGATTTCGCGACGCTGTGCGGCGGGCCGCGCTCGCAGAACGACTACCTCGAACTGGCGAGCCGCTTTCATGCAATCGTGCTGTCCGAGGTGCCGCAGATGTCGCCGCGCATGGCGTCCGAAGCGCGGCGCTTTACCTGGCTGATCGACGTGCTGTACGACCACAAGGTGAAACTGCTGATGTCGGCGGCGGTGCCGGCCGAGCAGTTGTACGTCGAAGGCCCGATGGCCAACGAGTTCGCGCGTACGGTGTCGCGCATCGTCGAGATGCAGTCGAAGGAATATCTCGAGACGCCGCGGCGCATCGTCGATACTTCGCTCACCTGAGCGCGGCTGTGTGCGCGTTGCGATCCAATCGTTAAATCCCGTCAAATGCATCGAATCGACGCGCAATTTCAGATTCGTCTTATATTCAGCGTCGAGGTCAGCCGATATCGTTGCGTCATGGTTCCTAAGGCTGGAGATCTCCATGACGCCGTATCGCGAATTGACCGACTACGAATGGCGCAGCATCGCGCCGCTTCTGCCGGAGATGCAGCCGCGCGCCGAATTGCGCGGCCGTCCGCTCGCCAACACGCGCGCCGTGCTGAACGGCGTGCTATGGGTGATCTACAGCGGCGCGACGTGGTCGTCGATGCCGCGCCGCTACCCGTCCTATCAAACCTGCCATCGCCGGTTCAAGGTCTGGCACGAGTCGGGCACGCTGATGCGCGTCATGCAGGCGCTGTACGGCGATGCCGGCGTGAATCTGTGCAACGAGCTGTCTGCGCGGATGCGCAAGCATGCGCAGTCGAAGGCGGCCGAGGCGCGCAGCGGCAGCGCATCGGCCTTTCGTGCAGCGAACGGCTGTCGGCCCAATGCGATGAAGCAGGCGGCGTGAGCCGCGGTTCCGTTCACCGTCGCGCCAAATGAAAATCGGCCTGTCGACTTCCGTCGCAGGCCGATTGCTTTATCGCGTTGCGCGCGCGAACGCGCAGTGCGTTACTGCTGGCGCACCCAGGTCTGCGACCGGCCGAGCAGCGACACGCCGATATAGCCGCGTACGACGAGCTTCTGGCCGCCGTCTTCGAGCGTCATCTTGCACTTGTAGACCTTGCCGTTCTCCGGATCCAGGATGTTGCCGCCGTCCCAGTGATCGCCGTCCTTCTTCATCGCCTTGATGATCGTCATGCCCTTGATCAGCTGATCCTTGCGTTCGTCCGTGCACGCCGTGCAGCGGCGATCGGGCGTATCGTTCGCGCCGAGCCCCTTGATCACCTTGCCCGACAACGTGCCGTCGCCGTCGTCGGCAATCTGCACGAGCGCCTTCGGCTGATGGGTGTTGTCGTCGATCGTCTGCCAGACGCCGACGGGGCTGTCCGCTTGCGCGAACGACGGGGCGGCACAGGCGAGCAGGGCGCCGGCGAGTGCAATGATGCGCAACGGGCGGGTCAGTTGAATCATTGTCGTCCTCCTTGTTTCTCGTGTCGTGTTCGATTGCCCGCGCGAGCCGCCTGCATCGGACGGCCACTTGTTGCGAGCTCAGCCAGAATACGTGAAACCGTGCGCCGCGTTTGATAGAGGGCACTCTAATCGAAACGGCCCGCGCGAGGCGGGCCGTTCGGACGATCAGTTCAACTGATACGAAAATGCGGCGTTCACGCGCGGGCTTCTCGATGCACTTTCGACCGGCGCGTCGCCGACCGGCTTCGCGACGGACAGATCGAGGCTGTAGTAGCGGCTGTCGGTCAGCCGCACGCCGACGCCGACCGACGAGAGCCGGTTCGGCAACGGCGTGCCTGCGTGCAGATACACGCGCGCCATGTCGTACGCGACGTACGGCGTGATCGACTTCAGATAGGTCCAGCCCGGCGAGAACGCGCGGTTCACTTCGAGCGACATGCCCCAGCCCGAATCGCCCGACGTCTCGCCCGGTTGATAGCCGAGCGCGTAACGCGTCGCGCCGAACGAGATCTGCTCGGACGTCGGCAGCGAGTCGGGGCTGTACTGGCCCGTCAGCGAGATCGACGTGCCGATCTGGAACGGCCATTCGTTGGTTTGCGTAAAGGTCGCACCGGTGCGGACGAACGTCAGCGAGATCGGATCGGCATACGTCGTCGTGACGCCCGAGGCCGTGCCGACCTGCGACTTCGATGCGCCGAGAATGTCGAACGCCTTCGCGACGTTGAAGCTCAGCTTGCGAACCTGCTTGGGCTGCACGCTCGTGTAGTCGAACTGCAGTTGCAGCACGCGCACCTGCGAGCGGTTGTCGAGTGTCGCACCGGTGATCCGATTCTGATAGTTGTCTTCGTTGTGCGATGCATAGGCCGACACGGTGCCGAGCAGGCTGCGCTGATTGTTCAGCAGCAGCGGATACGATGCCGACAGGCCGAGCTTCTCGTTCTTCACCGTGCGCTCGATGTACGACGGCAGGCCCGGATTGTCGGTCGGCTTGCCGCGGTACGTACTCGCGTCGAGCCGTGTGATCAGGCCGCTGCTGCCGACGGGTACCGCGCCGCTGAATGCGAAGTACGTCTGCTTGTCGCGCCCCGGCGGTGCGAGGGCGGAGATGCTCAGCTGTTCGCCGAACGACGTGAGGCCGTTCTCGGTCGCGGTGATGAGCCCCTGCACGCCCGGATGGTTGAAGTCGATGCCGGTGCTGATGTTGAACGGCTTGCGATCGACGGCGAGCTCGAGCGTGGTCGCGCCGTCCGTCGTTTGCGGCGGCGGCACGTTCGCTTTCACGCTTACGCCCGGCAGCAGGCCGAACGTGTTCACGTAGCGTTCGAACGTTGCGCGACGCAGCGGACGATCGGCCGTGATGTGCGCGGCGATCGCGCGAATCTTCGATTCCATCGCGCCCGGCTTGCCGGTGACCTTCACGTCCGCGACGTAGCCTTCGACGACCGTCACGCGCACGACGCCGTTCTCGAACGTCTGCGCGGGAATGAATGCGAACGACAGCGCGTAGCCGCGGTCCTGGTACAGCTTCGTCACGCCGTTCGCGGTCTCGATCAGTTCGCCGATCGTGATGTCCTTGCCGACGAGCGGCGTGAAGCGACGCGAGATCTCTTCGAACGGAACGGACTTCACGCCTTCGACCTGGAACGTCGTCGGCGTCAGGTGACGCGACAGCAGTTCCTGCAGCTGCGGCGCCTGCGGCGCGACCTGCACCGTCACGTTGGGGCCTTGTTTCGGTGCGTTGATCTGCGGGAGGGAGTCGAGCGGATTGCCCGCGACGCGTGTTTGCGCCTGTGCCGTGCCTGCTGCCGCGATCGCGAGCAGCATCATCCATGTATCGAGTCTGGATTTCATTTCTTTTCCTCGTAGGCCTTGCTTCTCGTCTTCTAATGCCGGCGCGCGATACCGTCGGTACCGCGCGCCGTGTGCCGCCTTGCCGGATGTGTTGGTACGGCCGCGTCGCGCGCTCCGGCTGCGACGACGCGACCGTCCTCCTTACTTGCCGACGCTGCCCAGCGTACCCAGCAACCCCGTGACCGGCGCGAGCAGGCCCGTCGAACTGCCCGTCGAGGCCGAACCCGTGACGCCGCCGACCAGCGACGTGACCGGTGCGAGCGGGCTCGACGTGCCGCCGGCGGACCCTGCCGCGCCGCCAACTGCGCCGGTGACAGTATTCAGCAAACCGGTGACGGGCGCGAGCGGATTCGCGCCGCCTGCGCCGCCCGTTGCGCCGCCGAGCGTGCCGGTGACGGTCGACACGAGACCGGTCACCGGTGCAAGCGGGCCGCTGCTCGTGCCGCCGGTCGCGCCGCCGAGCGCGCCCGTCAGCGAGCCGAGCGGCGTCGAACCGAGTCCGGACAGCAGGCCGCCCAGCGGATTGGTCGCACCGGAAGCCGATCCGGTGCCGCTCTGGACCGTCGCGGTCGAGCCGCCGACGAGGCTCGTCAGCAGTCCGGGGATCGGTGCTGCGCCGTTCGGGCCATTCGGATTCACGAGGCCGCCGGCGTTCGTCACCGTGTTGCCGACTGCGGTGACGAGCTGACCGACGTCGCCGACCAGCGGCTGGCTCGACGTGCCGGCGACCTGCTTGCCGGCCGAGCTGATCGCGCCGCCGACCTGGCCGAGCAGGCCCGACACGGGCTGGCCGAGGCCGGTCGTCGTGCCGACCTGCTGCGTAATCTGGCCGGCCGTGATCACGAGCGGCGTGACCGCGGAGCTGATCGGCTGCGTGACCTGCTGCACGGCCCCCGACGACAGCGTCGAGCCGACCGTCGTGCCGGCCGCCGCGAGGCCGTTCGCGACCGTGTCGAGCACCGTGCCGACCGGCGTCGTGACCGGTGCGAGCGGCGACAGCGGGCCCGTGCCGAGCGCCTTCACCGTCGAGCTCACACCCGACACCGTGTTGCTCGTCGCGCCGACGACGTTGCCGAGGCCCGCGACCGTCGTGCCGACCGGATCCTTCGTCGAGCCGATCTGGCCGAGGCCGTTGCTGACTGCATCGGCAGCCGCGTCGATGATCGTGCCGGTGCTCGCGATCGTGGCGCCGACACCCTTCGTCACGCCGTCGCCGAGACCGGGCACGCTCACGTTGCCGACCGTGTTGCCGAGGTCGGTCGCCGTCTGGCCGACCGTCGTGACGACGCCCTTGGTGCCGCTCGACGTGCCGCTGGTGCCGCTCGTACTCGGCGTGCCGCTCGTGCTCGGGTTGTTGCCGCCGGTGCTGCTGGTCGGCGGGTTGCTCACGCTGTTGCCGCCGCATGCGGCGAGCAGGCACGCGGCCGCGAAAGCGGTGAGGGGGACGCGCCACTGTTGCAGGGCGGCCGACGTCACGGAACGTTGTTGGGACATGGTGGACTCCTCGCTGTCTTGTCGATGAATGGATGTCGGATTACTTCCCGCGCGTGCCGCCGAGCAGGCCGCCGATCAGCGAGGTCACCGGCGACAGCAGGTTCGACGACGAGCCCGAGTTCGTGACGGCGCCCGTGCTGCCGCTCAGCGCCGGCGTGCTGGCCGTTGCGCTGCCAACCGTGCTGGTGACCGTCGAGACCGCGCCCGTCACGGGTGCAAGCGGGCTGCTGCCGCCTGCGGCACCGCCGAGCGCGCCGGTGACGGTCGAGACGAGGCCGGTGACCGGGGCGAGCGGGCTGCTGCCGCCTGCGGCACCGCCGAGTGCGCCGGTGACGGTCGAGACGAGGCCGGTCACAGGGGCGAGCGGGCCGCTGCTGCCGCCTGCGGCACCGCCGAGCGCGCCGGTGACGGTCGAGACCAGGCCGGTGACGGGCGCGAGCGGACCGCTGCCGCCGCCTGCGGCACCGCCGAGCGTGCCCGTGACGGTCGAGACGAGGCCGGTGACGGGCGCGAGCGGGCCGCCGCTCGTACCGCCTGCGGCACCGCCGAGCGTGCCAGTGACGGTCGAGACGAGGCCGGTGATGGGTGCGAGCGGACCGCTGCCGCCGCCTGTGGCACCGCCGAGCGTGCCCGTGACCGTCGAGACGAGACCCGTGAGCGGCGCGAGCGGGTTCGTCACGCCGCCGGTGCCGCCGGTAAGCAGGCCGCCGACGGCCTTCACGGTGTTGCCGGTCGACGAAACGGTATTGCCGAGGCCGGTCGTGACGGGGTTGCCGCCCGTCGACGCGAGCAGCGCACCGGCCTGGTTCAGGCCGTTCCCGACGGTGCCGAGCAGCGTGTTGACCGGTGCGCCGAGACCGGTGGTCGTGCCGATCGTCTGCGTCGTCTGACCGACCATCGTCGTGATCGGCGTGATGGCCGAGCTGACCGTCTGCGTCACTTGCTGGATCGGGCCCGTCGACAGCACATTGCCGAGCGTCGTGCCGCCGTTCGATACCGCGTTGCCGACCGTCGACACGAGACCGCCGACCGCGCCCGTGACCGGTGCGAGCGGCGACAGCGGACCGCTGCCGAGGCTCGTGACGAGATTGCCGGTCTGCGTGACTGCGCCCCCGAGCTGATTGACGACGCCGCCGGTGCTGGCGACCGTAGTGCCGACCGGATTGGCGGTCGCACCGAGCTGGCCGAGACCGTTGCCGAGGCCGGTGCCGAGCGCGCTGACTGCGCCGCCGACGTTCTGCACGATGCCACCCGCTGCCTGCGTGGTGGCCGGATTGACGCCGGGCAGCGATTGCCCTGCGAGCATCGAGCCGGCGCCGGACAAGGTATCGCCCAGGTTCGTGACGATGTTGCTGCCTTGTGCGAGGACCTGTCCCACCGGGTTCGCGGACACGCCGGACGTTCCACTCGTTCCGCTGGACGTTCCACTCGTCGTGCCGCTCGTCGAGCCGCTGGTGCTGCCGCTCGTCGAGCCGCTCGTGCTACCGCTGCTCGAGCCGCTGGTGCCGCTCGTGCCCGAGGTGCCGGACGAACCCGACGAACCGGACGAGCCCGACGTGCCGCCGGACGTCACGATATCGCCGCCGCCGGAACTCGAGCCGCCGCCGAGTCCCTTGCTGATGGAACCGGAACCGCCGCATGCGGAGAGGGAGAGCATGGCTGCTACGGTGGCCGCGATCAGAGTCGCCCGGAACGTGCCATGAGGGATAACCTGAATGTCCATTTCGTCCTCGCATTAAAAGCTGTGTTGTGTTGAGTGATGCGGGGACTACTCTGCAACTGTCGTGCCAATTTGGCGGCCGAACGCGCCGAAATCGTTTTAAACCACGCAATTCCTTGTGGGAAAAGGAATTTAGGGGAGTAGAAAGATTGTTAAATCTTTTTAAGGGCACCCCGAACCCCGTGATTTCTGCCGCCGCGTAACGTAACGTCACAGCATTGGCGTTACGCGTGCGGCGTAACGCGGAACAGGAAGCGGCACGGGGTGGAGCGGGGGCCGGCAGGCCGGTCGGACTGTTTTACTGATGGATTAGGTGTGCACATCTAACCTATCGTAAGTACTATGTGTGGGACGCGCGGAAACGCCGTACAAATACACGTGCGCCCACTGGCAATTTCCGGTCCCGATGGCCAAAAAGGGGTTGGAAATTAAAGAGAATCAGAGATAAGATTCTGGGCAGGTGTAAGGAAATGTACAGATCAGTACACGACGTTCGAGGAGGGGCTCTATCGCGAATGTTAACTTGCATCAAATGTTGAGCTATGCCCTTCGGGGCGACCTATAAAGAGAAAGCACCCGGTCATCGTCGCGGCAAGCGCGGCGGGCGACGTGGGGCAAACGGGCCAGATATGCGAGGCAGTAGAACGTATAAAAGGCCACAGTACATAGATAAAGGCACGAGGAAAGAAAATGAAAGCAATCATCAAGCGCTTCCTTAAGGAAGAAACCGGGGTGACCGCGATCGAATATGGGCTGATCGCGGGGTTGATCGCCGTGGCAATCGTCGCGGGCGTTTCGTCGATTGGCGGGAGCCTGGGGAACATGTTCAACAATCTCGGCAAGTGCATCACCGACCCGTCGAATAGTGCGGCGTGCACGTCTCCCTGGACTAAGGGCACGAGCGAGTAAGCCAATTTCATCACCGCTATAAGATCGCCCTGATGTGCTGACAGACGGATTGCCCTTGGGCAATTCGTCTGTCGCGTTGCGCCCGGCGATCGTGATGCGATGGCACAGTTAATCTTCATCGGTGCATTTCTGGCTTGGGCGGCGTTTGTCGCTGCAAGCGATGTTCGCGTTCGGCGCGTTCCGAATTCGCTCGTTCTGGGCGGACTGGCTTTGGCGTTTCTCAGTGCATTTCTGAACGCGAATCCCTTCGGCATTTCCCCGCTTTCGGCAACGATCGGCATGCTGATCGGCCTGATTGCTTTCGTCCCGTTTTTTCTGCTTCGCGTGATGGGCGCAGCAGACCTCAAGGTCTTCGCGGTACTCGGTGCCTGGTGCGGCGCGCATGCGCTGCTCTGGCTGTGGATCGTCGCGAGTCTCGCCGCCGGTATCCATGCGCTGGTGCTGATGCTGGTGTCGCGCACGCCGATTCGCGCCTTGTGGCCGCAGGGCCAGCCGGTGCTCATGCTCGGCGGCCATCGCGCCACACCGTACGCGGCCTGTCTCGTGGCGCCGGCGGCCGTGTGGCTCGTCTACCTTGCCGTGGCGGGAGGCGGTCGATGAAGCGGCCAGGAACGCTTTGCGGGCGGCGGCATCAGCGCGGTGCGACGGCCGTCGAGTTCGCGATCGTGTTCCCGCTGTTTTTCGTGATCTTCTATGCGATCGTCACCTTCGGGATGGTCTTCGTCATTCAGCAGAGCCTCACTTTCGCGGTCAGCGAGGGCGCCCGGGCCGGCTTGAACTACGCGCCCGGCCTCGGTGGCGACGTCACTTCATGTGCGACCGCATCGAATTCCGTGACGCGTACGCAGAACGCGTGCAATACGACACTGGGCGCGTTGGGTTGGCTGGGCAGCGACGCGCAGCACCTGTCGGTTGCCGTCAAGACGGCCGCGTGCAGCAACGGCTCGTCGGGTTCGACGAACTGCCTGACGGTCACCGCGAGCTATTCGCCGCTTGCCTGGCTCGCGACGATGCCGTTTGTCGGGAAAGTGCTGAACGGGCCGCTGACGAGTTCCGCGGTCGTACAGATTCCGCAGTCGATGCTGTAACGGGCGCATATGAGCCGCGCGACGCAAGAACATTCGAGCATTCATTCCGGCATTCCTAGATCAACATGACGAACAACTTGACGAAGATCATCGCGGGGCTCCTCATCGCGATCGCGGTTCTGCTCGGCATCTATGCCTGGATGCTCGGGCGCAGCACGCCGCGTCCCGCGCCGGTACAGCAAACGATTGCTGCGAGCCCGGTGCCGATCGTCATCGCGACGCGCACGCTGCCGGCCGGGCAGCCGATCGCCGCCGACGCATTGAAAATCCAGCCGACGTCGCCCGTGCCCGCCGGCGCATTTGCCGACGCCTCCACACTCGTCGGCCGCGTGCCGGCGCGCGACATCCCGGCGTCGTCGCCGGTCGTCTCCGACGCGCTCGTATCGGGGCTCGCCGAGGACGTGCAGCCCGGCGAGCGCGCGGTGGCAGTGCGCGTCGACGAAACGAACGCGGTCGGCAACCGGCTGCGTCCCGGCAATTTCGTCGACGTGTTCCTGAACCTGAAGCGCGAAGGCAACGCGATGCTCGACGGCGAGGTGTCGCAGACGCAGGCGCGACTGTTGATGTCGAAAGTCCGTGTGCTCGCATTCGGCGACGCCACGCCCGAGCGCGACAGCGGCAGCAACACGAACGGCAGCAACGCACAGCCGAGCAACGTGCGGATTGCCGTGCTCGCCGTGCCGACCGCGCAGGTCGACGCGCTGACGCTCGGCGAGGCGAGCGGCCGGCTGACGCTCGCGCTGCGCAATCCGCGCGACGACGAAATGGCGATGCAGACGGTCGCGGTGCGCACGGACAACAAGCTGTCGCCGTCGGCGCTCGCCGCGGCGGGCGTATCGCTGCAGCAACTGTCCGGCACCACGAGAACCGCCGTCGCGAACGTGAACGTTCCGCCGCTGCCGACGCGGCTGCCGCCGGCGGTCCGCGCGAGCGCGGCCGGCGGCAGCAGCATTGAAGTGATTCGAGGCGGCCGGTCGGAAACGGTTGCGTATTGAACGGTATCGATGGCCATCGATGTCAGCGACGACAAGTAAGCATGGCCGCACGGCGGCCTACCACACAATGAAAAACACCCTGATTGCTTTCGCGATTGCCGTCTGGACCCTGACCTTCGCGTCGCTCGCGAGTGCGGGCGGCACGATCGAACTCGCGGTCGGCGCGCAGCGCCAGATCTCGGCGGGCCGTGCGCTGCAACGCGTGGCGGTCGGCGATCCGGCGATCGCCGACGTGCTGATCATGAAAGGCAGCCGTTCCGGGGCCGTGCTCGTGATCGCGAAAGCGCCGGGCGCGACGAACGTGATGCTCTGGGAGCGCGGCCGCGACGAGCCGACGGTCTGGAACGTGGAAGTCGTCGACGCGGCCGCGCACGCGGTGCTCGACGATTCGACGCCGCGCGTGAACACGTACGGCGGCACGTCGGTGCTGCGCGGCACGGCGGCGTCGCTCGATGCGCACGAACGGGCGGTCGCGGTGGGCAAGAACGTGAGCGGAAAGGGGACGGTGATCGATCGCTCGACGCTGGCCGGCAAGAACGTCGTGCAGGTCGACGTGCGCGTAGTCGAATTCAGCCGCTCGGTGCTCAAGCAGGTCGGCTTCAATTTCTTCAAGCAGAGCAACGGCTTTTCGTTCGGCTCGTTCTCGCCGGGCGGCGTTCAGTCGTACAACGGCGGCGCGGGGCCCGGCTCGGCCGGCTACCTCCCGACGCTGGGCGCGCCGGTGGCGTCCGCGTTCAACCTCGTCGTCAATGCGGCGGGCCGCGGCATCTTCGCGGATCTGTCGCTGCTCGAGGCGAACAACCTCGCGCGCGTGCTCGCCGAGCCGACGCTCGTCGCGCTGTCGGGACAAAGCGCGAGCTTCCTCGCCGGCGGCGAAATTCCGGTGCCGTCGCCGCAAGGGCTCGGCTCGACGGCGATCCAGTGGAAGCAATACGGTGTCGGTCTGTCGCTGACGCCGACCGTGCTGAGCCCGCAGCGCATCGCGCTGAAGGTGGCGCCCGAATCGAGCCAGCTCGACTTCGTGAACAGCGTGACGATCAGCGGCGTCGCCGTGCCGGGCATCACGACGCGCCGCGCCGATACGACGGTCGAGCTCGGCGACGGCGAAAGCTTCGTGATCGGCGGCCTGATCGATCGCCAGACGATGTCGAACGTCAGCAAGGTGCCGCTGCTCGGCGACCTGCCGATCATCGGAACGTTCTTCAAGAATTTGAACTACCAGCAGAACGACAAGGAACTGCTGATCATCGTCACGCCGCATCTCGTTGCACCGATCGCGAAGGGCGCGGCGCTGCCCGCGACGCCGGGCCAGTTGTCGGAGCAGCGCGACGGCCCGGTGTGGCGCTCGTATCTGGGCGGCGCCGCCTCGCCGGATGCCGCACCGGGATTTTCGAAATGAACGCGAAACATTGCAGGTTGCGGCGCGTCGCGACGATCTGCGTATTCGGGGCTGTTCGAGATGAATGCACGAACCCAATCATTGTCTGAACCCGCCGTGACCGACTATTTCGTCTGCGCCTCGTCGAAAGAATCGCACGTCCGCTGGCTCGCCGATACGCTCGTGTCGGCCGGCGCGGTCGAAGGCGCATCGCTCGAGCCGGGCGTCCTCGCGCAGCGCATCACGGGACTCAATCCGGCGCTCGTCTTCATCGATTTCTCCGACGGCAGCGCGGCCGCGAGCGTCGCGGCGGCCGCCGTGCGCGCGGCGCATCCGGGGTTGCCGATCGTCGCGCTCGGCTCGCTGGCTCAGCCGGAAAGCACGCTCGCCGCGCTGCGCGCCGGCGTGCGCGATTTCATCGACGTGTCGGCGTCGGCCGAGGACGCGCTGCGCACGACGCGCGGGCTGCTCGCGAACGTCGGCGAGCCGGCGAGCCGCCACGGCAAGGTCGTCGCGCTGCTCGGCGCGCGCGCCGGCATGGGCGTCAGCACGCTCGCGGCGAATCTCGCGGTGTGGCTGCAGAAGCACGCGCTGGGGCCCGGCGCGGTCGCCAAGCCCGACGCCGGCGTGCCGGCCGGCCGTCAAACCGCGCTGCTCGATCTCGGCCTGCCGGCCGGCGACGGCGCGCTGTTCCTGAACACGCGCTGCGAGTTCCATTTCGTCGATGCCGTGCAGAACCTGCGCCGCATCGACCGCACCTTTGTCAACACCGCGCTCACGCGCCATCGCAGCGGCGTCGCGCTGACCACGCTGCCGCCCGACCTCGGCGGCTTGCGCGACGTGTCGTATGCGTCGTGCATCGGCCTGCTGAACCGTTTTCGCGCGTTCTTCGACCAGCAGGTCGTCGATCTCGGCGGATTCTCGAACCGCGAGTTCGTGACGCAAATTGCATCGTCCGCCGACGAGGCGTGGCTCGTCTGCGACCAGGGCGTCGCATCGATCGTGTCCGCGGCCGATCTGCTGACCGGGCTGCGCGATGCGGGCGTCGACACCGACCGCCTGCGGCTCGTCGTCAATCAGTACGATCCGGCGCTCGACCTGCTGCCCGGCCAGATCGCCGACCGGCTCGGCATTGCGCTCGTCGGGACGCTGCCGTCGCGCCGCGTCGCGCTCGGGCGTGCCGCGAACCAGGGGCGGCTGATCGTCGACGAAGCCGAGCGCGATCCGTACGTGCGCGCGCTCGAACAGCTCGCCGCGCGGCTGCCCGGCGTGTCCGGCAGCGCGAGTCCGTCGCGCGCGGCGCCGCGGCTGTCCGCGCTCAAACGTCTCATTCAACCTTCGTCCAAGCGGTCGTAAGCGATGGCACACGACATTCAATTCGCCGACGGCGCAGCGCCGTTCTCCCAGACGCAGCAATTTCACGACATCAAGAATGCCGCGCACGAGCATCTGCTGACGCGTATCGAGGAACTGGGCGCCGAGTTCGGCCGTTGGTCGCGACAGGCGATCAACCAGTTCGTCGACCTCGAGATCGACAGCTTCGTGCGCCTGCGCCGCATCCCGCTCAACGAGAACGAGGTGCGCACGATCGCCGAGGCGCTGACGAAGGAGCTCGCCGGCTTCGGCCCGATCGAGGATCTGCTCGCCGACCCGGCCGTCGAGGACATCCTGATCAACGGCTACAAGGACGTGTATGTCTCGCGTCACGGGATCCTGACGAAGCTGCCGGTCCGCTTCACCGACAACGCGCATCTGCTGCGGATCGTGCGCCGCATCCTCGCGCCGATCGGCCGCCGTCTCGACGAATCGAATCCGATGGTCGACGCGCGCCTGCCGGACGGCGGCCGCGTCAACGTCGTGATCGAGCCGCTGTCGATCGACGGGCCGATCGTCTCGATCCGGAAATTCCGCAAGGATCCGCTGAAGCCTGCGGACCTGCTCGGCAACGGCACCTACAACGAGGAAATCGGTGCGCTGCTCGAAGCCGCGGTGGAGGCGCGCTGCAACGTGCTGGTGTCGGGCGGTACGAGTTCGGGCAAGACGTCGCTGCTCAATGCGCTCGCGTTCCACATTCCCGAAATCGAGCGCGTCGTGACGATCGAGGACACGGCCGAGCTGTCGCTGAACCATCCGCACGTCGTGCGGCTCGAGAGCCGGCCCGGCGGTTTCGACGGCACGGGCGTCGTGACGATCCGCGACCTGCTGCGCAATACGCTGCGGATGCGTCCGGACCGGATCATCGTCGGCGAAGTGCGCGGCGGCGAAGTGCTCGAAATGCTGCAGGCGATGAACACCGGCCACGACGGCTCGATGGACACCGTGCACGCGAGTTCGCCGCGCGAGTGCCTGTACCGCCTCGAGATGCTCGCGGGCTTCGCCGGCTTCCAGGGCACCGAGTCGAGCCTGCGCAGGCAGATCGCGAACGCGATCGATTTCATCGTGCAGATCGGGCGCCTCTCGAACGGGCGACGCCGGATTCTTTCGATTACCGAAGTGACCGGGCTGTCCGACAACATCATCTCGACGCAGGAGCTCTATCGCTATGAGGCGCGCGTGACGCCGGAAGGCGAGGAGATCGATCACTGGGAATCGCTCGGCATTCATCCGCACTCGCCGAAGCTTGCGCGCTTCCGCCAGACGCTCGCGAACAGCGGCTTCGGCGACACCGGCGGGTTCGGCGGCGGCTTTGGAGGCGGCGGCTTCGGTCGCGGCGGGGGCTTCAATGTATAGCGCGATGCTCTGGGTGCTCGCGTTCGCGATGCTGTGCGTCGCGTCCGGGCTGATGCTGTGGCGATATGCGGAAACGCATCGCGTGCGCACCGACGCGAAGCGCTTCATGGACAGCCGGCTCGAGCCGGGCGCACGCGCGGCGGCGCCGGCCGCGAGGCCTGCAGCGTCCGGCCCGGCAGGAGCATCCGGCGCGCCGCGCGGCACGCCGCAACCGGCCGGCGCACGCGGCGGTCCGGCGCCGGGCACGTTCTGGTCGCATGGATACGCGGTCGCGGTCGATTATCTGACCCATCTCGCGAGCCGCGCCGGCATCGCCGATGCGCGCGGCAAGGCGCTCGTCGCGCTGGCGGCGCTCGGCGCGCTGGCCGCCATCGCCGCCAGCCGTGGCGGTCCGCTCGCGTGTCTCGCCGCGCTCGCCTGCGGCATCTCGGTGTTCGGCGTGTGGCTCGCGTCGCGAATTCAGCGGCGCCGGCTGAAGATCGTCCGGCAGATTCCGTCGTTTCTCGACGGGATCGTGCGGCTCGTGACGCTCGGCAACAGCGTGCCGGCCGCATTCCAGGCCGCGTTGCTGACGACCGAGGAGCCGCTGCGCGGATGCCTCGACCACGTGTCGCGGATGTTGCGCGGCGGTGTCGAAATCGATCGCGCGATGCTGCATATCGCGAAGATCTACCGGACCGAGGAGTTCGAGCTCGTCGGTTCGGTGCTGCGGTTGTCCGTCAAATACGGCGGCCGCGCGGACGTGATGCTCGAACGCATGGCCGTGTTCATGCGCGATCTCGAACAGGCCGAGCGCGAACTGACCGCGATGTCGGCCGAGACACGGCTGTCGGCATTCGTGCTCGTGATGCTGCCGATCGCGATCGCGAGCTTCGTGATCATGACGAACCCGCAGTATCTGCACGGGATGTGGAACGACCCGAGCGGGCAAATGCTGCTCGTGATCGCGTTCCTGCTTCAATTGTTCGGCAGTATCTGGCTGTATCGAATGGCTCGACTGAGGTGATGCAATGACGGCTACCCAGATCGGCGCGTTGGCGCTCGCACTCGGCGCATTCGGCCTATTGCTGCTCGGGATCGCTGCGTTGCGGCGCGCGAGCGCGACCTCGCGTGCGGAGCGCGCGCTGAACGATGCGCTCGACCGGCGGATGGCTGCGCTCGAAGCGGCGCGCACACGCCCCGCAGGCGAAGAGGATGCCGCTGCGAAACCCGATGCGCGTCGCAGTCAGCGTGTCGAACGCTTGCTCGAGCGGCTGTCGGCGGCCGGCATGCGCTGGCTCGACACAGGGCTCGGCAAGCACGTCGTCGCCGAAGAGGACCGCCGGCTCCTCGAGCAGTGCGGCTACGTCGATGCGCGCACGCGCGGCTTGTTTCTGAGCGCGCGGCTCGCGATGGGCGTCGGGCTGCCGCTGCTGTTCGCGATCGTGGCGAGCGGCCGTGTGAGCGGCGGCTACTGGATGATCGGCATGTGCGCGGCGTTCGGGGTCGGCTTCATGCTGCCGAAGCTTTACATCCGGCGTCGCGCGGCGGCGCGGCGACAAAGCGTCGGCAACGAATTGCCGTTGCTCGTCGACATGCTGCGTCTGCTGCAGGGCGTCGGGCTGTCGCTCGATCAAAGCCTGCAGGTCGTGACGAACGATTTTCGCGGAATGCTGCCCGTGCTGTCGTCGGAAGTCGGCATCGCGCAGCGGCAGTTCGCGGCGGGACGCACGCGCGAGCAGTCGTTGCAGCGGCTGTCGAGCGGCTTCGACAACGAGGATTTGCGTGCCGTCGTGCGCTTGATGATTCAGGTCGACAAGCATGGCGGCGCGGTGCAGGAGCCGCTGAAGCAATTCGGCGACCGGCTGCGCGAGACGCGCCGCGCGCTGCTGCGCGAGCGGATCGGTCGATTGACGGTGAAGATGACCGGCGTGATGGTGCTGACGCTGTTGCCCGCGCTGCTGATCGTGACGGCCGGGCCCAGGATGCTCGCGGTGATGCGCGCGCTGTCGCCGCACCATTGATGGACGGAAGGAAAGAACGATGAAGCGGATCAGCCAGACGATGCGATGCGCGGGCGCGGCGGCGGCAGCGCTGCTGCTCGGCGCGTGCGCGACGAAGGACAGCGGCTACGGCGTCAACGCACAGACCGAGCGCGCGGCGCTGCTGCAGGCGGCCGACCAGAAGCAGGCGGTGCCCGATACGCCGGCGATGTATGTGGGATTGATTCAACGGATGCAGGCGCAGGGACTGTACTACGCATCGCTTGCGCATATCGATGCGTACGAGAAGGCGTACGGCGGCTCGCCGGACACGATCCTGCTGCGTGCGGATGCGCTTCGAATGACCGATCAGCCGGCCGCGAGCGCGGCCGCGTATACGCAGCTGCTGCAGACGCCGCTCGCCGCGCGCGGCTATCGCGGGCTCGGGCTGCTCGCCGGCGCGGCAGGCGATTTCGAGCGCGCGGTGCAGGCGCTGACGCGCGCGTCCGATCTTGCGCCGACCGATGCGTCGCTGCTGTCGGATCTCGCGTACGCGAAGCTGCGCAACGGCGATGTGGTCGGCGCGCGCGTGCCGCTGATGAAGGCGGTCGAACTGGATCAGCGCAATCCGAAGATCGTCAGCAACCTCGCGCTTTATCTCCTCGCGGCCGGGCGCTCGCAGGATGCGCAGCGGCTGATGAATCAACAGCGCTTGCCGGCCGACATCCGCAAGGACATCGCGAACGACGCCGCGAAGATAGCGGCGGCCGTGCGCGCGCAGCAGCGGGCGGTCGCGACGCCGCCGGTCGTGTCGCGTCGCGGTGCAACCGAGCCGATCACGCCGATGGCGAGCAATCTCGGTTACGACCAGACCGTGCCGCTGCTGCAACGGTTTGCACAATGAATGGACAGGCGGGGAACGACATGAACGGCAACAAGCGGCAGCGGAACGGGTGGGCGGCGCGGATCGCGCTGGCGGGCGCGATCGCGTGGACGGCAGCGGGCGCGGGCGTCGCGCGTGCGCAGGCGACCGCTTCGGACGTCGGGCGCTCGACGACGGAATGGCTGTCGATGCAGCGCGACAACCGCGCGGCGGCGCCGACGCAGCCGTTGCTCGGCGACGTCGCGTCGCTGGTTTATCAGCGGTATCTGGAATCGTTCAAGCACAAGATTCCGGAGTCGATGGGTTCGACGTTGAGTTCAAGCGGCATGTCGTCGTCACTCGGCGCGGGCGCAGCTCAATAGCGAGGTGAAGATGCGCTCGGATCCGCGGCGGCAAGACGGTTTTGCCCGGTCGCAACGCGCCGGCTCGAGAGCTCAGCGCGGCTCGGTGGCGGTCGTCGCGGCGATCTGGATTGCGGTCGCCCTCATCGTGCTGGGCTCGATCGATGTCGGAAATCTCTATTTTCAGCGGCGCGATTTGCAGCGCGTGGCGGACATGACCGCGCTCGCGGCCGTACAGAGCGTGAACGATTTGTGCCCGCAAACGGATACGACCGTGACCGCGTCGGGATCGAATGCCGTCGTGACGGCTGCATATCGGGGCGCCGCATTGAACGGATTCGATGCGCAGGCATCGGGCAATTCGATGAGCATTGCATGCGGCCGCTGGGACGTGAGCGACTACGGTGCGGCCGCCGGTTATTTCGGAACGGCGACGAACCAGTTGAATGCGGTCCGGGTAGTGGCCACGAAGACCGTGCCGCTTTTTTTCATCGGCCCGCCCCGCACGATCAGCGCCGCGTCGACGGCGAAGGCGAGCAATATCGACACGTTTTCGATCGGCACGACGCTTGCGATGTTCGGCAGCAATCAGGATTGCGCCGGCAATAGCGTTTCAGCCGATCAGCGCAACACAGGGCTCGTCAATGCATTGCTCGGTGCGCTGCTCAATACGTCGCTGTCGCTCAATATCGGTTCGTATCAGGCGCTCGCGTGCACACGGGTGAAAGTCGGCGATCTGGTGAAGGCGCAAGTCGGCGCAGGTACCGTCGATCAGTTGCTGGCGACGAAGCTCACGCTGAACCAACTGGTATCGGTGATGGCGACGGCGTTGAAGAACACGTCGGTGGCAAACCTCGGCATCTATTCGTCGGCGAGTTCTGCCGCGCTCGATACGCTGGCGCATCTGACGCTTCCCGGCGGCCAGATTCCGATCGGCGACGCGAGCAATGCGCCGGGGCTGTTGTCGCTCGGCATCGCGAATACGCAGGCGGCGGCCGACGCATCGGTCAGCTTGCTCGATCTGCTGTTCACAGCTGCGGAGATCGCCAACGCGAATGCGAAAAGCCCGGCCGTCAACGTCAATACGGGACTCAATTTGCTCGGCCTCGCCCAGGCGACGCTGCAAGTGCAGGTCATTCGTCCGCCGACGATCGCGATCGGCGAGGGCGGCACGGATCCGTCGAAACCGGCCGGCACCTGGCGTACATCCGCTCACACGGCCGACGTCGCGGTCTACCTGAATATCGGCGTCGGGACATGGGATCTACTGAGCCTCCTCGGTATTTCGGCGCAGGTCCAGTTGCCGGTCTACCTCGAGGTCGCGCCCGGGACCGCGGTGCTAACGTCCACGAGTTGCGCCGCGACCGCCGCGGACAGCCGCGCGTATATCACTGCCACCCCCGGACTGCTGAACGCTTGCGTCGGCGACGCGCCGCTCAACAAGTACGGCATGATGGACGTATCGGGCGGCTACTCGTGCAGCAAGACGGCGACGCTGGTGAACGTCGACGTGCTCGGCAAGCTCGGCATCGCGACGCTCGACGCGACCGTTCCGGCGATCTCGGTTCCCGGCGTGGCGTCCACGGGCGGATCGTTGGTTTTCGACGGGATCAGCGGTAATTCCGATGACTATCAGAGCACGAGCTCCGGAGTGGGCCACGTATTGGCGAACGCGTTGAGTGGCCCCGTCGCAGCACTTTCAAGTTCGGCGGGGCTCGTCGTCAACGCGACGCTGCTCGGGATCCCGATCCGTGTGAGCACCGGGTTGATCGGGAATCTGCTCGCACTGCTGACTCAATCGACGCTGAATCCGATACTTGGAGCACTGGATCAGCTGCTCGTACCGTTGCTTCAGCTCCTTGGTGTTCAGGTCGGCGTAGCCACGGTGCACAATATGTCGCTGGCTTGCGGTGTCGCACAAACGGTAGGTAATTAAAGAAGCAGTTGAAACCGATGAGAACCCCCCCCGCAATCGAAGAACTCGACCTCTACGTCTGGGAAGGCAAGGCGGACATCGTCGACCGCGTCGCCCGATGCATGGCGAGCTTCGACGTCGAAGTGATCCGCGCCGACAACGCGGAGATCTCGCCCGAACGCGCCGCGTTGCGGCCGTCGCTCGCGATCATCAGCGTGACGATGATCGAAAGCGGCGCGGCGTTCCTGCGCGACTGGCAAGCCAACATCGGCATGCCGGTCGTCTGGGTCGGCGCCGCGCGCGATCACGACGCGTCGCAGTATCCGCCCGAGTACTCGCATATCCTCCCGCTCGACTTCACGTGCGCGGAACTGCGCGGCATGGTCGGCAAGCTCGTCACGCAATTACGCGCGCACGCCGCCGAAACGCTGCAGCCCTCGGTGCTCGTCGCGCACTCGGAATCGATGCAGGCGCTGCTGCGCGAAGTCGATACCTTTGCCGATTGCGATACGAACGTGCTGCTGCACGGCGAGACCGGCGTCGGCAAGGAGCGCATCGCGCAGTTGCTGCACGAAAAGCATTCGCGCTATCGGCACGGCGAATTCGTGCCGGTCAACTGCGGCGCGATTCCGGACGGCCTGTTCGAATCGCTGTTCTTCGGGCACGCGAAAGGCTCGTTCACCGGCGCGGTGGTCGCGCATAAAGGCTATTTCGAGCAGGCCGCCGGCGGCACGCTGTTTCTCGACGAAGTCGGCGATCTGCCGCTCTATCAGCAGGTGAAGCTGCTGCGCGTGCTCGAAGACGGTGCGGTGCTGCGTGTCGGCGCGACGTCGCCCGTCAAGGTCGATTTCCGTCTCGTCGCGGCGAGCAACAAGAAGCTGCCGCAGCTCGTGAAGGAAGGGCTGTTCCGCGCGGATCTGTATTACCGGCTCGCGGTGATCGAGCTGAACATTCCGTCGCTCGAGGAACGTGGCGCGGTCGACAAGATCGCGCTGTTCAAGTCGTTCGTCGCGGAGGTGGTCGGCGAGGAGCGGCTCGCGGAATTGCCGGATCTGCCGTACTGGCTTGCCGACGCGGTCGCGGACAGCTATTTCCCCGGCAACGTCCGCGAACTGCGCAATCTGGCCGAGCGCGTCGGCGTGACGGTGCGGCAGACGGGCGGTTGGGACGCCGCGCGGCTGCAGCGCTTGATCGCGCACGCACGCAGCGCCGCGCAGCCGGTGCCGGCGGAAAGCGCGGCGGAGGTGTTCGTCGACCGCAGCAAGTGGGACATGAACGAGCGCAACCGCGTGATTGCCGCGCTCGACGCGAACGGCTGGCGGCGCCAGGATACCGCGCAGCAACTGGGGATCAGCCGCAAGGTGCTGTGGGAAAAAATGCGGAAGTACCAGATATTCGACGAAGAGCCCGAGACCCGCGAAAGCGAGTAATTAATGAGATAAAATCGCGCTGAATTACAACAACTCGCGCGAGGAATAACACTTGAAGAGCCATGTTACGGGGTTGGGGCGGGCGTTCGTATTGCTCGCCGCGGTAGGAGGCATGCAGGGCGCGTACGCGCAAGGGCTCGCCGGCAATACGGCCTCGCCGGTGCAGCAGGCGTCGGCGCCGGTGGCTGCGATTCCTTCGGTCGATGCGCAGGGGCAGACGGCGGTGCAGGCCCAGGCCGGCGAGACGACCGGGCAAAGCACCGTCGACGAACTGCAGCGTCAGATTCAGGCGCATGCGCTGACAGAGATGCGCACGAGCTACAACGGCAGCTACGGTTCGAGCCTGCTGTTCAACGTGAAAGACGGCGCATATTTCGTCGCGCTGTTCCAGCAGAAGGCGTTCTGGCGCGTGATCAAGACCTACGACGAAGCGCGTGCGGAAATGATCTATCGCGACTTCTCGCGCCAGGCCGAGCGGCTGGCCGTCAACGAGCTGCGTGCGGCCAAGCTCGAATCGCAGAAAGTGCAGATGGATCGGCAGATCGAAGTCGCGCAGGAACGTGCGCGGCGACTGCAGGCCGATATTTCCATCGCACGCGAGCAGCAGGCCGCGGTGGCCGATCGCCAGAAGAGCGTACGCGACGAAACGGCGGCGTTGCAGGCGCAGCAGGCGGAGCTTCAGGCGCAACTGCGCGCGTTGCAGCAGCAGGTGCGTTCGCTGCAGCGCGAGGCCAACGCCGGTTTGCCGAGCGCGGCACACTGACCGACCCAGCGGCGGCGCGTGGCGCCGCAGCGTCCTGAAGAGAGAAGGGCAAGCCGACCGGCTTGCCCTTTTTGTTTTTACTGGCCGTCCGGCACGATCCGGCGGCGGCGCGTCACGATGACGGGCCCGTTGCTGCCGCGCGTATCGGAAGGCGATCCGCCGCCCGACGCGTCGCCGGCGTCGCGCGGCGCACCGTAGTTTTCACGCGGCGTACCGTAACCTTCGCGCGGCTCACGGGAACCGTAACCTTCGCGCGGTTCGCGCGACCCGTAGCCTTCACGCGGTTCACGCGACCCGTACCCTTCGCGCGGTTCGCGCGAGCCGTAGCCCTCGCGCGGCTCACGGGAGCCGCCGTGCGAGCCGTACGGGCTGTGACCGCCGCCTTCGCGGCCGCCCGGCCGCCCGCCGGTGCGCGGACCGCGCGGACCGCCGCCGGGGCGCGATCCGCCCGTGTCGAGCTGGATCGTCGAAATCGCACGCTTGTAGATGCCTTGCAGACCCACGGGGGTGCGCAGCATCACCAGATACTGGTCGAACGACTCGATACACCCGGTCAGACGAATGCCGTTGACGAGGTAGATTTCGACGCGCTTACGTTCCTTTCGCGCGGAATTGATGAAGTCGTTTTGCGGATGGGATTCTGCGGGATTGGCCATTGAGGTGCGGCAGGAGCCTGCGTCAGAGAATATGTTGTGCGTGTGTGGCGTGGTCGTCACAAATCTGTTTGGCGGGATTCTACCCTGTTCGATCGGGAAGCGCCCAGTCGCGATTGTGTCGAACCGTAACCCACTATAGACGCTAACGCGCATTTGCGCGATGCGGCCAAATGGCCAACGTCAGCTGCCGCGCATATCCGCGGACGAATATGCGCGTCCGCGTGCGTTTCGGCAGAATTTTCCGGTCTTTCCCGCGCAAAACGGACGATTCCCGCCGTCTCGTTACGTCGCGTTACGTCTCTCGCAATGCCGTAGCACCCGGCGGCGCGCGCTTCGCCTACATTCGGGGCGCGTGCCGGGCGGGCCGGCAAAATGGGGATTCGACACATGAATGGCAGGCAAATGGCAGCGTGGATCGGCACGGCGACACTGCTGGCTTCGGGCAGCGCAATGGCGGGGCACGTCGATCTGTCGGTCGGCATCGGCGTACCGGTTGCGCCGGTCTATGCCGAGCCGGCTCCGGTCTATGTGGCACCGCAGCCGGCGGTCGTCGCGTATCCGGGCTACGGATACGGCTACTACGGCGATGACGACGACGACCGTTACCGCAAGTGGCGCAAGCACTATTACAAGCACTGGCGCAAGCATCACGACGACGATGACGATTGACCGCCGAGCCCGCCGCAGCGCGCGGCGGGCACGCGCACCGCATCAGCGCGGCTTGCCGGCGGCGGCGCCGATTTTCGCGAGTTCCTCGTCGCGCAGCGCGCGGCGCAGGATCTTGCCGACGTTCGTCTGCGGCAGCGCGTCGCGAAACTCGACGAACTTCGGCATCTTGTAGCCGGTGAGGTTCTTGCGGCAGTGCGCGAGCACGTCGTCGACCGTGAGCGTCGGATCGCGACGCACGACGAACACCTTGATGCGTTCTCCCTGCACCTCGTCCGGGACGCCGATCGCCGCGGCCTCGCTGATCCCCGGATGCATCACCAACACTTCCTCGATCTCGTTCGGATAGACGTTGAAGCCCGACACGAGGATCATGTCCTTCTTGCGGTCGATCAGCCGCACGAATCCGCGTTCGTCCATCACGCCGATGTCGCCGGTGGCGAGCCAGCCGTCCGCGTCGATCACTTTTGCGGTTTCGTCGGGGCGCTGCCAGTAGCCGCGCATCACCTGCGGCCCGCGCACGCAGAGTTCGCCGGGCTCGCCGATGCCGGCCCACGTGCCGTCCTCGCGGCGAAAGCGCACGATCGTCGACGGCGCGGGCAGCCCGATCGACCCGCTGAACGCGCTCATGTCGTTCAGGTCGACCGGATTCATCGTGACGATCGGCGAACACTCGGTCAGCCCGTAGCCTTCGACGATCGGCCGCCCGGTCACCTGCTGGAAGCGCTCGGCGACCGCGCGCTGCATCGCCATGCCACCCGCCATCGCGAGCTTCAGTTTCGAGAAGTCGCGCCGACGGAATTCGTCGTTGTCGAGAAACGCGTTGTACAACGTGTTGATTCCCGTGATGCCCGTGAACGTCTCGTGACGAAGAATCTTCATCATCATCTTCGTGTCGCGCGGATTCGCGATCAGGATGTTGCGGCCGCCGAGCCCCATGAAAATGAACGCGTTCACCGTCAGCGAATAGATGTGATAGAGCGGCAGCGGCGTGAGCACCGTTTCGATCTCGCCGGTCAGCTGATCGGCGATCCACGCCTTCGCCTGCAGCAGATTCGCGATCAGGTTGCCGTGCGTGAGCATCGCGCCTTTCGCGACGCCGGTCGTGCCGCCCGTGTACTGCAGGAACGCGAGATCGTCGCGCGTGATCGCCGCGGGCTTCGCGCGTTCGCGCGCACCGAGCGCGAGCGCCGCGCGCAGCCGGATCGCCTGCGGCAGGTCGTAGGCCGGCACGAGCTTCTTCACGTGCTTCAGCACGAAATTGATCAGGCGTCCCTTCGCGTTGAAGCCGTCGGCGAGCAGATCGCCGAGCGCGGTGACGACGATGTTCTTGACGCGCGTGTCGGGCAGTGCGTCCTGCAGCGTGCGCGCGAAGTTCTCGAACACGACGATCGTCTCGGCGCCGCTGTCCTTCAACTGATGCGCGAGTTCGCGCGCGGTGTAGAGCGGATTGACGTTGACGACGATCGCGCCCGTCTTCAGCGTGCCGAACAGCGCGACCGGATACTGGAACGTATTCGGCAGCATGATCGCGACGCGGTCGCCGGGCTTGACGCCGATCGCTTGCAGGTACGACGCGAACGCATCCACTTTCTGGGCGAGCGCGCGGTAGGTCATCGATGCGCCGGCGCTCACGTAGGCGACGCGATCGGCGAAGCGCGTCGTGCATTCGTCGAAGAACTGCACGAGCGACGTATATTGCGAGATGTCGATCTCGTGCGGTACGCCGCGCGGGTACGACGCGTACCAGATGCCGTCGGTGTTCGGCGGGACCTGTGCGGTGGCGGTTGCTGCGGGGTCGGGCATGGTCGTCTCCAGGGTCTTCTCGGTCGGCGCGAGGCGCGCGTCGGCGCACGCTCGGGCCCGCTGTTTCGCGACCGACGGACCCCACGCGTCGCGCCGGCCCGAGCCCGCACACTGCGAGGCCCGGCCGACGCGAGAGGTCGCGTTGCGGCCGCTTGTCGATCCGGCGATACGGTCAGCTCAATTCGTGGAATGCAGCGTGGCGGCATCGGGCGTCGTCGCAGGCGGCGGCAGCCCGAACGCCTCGCTCGCGCCTGCGTCGTCGAGCACGGCCGCGAAGATCTCGAGCTGCGCGCTGTCCGGCATCGGCGCCTTCAGCGCGGCGACGATCAGCGACGACAGCCGCGCGATCATCTGCACGTCGTTCATCGTGCGCCCTTGCGAAAATTCGTCGATGAGGCTTTCGGTTTCCGCGCCGGCGAGCGCACCCGACAGCGCGCCGATCGCGAAATGCAGCCGCCAGCCGAGCTCGGTGCGCGGCAGATGCGGCAGCGCGCGCTGGAAGGCATCGAAGAAGCGTCCCGCGACGCTCGCATAGTGTGCGGTCAGGAAGTTGCGCACGAACGGCGACGGATCGGTATATGCGCGGCCGATCAGGCGCAGAAACGCAGGGCCGCCGCGCTCCGGATCGCGCGACGCCTTCAGGGCCGGAATGAACATCGCGCCGAGCACGTGCTCGCAGGTGATGTGCGCGCCGAGTTGCGCATCGAAGCGGTCGAGGATCGCGAGCCGCTCCTGATTCAGCTGATCGAGACGGCGCGACAGCATCGCGTGGATCAGCGCTTCCTTGCTGCCGAAGTGATAGTTGACCGCGGCGAGATTGACCGCCGCGCGCGACGTGATCTGCCGCATCGACATTGCTTCGAAGCCGTGTTCGATGAAGAGGTCCTCCGCTGCATCGAGGATGCGCGCCTTGGTCCCGCCGGTCTGCCGGTTGCCCGACGATCGCCCCGTGGACGACCGCGCCGCAGACGGTCGTCCCTCCTGACTCACTGCCATGTTCCGCCTCCCATGCCGGTCGCCCGGCCGCGAACAGGTGATTGGTTTATCCGATTCAAACAAGCGTTTTTATTAAGATAAAAAAACGCGGGCGGGGCGGGCAAGCGGCGATTCTGGTCGGATTCCTCTAGTTCGATGTGCGAGTGCGGAAAGCGCGGCGCGCGGCCCAGGCGCTGCGGGCCGCGCGCGGTGATGCAACGCGCAAAACCGTCGGCTCAGGTCGCGGCGGTACGCGTATTGACGGATTGCGTCATGTCGATGCCGCGCCGTTCGCGGCTGAACAGGATCAGCACCGCGATCACGACCGCGACGGTGCCGGCCACGAGTGCGAGCGCGAACGCATAGTTGTTGTCGTGCGAGACGGCGAGCGAGGCCTGCATCGTCGCGTTGCCGGACGCCAGCAGGTTGCCGAGCTGATAAACGACGCCCGGGAACGTCGCGCGAATCTCGTCCGGCGAAATCTCGTTGAGGTGGACCGGAATCACACCCCACGCCCCTTGCACCGAAATCTGCATCAGGAAGGCGCCGGCCGCGAGCGCGAGCGGGCCGCTCGAGAACGCCCAAAGGGGCAGCACCGGCAGCGCGATCAGCGCGGCGATGAAGATCGCGCGGCGTCGGCCGATCCGCTCGGAGATCGCGCCGAACGCGAGGCCGCCGACGATCGCGCCGATGTTCAGCACGATCGTGATCCACGACACCGTATGCGGATCGAAGTGGTGCTGCTCGCGCAGGAAGGTCGGATACAGATCCTGCGTGCCGTGCGAGAAGAAGTTGAACGCGGTCATCAGCACGATCGCATAGATCGTCAGCTTCCAGTTTCGCTGCAGCGTGGTCGCGAGGCTCGGACGCTCGCGCTTTTCCATCTGCTTCCACGCGGGCGACTCCGGCACGTGCGCGCGCACGTACAGCACGAGCAGCGCGGGCAGCACGCCGATCATGAACATGCCGCGCCAGCCGATGTACTGATAGAGGAGGCCGAACACGATCGACGCGAGCAGATAGCCGCTCGGATAGCCGGCCTGCAGCAGGCCGGACACGATGCCGCGCGCGTGCGTGGGCACGGTCTCCATCGTCAGCGCGGAGCCCACGCCCCATTCGCCGCCCATCGCGATGCCGAACAGCGCACGCAGCACGAGCAGCGCGGTGAGGCTCGGCGCGAAGCCCGATGCGAGCTCGAGCACCGAATAGCAGGCGATGTTGACCATCAGTGTCGGACGGCGGCCGAAGCGATCGGCGAGGCGGCCGAAGATCAGTGCGCCGAGCGGGCGCATCGCGAGCGTCAGCGTCAGCGCGAACGCGACCGCCGGGATCGTCGACGCGAATTCCGCCGCGATGTCCTTCAGCACGAAAACCATCAGGAAAAAATCGAACGCATCGAGCGTCCAGCCGAGATAGGCGGCAATCGTCACGTTGCGTTGTTCGCGGGTCCAGCTCATGTGCGAGGTCTCCTCGTTGGCGTGCGCGCGCGGGACGCAAGGACGTGCGGCCCGATTCGCGCGCGGTTCGGGGCACTGATCGAGTGTAGGCCGACGTGCGCCGCAATGTAGGGCGCGATAGCCGCGAATCGGGAATAATCCCTACGAAATGACATGTTTCGGAAAACGACGTGCGCCGTTGAAGCCGCTGCGACAGCTATCTGTATGATTCGAGTCGGCTCGCTGTATCACGTTTGTAATTCTGACCTGCGCGTTCGCCGAATCAGGAGACCCGATGACCGATTCGCCTTCACCTACGTTGCCGACCTTCGAAACGGCGCGGCTCTGGCTGCGTCCGCGCGTGCTGGCCGATCTCGATGCGTGCATCGAGATGGATCGCGATCCCGAGGTCACACGGCACATCGCGGGGCCGTGGCACGATCCCGCGGAGCATCGCCGCTTCGTCACACACCGCATCACGCGCGACTATCCGCCGGGCCTCGGCTACTGGTCGATCTTCGAGAAGCGCGCGCCCGATACGTTCGTCGGCTGGGTGCTGCTGATTCCCGACTATGCGGACGGTGGACAGGACGTCGAGATCGGCTGGCGCCTCGTGCGTCGCGCGTGGGGGCGCGGGATCGCCAGCGAAGCGGCTGCCGCAGTCGTGCGCCATGCATTCGAATGCGTGCGCTTGCCGCGCGTGATCGCCGACATCGCGCAAGCGAACACGGGCTCGCTGAACGTCGCGCGCAAGCTCGGCATGCGCCGCGTCGGCGTCGTTCAGGACGGCATTCCGTATGTGCGTCATCGGCTCGAGCGCGACGATCTGCGTGCGTAGCGCGATGACGGCGGGGCGCCGGTTGTCAGAGATGGTCAGACGCACGCGAACGATCGGCGCGACGTATTAACGGCACGCGCGATCCGGCGTATCGTTGCGAAAAAATCCGACGAGGGGGGGGGGCATGGCACTGGGCAACGACGTGCATCTGATTCCGGTGAGGCTCGACGCGCTGCGGCCGACGCAGATGACGGTCGGCTATCGCGAAGTGAAAGCGAAGCGCAAGCACTGGAAGACGCTCGGCAAACGCGAGCGCAAAGCCGCGATCGATTCGCACTGGTTTCCGGCGGTGCTCGGCCCGGGCGGCGCGCACTACATCACCGACCATCATCATCTCGGTCTCGCGCTGATCGAGGAGGGCGAGATGCGCGTGAACGCGATGCTGCTGAAGGATCTGTCGTGGCTCGACGAGACGATCTTCTGGCGCATGATGGAGCACAACCAGTGGGTGCATCCGTTCGGTGCGGATGGCGCGCGCCGCGACTATTCGAAGCTGCCGAACGCCCTCACGGGCCTCGAGGACGATCCGTATCGCAGTCTCGCGGGCGAGCTGAGGACGGCCGGCGGCTATGCGAAGGACGCGACGCCGTTCAGCGAATTCCTGTGGGCCGACTATCTGCGTCAGCACGTGTCGCTCGACCAGATCCGCAAGAATTTTTCGAAGGCGCTCGAGATCGCGCTGCGGCATGCGCACGATCAGGACGCGCGCTATCTGCCCGGCTGGTCGGGCGTGATCGCCATCAAACCCTGAGCGGCGCACGCGCCGACCGACCATGACCACTGCGCCGATTCGTCCCGACGCCGGCCCGCAGCGCGCCGAGCATTTCGCCACGGCGCAGGCATCGCCGTCGCGCGCGCGCCGCATCGCGCTCGATGCGCTGGCCGGCATATCGATCGCCGGCCTGCTGATTCCGGAGGCCGTCGCATACGCGGGACTCGCGAATCTGCCGCCGCAGGCGGGCCTGATCGCGCTGCTGTCGGGGCTCGTCGTCTATGCGCTCACGGGCAGCAGCCGCTTCGCGATCGTCTCGTCGACATCGTCGTCGGCCGCGGTGCTCGCGGCCACCGTCTTCGCCGAATCGGGCGTCGCGCCGGCCGCGCAAATCGCGCTGGCCGCCGCACTCGTCGCGATGACGGGCGTGCTATTCATACTCGCCGGCGCCGCGCGGCTCGGCGGTATGTCGGACTTCGTCGCGCGGCCCGTGCTGCGCGGCTTCACGTTCGGGCTCGCGCTGACGATCGTGCTCAAGCAGTTGCCGAAAATGCTCGCGATTCCGGTGTCGCACAGCGATGCGCCGCGCGTCGCGCTCGATCTCGTCGCCGGCGTGCCGCACGCGAACGTTGCAAGCGCCGCGCTCGGCGCGGCCGCGCTTGCGCTGCTGTTCGTGCTGGGTCGCCGCTCGCGCGTGCCCGCGACGCTCGTCGTGATCGTGTTGTCGATCGTGGCGGGCTATGCAGTCGACTGGCACCGCTACGGGATCGCGGTCGTCGGCCATATCGATCTGAGCCGCGTGGCATTCGGATTGCCGCATCTCGACCGCAACGCATGGACGCAGACGATCGAACTCGGGTTCGCGCTGATGCTGATCCTGTATGCGGAATCGTACGGCTCGATCCGTGCCTTCGCGCTGAAGCACGGCGACAGCATTGCGCCGAACCGCGACCTCGTCGCGCTCGGCTGCGCGAATCTGGTGTCGGGCCTGCTGCACGGCATGCCGGTCGGCGCCGGTTATTCCGCGAGCTCGGCCAACGAGGCGGCCGGCGCGCAGACGCGCTTCGCCGGCCTGTGGGCGGCCGCCGTCGTCGCGCTGATCGTATGGCTACTGCTGCCGCAGCTCGCGCGCACGCCGGAGCCGGTGCTCGCGGCGATCGTGATCTTCGCGGTCAGCCATTCGCTGCATCCGTCCGTGTTTCGGCCGTATTGGGCCTGGCATCGCGACCGGCTCGTCGTGATCGCCGCGCTGCTCGCGGTGCTCGTGCTCGGCGTGCTGCAGGGGCTGCTCGCCGCGATCGGCGTGAGCCTGCTGCTGACGCTGCGCAAGCTGTCGGAGCCGAACGTCAGCGTGCTGGGCCGGCTGCGCGACAGCCACGATTTCGTCGACATCGCGAGTCATGCGGATGCGCGGCCCGTGCCGGGCGTGCTGATCGTGCGGCCGGAAGCGCAGCTGTTCTTCGCGAACGCAGACCGGATGCTCAATCGCGTGCGGGCGCTGCTGAAAACGGCGCCGGATGTGCAAACGGTGATGCTGAGCCTCGAGGAAACACCCGACGTCGACGGGACGACGATCGAGTCGCTGCGCACGTTCGCGGCCGAGTGCGCGGCGCACGGGCTGCGGTTCGTGATCGTGCGGCTGAAGCTGCACGCACTGCACGCGTTGCGCCGCGCGGCCGACGATACGCTGCGCGACGATGCGTTGTCCGAGTTGAGCGTCGACGAGAGCCTGCAGCTCTGGCAGACGCACGGTACGGACGGTAGGGAGCGCACGGACCCACGATGACGCGCGGCGACGCGGCCGCCGCGCTCAACCGGACAGCGCTGCGTCGGCTGCCGCGGTCGTATCCGTGTGGGCCGCCGTGCCTACGAGTGCGTCGACCTCGGCCGCCGTCGGTGCATACGCGCCCGCGTGCGCGCAGACGACCGCCGCGCATGCCGCGGCGTAGCGCAGATGCTCGGCCGCGGTCGCCTCGGGGCGCGTGAGCTGGCTCGCGAGCCAGCCGCCGATGCTCGCGTCGCCGCAGCCCACCGTATCGGCCACCTGCGTCGCGAACGCCGGCTGGAACAGCACCGTCTCGCGATGAAAGAGCTGCATGCCCGACGCGCCGCGTGTCACGAGCACCGCGGCATCGGGCGCCCATGCGCGCAGCTGTGCGAGCGCGGCCGTTTCGTCGAGTTCGGGGAAGAGGCCGTGCAGATCTTCGTCGGACACCTTGATCCAGTCCGCGAGCGCGGCCAGCCGGCGCAGCGTGTCGCGATACGCGGGCGCGGCCATCGGCGCGCGATAGTTCGGGTCGAACGAGATGCGCTTGCCGGCCGCGCGAGCGGCCTGCACGACCTCGAGCAGACGCGACGCGAGCGGTTCGCGCACGACGCCGAGCGAGCCGACGTGCACGATCTGAGCGGCATCGAGCGCGCCGGCCGGCAGGTCGGCCGGATCGAACGCGAGATCGGCGCTGTTCTCGCCGATGAAGAAATAGTCCGGCGGCTGCTTGGATACGACCATCGCGAGCAGCGGCGCGCGATCGACCTGCCTGATGAAGCGCAGATCGAGGCCCGCTTCGGCGCTCTTGCGCATCAGCTCGTCGCCGAACAGGTCGCGGCTGACCGTGCCGGCAAAGGCGGTCGGCACGCCGAGCCGCGCGCCCACGCGCGCGACGTTCCAGCACGAACCGCCGGCCACGCTGTGCCAGCGGTGCGCATCGTCGCGGATGAAATCGGTCAGCGCTTCGCCGAATACGATCAGGCGGGGAAACGTCGTCGTCATGTCGGAACCTTGTGTGCTGCGGCACCGGGCCGTGCGGTGCCGCGGAGAAAACGAACGGGTGGCGCGCACCGACGATGCAAGGCGGCGTCGCGCGTGCATCGTCGGCGCGGCGCGCGGAGCAGGGCGCTCAGCGCGGCGTGCTCCAGCCCTTGTAGCTCTTCACGTTGTCGCGCGTGACGAGCGTCGGCTCGATCAGGATCATCGGATTCGCCGGCTTCTGGCCGTTCATGATCCCGTAGCCGACGTTGACGGCCTGCTGCGCCATTGCCCACGGATCCTGGCTCGCGGACGCCTGCACGAGCGTGTTCGACTTCAGCGCGACCTCGATGTCGGGCGCGCCGTCGACCGACGTGATCACGATCCCCGAACGATTCAGCTGCTTCGCGGCGAGATCGCTGCCGATCGCCTGCGGATCGTTGATCGTGAACACCGCGTCGAGTTTGGGAAAGCGCGTCAAGTAACCTTGCATCGCGTTCATTCCGCCCTCGCGCGAGCCTTTGCCGTCCTGGTCGCTCGACAGCAGCTTGATACCGGGGCTCTTCGCGAGCACGGTCTTGCAGCCGTTCACGCGATCGATCACGGCCGACACCTGCGGGCCGTTCTCGATGATCACGTTGCCCTTGCCGTTGAGCTTCTTCGCGATGTAGTCGCACGCGAGTTCGCCTGCCTTCACGTTGTTCGTCTGCACGGTCGCGTTCGCGCCGGCCGCGGCGACGTCGACCGCGACGACCGTGATGCCGGCCGCCTGCGCCTTCTTGACCGCCGGCTCGATCGCCTTCGGATCGGTCGCGTTCAGCAGGATCATGTCGACGTGCGCGGAGATGAAGTTGTCGATCTGCGTGAACTGCTTGTTCAGGTCGTAGTCCGCCGAAACAGCGGTGACCTTCGCGTTCGGATTGATCTGTTTCGCGCGCGCTTCGGCGCTCTTCACGATCGTGACGAAATACGGGTTGCCGAGCGAGCCGACCGTGACGCCGATCAGCTTCAGCGGCTTGTCGGCCGCATGCGCGGCCGATGCGCCGAAGGCGAACGCGCACGCGAGGGCGGTCAGGGCGGCTTTGTGCTTGAACATGTCGTTGTGTCTCCGTGAGGTCTGTTGGCGAATGCGCGCAGGTTGACCTGCCTGCGGGCGCAGAGGAAAGCGGCGAGCCGCGCGTCAGGTGCGCGCCGAGTCGCGCTGGCGATAGCGATCGAGTGCGACCGCACCGATGATCACGAGGCCCTTGATGATGTACTGCCAGATGTCGGACACGCCGAGCAGCACGAGCCCGTTGGTCAGCACCGCGATGATCAGCGCGCCGATCAGCGTGCCGACGATCGAGCCGACGCCGCCGACGAAGCTCGTGCCGCCGAGGATCACCGCGGCGATGGCGTCGAGTTCGTACGACTGGCCGAGCTGCAGCCCGTTGGCCGCATAGAGCCGCGCCGCGGACATCACCGCACCGAGCCCGGCGAGCAGGCCGGAGGCCGCATAGACGAACAGCTGGATCGCGCGCACGTTGATGCCCGACAGCCGAGCGGCTTCCGGATTGCCGCCGACCGAATAGATGCGCATGCCGAGCACCGTGCGGCGCAGGATGAACCACGAGATTGCGATCACCGCGCAAGCGATCACGACGAGCCACGGCACGCCGAAGATCGTGCCGTTGCCGATGAACGCGAACGGCAGCTGCGGATTGAATACCGTCGTGTCGTTGCCGAGCAGTCGCGCGACGCCGCGCACGGCCGTCATCGCTCCGAGCGTCACGATGAACGGCGGCAGGCGCAGCAGCGAGATCAGGCCGCCGTTGATCGCGCCGAACACGAGGCCGACCACGAGCGCGGCGGGAACGCCGAGCCAGCCCCAGCCCGGAATCGTCGACGCGAGCAGCGACGCGACGGCCGCCGCGGCGAGCACGGAGCCCACCGACAGGTCGATGCCGCCCGTCAGGATCACGAACGTCATCCCGGCCGCGAGCACGATGTTGATCGAGGCCTGCTGCGTGACGATCGACAGGTTCTGCAGCGTGAAGAAGCCGTCGGTCAGAAAACCGAAGCCGATGCAGAGGACCAGAAGGACCGGCAGCATGCCGGCGGTGCGCATCAGCGACTGCATGCGCGCGCGATGATCGGCGACGCGCGCCTGCGGCGCACGATCGGCCGCCGGATGGGCGGTGGCGGAAGCGAGGTTCCGCTGCTTGGTCGGATTGATCATTTCGGTAACCTGAATGTAAGAATGAAATGAAGTGGCCGGGGTCAGTGCGCGTCCGCGAGTTCGGCCTGCGAGCCGGTCGCGAGCGCGATGATCGCTTCCTGCGTGATCGGCGTGCCCGTATAGCCGCCGAGCTCGCCCGCGATTTCGCCTTCGCGCATCACGAGCACGCGATCGGCGACGCCGATGATTTCGGGCAGCTCGCTCGAGATCACGATCACGCCGACGCCGGCACGCGCCAGCTCGTTGATGATCCGGTAGATCTCCGACTTGGCGCCGATGTCGACGCCGCGCGTCGGCTCGTCGAGGATCAGCACGCGCGGCTTCGTTTCGAGCAGGCGCGACAGCAGCACCTTCTGCTGGTTGCCGCCCGACAGCGCGCCGACGTTCACGTTCGCGTGCGGCACGCGGATCGACAGCGACGCGATCGCGTCGCGCGCACGTTCGGCGCCGCGTGCGAGGTCGAGTGCGCCGAGCCGTGCATCGCGGCTGCACACCGAGATGTTGATGTTGTCGCGCACGCTCATGTCGAGAAAGAGGCCCTGGCGCTTGCGATCCTCGGTCAGGTAGACGAGGCCCGCGTCGATCGCATCGCGCGGCGAGTGCGCGCCGAACGTGCGGTCGCCGAGCTTCACGTCGCCGCGCGTGCGCGGCTCCGCGCCGAAGATCAGGCGCGCGAGTTCGGTACGGCCCGCGCCGACGAGGCCCGCGATGCCGAGCACCTCGCCCGCATGCAGATCGAAGCTGCAGCCGCGCACGCGACCGCCGTCCGACACGTCGCGGACCGACAGCAGCAGATGGCCGGGATCGTACGGCGCGTGCTCCTTCTTGTAGAAGCCCGAGATGTCGCGGCCGACCATCATCGCGACGAGGCGCTCGGCCGACAACTCATCGCGTTCGAGCGTGCCGACGTACGTGCCGTCGCGCAGCACCGACACGCGGTCGGACAGTTCGTAGATTTCCGCCATCCGATGGCTGATGTAGATGATCGCGAGGCCTTCTTCGCGCAGCTGCCGGATCAGGCGGAACAGATGCTCGGTTTCGCGCGACGACAGCGGCGTGGTCGGCTCGTCCATCACGAGAATGCGTGCGCGCGTGTGCACGGCGCGTGCGATCTCGACGAGCTGCTGCTCGGCGATCGACAGCGTGCCGACGAGCGTGTCCGGGCCGAACGATGCGCCGAGACGCAACAGCACGTCGCGACAGCCGCGCGCCATCGCCGCGCGGTCGATCGTGCCCCAGCGCCGGTTGCCGTGCCGCAGTTCGCGGCCGACGTAGATGTTTTCGGCGACCGTCAGGTTCGGCGCGAGGCACAGCTCCTGGTAGATCACCGCGACGCCCGCATCGCGCGCGGCGAGCGGCCCGTCGATCTCGATGCGCCGACCGTCGATGAGGATTTCGCCGCCGGCGTCGGCGCGGTATGCGCCGGACAGGATTTTCATCAGCGTCGACTTGCCCGCACCGTTCTCGCCCATCAGCGAATGGATTTCGCCCGGATAGACGGTGAGGCTGACGTTGTCGAGCGCGCGCACGGCCGGGAACGTCTTGCTGATCCGGCGCATTTCGAGCAGCGGCCGGGGCGACTCAGATCGCGACATGGTTGACCTCCTGCGATTCCGTGCGGGCGCCTTTCAGGATGCCGGCCCGCGGGGAGAAGTTGAAGTACATCGGCAGCGTCGCGGCGCCGATCGCGCCGGCGTCCGCGCCGAACGTGCCGCGCACGAGCGTCGGCGTGCCGCGCGCTTCGGGCGCGGTCGCGACGAGCGCCGCGCGCAGCCGCGTCGTCAGCGCATCGAGCAGGCCGGCGTCGGTATCGGCGTCGAGCACGACGACCGGCGCATCGACAACGCAGAGCACCGCGCGCAACGCCGGTGCGAGCGCATCGACGCAGTCGTCGATCCATTCGGCGACGGCGGGCAGCCCGCGCGCGATGCACGCTTCGAGATCGGCGCGGTTGTCGACGCGTTCGCCGTGATGGCGCAGGTGACGCACGAGTGCATGCAGCGACGCACGCGCGAGCAGGATGTCCCACGGGCCGCGCGGCGGCGGCGCGGACGCGAGCCGGCTCGGCGGCACCGGGATGACCGCGATGTCGCCCGCATTGCCCGTCACGCCGCGCAGACAGTCGCCGTCGATCGCGATGCCGCCGCCGATCGCGGGGCCGATGAACAGATAGACGAAATCGTCGCACTGGCGGCCGTAGCCGTAGAACAGCTCGGCGATTGCGGCCGCGTTGCCGTCGTTTTCGCCGAACACGGGCAGCGACGACATGCGCCCGAGGTCGCTCGCGAAATCGACGTCTTCCCAGGCGCGGAACGTATCGGGCGCGAGGCCGAGTTCGCGCATCCAGGCGCCGAGGTTGTACGGCTGCGCGACGCCGATGCCGGCGAGCCGCGTACGTTCGTGATCGGGGAGCAGCGCCTGCATCGCCGCGATGTCGTGACGGACGATCTCGAGCACGTCGGCGGGCGGCGGCAGCAGCATGTCGTGCGAGCGGCGGCCGAGCACGTCGCCGGTGAAATTGACGAGCGCGGTTTCGATCCGCATGCGGTCGAGATGGACGCCGATGCCGAACGCGCCGCGCGGATCGAGACGGATCAGCGACGCCGGCTGCCCGCGTTGACCTTCGGTGCGGCGGCCCGCGAACTCGATCAGCTTGGCGTCCGCGAGCGACGCGATGATGCTGCCGACCGCCGTGCCCGTCATGTTTGCGAGGCGGGCGAGGTCGGCCTTCGACGCGCTGCCGGCGCGGCGCAGCGTTTTCAGCAGCAGGCGCTCGTTGTAACGGCGCACGTTGGCCGAATTGCTGCCTTGGCCGATGTGCGGACTTCTCATGGCGTCTCCTTCCATGTTTCGCCGCTGCGGGGCGAATTAAATAAATCACGTTGATTTATTTAAGCGCGAGCGAGCGCGTGTGTCAGCCTAGGGAAATCCCGGTTGCTGGGAGGGAGGCGGGAGGTCGGGCAGTGTTTTGGGCGTTTAAGGCCGTTGTCCGGAAGAGGGGACGCATCGCATCTCTTGTCGCTTTCTGCGCCGCAAATGAAAAAAGGCCGGCATAAAGCCGACCTTTTCGAAAACAGATGGTGCCCAGGAGAGAGCTCGGTCACACGAGCGCGACCCCGGCTGCGCTTGCGAGCCGCAGCCTTTCGAGTCCTCGCGCAAAGCGCGCAGGCACTTTGCTTCCTTGGCTCAAAATGAAAAAGGCCGGCATGAAGCCGACCTTTTTAATACAGATGGTGCCCAGGAGAGGACTCGGTCACGCAAGCGCGACCCCGGCTGCGCTTGCAAGCGCAGCCTTTCGAGTCCTCACGCAAAGCGCGCAGGCGCTTTGCTTCCTGGGCTGAAAATGAAAAAGGCCGGCATGAAGCCGACCTTTTTAAAACAGTGGTGCCCAGGAGAGGACTCGGTCACGCAAGCGCGACCCCGGCTGCGCTTGCAAGCGCAGCCTTTCGAGTCCTCACGCAAAGCGCGCAGGCGCTTTGCTTCCTGGGCTGAAAATGAAAAAGGCCGGCATGAAGCCGACCTTTTTAAAACAGTGGTGCCCAGGAGAGGACTCGAACCTCCACGGTGTTGCCACCGCTAGGACCTGAACCTAGTGCGTCTACCAATTCCGCCACCTGGGCACGTTTCGCTTGCTGCGATGCGAAAGACCGCTATTGTAGCGTGTCCTTGAGGGCTGTCAACAGCTTTTTACTGGATCGATCTAAAAAGACGCGCCGCCAGCAGGTCTCGTTGCGGCGCTCGCGCGGCGTGCAGCGATTGCCGCACACCGCGAACGGGTGAATTTTCCCGATGCGTATTTATGCGCGTTTGCCCGCGCACTATCGTTTCGACACGGCACACGTCATTGCGGACACGTGCCGAGCTCCGCCGATACGGCGAACACGGTGCACGCGTTTCATCATCGACGCGACGACGTGCGACGCGGGCCCGGTTCGGCGACTCGATTCGTTTGCGAGCGAATGTGTTACTTAATTGGTAACATTTCGTCGCTCGTTCCCTTTGAACTTGAACAAGGAGTCATTCATGTCGGAAATTGCTGTGGTTTTTCATAGTGGCTACGGTCATGCGGCCGTCATTGCGGAAGCCGTCGCGCGCGGTGTCGAGAAGGTCGACGGCGCGTCGGTGAAGCTGATCCCTGTCGAGGCGATCGACGATCACTGGGCGTATCTGGAGCACGACGCGAACGCGATCATCTTCGGTTCGCCGACCTACATGGGCAGCGCGTCCGCGCAGTTCAAGGGATTCATGGACGCGTCGTCGAAGTACTGGGGCAAGTGGCGCGACAAGCTCGCGGCCGGCTTCACGGTCTCCGCTTCGCAAAGCGGCGACAAGCTGGCGACGCTGCAGCAGCTCGCCGTCTTCGCGGCGCAGCATCAGATGCTGTGGGTGAGTCTCGGCCTGATGCCCGGCAACAACAACAGCCAGGGATCGGTCAACGATCTGAATCGGCTGGGTTCGTTCCTTGGCGCGATGGCGCAGGCGAATGCCGATCAGGGCGGCGACGCGATCATCGAGAGCGACCGGAAAACGGCTGAAGTGCTCGGCGAGCGCGTCGCGATTGCGGCGAAGCGCTGGAACGGGCAGGGCGCGTGATTTTTTCGTGCCGGAAATGAAGAAAGGTCGGCTGAAAGCCGACCTTTTCGAAAACAGATGGTGCCCGGGAGAGGACTCGGTCACGCGAGCGCGACCCCGGCTGCGCTTGCAAGCGCAGCCTTTCGAGTCCTCACGCAAAGCGCGCAGGCGCTTTGCTTCCTGGGCTCAAAATGAAAAAGGCCGGCATGAAGCCGACCTTTTTTAAAACAGTGGTGCCCAGGAGAGGACTCGAACCTCCACGGTGTTGCCACCGCTAGGACCTGAACCTAGTGCGTCTACCAATTCCGCCACCTGGGCACGTTTCGCTTGGTGCTGCATCGCGAAAGACCGCTATTCTAGCGTGTCTGAAACGTCTGTCAACATAATTTCATCAAAGCGCACGAAATTGTCGCGCCCCTCCGCGCCCGCGCTCACGCACCGATCGGCTCCGCCCGTTTCGCGGCGAAATTCCAGCGCAGTGCCTGCCCGGTATCGACGCGCGCCGGTAGCAGTCCGGCAGCGAGAAAGGTGTCGGCGATCTTCTGCTGCTCGCCGAAGTTCGGCCGCAGCACTTCGCGCACGAGGTAGCTGCGTCGTGCGTTGGCGCGCTCGATCGTCGCGGCGTCGAGCCCCCAGATCGGCGCCAGCGTATTCGCGGCTTCCGGCTGATGCGCACGCAACCATGTGCCGGCCTGCGACAGCCGGTCGAACAGGATCTGCACGACGTCGGGGCGGGCCGCGGCGAAACTGCTCGACGCGAGGTAGTAGCGCTGATAAGACGCGAGCCCGTCGCCGTCGGCGAGAATCCGCACGTCGGGATTCCGGTCCACCGACGCGACATAGGGATCCCACGTGATCCACGCATCGACGCTGCCGCGCTCGAATGCGGCCCGGCCGTCCGCAGGCGTGAGGTAGTGGATCGCAGCATCGGCGGGCGCGAGCTTCGCGCGCGCGAGCGCGGCGAGCAGCAGATAGTGGCTGCCGGCCGCCTTCGTCACGGCGATGCGCTGGCCCTTGAGGTCGGCGAGCGTGCGCAGCGCGCCGTCCCGCTTGACGACGATCGCCTGTGCCTTCGGCGACGGCGCTTCCTGCGCGACATACACGAAGCGCGCGTGCGCGGCCTGTGCGAAGACCGGCACCGTGTCGGCCACGTCCGCGCTGAAATCGACGGCGCCGACGTTGAGCGCCTCGGTCAGCGGCAGCCCGCTCGCGAATTCATGCCACGACACGCGCATGCCGAGCGGCGCGAGCGCCTGTTCGAGCGTGCCGCGCGTCTTGAGCAGCGTGATCAGCGTCGACGATTTCTGGTATCCGATGCGCAGCGCGGTGGGCGCATCGTCGGCGCGGGCGCGGACACCCGCGGCAGTCAGGCCGGCGGCCAGCATCGCGCGCGCGAATGCGCGGCGGTTCATCGACGTCATGAAGCGTGCTCCTTGTCGGGTTCGTTGCATTGAAGCGAGCCGGCTAACGTACCAACGCCGAGCACGGACGAGAACCGATAAATTCTGCTATCGATTCGACCGATGGGCATAAGCGGCGGGCACGTCGGTTGCTCGCAGGAACGGCCACACCTTTGTCAAGGAGAGTGACCATGCCCGAACAGAGAGCGATCCAGCGAGCACGCGCCGACAAACGCGCCGGCAAGTCGCCGAGCACGCAAGCCGGCGAGTTCGTCAAGGAGGAGATCGACCGCGTACGCAGCGGCAAGCACGGGGTGCGTTCGGCGAAGCAGGCCGTGGCCATCGGCTTGTCGGAAGCACGGCGCGCGGGCGTCGATCTGAAGCCGCCCGCGAAGGGCAAGACGAGTGAAGCGACGCGCAAGAAGGCGGCACGGGACACCGCCGCCGGTCACGGCAAGAAAAAAACCGGCGCCAGCACCGAATCGAAAGCGAAACGCTCGCGCACGACGACCGCCGTGTTGAAGCGCGAGAGCAAGGAGGGCGCGTCGTCAGCCGCAATGTCGAAGCAGGCGAAGAGTGCTGCCGCGCGTCGTCCGGCCGCGAGCCGTTCCGCCGCCGCGAAGAAGGCCGCGCAGACCAAAGGGGCGGCAGGCCGCTCGGCAGCCGCAAAGAAGGCAGCCCAGACACGCGCGGCACGTGCGCATCACCGTTAAAGCACGGGCAGGCGCGGCGGTGGTCCGTCGAATTCAACGTCGACGGACCGCCGACCGTCCACGCTGCGCATAGCCCTGTGTGTTCGCGCGGCATGGCATGTCGCGCGAGCCCCCGTCGTCGCAGCGGCTCGGCGCCTACGACACGGCCGCCGCTTGCGCGCTATTGAGGCGGAGACAGGCGTCTGAAGCGTTTCCACAATTTTTTCATCTGGACGTAATCGGCGGCCGCGCGCGAAGCCCAGAACCCGCGCACGAAAGCGGCCCCGGCGACGGTATCGGCGGCGTCATGCGGCAGCGAATCGAGCAGACGAGGGGCGACCACGGCATCGTTGCGCCAGCCCAGATCGTCCTGGAGCTCGCTCAACGTCGCCACATAGTGCTTCACCGCCGACTTCGGAAACAGCGACGCAAAGAACTCGGTCGCATACCGAAGTTGTTTCGCCGCGATGCGTGCGCGATGGCGGCGACGATCGTCGAGATCGGCCAGCCCTCGGCCGCGCTTCAGCAATTTTTTGTGCCGGCGGCGCAGGATGTCGGATGCCAGCCGCTTCACGGGTTTCTGCACGGCCTCGGACGCCTGCCTCGACATGCCGTCATGCCAGCGTGCGCCGTCGAGCCACAAAGTCAGTTCCAGGATCAGTCGCGTGTAGCGGACGGACTGCACGGCCGCGGCTGCACGGGCGCGCTTTTCCGTCGCCACGCGCTTGCACGCGCGCTCCACCGCCCGGCGTTCCTGCTCTTTCTCGGTCTGCGCGAGTGCCTGGCCGAGCGTCGAGCGGGAAAGGACCTCCCAGTCGCGCGCCTCGCCGAGCTCCGACGCGATCCAGCGCAGTTCGTCCTGAAGCCCCGGATAAGCGGGGATCATCTTGTCGAACAGATCGAGCGCCGAGCGCAGGCGCCGCAGGCCGACGCGCATCTGGTGCACGCTCGACGGGTCGTGACCGGACACGACACCGCGCTCGTTCGCGTGAACCTGCTCGAGGCAGTTGTGCGCGATCGTGCGGAAGGCGTCTTCGATGCTGTTCCGCTTGTGAAGCGTCACGGGCTTCGCCTTCACCGGCGGCTGATGGTGTTGCAGCAGCATTTCATAGCCGCGATCGGCCTTGCTCATCGGGTCGAAGCGCAGCGGCACCGTTGCGAGCAGTTCGAGCGCAATGTGATAAAGACGCTCGGGGCGGCCTTGCTTCAGTTCCATTTCGACTGCGACGACGGACGCCGAATCCGTCTCGGTTTCGATCGTGCCTTCGTCGATCGCAAACTCGATTTCCTCGCCCGGTTGCGCGCGCAACGGCAGCAGCGTGCGGCGAATCTTCGTGACGAAGCGCGGTCCGAGGTCCGTCGCGGTGCGTTCGTCGCGAATCAGCTTGCCGAGGTCGCTGTCGGCGGGGATCGAGTCGTTGAACAAGCTCAGATCGGGCGCAGTGCCTTCCACCGGCATTTCGAATTCGTCTCGCTGGTATAGGCCTGCCGATGTCGCGCCGTCGATCTTGATGGTCTGGACGGTCTTGTCGCCTTGCGTTCGCACGCGCAGCGATGCATTGCAGCGACGAAACGCAAATTCCGATGTGTCGTAGTAGGTGCTGGTCAGCAGTGTGGCCGGCAAGTCGGCGTGCTTCCCGTCCGCGAACAGCGGCGATTCGCGGATGCGGTCGACGTGCTCGCGGTCGACCAGCAGCTTCAGTTCCCTTTCCATTACGCTCCCTCGCGCGTCGTCGTTCCGACGCATTCGCTTCATGGATGGCGGCCACGCGATAGCAGGCCGTCCGATCGACACACGCGAGCATTTTTCGCACCTTCCGGCGGCCGCGCGCGGCTTCGACCATGACGATACGCGCGCCCAACGCGCTCGTGTCCGGTTGGGTCGCGTCGCAGCGCGCCCGGAGCGGACGGATACATTTGCGCCCGGGCGAGAAAAACGTACAAATCGACGCTGTCGTAGTCGCTCGGCACGCGTACGCAATAGGCGCGACGTCAGCCGGCCTCGCGGCCGCCGGGTATGGGACTTGCTGCGCACGGGCGTCCGCAACGACCCGTAGTCGCCATGGAACCACGAGATCCGAAAACTCACGGCCGTGCCGCATTTCGCGGGAGCGAGACGGGTGGCTAAGGTCGGCGTCGTACGGCTCGGCAGGGAAGTCGCGCGCTACGTGCCCGGTATCGCGTGGATCCGCACGTACCGGATCGCATGGCTGCCGGGCGACGCAATCGCGGGCGCGACCCTCAGCGCCGTGCTGGTGCCGGCCGGCATGGCCTACGCGATCGCGTCCGGCCTTTCCGCCGCGTCGGGGCTCTATGCGTCGATTGCCGCGCTGGTCGCCTACGCGGTGTTCGGGCCGAGCCGCGTCCTCGTGCTCGGGCCCGATTCCGCGCTGATTGCGTTGATCGCGGCGAGCGTCGTGCCGCTCGCGCACGGCAATGCCGCGCATGCGGCCGCGCTCGCAGGTGCGCTCGCGTTGCTCTCCGGCACGCTCTGTCTGGCCGTCGGTCTATTCCGGCTCGGCTTCGTCACGGATCTGCTCTCCATGCCGATCCGCTATGGCTATCTCAACGGCATCGTCGTCACGATCATCGTCAGCCAGCTGCCGAAGCTGCTCGGTCTGACGGTGCACGAAGCGGCGATTCCGCAGCAACTGCGCGAGCTGGCAACGGCCGTTGCTGCCGGCAAAACGAACCTCGCGGCCTTGTCGATCGGTGTGCTTTCGCTTGCCGTGATCCTCGCGTTCAAACGCTGGATGCCGAGAATGCCGGGCGTGCTGGTCGCCGTGGTTGTCGCGACCGTCGCGGCCGCCTATTTCGATCTGGCGGCGCGCGCCGGTATCGGCGTGGTAGGCAACTTGCCGCGCGGGCTGCCGATACCCGAATTTCCGGCGCTTGCGTGGAGCGAATGGCTTGCACTACCGGCGAGTGCCGCCGCCATCGCGCTGGTGTCGTTGACGGACCTCAGCATGCTGTCGCAGATATACGGGTTGCGCAGCGGGGAACGCGTCGACCGCAATCGCGAATTCGTGGCGCTCGGCATCGCCAATATTGCAGCCGGTCTGTTCCAGGGCTTCGCAGTTGCGGCCAGCGGATCGCGCACGCCGGTCGCCGAGGGCGCAGGCGCGAAGAGTCAGGCGTGCGGCGTGATTGCCGCGCTCATCGTGGCAGCGTTGCTGCTTTTCGTCCCGCAGGCATTGCGCGATACGCCGCAAGCGACCCTTGGCGCCGTAGTCGTTGCCGCGTCGCTGTCGTTGATCGAGATCACCGGCCTGCGGCGGCTCTACCGGCTGCGTCGTCCGGAATTCGCGCAGTCGCTCGCCTGCTTTGTCGGCGTCGTGGTGTGGGGTGTCGTCGTCGGCGTGGGCATCGCACTCGGGCTCGCCGTGCTCGCCTTCCTGTGGCGCGCGTGGCGCCCTTATTCAGCGGTGCTCGGCCGGCGCGACGGCGTGAAGGGCTATCACGACACCGCGCGCCATCCGGACGCACGACGCATCCCGGGACTGGTTCTGCTGCGCTGGGATGCGCCGTTGTTCTTCGCGAATGCGGAAATCTTTCACGAACGCGTGTTGACGGCGGCGCGCGAGGCGCCCACGCACACGCGGTGGGTTGCGATCGCGGCCGAGCCGGTGACGGATATCGATCTCACCGCAGCCGACATGCTGGCAAGGCTCGACGGCGAACTCCACGACGCGGACGTGCAACTCTGCTTCGCCGAGCTCAAGGGGCCCGTCAAGGACAGCCTGAAACGGTATGGGTTGTACGAGCGAATCGGCGAGGACCACTTCATGCCGACGCTCGGTGAAACCGTGTCGGCGTATCTGAAATCGCATTCGGTCGACTGGCACGACTGGGAAGGTGAACGGTGAGGTATCGCACCGGACGACGGCGACGCGTTGCGCGCAGCATCATGCGTCGCGTCGATAGTGAACGACTGCGCCGGTGTTCGGTGCGACGGGGTTGCTGCGCGCGGGCTCGCCGCCGTCCGCGTGTCGCTGCGCGAGCAGCACGCAGCGATCGACGAGTTCGCTGAACGACAGCGTCGCCGATACGCCCATCTTCCGCCAAAGCGCCGGGCACTCGGTGTCGCGTCCACACAAGCCGACGACGATGCTGGCCGTCGTCGCGCGCTGGCTCAGCCGGCGTATCAGATCGCGCAGGTAGGGCGGCGCATCGACGGCGTCGAGCGAGATCACGGCGATCACGGCCGCGCCGGACAGACGCGGGTCGCGAAAGCCGCTCCTCGGAAAGCGCTCGTAGCCGGCGCTTTCGGCATGCAGCCCGCGCTGGCGCAGCAGACGCACGGCGATGATCGCGACGACATCGTCCAGCTTGCCGCTGCCCGAGATGCAAAGCACCGACGGCACGCGGTCGGGCGTGCCTTCGTCGGCCGACAACGGCGATGCGGACGGCGGCGTCGGCGCGGCATCGCTGTCGGGCTCCAGGCTATGTACGAGGTCCAGCACCGTTTCGCGGATGCGCCGCAATTGCTTCGGCGAGACGACGCCACGCAGCAGGTCGATTCGTGCCTGACGAAGACCCTCGAGCGCAACGGCGTCGTAGTACGCGCAAAGCGAGCGTTTCTTCAGCAGCGTGTCGGCCTGCGCCAATGCCCGTTCGCGATCGCCGGTCAGCAGGCGTTGATAGAAGCGCTCGCCCGGCGTCAGCGCCGGTCTGTCGCCGAACAGCACGTCGAGGAATTCGAGTCCGCTGACATAGCGCCCCAGAATCACGAGGCAGAGCGTAAGCGGTGTGGAGAGCACAAGACCTACCGGGCCCCACAGCCAGCTCCAGAAAATCGCCGCGACGATCACCGCGATCGGCGAAAGGCCGGTGCTGTGACCGTAGACGAGCGGCTCGAGAAATTGGCCGGCGGCCACTTCGGTCACGGAGAAGAGCACCAGTATCGCGACGATCATCGACCAGCCGGGACTCATGGCGGCGGCGAGAATCGTCGCCGGCAGCGCGGCGATCCACACGCCGACGTACGGCACGAAGCGCATCAACCCCGCAATCACGCCGAACAGCAGCGCGCCCGGCAGGCCGATCACGGCGAGCCCGAGGCTCAACACCGCGCCGACACACACGTTGACGCACAGCTGCGCGAGAAAGTAGCGGCTCAGGCGACGCGCGGCATCGCTCATTGCCGTCGTGGTGCGGTGCATGTCGTGCGAGCCGGCAAGTCGAATCAGGCGTTCGCGCAGGTCGGCGCGCTGCAGCAGGATGAAGATCGCGGTCACGATCACGATGCCGATCGTCGCGAGCGGGCTGACGACCGGCGAAAGAAATCCTTGTGCGAGCTGCAGCGGCGAAGGCGACGGCTCGTGGACCTCGACGGGCAACGGCGCTTTGTCCGCCGGGCCGGCAGGCCTGGTGTCGGACGTGTGCTCCTCGCGCACGGGCGCCACGCGCTTGAGCGCGTCGATGGTCCGTGTGAGGACCGCATCCGCGTGGACCACGACCGTTTGCTGGATATTGTCGACTCGGCGTTCGATCGCGACTTGATAGCGCGGCAAGTCGGACGCCAGTTCCGCCAATTGCGCGCCGATCAGAAAACCGAATGCCGTCAGCACCGACAAGGCCAGCCAGACCGCGACCAGCACCGAGACGAGCTCGCCGAGACGCAGCCGCCGCAACAGGTCCACGAGCGGTGCCAGCAGGAGGCTCAGCAGCACGGCGAGCGTGATCGGGATCAGCACCGTCCGCCCGAAATACATCGCGCAGACCATGACGACGCCCGTCGCCAGCGAGGTCAACGTCTTCAAACCCGGCACGGCGGCCGGCGCTATCTTGTGGCCGCGGGGGCCGGCGTCGCTGCGCGCCGGCCTGAAGGGGGCCCTTCGGCCGTTCCTGCGTTGCTGTTCCAGTTTCCTCATGACACGGTGGCCGGCAACGATCCGGCGATGTCGCGCAGGCAGTCCGACTCGATCGACGACGATTGGGGGCCGGTGCTCGCGGCGACGCGTAATGCGAGGATGACGGGCGGCACGGTCCGGCCGCCGAGCGATCGCCACGCCGGCTACTGCCACGGATCGGCAGCCGGCAGCGAGCGCATCGTCATCCCGACGATGCAACGATCGTGCCTGGCGACGAACTTATGTCGTTCCGGATTCCATCCGCGCGACGGCGCGACGCGCATCGCGGTCCGCGGAATCAATGCGTCGCCTTGGGTAACGGCAGCGTCGGGCCGGACGGGTGGGCTGCGTCCGACACCGGCGTGCCGGGCGGCAGGCGCAGGCCCTTCGATTTCTTGCGCTGACCGGGCGGCGGCGCACTCGGCTGCTGCGACTGCATTGCCGCGATCAGCTGCTGGCATGGCAGCGGTTTGTGGTTGCTCGGCGCGATCAGCGGAATCAGCGCGGCGAACGGATTGATCAGACCGAGGCCGACCATCGCGCCGCCGCGCACGGCGAGGGCCGTCGCGTTCACGCCGACGTGCGGATTCTTGAAGGTGCCTTTGACATAGAGCGGCGAGCGCAGCGAAAAAATGCGGAAGCCTTTCGTGTGCGGATGGATGCCGAGATTCATCGTCTCGTTCTTCATGTCGACCTTGCCGTCGACGTTGATGACGGCGTCGTCGGTATCGAGCGCGAACGCATGCGAATCGAGCACGCCGTCCGTGACGACGAAATCGGCGGCCGCGCAGTTGATATGCACATTGCGATTTCCATACATCTTTTCGTAGACGACGTTCGCGACGTTGAGCCCTGCGGCTTCCATCAGCAGACGGCTGAGCGTGCCGTCGGTGACGAGCAGCTTCACCTCGCCGTTGGAGCTTGCGGCGAGCGCGGCCGGCGTGTTGCCGGTCGCCGACAACTGCGCGTCGCCATTGACTTCACCGAGTGCGCTCTGCATCGTCTTCACGGTCGGCAGCAACTGCTTCAGCTTGAGACCGCGCACGCGCGTCGAGGCGCGCGCCTTGAGCGGCCGTTCGCGGCCGTCGAGATGGAGGTCCGAGGCGATCGAGCCGCCCGCGACGCCGAACTTCAGCGGCTGCAACGACAGCACGCCGTCGGTCATCACGATGTGCGTGTACAGATCGGTGATGGGCAGCGCGGGGTCCTTGACGATGCGCCGGCCCGTGAATTTCACGTCGGCATCGATCGCGCTCCAGCGCTCCGTCCGGAAGCCTTCGACCGGCAGCGCCTTGTTCGCCGGCTGGCGCGCCGTGTCGCCGCGCTTTGCCTTGCTCGCGTTGCTGTCGGCGCCCACCACCGGCGCCAGATCCTTGAACTGCAGCAGGTTCGAGACTACGTCACCCTTGAGCAGCGGCCGCGGCTTACGCTGCGTATAGACGAGCGTGCCGCTCAGATCGCTGCCGCCCACGCGGCTTGAAAATTTTTCATAACGGAACACGCTGTTGCCCGGTTGGATGTTGCCGATCAGGTGGCCCTCGGTGGCATAGGGAGGGGTCGTGGGAAGCGTGATGCCCGTCAATTGATAGAGGCGATCGAGACTCGAGCCTTGCAGCCACAGGCGCAAATCGACGGCAGCGAGGTGCGCGGGGTCGGTGACGGTGCCGACCAATGCGACATGCAAGTCGCCCGCCTTGACATCGGCTTGTACCGGCACCGGCCGCGACGCGTCCTGCAGCGCGAGCACGCCGCCGAGCTTGCCGCTGCCCGACAGCGGCGAATGGTGGTAGCTGCCGGTCGCCGTCCAGCCGATGCCGTATTGCGGTTCGTTCGTTTGCGGCGAGGCGGGGGCCGCTCCGCTTGCCGCCGGCTTGCCGCCCGAAGCCACGCTTGCAGGTGCGGCGGGCGCTGCCGATGCGCCCGATGTAGCGGATGTGGCCGAAGCCGCCGTCCGCGCCTGCTTGCTCAGCTGTTGCGCGCCGCGCTTGCCGACTGTCTCGGCCGACGCGCTGCGCGATTTGTTTTCCTGCTGCTTGAGGACTTCGCCGATCGGAATCGCCTGCCCGAGCGTGTTGACCGTCACTTGCATCACCAGTCCTTGTTGCTGGTCGGACAGTGCGATGTTGCCCTTGTCGAGCCGGATGTCGTGCAGGTCGAGCTTCCACGCCAGCGGATGCGCGGACGACTTGAACTTGAAGGTCCAGTTGTTTCGACCGTCGGCAAGCCGCTCGAGATCGACCGAGGGGCCGACGAGATTGATGATAGGAATCACGATGTCATGCGTGAGCAGCGGCAGCATCTTCACCTGGAAGTCGATTTGCTCGAGGGTGGCGAAGTACCGCTGCTTTGCCCAGTCCGGGTTCGCGATCGTGATGTTGCGTGCGGCGAAAGTCGGCCACAGCACCCACGCGCGCCAGCCGGTTTCGCCGGCGGCGCGATGCCAGCGTACGGTCAGGTCGCCGTTGATCGTGAACGGGCGCCCGATCGCGGCGCTGACCTTGTCGTCGATCAGCGGCCGCGCGCGATTCCAGTCGAACGTGAAAATGAACAGCGCGATCGCCGCGAGCAGAATGATCAGCACCGCGACGAGCCACGCAACGACTTTGCCGATCACGCTGGCGATCGTCCTGCCGGACGCATTCGATAGGGCCATGGCGGAAGTCTTCGGAGTTCACGGTCCGGCCCCGCGCGGGCCGGGTCGGCAGCAAGGCAGCAATCGCCGTACCGCGAACCGGCCGCTCCGTCTCGACGGGCAGGCTCGGAACTTGCTCGCCCGACGCTTGCTTTACCGCCGACGGCGAGCGGAATGGCGCGCTGCCTGGAGGCAGGGGCCGCACTCGGGCCGCGACATCCCGTGGACGGTCGTGTCCGCGGCGCCATCCAGCTCAGTCGCTGGGCGAAGCGAGTGACAGATTTCCCTACCGAATAGAGGAGCAGATCGATGACGAAGTCAGCTGCAACCCACGAGGCCGCACCCGAATCGGGCGGTTCGTTCGTGCTGGATCTGAAAAAAATTCGCGAAGATGCGCGCAAGCACATGGCGGACGGCCCGGTCACGCAAACGTACGGCGCGGATCGCACCACGGTGCTGAAGCTGCTCAATGACGCGCTCGCGACCGAGATCGTCTGCACCCTGCGCTACAAGCGGCATTACTTCATGGCGAGAGGCATCAATTCGGAGGCCGTCGCGCAGGAATTCGCGCAGCACGCGACCGAAGAGCAGGAGCATGCCGACCGCATCGCGGAGCGCATCGTGCAGCTCGGCGGCGAGCCCGACTTTGCGCCGGACGGCCTGAAAACGCGCGCGCATTCGGAGTACAAGGAGGGCACCGACCTGACCAGCATGATTGCCGAGAACCTGGTGGCCGAGCGGATCGCGATCGATACGTATCGGGAGATCATCCGATACCTCGGCGAGAAGGATGTGACCACGCGCCGGCTGTTCGAGGAAATTCTCGCGGTCGAGGAGGAGCATGCCGACGATATGGCCGATCTGCTCCAGGGACGCGGGCAGTCTGCGGGAGGTGCTTGAGGCCCGGTGCGGGCGCAGCGTGAAATGAAAAAAGGTCGGCGCGAAGCCGGCCTGTTTCATCAAGCCGACGGTGCCGGTGGAAGGACGCCGCGGCTTCCCATGGTACGTTGCCGCCGTCTGAGCCGGCTCGGCTCGGCAGGCGGCAGATTGCACATGCCTACGACTCGTGCCGAATGCGCTCGAGACCTTGCCGGTACGTGGTCACCTCGAAGCGCGGGAATCGGCGCTTGAACTTCGTGGAGTCAAAGAGGTTGTCCTGCTCGTAGCGCGGCAGCAGCTCCTCGATTTCACGTACTTGCGGCGAGAAGAGCCCCGCGGTCCGGAAGGCCCATTTCCCGACGATCGCATAAGCGGCCTTTTGTCCGAATGCGCGGCTTGCCATCTCGACGAACTCCCGATATGTCGGGCGATCGTCGCAGCACGGCAGATGCCAGGTCTGTCCGAACGCGTCCGGCGTGTTGCCGAGCGTCGCGAGCGCGCGACTCGCGTCGGGCGTCCAGATCAGCGTGCGGCGCGTGTCGTCGCGCAACGGCACTTTCGGTTTCTTGCCGGCTTTCAGCTTGTCGATGATCAGTGCATTCGTGAAGCTCTGGGTCTTGCCGGGACCGTAGAACTCGGGTGCACGGCCGATCAGGACGGGAATGTCGCCGCGCGCCATCTCATCGAGGACCATCGACGCCATCGCCGCGCGCACTTTGCCCTTGCGGCCGACCGGCGCGAACTGTGTCGATTCCGTTTGCGGCCGGTCGTCCTGCGGGTACATGTAGGTGTTGTCGAAGTAGGCGAACTTGGCGCCTTCCGCCCGGCACGCATCGAGTGCGTTCTTCAACATGACCGGAAACTGCGTTTCCCACAGCACGGTGTCGGGCGGCAGGCCTGCCGTGAAGTAGACGATGTCGCTGCCTTTCACCGCCTGCGCGGTCTGGCGCGCATCGAGCAGATTGGCCGACACCAGCGTATCGGTGTCATTGACCTTGCGCGGATTGCGGCTGACGAGACGTATATCCGCCGTGTCGATACGCCGCAGTTCCCGGGCCAGTTCCGTGGCGATCTGACCGTTGGCCCCTAATATCGTTTGCATACCCTTTGCCTTTGCGACTTTGCGCCAAATGACGACAGGCGAGAGGCTAACCTTGAAGGCAACTTCAAGGTCAAGCAGTTAGCCGTTGTCGCGTGTCAGGTCCGCAGCGTTTGAGGAAGAGGCCGACGCGACGCAGGCCGCGGCCACTACGCTTAGCAAGGAGCGATGCGCGTTGTTTGACATGTTTCGGGACACGGATACTCCGTCGGCGTAGAGCCGGGGCAGTACACGGACGAACCGGATCGGCAACGCCGATCCTCGAAAACGATGCAACCGAGCGGCATGGCGCCCGGACGCGTCAAGCGCCACGATAGACGAGAACCGACTCGCGGCTTGTAGCGCATGCCCTTCAAGGGAACGGGCGCCGTGGGCCGAGCCCTCGGCACCCGTGGCGGTTATCCGCGGAGGAACGCGAGCAGATCGGCGTTGATAGTCTCCGCGTTGGACGTCGGCATGCCGTGCGGGAAGCCCTTGTAGATCTTCAACGTGCTGTTTCTGGCGAGCTTCGCCGACAGCACGCCGGAATCGGCATAGGGGACGATCTGATCGTCATCGCCATGCATCACGAGCACGGGAATCGTGGTGCTCTTCAGGTCCTCGGTAAAGTCGGTCTGGGAGAAGGCGACGATGCCGTCGTAATGCGCCTTGGCACTGCCCATCATGCCCTGGCGCCACCAGTTCCAGATCACACCCTGCGAGGGTTGCGCGCCGGCACGGTTGTAGCCGTAGAACGGGCCCGCCGGAACGTCGTAGTAAAACTGGGCGCGGTTCGCGGCCAGTTGCGCCTGCAGGTTGTCGAACACGTCCTTCGGCAGGCCGCCGGGGTTTTGGTCGGTCTTGACCATCAGCGGCGGCACGGCACTGATCAGTACGGCCTTCGACACGCGATCTTCGCCATGTCGGGCGACGTAGTGGATGACTTCACCGCCGCCGGTGGAGTGGCCGACGTGAACGGCGCCTTGCACGCCGAGATGGTCGACTACTGCCGCCACGTCGTCGGCGTAGTGATCCATGTCGTGGCCGTCCCAGACCTGGCTGGAGCGTCCGTGACCGCGACGGTCGTGCGCGATGACGCGATAGCCCTGCGACAGGAAAAAGAGCATCTGGGCGTCCCAGTCATCCGCACTGAGCGGCCAACCGTGATGGAAGAAGATGACCGGTGCGTCGCGCGGCCCCCAGTCCTTGTAGAAGATCTGAACGCCATCCTTCGTTGTGACATATCCCATGTCAGCACTCCTTTTCGATATTCAGATTGACAACCCGTGACGTATACGGCGATCGTTGCTGCTCCGTAATGGGCGGCTCCTTGGGTGAGGGTGATGGACGAGACGGCAACGCAACGATCGAGCAGGCATCCAGACACGTTGCCGGCGATGCGCAGGTCCGCGTCACCATTCGCTTGGACCTGGATGAGACATTGCGCTCCCTTTGTTGAGACAATTTGAAACGGGCGGTCGGCCGCGTACGACTGCTTACCTCCAGTCGGTCGCGCTTCGCCATGTCCTCACCGGGCAACTTTAGGATTAAAGTCAACGTTAATGTCAACAGTTTTTTGGCGTGTCGCGTGAGAATTGGCGAGCGTCTCGACCAGAGCCGTGCGCAGCTCGTGATCGCGATCGAGAGCATCGAGGACAAGCCGCACGGCATCGCTCGCGCAAACAATAGAAGCGCGTGGCCGACCGCCTGTGCGCAGCGGGAATTGCGCCCGATGCGGGCCCACTTCACGGCGGCACTGTCGGCTGATCTGCGTCGACGGCAAAAGCATGCCGTCCGAGCAGTGTGCTCGCTTTCACAGCGTGGACGAGGACGTCGGCTCAAATCCGTCAGGGAGTGGACCCAACGCAGCATGCCCGACGCCTCGTCGCACGGTTCCGTTCGGGATTCGCATGAATCAGGCGGCGCGACATCGGCGAATCGCGTCGATACATTCCCCGTCGTTGCGAAGTGCTTGACCTTAAAGTCATATTCAATCTTAGAGTGACCATTGCCGGCTGTTGATCGGTATGCCGCTCGAGGCCCACCTGCCGGTTCAATCACGGAGAAGGGTCAATGAATATGGACAAGCGGTTCACGCAGGTCGAGTTTGGCGCGCACAAGGTCGAGGTGCCTGCCGGAGGCTACTACGACCGTTACCGGATGAACCCGGACCTCGACGAAGTGGCGCGCGATCCTGCTGCAGGGAATATCGACTTTTTTCGCAGGATCCCGAAGCGGCTCGTCGCGTCCACGGTCGGGCCGACCTGGGCGCCGAACTTCTACTACCGCTCCAGTCACGTGCAGTTGCTGTTCCTGGCGCCTGCCGATCGATTGCGGGCAATGTTGCCGATGCCGCTCGAGCCGCTGCGCGCCTATCCCGGCCGCGGACTGGTGGCGTTGACCTTCTTCTCGTATGCCGTTTGCGATAACGACCCCTACGACGAAGTCTCGGTCGCGGTGGTCGTCCGCCGGCCGGGCGCGCGCGGCCCGCATGCACTGGAGCTGCTCGATTCCATGCGGCGCCGCAGCTTCCACGCGCATGTTCTCGCGCTGCCGGTGACGACGGAAATCGCGCGGGTGCGCGGTCTCTATGGGTATCAATTGCCGAAATGGCGCACGGAGATCGGCGTGAGCATCGGCGCCGACGTCAGGGCCAGCATCGCCGGCCCCGGCGGCAAAGCGGATCTGACGCTGCGTGCGCCGCTTCCGGTGTTGCGCGATGTTCCATCGCAGTCCCATATGGCGACGGCGACCATGGTCAACGAGATTGACGGCGAGTGGCACCAGACGCGCGTGCAAACCAACATGCTCTCGTTCGCGCAGCGCCTCTTGCCGCGCGACGTCCGGCTGGCGCGGCACGATGGGCCGCTGAGCCAGCTGCTCGACGGACTCGGGGCGTCCACGGTGCTTCGCATGGACGTCGTCAAGGAGGCGCAGGTGGTCTTGAACATGCCCACCCGGCTAGACACTGTCACATTCACGACATGAAGATAGGCGATCTGGCCGAGCGCACCGGCCTGACGCCGTCGCGCATCCGCTTCTACGAACGCATCGGCCTGTTGACGGCGGTCCGGCGGCAACCAAACGGCTATCGCGTCTATTCGCCGGACGCCGTGGTAGTGCTCGGCCTCGTCGCGACCGCGCAGAAGGCCGGTTTCAGCCTGGACGAGATTCGCATGTTGCTGCCACCCGATCTTGGGCAGTGGCAGCGCGGTGCGCTGCTCGAAGCTCTCCGTCACAAGGTGCGGGACATCGACGCCATGCAGATCAAGCTGGCGCGGAACAAGGCTCATCTCGTGTCCTTGATGGCCGAGATCGAGGGCAAGCCCGACGAAATCGATTGCAGCGCCAACGCGGCGCGTCTGTTGTCGCAAATGCAGTCGAGGGAACCCGACGGCGCGGCGCGAACGCACGGGGCAGTCAAGGCCGGACGACGCCGACCGACCGGCAAGGGGTAGGCAATGTGCACGTGAGGGCGTTCGGGAACCGTCAACGTCAGCGCTCGAGCGCCGCCGCGCGGCACGCGCGTCTCTCAGCGTTTGCGGACGATCAACCCGGGATGCAGCTCCCGGCACGTACGCGCTCCGAGCATCGCCATGTCGCGATCGACTTCTTCTTGCAACAGCCGGATCGCATGCGCGACGCCCGCTTCGCCGGCAACGGCCATCGCATAGTTGAAAGGTCGGCCGACGAACACCATCCGCGCCCCCAGCGCAATGGCTTTTAGAACGTCCGCACCGCGTCGGAAGCCGCCGTCGAGCATTACCGGAAACGCAGGCTCGAGAGCGGTCACGACGTCGCGCAGAATACGCATCGGCGACACCGCACCGTCGAGTTGGCGGCCGCCATGATTGGACAGGATGATGCCGTCCGCGCCGACGTCGCGTGCGGCCAGCGCATCCTCCACGCTGAGGATGCCCTTGACGACCAGACTGCCTTTCCATTGCGCACGAATCTGCGCGAGATGCGTCCAGTCGAGGTGATCGCGCGCGGAGAAGTCGCGCAACACGTGCGCGGACAGGATGGGCGCGCCGCGCGTGGCGAACGAATTTTCGAAGTGCGGCATCCCGTGCCGGAGCAGTGTCCGGGCGAACGTGCCGATCAGCCAGCGCGGCCGCGTCAGTCCGTCCCACGCGAGACGCATGCTCGGACGCAGCGGCGTGGAAAAACCGGTACGGACGTTGTTCTCGCGATTCGCCGCAACGGGAATGTCGACGGTCACGACGAGCGTCCGGTATCCCGCGCGCGCGACGCGCTCGAGCAGCGCGGCGATGCGTTCGGGGTCGCCCGGAAGATAAGCCTGAAACCAGGTTGACGGCGCTGCCGCCGCGACCGCTTCGAGCGGGATCAGCGACGAGCCGCTCATGATCGACGCGATGCCTGCCGCCTGCGCCGCGCGGGCGAGCACGATGTCGCCGCGATAGGCCGACAACGCGTTGATGCCCATCGGCGCGATACCGAAAGGCGCGGCGAACCGCTGCCCGAACAGGTCGACCGCCTGCGTGCGGGCCGACACGTTGCGCAGCACGCGCGTCGTGAAGCCGAACTCGTCGAACACGCTGCGGTTGTCGTCGCGCGTGCGATTGTCTTCGGCGGCGCCGCTCACGTAGCCGAAGATCGGACGCGGTAACACGCGGCGCGCGCGTGCTTCGAAGTCGTGCAGGCTCAGCATGTTGCGCAGCACGCGCGGCGGCTTGTCGGTGGGCGCTGCAGCGTCGCGACGAAGTGTGGCGCGATCGGCGACACTCATCCGGATTCTCCTTTTCATTCAAGACGAGGGCTCATGCTAGGTTGACCGGGGATTGAATAAAAGCGATATTCCTTCGAAATTCATGTTCGCTAAAAGAGAACGATGTCGACGCCGACGCTCAAGCAGCTCGATGCCTTTTATTGGGCCGCGACCTGCGCCAATTTCGCCACGGCCGCGCAGCGGCTTCATTTGTCCGTGTCGTCGTTGTCGAAGCGGATCAACGAACTCGAACAGGTACTCGGGCGGACGCTGTTCGACCGAAGCGGCTATCGCGCCACGCTGACTCAGGACGGCGAAAGTCTGTTGCCGACGGCGCTGCGCGTGCTCGAATCGGTCGCGACGATCCAGGACACCTTCGGTCAGCACAACGGACTGTCGGGGCGACTACGCTTCGGCGTCGGCGAGTTGTCGGCGATGACCTGGCTGCCGCGTTTCGTCGCCGCCGTTCAAAAGCTGCACGGCCAGCTGCAGCTCGAGCCGCATGTCGACGTCGGCGAGGCGCTCGAGGAGAAGGTCGACGCAGGCGAGCTGGACTTCGCGGTGGTCGCGGGTCGCTCGTCGCGCAGTAGCATCGTGTCCCAGCCGGTGGCGGAAGCGCGATTCGCCTGGATGGCCGCCGAGCGGCTCGTCGGCCGTCAGCGCACACTGACACCGGCCCTGCTCGCGCGGCATGCGCTCGTGACGCTGCCCGCCGGGTCGGGCGTCACGCGCATTCTGGACGAGTGGCTGCTGGCGCGCGGTATCGACAGTCCGCGCCACATTACGTGCAACAACTGGTTCGCCGTGGCCGGCATGTTGCGCGAAGGCGTCGGCATCGGCTTTCTGCCGACGGCATGGGAGGCGTCGCGCGCGGGCGGCACGCTGGTCCGTCTGACGAGTCAGCCGGCGTTGTCGCCGCTGCATTACGCATTTCAGTGGCGGCGCGGCGACCTGCGCGCGACGATTCCGGCCATGCTGGCGCTCGTGCGGCTGCACGTGGCGTTCGACGTTCCGCTTGCATGAGCGGTCGCCGCACCGGCCCGTTGCGGGGCGGCGCTCAGCTGATTTCGCGTCCCTTCGTTTCCGGCAGGAGCAACGCAGTGATCAGCACGACGAGATAGGCGCCGCCCGCGAACATGCCGATCGCCATGCCGAGCCCGTAACCGTGGGCGAGATACCCGACGAGGCTCGGAAACAGCGCGCCGAGGCCGCGCCCGAAGTTGTACGCAAAGCCTTGTCCGTTGGCGCGCACGGCAGACGGAAACAGTTCGGTCAGGTAAGCGCCCATGCCGCTGAAGATGCCCGAGGCCGCGAAGCCGAGCGGGAATCCGAGGATCAGCATCTGGTCGTTGGTGAGTCGAAGCTGCGTATAGGCGTAGATACTGATGCCGGACAGCATCGCGAAGATCAGCAGGTTCGCGCGGCGGCCGGCGCGGTCGGTCAGCCATGCGCCGGTGAGATAGCCGACGAACGATCCTAGAATGACGACCAGCAGATAGCCGCCCGTGCCGACCACCGACAGGTGACGCTCGGTTTTCAGGAACGTGGGCAGCCACGTGGTCACCGCGTAGTAGCCGCCCTGAACGCCGGTACACAGCAACGAGGTCAGCGCCGTCGTCTTGATCAGCGACGGCGAGAAGATCGTCCAGATGGACGTGCGCTTGTTGCTGGCTTGCTCCTGCTTGCGGGTACGCTGGAATACTTCAGGTTCCGGCACGCCCTTGCGGATGTACAGCACCAGCAGCGCCGGCAGCGCGCCGACCCAGAACAGCGCACGCCATGCATAGTCTTCGGGCAGCCAGGAAAACAGAACGGTGTAGACGATGGCCGCGATCCCCCAGCCGATCGACCAGGCGCTCTGCACGGTGCCGACGGCTCGCCCGCGGAATTCGGTCCGAACGATCTCGCCCATCAGCACCGAGCCGACCGCCCATTCGCCGCCGAAGCCCAGCCCTTGCAGAGCCCGCAGGACGAAGATCTGTTCGAAATTCTGCGCGAAGCCGATCGCCACCGTGCAGCCGGAAAACCAGAGGATCGTCGCCTGCAGGATGCGTACACGCCCGTAGCGGTCGGCGAGGATGCCGGCGATCCAGCCGCCGATGGCCGAGAACAGCAACGTGACGGTGGCCAGCAGGCCGGCCTGCGTGCTGTCGATCTTGAAAATCGAGATCAGCGTCGTGATCACGAACGTGAACACCATGAAGTCGAGCGCGTCCATCGCCCAGCCGCCCGCCGCGGAAATGAAGGTCCGCCTTTCGGTGACGGACATGTTGCTGTACCAGCTCATCGTGTCTCCTTGTCATATGGCCGCTGAGCGGCGCGTGCTTGCGTCGTTTATGGATTGCCGCGCGGGAAACCGTACAGGCGGGCCGGGTTGTCGACGAGAATCCGGCGCCGCATTGCTGCGTCGGGCGCCCACTGCGCGAGCAGGTTGCGCAGGTGGCCGGTGTTGGGCATCCTGGCCGCTTCCAGCGACACATGCGGCCAGTCGCTGCCCCAGACGATCCGGTCGGGCGCGTCGTCGATCAGTGCCTGCGCGAACGGCGTCACGTCGTCGAAAGTCGGGAAGCGATCGCTGATCCGGTAAGCGCCGGACAGCTTGACCCAGAAGCCATGCCCGACCACCAGTTCGCGAAGGGCGGCGAATCCCGGTGAAGCCAGCCCCGCGGCGACGGGCGTATGGCCCATGTGATCGACGATGCCGGTGATCGGCAGCCTCGCCATGCGCGGCATCAGTTCAGGCAGCGTCTTCACGTCCATCAGGAACTGCATGTGCCAGCCCAGATCCTTGATGCGGTGCGCCAGCGTCTCCATCGCGGCGAAGCCGATGCCGCCGCCGAACAGCACGTTGATGCGCAGCCCGCGCACGCCAGCCTCGTGCATGGCCTCGAGTTCCCGGTCGCTGATTTCGGGCGGCACGACGGCGATGCCGCGCAGCCGCTGCGGATGACGGCGCAGCGCCTGCAGCATGTAGCGATTGTCGGTGCCGTGCACGCTGACCTGAACCAGCACGCCATAGGTGCAGCCGACCGCGTCGAGCATCGCGAGGTATTGCTGTTCCGACGCCTCCGGCGGTGTGTAACTGCGTTGTGCGACCATCGGATAGTCGGGGCTGGTCGAAATCACGTGCGCATGCGTATCGACGGCGCCCCGAGGCATCTCGAACGCGGGCGGATCGACATCGGGTAAAGGGGCGGCGCATCGAAACTCGGCGCCGGAACGAGCCGGTTCAGTCATCGTGGTCTCCTCGAATGATCGGAAGCGAGCCATGCGGATGATACGTGCGCCCGGTGTCGGATCGGCGCTTGCCGAGCGATCGCTTTACGTGCGCACGCGGCGCCCTGGAGCGCCATGCGAGCAAGGGCGCGCATCGGGGCCGGCGAGCACGGATTCCATGGCTTGAGAAGCGTAGCCGGAACTGCACGCCCAATACAGCGAATTAATCAATAGCCGAACGTTCGCTTTTTCGAAACATTGCAATCCTGCTCAGGGGGATACCGATGCGCGCGATCTCGTGTCGTTGATGGCAGCGGTCGGCGGCAAGCCGGGCGACACCGGATTGCACCGCGAACGCGACGCACCGCACCGATTGTGCGAGCCGCAATCTGCTCGGCCGTTTGCTCGTGACCGCCGACATGGTCGGCATCCCGGACATCCAAGACTATTCGCATCCGGGCGCTTGACATTCAACTTTGGTTCAACCTTAAGGTGCCGGTAGTCGGCTGAGCCATTGCGATATGAGGCAAGGAAGCAATACATGAATCTTGACGTCAACCGCCAAGCGATGAACATCGATTGCGACCCGTCCACGCCGTTGCTGTGGGTGCTACGCGACCACTTGAACCTGACGGGGACGAAGTTCGGCTGCGGCGTTGCAGCGTGCGGCGCGTGTACCGTGCATCTGGACGGTGCGGCGGTGCGATCTTGCGTCCTCCCGGTGGCAGCGGTTGCCGGCAAGCGCATCACCACGATCGAAGGGCTGGCCGAATCGCCGGGCAAGCGCCATGCGTTGCAGCAGGCCTGGATCGACGAACAGGTACCGCAATGCGGCTATTGCCAGTCGGGCATGCTGATGGCGGCGGCAGACCTGTTGGCAAGGCAACCGGACCCGACCGACGCCGATATCGACGCGGCCATCACCAACCTGTGTCGCTGCGGGACGTACCCGCGCGTGCGCATGGCCATCAAGCGTGCGGCGAAGGCGCTGCGGGAGGGCCGCGCGTGAGTGTCGACGCGACCAATGTGCGGCGCGGGCGGCGCCGGTTTCTGCTAGGCGCGCTTGGCGTCGGCGGTGCGCTTGTGGTCGGCTGGGGCGTGATGCCGCCGCGCAGCCGGCTGGGCGGTCCTGACGCGTTTCCCGCAGTGTCAGGTCAGATCGCGCTGAATGGCTGGATCAAGATCACGCCGGAAGGCAATGTGATCCTTGCCATGCCGCGTGTCGAGATGGGGCAGGGCATCCACACGGCGCTGTCGATGTTGGCCGCCGAGGAGCTCGATATTCCGCTTGAGCGCGTGAGTATCGAGTCGTCGCCGATCGAGCGTCTCTACGGTAACGTCGTCGCCATGGGCGATAGCGCGCTGCCGTTGCATCCGGACGACGCAGCCAGGGTCTGGGCGCGCGCACTGCACTGGATCATGGCCAAGGGCGCACGCGAGATCGGCCTGATCGTCACCGGCGGCAGCAGCAGCATGGCCGACGGCTGGCAGCCCGTGCGCGAGGCCGCCGCGACGGCGCGCGCTGCGCTGGTGGAAGCGGCCGCGCGCGAATGGGGCGTGCAGCCGACGCAGATCACGGTGCGCGAAGGCCAACTGATTGGCCCCGACGGTAAGCAGATGCCGTTCAGCGCCGTTGCGCGAAAGGCGCGCGAGATTGCGCCGCCATCCAATGTCACGCTCAAGCCGGCTGCGCAATACCGGTTGGTCGGCAAGCCTGCGCCACGCAACGACATCGCCGGCAAGACGGACGGCAGCGCCCGTTTTGCGATCGACGCGAGGCCGCCCGGCATGGTGTACGCGGCCGTGGTCATGTGTCCTGTATTCGGCGGCAAGCTCAAGACGTTCCAGTCGAAAGCGGCGCTTGCCATGCCCGGCGTGCGGCATGTCGTGCCGTTCGATGGCTCGACGGGCGGCGCGCCGGGCGTCGCCGTGGTGGCCGATCATTACTGGCAGGCACGACAAGCACTCGCGGCGCTCGAGCCCGTATGGGACAACGGACCGAATGCCACGCTCGATTCGGCTGGCATCCGTGAGCAACTCGTCGCTGCGCTGAACAGCGACAAGGACGGCTTTACCTATCGCTCCACGGGCCATGGTCTGAAGGCCTTCGAGAAGGCGCAGGGTGCGACCATCGTGGAGGCCGAATACAGCGCGCCGTATCTTGCGCATGCCGCCATGGAGCCAATCAACTGCACGGCGCAGGTGACCAAGGATCGCGTGCAGCTTTGGGCGCCGACGCAGGTGGCCACGCTGGCCCAACTGGTCGCGGCTCGTGCGGCAGGCGTGAGCCGCGATCAGGTACATATCAATATTCCGCTGATCGGCGGCGGCTTCGGGCGGCGGCTCGAATCGGACTTTGTGGCTCAGGCCGTGACGATCGCTGTCCACACCGAGGGGCGCCCTGTGCAGGTGATCTGGTCGCGCGAAGGCGACATCCGACACGACTTCTATCGCCCGCAAGCCATCGCGCGGCTGAAGGCGCGTGTCGAGAACGGCAGGGTGACGGCCATCGCGTCGCGCAGTGTCGGCCAGTCGATCCTGGCCGGCGAACTGGAGCGCCTGTTCGGCATGCCGTCGCCCGGTATTGATCGCTACACGGCGGAAGGTTTGTTCGACCTGCCATACGAGATCGAGCACGAACACATTGCGCATCGGGTGGTCGACTTGCCGGTGCCGATCGGCTTCTGGCGCAGCGTCGGCCACTCCTATACGGCATTCTTCCTCGAAGGCTTTCTGAACGACGTGGCAGCTGCGGCGAGGATCGATCCGCTGGCGATGCGGCGCGATCTGCTCAAGGCGCATCCACGCGAGCTGAAGGTGCTCGACATCGTGGCGCAAGCGGCCGACTGGGGCCGGCCGCTTGCGCCGGCAGCCGACGGTGCGCCGCGTGCGCGCGGATTGGCGCTGCACAATTCGTTCGGATCGGTGGTGGCACAGGTCGCGGAAGTGTCGCTCGAGGCGGGCAGGCCGCGCGTGCATCGCGTCGTTTGCGCGGTGGACTGCGGAATGGTCGTCAATCCGGGCATCGTCACGCAGCAAATCGAAAGCGCGATCATCTTCGGCTTGAGCGCGGCGCTGTACAACCAGATTCAGATCAAGGACGGACGGGTCGTGCAGGCCAACTTCCCCGATTACCCGGTGCTGAAAATGGCCGAGACGCCGGTGATCGAAACGCACCTCGTGCCGAGCGTGGCAGAACCGACCGGAGTCGGTGAAATTGCCGTGCCTCCGATCGCGCCGGCTGTCGCACATGCCGTTGCGCAACTCACCGGCAAGCCGGTGCGGCAGTTGCCGATGGTGTAGCAAACGAGTTCGGAACGCGCGGTATCGGTTGCTTGCGTCGCGGCAGACCGACAGCGCGAAGAGCGAATCCTTCGACGGACCCTTTCGCGAGGCACGCCTTAACGCGCATGGGTTCTGGTCGCTCGAGAACCCGCACACAAATTCGAAGTCCGCTTTCGCGCGCCGGACGGCAGCGTCGAACCTCACGACTCCACCGCATCGCTGCAAGCCGTCATCGGCGCAGGTCATTCACGGTTTTGCCGGTCCATCGTTTCAGCGCGCGGCGGAAATTTGCGCCGTCGCTGAAGCCGAGGAGCATCGCAATATCGCTCGTGTTCATGCGCGTGTCCTTCAGATACTCGCGTGCCAGCGAACACCGCACGTCGTCGACGATTGCCTGGAACGACGTGCCTTCGTCCTGCAGCCGCCGCCGCAACGTTCGGCCCGTCATGTTCAGCATGCGTGCAACCTCATCCGCGCTCGGGAACTCGCCGGGCTTGCTCATCAGGACCCGGTAGACGTTCCGCGAAAGTCCGTTGCCCTCCATGGCCTGCCCGAGCAACTTATCGCACATCTCCTGTACCAGGACGGACGTGAGCGTATGGGCCATTTGAGGGGTCCGGTCGAGCATGGTGTTGTCGTAGACGAGCTCGCATTCCGGCTGGTCGAAGTAGCAGGGGCAACCGAGATAGGTCGGATAGATGTCGGCGTGGGCAGGCGCCGAATAGGAGAAGCGCGCTTCCAGCGGCGGACAACGACCGCCGGCAGCCTCTTGTACGTGCGTGACGGTCACGCTTGCCTGTTGCTCGATCAGGAACTGCCGCAAGCGGGGCGGCGGGTTCGCGACGAAGATATCGGGAAACCTGCAGGACACGGCGTCAGGTTTTTCCACGAACTCGATTGCGACGGACGGTGTGGTCAGGCGCCGGTATTTGACCGCGAGGCGAAAGTACTCGCGTAGCGAGGTGCATGACATCAGCGCATATCCGTAGATCCCGTACGCCGAGAGGTGCAGGCGCGCCCCGACCTCGAAGGCGATCGAAGGCGTGCGCGACAGCGCCATCGCGTTTTCGCAGACGATCAGATACTGGCTTACCGATGTCCGCGCAAAGGCATTGCCGAGATCGTCGATCGTCACCCCGCTGCCTTTCAGGGACGCCTCCGGCGCAATGCCTTGTTCTTCGAGCACACGAACGATCGCACCGATCTTGTAGGGCGCGTAGAGGCGCTCGTTGGGTAGCGGAAGCATGGTGTCCATGTTGTCCTCAAGTCGTCCGCAAATGACTCCGCAATGACCGGAATGGACGTTTCTCAACCGAGAATATCTGACTACCATTTTCGGCACAAGCACGTCGCCCGAGAGGCGGGCGATGCGTCAAAAAGGAATGGAAGGAGACACATGGCTCAGTTCGGAAATGAGGAGATCGGCCGTGCGCCGCACGGCCCCAGGGACGCGTCCGGCAAGCGAAGCCTGTCCGAGCGGTTCACGGAATGGAGCCTGAACTGGGTTCCCGATTCGATGGTGTTCGTCGTCGCGTTGACGGTCGTCGTATTCCTGCTCGCGCTCGGATTGACGCTGCACGGGCCGATGGAACTGCTCGACGACTATGCGAAGGGCTTCTGGGTCTTGCTGACGTTCGCGATGCAGCTGACCGTGATGATGATCACGGGCTTTGTCGTGGCCGACTCGAAGCCGGTGAAATCGACGCTGATCCGCATCGTCGGCATCCCGCGGACCGCACGGTCGACGTTGATCATGTTCTGCCTGATCGTCGGCATCGTCGCGTGGCTGCACTGGGCCGCCGGCCTCATGGTCGCGATCATCATGGGCAAGGAGATTGCGGTCCGCAAACGCGGTATCGGCCTCCATTATCCGGTCCTGGTCGCGTCGGCCTACGCAATGATGATGCTCATGGCGAACGGTCCGTCGCAGTCGGCGCCGTTGCTGGCTGCCACGGCGGGCAATTTTCTCGAGAAGTCCATAGGCGGCCTGATCCCGCTGACACAGACGGCCTTGTCGCCTTTTCTTCTCGTGTTCGTGCTGTTCGAACTGCTGACAATCCCGTTCATCTTCGTGTGGCTGACGCCCAGGAAGGAAAGCGCCGTCGACATCACCGACGAAATTTACCAAGAGTTTGCGCAGGCGCCACCGGCCGACAACACGAGACGGAGCGATCTGCGTCCGGCCGAGAGGTGGGAGCGTTCGCGGCTTCCGCTCTCGATCGTCGGCGTCGGCATTTTGTTCTGGATTGCGAATTTCGTGGCCACGCACGGCGTCGGCAAGATCGATCTGAACGTGATCAATTTTGCGCTGTTCGGGATCGGCATGGTGCTGCATGGGTCGGCACGCAGCTTCGTCGCGTCGGTGAAGCAGGGTGTCGGCACGACCTCCGGCGTGATTATTCAGTTTCCGCTGTATGCCGGCATTTTCGGGCTGATCGTCCATTCCGGACTGTCTGAAGTCATCACGCACTGGTTCCTGTCGATTTCGACGCCGCGCACCTACGCGTGGATCGTCGTGATCTACACGACCATCATGGACTTTTTCGTGCCCTCGGGCGGCTCCAAGTTTGCGATCGAGGCGCCGTACATCATTGCGGCCGGCCAGAAGCTCGGTATTCCCGTTGCCCACGTCATCAACGCGTACAGCACGGGCGGTCAGCTTGCGAACCTGATCCAGCCATTCTGGGCGCTGCCGTTCATTACGGCTTTTAGAGTCCGCTTCCAGGACATCCTTCCTTACACCTTCGTGATTTTCATCTATGCCATCGTGCTCGCGAGCATTGCGTTTCTCGTGTTGCCGGCCGGGCTGTGAAGGTCACGTCGCTTGAACACAGTCATTGCGGAGATACAGGTATGCGGGCAGCCATGGTAGGTGCGGGTTCACTCGGGACGATTATCGGGGCGCTGATGACGCGGGCCGGCAAACAGATCGATCTGGTCGACAGTTACCAGGAACACGTCGACGCGCTCAACGCGTGCGGCGCGACGATCACCGGCGCCTTGGAGCTGAATGTTCCGGTTCGCGCCTTGACGCCCGATCAACTGACAGGGCGCTACGACCTCGTGTTCCTGTTGACGAAGCAGACGGTCAATCAGGCGATTCTGACGACGTTACTACCGCACCTGCATGCCGACAGCATCGTCTGCACCTTGCAGAACGGCATACCGGAGCATGCGGTGGCGGCGCTCGTCGGCGCGGAAAGGACGGTGGGCGGTGCCGTGGGCTTCGGCGCGACGTGGCTGAAACCCGGTGTGTCGTCGCTCACCTCGAGCTATGAGGCAGTGCAGAAGTTTGCGTTCGAGATCGGCGAGATCGACGGCGTGATCCGTCCGCGCCTGAAAGTCGTTCAGGCGTATCTCGAGTGCGTCGGCACGACCGAGATCCGCGCCGACCTGATGAGCATCCGGTTTTCGAAACTCCTGATGAACGCGACGTTCAGCGGCATGTCGGCGGCGCTCGGCTGTACGTTCGGCGACGTGCTCGACGATTCCCGTGCGATGGCGTGTCTCGCCTTCGTCGCCGACGAGTGCATCAAGGTCGCGCATGCGCACGGCGTACGCCTCGCCGAGATGCAGGGCAAGAATTTCGAATGTTTCGAACTGGCGAGCGCCGCCGACATTCCTTCGAAGATGCCGCTCTATCGCGAGATCTGGGGGGCGCACGCGAAGCTGAAAGCCAGCATGTTGCAGGACCTCGAAAAACGGCGCGATACCGAAATCGGCTACATCAACGGGCTGATCTGCGAGAAGGGCCGTGAGCGAGGTGTGCCGACGCCGTTCAACGACAGGATCGTCGCGCTCGTTGCCGAGGCGCAAGCGCGGCGCGGCGTCAACGACTTCAGTCATCTGGCGCGCTTCGACGACCTGCTCGCCGCGCACGTGCGCGATCTTCCCGCTCTCGCGTGTTTAGACATGTGATCGACACGCAGGCCCATCGATCCAGTTTTCCGTCCACTGCCCCACGAGGCATTTCATGAGCAAGAAGACCATCATCAGCTGCGCCATCACGGGCGCCGTCCACACGCCGTCGATGTCACCGTATCTTCCGTGCACGCCCGACGAAATCGCCGAACAGAGCATCGCGGCTGCCGAGGCGGGGGCCGCCATCATTCATCTGCATGCGCGCAATCCGGCGGATGGCAGCCCGTCGCCGTCTGCCGACGTCTATATGCGATTCCTGCCGCGCATCGCGGAACGGACCGATGCCGTGATCAACATCACCACGGGCGGCAGCGTCACGATGACGCTCGAGGATCGGCTGCAAGGCGCGCTGCGCGCGTCGCCCGAAATGGCGTCGCTGAATACCGGCTCGTTGAACTTCGCGATGTTCAGAATGGCGGAAAAACCGCGCGAGTGGAAACACGAATGGGAAGTGCCCTACCTGAAAGCCACTGAGGACGGCATTTTCCGCAACACCTTCCGCGACATCAAATACATCCTGGAAACGCTGGGAAAAACGCACGGTACGAAGTTCGAGTTCGAGTGCTACGACATCGGCCACCTGTACAACCTGGCTTACTTCGTCGACATCGGCATGGTGAAGCCGCCGTTCCTCGTTCAGTCGGTGTTCGGCGTCATGGGCGGTATCGGCGCCGATCCGGAGAACATCTTCCTGATGAAGCAAACGGCCGACCGGCTGTTTGGCCAAGACTACGTCTGGTCGCTATTCGCGGCGGGCAAGCAGCAGATGCCGTTTACGACGATGGGCGCGTTGATGGGCGCGAACGTCCGTGTCGGCCTGGAAGACAGCCTGTTCCTCGAGCGCGGTAGGCTCGCGACGTCGAATGCGGAACAGGTCGCGAAGATTCGCCGAATTCTCACCGAGCTGGGCGTGGAGATCGCGACGCCGGATGAGGCTCGCCAGATGCTTCAGCTGAAGGGGCGCAATAACGTAGCGTTCTAGCGGGTGTTCGGCTAGAGCCCGATTTGTATCCGACCGCATCGTCCGCCGGGACGAGGGGGCAGTGTGGCGAACGACGCCGACAACGACGTCAAGCGCCACCACGTGCGGGCGGCTGCTCGTCTTACTGCCGGGCGGGGAGTAGGGGCCAGCCGGGATTCGATTGAACCTCACGGTCGCGGGCTTCGGCCCATGTCCGAAAGTCACAGATGCTGTCGGCAGCTCTCCGCGCCAACGAAAAAACCAATAATGTATTGATCTTACGGGGTTTTCCGAGCTTCGCCGGGTTGCGCAGGAACAGCTGACGGTGCCCAGGAGAGGACTCGGTCACACGAGCGCGCCCCCCGGCTGCGCTTGCAAGCGCAGCCCTTCGAGTCCCCACGCAAAGCGCGCAGGCGCTTTGCTTCCTGGGCCGAAAATGAAAAAAGGCCGGCATGAAGCCGACCTTTTTAAAACAGATGGTGCCCAGGAGAGGACTCGAACCTCCACGGTGTTGCCACCGCTAGGACCTGAACCTAGTGCGTCTACCAATTCCGCCACCTGGGCACGTTTGCAGTAGCTGCTTGCTGCAAAGAAGCGAAATTATAGCGCCCCAATTATTCGTGTCAACATTTTTTTGCGATGCGCCGCAGGGCGGCCGCCGCCGCGTGCGGCGGCGCGACTCGGCGTCATTTTGCGACACGGCCGGGTGATAGAATGAGCCGCCGCCGTCACTATAGAACTGTCTGACGGACACTTCTATGTTGATGCCGTGCACCATCTGTCAACGCAACGAGAACAATCATCGACAAACCCTTGAGCAAATATCCGTACCCCATTCCGAGCCGTGAAGAGATTCTCGGCGTGCTGCGTACGAGCGACGCGCCGCTGGCCGCCAACGACATCGCGGAAGCGCTGTCGATCAAGCGCCAGGAGCGTGAAGGGTTCTTCCGGCGTGTCGCCGCAATGGAGCGCGACGGCCAGATCCGGCTCGACAAGCGTGGCCATTACCAGCTGACCCATCCGTCCAATTTCGTGGCCGGCCGCGTGCAGGGCCATCGCGACGGCTACGGCTTCGTCATTCGCGACGACGGCCAGGACGACCTGTTCCTGCCGAACGGCGAAATGCAGAAGGTGATGCACAACGATCGCGTGCTCGCGCGGATCGTCGGCTACGACCGCCGCGGCCGGCCCGAAGGGCATGTGGTCGAGGTCACCGAGCGCGCGAACAAGCGCGTGATCGGCCGTCTGCTCAACGAGAACGGCGCGCTGATCGTCGCGCCCGAAGACAAGCGCATCGGCCACGACATCCTGATCACGCAGAACGTGAAGAAGGCGAAGGTCGGGCAGGTGGTCGTCGTCGAGCTGACCGATTTCCCGAGCCGTCATTCGCAGCCGCTCGGCCGCGTCGTCGAGGTGCTCGGCGACATCGACGATCCGGGCATGGAAATCGAAATCGCGGTGCGCAAGTACGGCGTGCCGCACGAGTTCAGCCCGGCGGCGCTCGACGAGGCCGCCGCGCTGCCCGACAAGGTGCGCCCGGCCGATCTGCGGTTCCGCGTCGACCTGCGCGACGTGCCGCTCGTGACGATCGACGGCGAAGACGCGCGCGACTTCGACGATGCCGTCTACTGCGAGCCGACGAAGGTCGGCCGCGGCGACGGCTTCCGGCTGATCGTCGCGATCGCCGACGTGTCGCACTACGTCCAGCCGGGCAGCGGGCTCGACGCCGACGCACTGGAGCGCAGCACGTCGGTCTACTTCCCGCGCCGCGTGATTCCGATGCTGCCGGAGAAATTGTCGAACGGTCTCTGCTCGCTGAACCCGCAGGTCGACCGCTGCGTGCTCGCGTGCGACATCGTGATCACGGCGCGCGGCGAGATCAAGGCGTATCAGTTCTATCCGGCCGTGATCCACTCGGCCGCGCGTCTCACGTATACGGAAGTCGCGGCGGTGCTCGCCAACACGAAGGGGCCGGAAGCCGCGCGTCGCGCGGAGCTGCTGCCGCACCTGCAGAACCTGTACGGCGTGTACAAGGCGCTGTTCGCGGCGCGCCAGAAGCGCGGCGCGATCGACTTCGACACGACGGAGACGTACATCGTCTGCAACGCGCAGGGCAAGATCGAGCAGATCGTCCCGCGCCAGCGCAACGACGCGCACAAGCTGATCGAGGAATGCATGCTGGCCGCGAACGTCTGCGCGGCTGACTTCCTGAAGCGCAACAAGCATCCGGGCCTGTACCGCGTGCATGCAGGGCCGACGCCGGAGAAGCTCGAGAACCTGCGTGCGTTCCTGCGCGGGATGGGCCTGACGCTCGGCGGCGGCGAGACGCCGCACGCGAGCGACTACGCGGCGCTGATGGCGCAGATCCGCGACCGGCCCGACGCGCAGATGCTGCAGCCGATGCTCCTGCGCTCGATGCAGCAGGCCGTCTACAGCCCCGACAACATCGGTCACTTCGGCCTCGCGTACGACGCCTACGCGCACTTCACGAGCCCGATTCGCCGCTATCCGGACCTGCTCACGCACCGCGCGATCTACGCGATCCTGTCGGGCAAGAAGTACGTGCCGAAGGCACCGGAAGGGTTCGAGCTGAACACCGCGCTGTCGCCGCGCGCCCGCGCGATGCAGCAGGCGGACGACGAAGCGCGCAACCGCTCGCGCAGCAACACCGCGATCTGGGAAGAGCTCGGCCTGCACTGCTCGGCGAACGAGCGCCGCGCGGACGAGGCGTCGCGCGACGTCGAAGCCTGGCTGAAGTGCTATTTCATGCGCGACAAGCTCGGCGAGGAGTACGGCGGCATGGTGAACGGCGTCACGTCGTTCGGCATCTTCGTGCAGCTCGACACGCTGTTCATCGAAGGGCTCGTGCACGTGACGGAACTCGGTTCCGACTACTTCCAGTACGACGAGATCAAGAACGAGCTGCGCGGCGAACGCACGGGCATCCGCTATCGGCTGTCGGACCGCGTGCGCGTGCAGGTGAGCCGCGTCGATCTCGACGCGCGCAAGATCGACTTCCGGCTCGTGCGCGACACGCCGGTGAAGGCGCCGCGTCCGGTCGTTGCGCCGACACCGGGCGCCGAGCGCGGCGGCCCGCGCGTGCGCGCGCTGCCGTCCGCGGAAGAATCGGCGCCGCATCACAAGAAGGCCGCGAGTGCGCCGAGCGCCGCGGTGAAGGAAGCGCGCGCGGCGCGCGCAGCCGCTAAGAAGAAGGGCGGCACGGCGGCGAAGGCCCCCGCGAAGAAGGTGCGCGCCCGCAAGAAACACTGAGCGTGCGGGGCGCAATGCGCTCCGCCGTATCGAAAGACGCCGCGTCGCCGGTCACGTGCCGGCCACGCGGCGCTTTCCTTTTCCATGGATCGCGGCTGCGCGCGTCGTGCGGCCGCACGTTTGATCGAAGGTTGTTCCAGTCATGTCACGTCTGAAGGTTCTTTACGGTTTTCATGCGGTGACCGCACGCTTGCGGCACGATGCAGCGACGGTGGTGGAGGTGCTGTACGACCAGACGCGTCGCGATCGCCGCATGCAGGACTTCCTGCACGCCGCGAAGGAAGCGGGCGTGCGGCTGATCGCAGCCGACGAGACGCGTCTGTGGGGGCTCGCGCATACCGAGCGTCACCAGGGCGTCGTCGCGCGCGTCGAAGACCTCCCGCTCGCGCAAAACCTGTCCGAGCTGCTCGACGGCATTCAAGGGCCGGCGCTGTTGCTGGTGCTCGACGGCGTCACCGATCCGCACAACCTCGGCGCGTGCCTGCGCGTCGCCGATGCGGCCGGCGCGCACGCTGTGATCGCGCCGCGCGACCGTGCGGTCGGCCTGAACGCAACGGCTGCGAAGGTCGCGAGCGGCGCCGCCGACACCGTGCCGTACATCACGGTCACGAACCTGGCGCGTGCGTTGCGCGAGCTGAAGGAAGCCGGCGTGTGGATCATCGGCACGTCGGACGAAGCGTCGGCGACGCTGTACGACACGAAGCTCGACGGCCCGGTCGCGATCGTGATGGGCGCCGAAGGCGAGGGCATGCGCCGGCTCACGCGCGACACGTGCGACGAAGTGATGAGCATTCCGATGGCGGGCAGCGTCGAAAGTCTGAACGTGTCGGTGGCGAGCGGCGTATGCCTGTACGAAGCGGTTCGGCAGCGGCGGGCGAAAGGCTGACGCGTCTGCCGCGCCGCACGAGGCATCGCCCGCGTCTGCCGCGCCGCGAGCGCGCAGCACGATGCGCATCGCGCGCCCGCAAGCGCAGCGGCGCGCGTTTTCTTCCGGTTCTCACTCGATGACATCGTTTCGCGTCGGCGCGTCGTGCGCCGCCTTGTGCCTGCTTGCCGCGTGTGCGTCGCCGTCGCTGGTCGAACGCGGCAGCTACTATGCCGATACGAGCCTGCACGCGCGCGGCGCCGATTCGCGGATCCGCTTTCTCGTGATGCACTACACCGAAAGCGACGAGGCGAAATCGCTGCGCACGTTGACGGGCGATACGGTCAGCGTGCACTACGTGGTGCCGGCTCATCCGCGCAGCGAGCGCGGGCAGCCGGTCGTCTATCAGCTCGTGCCCGAAGCCCAGCGCGCGTGGCATGCGGGCGTCAGCGCATGGCAGCAGACGACCGAACTGAACGCGGCATCGATCGGCATCGAGAACGTGAATCGCGGCCCGCTCGATCCGCAGCAGCGCACGTGGCAGCCGTATCCGCCGGAACAGGTCGATGCGCTGATCCGGCTGTCGAAGGACATCGTCGCGCGTTACGGCATCGCACCGACTCGCGTGGTCGGGCACAGCGACATCGCACCGCAACGCAAGATCGATCCGGGCCCGCTGTTTCCGTGGCGCGCGCTCGCACAAGCCGGCGTCGGCGCGTGGCCCGACGACGCGACGGTCGCCGCGCGGCTCGCGGGCCGCGACCCGCATGCGCCCGTCGACGTGCGCGAGCTGCAGGCGAAGCTCGCGCGCTACGGCTACGACGTGCCGATCGACGGCGTGCTCGACACGCGCACGCGCCGCGTGTTTTCGGCGTTCCAGATGCACTTTCGGCCGTCCGACTATGCGGGCGATGCAGATGCCGAGACGGACGCGATCGCGCAGGCGCTGCTCGACAAGTATTTCCCGGGCCAGCCGCCGATGGATGGCGCGCGGTCCGACGTCGATCCGCAGTGAGCGACCGGCGCGCCGAAAACGGGCGGCCGCTTGCGCGAGTCCGGTAAACTGGCGGTTTTTCCGCAATCCTGCAGCATCATCCATCCCATGACTCAAGACGAACTCAAACGCCTGGTCGGCCAGGCCGCCGCCGATTACGTGATCCACAACGTGCCGGAGGGCGCGGTGATCGGCGTCGGCACCGGCTCGACGGCGAACTGCTTCATCGACGCGCTCGCGGCCGTCAAATCGCGCTATCGCGGCGCCGTATCGAGCTCCGTCGCGACGACCGAGCGCCTGAAGTCGCACGGCATCGCGGTGTTCGACCTGAACGAAGTGGAGTCGCTGCAGGTGTACGTCGACGGCGCCGACGAGATCGACGCGAGCGGCGCGATGATCAAGGGCGGCGGCGGTGCGCTGACGCGCGAGAAGATCGTCGCGTCGGTCGCCGACACCTTCGTCTGCATCGCCGACGCGAGCAAGCGTGTGCCGGTACTCGGCGCGTTCCCGCTGCCGATCGAAGTCGTGCCGATGGCGCGCACCGCGATCGGCCGGCGCGTGACGGCGCTCGGCGGCGTGCCGGTGCTGCGCGTGACGAAGGACGGCGCGCCGTACATCACCGATAACGGCAACGAGATCCTCGACGTGAAGGGGCTGCAGATCGCCGATCCGCGCGGTTTCGAGGCGCAGGTCAATGCGTGGCCGGGCGTCGTGACGGTCGGGCTGTTCGCCGCGCGCGGCGCGAATCTGTGCCTGCTCGGCACCGAACACGGCGTCGAGACGATCGTTTATCCGGCGCATTGAAAAACGTCGGCGTGCAATCGGTCAGAACGCGCACATAGCCGTAATGGATTGCATGTTTAAATCTTGAAAAAATCATGGCCCGGCAGGCGCAGCGCGCTTCCCGGGCTTTTTTTGAGGCCGTATAAATCTCCGCGTCAAAAAGAGGGATAACCCTGTCAGGTGTTTACCAGATAGCGGAATGGCGTCGAACTCATCAACTTATAGATCATAAGAACAGTCGTAACCAGGGCCGGCGGAACTGCGGAGCAGGTTTTCGCAAATCGACGCACGGGGAGGTGTCATGGAGCAGGGCAAAGACCGGTCACTGGTCGCCAAAGTGATGGATGGACTTGTCACGGGTATCGTCGAGGACAAGTATGGCGGCATCCTGCCGCCGCAGGACGTGCTATCGAAAGAGTTCGACGTGAGCCGCACGGTGATGCGTGAAGCATTGTCGATGTTGCTGGCGCGCGACATGCTCGACGTGCGTCCGAAAGTCGGCACGCGCGTGCGTCCGATGCGCGACTGGCGCATGATCGACGAAGACGTCGTCAGCTGGCGGTTCCGGGCGAAACCCGATCCGCAGTTCATGCGCGACGTCATCGAGTTCCGCATGCTGATCGAGCCGCGCGCCACCGCGCAGGCGGCCGTGCGTGCGACCGCGACCGACATCGCCGGCATCCGTGAGGCGTTCGAAGCGTTCAAGGTGCTGGAGCCCGGCGATCCCGGCTACGACACGGCGGACGAACTGCTGCATACGCGGATCGTGCAGGCGAGCGGCAACCAGTTCTTCCAGCAGATGGCGGCGATCGTGCGCGGCGCGGTGCGGCTCGTCAATCCGCGCGTCGTGCAGAAGGAAGGCGCGCATGAGGTCGCGGTGCAGGCGCATGCGCGCGTCGTCGACGCGATCGAGCGGCGCGATCCGCGCGAGGCGGAAGCCGCCGCGCTCGCGCTCATCGATTTCAGCGCGGACGAGATCTCGCGCGACTTCTCGGTCGAAGTGCCCGTGCGCGCGTGAGCGCGTTGCCGATCCGGATGCCGGCCCGCCGTTTATCATGACGGCCTGCCGGCGTCGTGCCGGCCGTTGCTCCACGACCGACACGGAAAATCCGGATGAACGACCTCGACCAGCGCCCGGTGCGCTTCGGCATCATCGGCGCGGGCGGCATCGCGCGCCGCTTCGCCCAAAGCCTCGCGCACGTACCGGGCGCCGCGCTTGCCGGCGTATGGGCACGCCGCGCGGACGCGGCCGCCGCGTTCTGCGCGGCCTGCGGCGGTACGCCCGCGGCCAGCGTCGACGCGCTGCTCGCGTCCGACATCGATGCCGTCTACATCGCGACGCTACATGACAGCCACGCGCAGTACGCGCTCGCCGCGCTCGCGGCCGGCAAGGCCGTGCTCTGCGAAAAGCCCGCGACGCTGAACGCGGTGCAGCTCGATGCCGTGCTGCGCGCCGCACACGCCGCCGGGCGGCTGTTCATGGAAGCGATGAAGCCGCCGTTCTTTCCGCTCTACCGCCGGTTGCGCGCACATCTGAACGCCGATCCGATCGGCGAGATCCGGCTCGTGCGGGCAGGGTGCGCATCGTCGACGGTGCCGGCCGAGCATTCGGTGTACCGGCTCGATCGTGCGGGCGGCGCGCTGCTCGATATCGGGATCTACGAAGCCTTTCTGGCCGTCGACTGGCTCGGGGCACCCGTCGACGTGCAGACGCTCGGCCGTCTCGGCCCGACCGGCGTCGACGTGTTCGCAAGCCTGAACAGCCGCCACGCGAACGGCGGCATCGCGCAGCTGTTCTGCGGGCTCGACGTGATGGGGCGCGGCGATGCGCTGATCGCGGCGGCCGGCGGCCACGTGACGATCCACGAGAAATGGTGGAATCCGGCGCGCGCGACGATTCGCTATGCAGACGGCCGCACGGTCGAACTCGATGCGCCGTTCGAAGGCGGCGGGCTCAACTATGAAACCGGGCACTTCTGCGAATTGCTGCGTGCCGGCGAGATCGAAAGCCCGATCGTCACGCATGCGCATTCGCGGCAGATGATCGCGATGACCGACGCGGCACGCGCCGCGCTCGGTGTCCGTTATCCGGACGAGTGACGGTGCGGCGCGCGGCGCAGCGCGTGCCGCGCGGCCGCGGTCAGTGCCGTGCCGGCAGCGACAGGCGCTTCTCGTACCAGCGCTGCACCCACTCGAGGATCTGGCATAGCACCCAGTAGATGGCCGCGGCCGCGAGATAGAGCGGCAGCGGCTGATAGGTCGCGGCGATCATTTCCTGCGCGCTGCGCAGCAGCTCGGTCACGGTGATGACGGACACGAGCGAGGTGTCCTTGATCAGGCTGATCAGGCTGTTCGACAGGCTCGGCACCGCGATGCGCAGGGCCTGCGGTCCGATCACGTAGCGCAGCGTCTGCCCCCACGACAGCCCGAGACTGTACGCGGCGAGCCACTGGCCGCGCGCAATCCCGTTGATTGCGCCGCGCATGCTTTCGGACATGTACGCGGCGACGTTCGCGGACAGCGCGATCACGCCGGCCGGCGTCGGATCGAGCGAGATGCCGAGGCTCGGCAGGCCGTAGTAGATCACGAAGATTTGCACGAGCAGCGGCGTGCCGCGCATCAGGCTGACGTAGGCGCGCGCGAGCCACGCCAGCGCATTGACCCAGATGCGCTCGAAGCCTTCCAGCGGTTCGCCTTGCCGGATGCCCATCATCGCCAGGACGACGGCGCCGAGCAGGCCGAACACCATCGACAGCACGGCGACTTGACGGTCAGAACGGCGCCCTGGGCGAGCACCGGCAGCGATTGGACGAGCAGGGACGTGGTCGACATGGAGTACGGAACGGATGCGTGCGCGAAAGCGCAATCATAAACCGGACGAATAAAACAAAGGGCGGCATCGTTGCAGATGCCGCCCTTGTCGGTCCGCCGTCAGGCGGCGCGTGGAGGCCGGAGGGCGCTTACTTCAGCGGCTTCGTCACGTCGATGCCGAACCACTTGTCCGAGATCTTCGTGAACGTGCCGTCGGCTTCGAGCTGCGTCATCGCGTCGTCGATCGCCTTCTGGAACTTCGGGTTGCCCTTCTTGAACGGAATGCCCGACGGATTCGCCGAGCCGACGTTCGCGCCCGGGCGCAGCGGCAGCTGCGAATTCTTCGTCAGGTACGCGAGCATCAGGCGGTCGTTGAGTGCCGCGTCGAGACGGCCGGCCGCGAGGTCGCGCAGATACTCGGGCGCGCCCGGATACGTCTTCACGTCGATGCCCGGCACCGACTTCGCCATGTCCATGTAGTTCGTGCCGAGCGCGACGCCGAGCTTCTTGCCCTTCAGGTCTTCGAGCGACTTGAACTGGCGCGTGTCGTCCTTGCGCTGGATCAGCTGCGCGGACGAATACGTATAAGCCGGCGAGAAGTCGAGCGTTTCCTTGCGCTTGTCGGTGATGCCGACCTGGTTGACGATCACGTCGAACTTGCCGGCCTGCAGGCCGGCGATGATGCCGCTCCATTCGGTCGTCACGAATTCCGGCTTCACGCCGAGCTTCGCGGCGACGGCCTTCGCGATGTCGACGTCGAAGCCGACGAGCTCGCCTTGCGGATTCTTGGAGTTGAACGGCGGGAACGTGCCCTCGAGGCCGATCCGCAGCGTGCCGCGTTGTTTGACCTGGTCGAGGAGGTCGGCCGCATGCGCGGTCGCGGCGGCGAACGACGTGCCGATCAGACCGGCAACCAGCAGCTTCTTCAGCAGCGCAAATTTCATCGTGTGAGCTTCCTTGCCCCGGCGGGGCTCATGATCTGACAATGGCGTCGATCATAGCAAAAATACAATCGACGTCAAAATATCGTTTGTTTATGCCTATATTACGCGGCACGCTCGCGCGCGATCGCCTTCACGCATTCGGCCACGAGCGCAGGGCCGCGATAGATGAAGCCGGTATAGAGCTGGACGAGCGATGCGCCGGCCGCGAGCTTCGCGCGCGCGTCATCGCCCGAGAAAATGCCGCCGACGCCGATGATCGGCACCGCGCTGCCGACTTCCGCGTGCAGTTTGCGGATCACCTCGTTCGACGCATCGAACACCGGGCGGCCCGACAGCCCGCCCGCTTCGTCCGCGTGCGGCAGGCCTTGCACGGCGGCGCGCGACAACGTCGTGTTGGTCGCGATCACCGCTTCGATCTTGTGGCGCAGCAGCGTATCGGCGATCGCCTTGACCTGTTCGTCGTCGAGATCGGGCGCGATCTTCAGCGCGAGCGGCACGAGCTTGCCGTGCAGGTCGGCCAGACGCTGCTGCTTGTCCTTCAGTGCAGCGAGCAGCGCGTCGAGTTCGCCCGCGCCCTGCAGCTGGCGCAGGTTCTTCGTGTTCGGCGACGAAATGTTGATCGTCACGTAGCTCGCGAACGGGTAGACGCGCTCGAGGCAGTACAGATAGTCGTCGGCGGCGCGCTCGATCGGCGTGTCGGCATTCTTGCCGATGTTCAGGCCGAGGATGCCGCGATAGCGCGCGGCCTGCACGTTCTTCACGAACTGGTCGACGCCGTGGTTGTTGAAGCCCATCCGGTTGATCAGCGCCTCGGCCTGCGGCAGGCGGAACATCCGCGGGCGCGGATTGCCGGGCTGCGCGCGCGGCGTGACCGTGCCGACCTCGATGAAGCCGAAACCGAGTGCCGCGAGGCCGTCGATGGCCGCGCCGTCCTTGTCGAGACCGGCCGCCAGGCCGACCGGGTTGCGGAACGTGAGGCCCATCACCGTACGCGGCGCGTCGGGCACGCGCGCCGACAGCGCGCAGGCGAGGCCCGTGCGGCCGGCGGCGCCGAGCGCGCGCAGCGTGAGGTGGTGAGCGTCTTCCGCATCCATCTTGAACAGGGATGCGCGGGCCAGCGGATAGAGGGAACTGAACACGGGAATTGGGCGGACAGCCGGAATGAATGACAACCCGCTATTTTACCGGGAGTTGTGCGGCAGAGGCGGGCTTTGGTCCGGCGTGCTCGCGCGCCGCGATCTTTGCGCGCTGTCCCGTGCGCAAGCGGCGGCGCCGCGTACCGCTCACACCGAGCCGGTGTGACCGCCGGGCAGCGGCGCGCGCGCGAGTGCGGCGTCGACGGGCGGCAGATCGACGCGCGCCGGGTCGAGCACCTTCCAGCGGCCGTCGATGAGTCCTTCGAGCGGATGGAAGTTGGCCTTGTACGCCATCTTCGGGCTTTCGCGGATCCAGTAGCCGAGATAGACGTACGGCAGGCCGAGGCTCTTGGCCTGTTCGATCTGCCAGAGGATGTTGTACGTGCCGTAGCTCGTGTGCGGATCGTCGGGCTCGAAGAACGTGTAGACCGACGAGAGCCCGTCGCCGAGGATGTCGATCATGCTCACCATCCGCAGCTTGCCGGGCTCGCCGTCCGGCGCATCGGGATCGCGGAATTCGACGAGGCGCGAATTGATCCGGCTTTGCAGCAGGAACTGCTCGTACTGGTCGCGGCTGTCGCGGTCCATGCCGCCGCCCGCGTGGCGCGCCGACTGATAGCGCATGTAGAGCGCGTAGTGATCTTCGTCGTAGTGCAGCGGCGATACGGTCGCGACGAGCGCGCGATGCCGCTTCCACATCCGGCGCTGCGTGCGCGACGGCGCGAACGCGGCGACCGGCACGCGAACCGGCACGCAGGCGCGGCAGCCGTCGCAGTACGGCCGATAGGTGAACACGCCCGAGCGGCGAAAGCCGGCCTTCACGAGCTCGGTGTAGATGTCGGAGTTGATCAGATGGCTCGGCGTCGCGACTTGCGAGCGCGCGATACGGCCGTCCAGATAGCTGCACGGATAGGGCGCCGTTGCATAGAATTGCAGCGCCGAAAGCGGTGAAAGCGGCAGCTCAGTCGGGTGAGTCATGGGCAGCTCTCGATGCAGGGATGGAGTGCCGCGCTAGCGCTCGATCCCGGAAGGGGCCGCCGGCTCGGTGCGGCCCGTCAGCGCGGCGAGCACGCGCTTGTCGAACTGCCACGGAATCGGCGGTTCGGCCACCGCGCGGCGCACGTGAGCGACAAAGGCCTTGCGTGCGATCTCGCGGCCGCCGAGCGACGCTAGATGCGACGTATTCTGCTGGCAGTCTATCATCTCCAGCCCGTGCTCGCGAAGGTGGGCGACGAGCGCGGCCAGCGCGATCTTCGAGGCGTCGGTGACGTCCGCATACATCGACTCGCCGAAGAACATCTGCCCGAACGCGACGCCGTACAGCCCGCCGACGCGCCGTCCGTCGTGCCAGGTCTCGATGCTGTGCGCATTGCCGGAGCGATAAAGCGACGTGTACGCGTCGATGATCTCGGCCGTGATCCACGTGCCGCGCTGCCCGCGGCGCGGCGCCTGCGCGCACGCACGCATCACGCCGCGGAAGTCGTGATCGACGCGCACTTCCCATGCGGGATCGCGCAGCACGCGCTTGAGCGTCTTCTTCAGCGACGGCGATACCTTGAACTCGTCCGGCACGAGGATCATCCGCGGGTCGGGGCTCCACCACAGCACGGGCTGGCCGTCCGAATACCACGGGAAAATGCCGCGCAGATACGCGTCGATGAGCCGCGACGGCAGCAGATCGGCGCTCGCGGCAAGCAGGCCCGGCGCGCCGGTCGCAGGTCCGAGCGCGCGTTCGACGGGCGGAAACGGATCGTCCGGGCCGAGCCAGGGAACCATGGGCCGATTCAGCCGTTGCGCAGCGAGCGGAAGATGTCGCCGGTGTGTACGCCGTAGTCGCCGGTCGCGCGATCGGCGAAGAAGAAGCGCAGCGTCTGGCTGACCGTCGGGAACGCGATCTCGTCCCACGGGATGTCGGCTTCGTCGAACAGCTTGACCTCGAGGCTTTCCTCGCCGGCCTCGAATTCCGGATCGACGAGCCGCGCCAGATAGAACAGATGCACCTGGTGCACGTGCGGCACGTTCAGCAGCGTGAACAGGTTCTGCACCTCGACGCGCGCGCCGGCTTCCTCGAGCGTTTCGCGCGCGGCCGCCTCGGCGGTCGTTTCGCCCATCTCCATGAAGCCCGCGGGCAGCGTCCAGAATCCGTAGCGCGGTTCGATCGCACGGCGGCACAGCAGCACCTGTTCGCCCCATACCGGCACCGTGCCGACGACGTTGCGCGGATTCTGATAATGGATCGTGCCGCAGTGATCGCAGACGAAGCGCTCGCGGTTGTCGCCCTGAGGGATGCGCGCGATGACTTCGTGGCCGCAGACGGAGCAGAATTTCATGTCGAATGGAAGGGACGAGGTGATTGCGAGTGTATCACCGGGGCGGCGCATTCTCGAACGCGCGCATCGGGCGCGCGGCGGTGCGCGCGCGACGGACCGAAACCGCACGGAAAACAAAAAGCCCGGCGCTGGGCCGGGCTTTCTGCGGAAATCGGGACGCTTGGTTGCGGGGGTAGGATTTGAACCTACGACCTTCGGGTTATGAGCCCGACGAGCTGCCAGACTGCTCCACCCCGCGTCCGTCGAAAGATTGAATTATAAGGAGTAACCCGAGCGCGCGCAAGCACTTTGTGAGAATCGCGTTCGAAAGGCGGCCGGGGTCGGGACGCGCGACGCGTGCGCTAGAATCGAGCGGTTTGTGTCGTCACTCCGGCAGCGGAGCCCGCGATCGCCGCGGCGCCGTTGCGATTCTCATTACAGCATCGACGGATTCATGGACATCGCTCACGATCTGCAATCGATCGGCGCGCAGGAACAGGCGCTCGTGTTTCCCCACTTCGATCCGGCGCGCGCGTGGGCGCTCGGCAACCGCATGCATGCGCTCGCCGCGTCGCGCGGGCACGCGGTCGCGATCGACATCGTCACGTTCGGGCACCCGCTGTTCTTCTCGGCGCTGCCCGGCGCCACGCCGGACAACGCCGACTGGGTGCGCCGCAAGCGCAACGTCGTCGCGCATTTCCGCCGCAGTTCTTATGCGATCGGGCTGCGCATGCAGCAGGCCGGCACGACGCTCGCCGACAAGCACGGCCTGCCGCTCGCCGAATACGCGCCGCACGGGGGCGCGTTTCCGCTGACCGTCGCGGGTGCCGGCGTGATTGGCTCGGTCACGGTGTCGGGACTGCCGCAACGGCTCGATCATGAATTCGTCGTCGAAACGCTGTGCGCGGAGCTCGGTCAGGACTACGGCGTGCTGGCGCTCGCGAGGAGCTGAACGATGCAGCTGCCCGGATACGCCTGGCTCGCGATCGCGATCGTCGCGGAAGTGATCGGCACGTCGGCGCTGCGCGCGGCGGACGGCTTCACGCGCTTCTGGCCGTCTGCGCTCGTCGTCGCCGGTTACGGCGTCGCGTTCTACTGCCTGTCGCTGACATTGCGCACGATGCCGGTCGGCATCATCTATGCGGTGTGGTCGGGCGCGGGCATCGTGCTGATCACGCTCGTCGCGATGCTGCTGTACCGTCAGGTGCCCGACCTGCCGGCGGTGATCGGCCTCGGCCTGATCATCTCGGGCGTCGTGGTGCTGAACCTGTTCTCGAAGATGCAGGCGCACTGAACGTGCGCACGATTGCCCGATAGATAGACGCTCATGACCGACACCGCTTCCGTTTCTCCCGAATCCGCCCAGCCCGACGTGCGTGCGTATGTTGCGAACCGCATCGGCTTTCTCGAACTGAACCGGCCGAAGGCGCTGAACGCGCTGTCCGTCGCGATGATCCGCACGATGCAGCAGGCGCTCGATGCGTGGCGCGACGATCCGGACGTCGTCGCGGTCGTCGTGCACAGCCCGCATCCGCGCGCGTTCTGCGCGGGCGGCGACGTACGGTTCTTCCATGAAGCATGGCAGCGCGGCGACCGCGACGCGGTCGACACGTTCTTCATCGAGGAATACACGCTCAACCACGCGATCTTCACCTATCCGAAGCCGTACATCGCGCTGATGCACGGCGTCGTGATGGGCGGCGGGATGGGGATCTCGCAGGCCGCGCGGCATACGGGCGGCCTGCGCGTCGTCACCGATTCGACGAAGATGGCGATGCCCGAAACCCGCATCGGACTGTTCCCGGACGTCGGGATGAGCTGGTTCCTGGCCCGTACGCCGGGCATGATCGGCCGCTACCTCGCGGTGACGGGCGCGACGCTCGACGCGGCCGGCGCGTTGGCCGCGCAGCTTGCCGACGTCTACGTGCCCGACGCCGCGTTGCCGGCGCTGATCGACGCGCTGAAGGGCACGCGCTTCGACGACGGGGCGCAGGCGGTCGCGTGCGTCGCCGATGCGGCGGCCGCGCACAAGGTCGTACCGACGCCGGATACCTCGGCGCTCGCCGATGCGCGCGCCGGCATCGATCGGCATTTCGCGCAGCCCGACATCGGCGCGATCGTCGCGTCGCTCGAGGCGGAGCAGGACTGCGCGGCCGTCGACGGCTGGGTCGAGAAGGCGACGCATGCGATGCGCAGCGAGCTGTCGCCGCTGTCGATGGCCGTGTCGCTCGAAGTCGTCGACCGCGCGCGCGGCGCGACGATGGCCGAATGCCTGCGACGCGATCTCGATCTCACGCGCTCGACGTTCGCGCGCGGCGACGTGATCGAGGGCGTGCGTGCACTGATCGTCGACAAGGATCACCAGCCGGCATGGCGGTTCAAGTCGATCGCCGACGTCGATCGCGCGGACGTGCTCGCGATGTTCGACAGCCCGTGGACGCCCGACACGCATCCGCTGCGTCATCTGAAGGACTGAATGCGCGGTGCCGCGCGAAGCGGCGTATCGAAATGAAAAGGCCGCCTGTCGATGCAGGCGGCCTTTTCGTTGGCGGGCGCTCGAACGCGCGGTATGTCGTTTGGCGACTGGCGGCCGACGGGCGCTCGAACGCGCGCGGCCGTGCTTGGCCGATCAGTCTTCGCCGGCGTCGTCCGACATGAACGCGCGCATGAACACGAGCGCGCCGAAGCCCCAGATCGCATTGGCCGCGAAGCCGGCCGCGAGCACCGGCATCATGTTGCCGGACGGCCAGAGGCCGCGCAGCGGATCGATCGCGAACACGCGCGCGGCGGTCAGCACGATTCCGCCGAACAGCAGCGCGCCGATCCACGGCGCCTCGCGCTCCGGCGACACGCGCAGCAGCCACGCCATCGGGATCGCGATGCACGCGCTGATCAGCGCGTTGGCGACAAATTCAGGAATACCGAGCGGCGCGAACGGCTGCGTCGAGAAGCCGGCCGCGGCGATCAGATCGGCCGTATGCAGCAGCGCCAGCGTCGCTTCGCGGAAGAACAGGGCGGCCAGGAAGCCGGAGAGGAAGGGCAGGATGACTTTCTGCATCGGTCGGTAGTGTGTGCTGCATGCGCGTGCGGCGAAGCCGGATGCGCGCGGTTGTTCGGACAGGGCGTCATTATAGGGCCGGGCCGGCGCATATTCGCTGCAGCGTCGCGCTAATCACGAAAGCGGAAAACCTAAGCTCAAAAAAATCGTTCCAAAGCCGCGCCTCGGTCCCTAGACTGATTTCCCAGAAGCCGCCGTGCATCCGCGCATTCGCCCGCCGCACGGCCCGACCGGCGAACCATCCCGATTCGAACGCACACCATGCATGCGGCGCCGACGCGCGCCGCGAGCAGGGCGACGTTTTATCTCAATTCTGGCAAGGACAGTCACGCAGGAGCAGCAGATGAATGTGTTCTGGTTTATTCCCACGCACGGCGACAGCCGCTACCTCGGCACGGCCGAAGGCGCACGCGCCGCGGACTACGACTACTTCCGGCAGGTTGCCGTCGCGGCCGACACGCTTGGCTACGAAGGCGTGCTGCTGCCGACCGGTCGCTCGTGCGAGGACGCGTGGGTCGTCGCGTCGAGCCTGATTCCGGCAACGCGGCGGCTGAAGTTCCTGGTCGCCGTGCGGCCCGGCATTGCGTCGCCGGGGCTGTCCGCGCGGATGGCCGCGACGTTCGACCGGCTGTCCGGCGGCCGTCTGCTGATCAACGTCGTGACGGGCGGCGATGCGGCCGAGCTCGAAGGCGACGGGCTGTTCGCCGATCACGATACGCGCTACGAGATCACCGACGACTTCCTGCACATCTGGCGCGGGCTGCTCGCCGCATCGCACGACAACGACGGCTTCGACTATATCGGCAAGCATCTGCGCTCGAAGGGCGGCAAGGCGCTGTATCCGCCGGTGCAGCGTCCGCATCCGCCGCTGTGGTTCGGCGGTTCGTCGCCGGCCGCGCATGCGATCGCGGCCGACCACATCGACACCTATCTGACCTGGGGCGAACCGCCCGAGGCCGTCGCGAAGAAGATCGCCGATATCCGCGCGCGAGCGCAGGCGCGCGGGCGCGAGATCAAGTTCGGCATTCGTCTGCACGTGATCGTGCGCGAAACCGAGGACGAAGCGTGGCGCGACGCCGACCGGCTGATCAGCCGTCTCGACGACGACACGATCGCCCGCGCGCAGCAGGCCTTCGCGAACATGGACTCCGAAGGGCAGCGCCGGATGGCCGCGCTGCACGGCGGCAAGCGCGGCGGGCGCGAGACGCTCGAGGTGTATCCGAACCTGTGGGCCGGTGTCGGCCTCGTGCGCGGCGGGGCGGGCACGGCGCTCGTCGGCAATCCGGAGCAGGTCGCGGAGCGCATGCGCGAATACGCGGCGCTCGGGATCGATACGTTCATCCTGTCCGGCTATCCGCATCTCGAAGAGTCGTACCGTTTCGCGGAACTCGTGTTCCCGCTGATCAAGGGCAAGCAGGCGCAGCGTCCGACCGGACCGCTGTCGGGGCCGTTCGGCGAGATCGTCGGCAACAGCTATCTGCCGAAGACGAGCCAGAGCTGAGCGAAGGGAGGCTGCAATGACGACGACAACGTCGACGACCGGCGGCGCCGCCGCCCGTGCGTGGCGCGGTATCGCGCCGTGGCTCGTGCCGCTCGCGCTGCTGGTCGCGTGGGAGATCGGTACGCGCACGGGCTGGCTGTCCACGCGCGTGCTGCCGGAGCCCGTCGCGGTCGTGCGGGCCGCGTGGTCGCTCGTGACATCGGGCGAGATGTGGGCGAACGTCAAGGTCAGCACATGGCGTGCGCTGCTCGGCTTTGCGGTCGGCGGCGGCGTCGGCCTTGCGCTCGGGCTGGCGACCGGACTGTCGAAGGCCGCGGAGGTCGCGCTCGACTCGACGATCCAGATGATCCGCAATATTCCGGCGCTCGCGATGATTCCGCTCGTGATCCTGTGGTTCGGGATCGACGAGAAGGCGAAGCTGTTCCTCGTCGCGCTGGGCGTGTTCTTTCCCGTCTACATCAATACGTATCACGGCATCCGCTCGGTCGACGCAAGCCTGATCGAGATGGCGAAGAGCTACGGCGTGCGCGGCTTCGCGCTCTACCGGCACGTGATTTTGCCGGGCGCGCTGCCGTCGATCCTCGTCGGCGTGCGTTTTGCGCTCGGGCTGATGTGGGTGATGCTGATCGTCGCGGAAACGATCTCCGCGCAGTCGGGCATCGGCTACATGACGATGAACGCACGCGAATTCCTGCAAACCGACGTCGTGGTGGTGGGCATCCTGCTGTACGCGGTGCTCGGCAAGCTGGCCGACGTGCTGGCGAAATGGCTCGAGCGCGTGACGCTGCGCTGGCACCCCGCCTATCAATCAGGAGCGAAGGCATGAATGCGACCACTTCGGCGGCCGTCTACGGGCCGCTGGCCGGCGCCGATCTCGAAGCCGAACTCGCGCAGACGCGCGTGGCGGACGACGCAGCGCGCGACGCGGCGATCGTGGAGCGCGACGGCGGTGCAGCCGTTGTGCCGCTTGCGCGGCGCCGCGCGGGCGATGCGGCGTCCGACGATGCCGTGACGCTGAGCGGCGTCAGCAAGCGTTTCGGCACGCGCACGGTGCTCGACGACGTCGATCTGCGGATCGCGCGCGGCAGCTTCGTCGCGATCGTCGGGCGCAGCGGCTGCGGGAAATCGACGCTGCTGCGGCTCGTCGCCGGCCTCGAGCAGCCGAGCGACGGCACGCTCGCGACGCGCGGTGCCGCCGGCGGCGCGCTCGATACGCGAATCATGTATCAGGACGCGCGGCTGCTGCCGTGGAAGACCGTGCTGCAGAACGTGATGCTCGGCCTCGGCCGCCGCGCGCGCGACGACGCGCGTGCGGTGCTCGCCGAAGTCGGCCTGCTCGAGCGCGCGGACGACTGGCCCGCGCAGCTGTCGGGTGGCCAGCGTCAGCGCGTCGCGCTTGCGCGTGCGCTCGTGCATCGTCCGGAGTTGCTGCTGCTGGACGAGCCGCTCGGCGCGCTCGACGCGCTGACGCGCATCGAGATGCATGCCCTGATCGAGCGGCTGTGGCGCGAGCATCGGTTCACCGCGCTGCTCGTCACGCACGACGTGCAGGAAGCCGTCGCCCTCGGCGACCGCATCCTGCTGATCGAGCAGGGGCGTGTCGCGCTCGACCAGCCCGTGCCGCTCGAGCGGCCGCGCGCGCGGGCGTCGGCGGCGTTCGCCGCGCTCGAGGACCGCGTGCTGCAGCGCGTGCTCGGCGGGCGCACGGAGGAGGTGCGCGACGGCGACGCGAACGTCCACGCGAGCGGCGGGCGATCCGTCGCACGGATCCGCTGGGCCGTTTAATCCGCGGGCGGCACCGGCGCCCGTTTCCCGACTTTTTTTCGGAGCGATCAACCCGATGAGCATTACTGCAATCAACGTGCGCAACCAGTTCAAAGGCAAGGTGAAGGAGATCATTCGCGGCCCCGTCGTGTCCGAGGTCGACGTGGAGACGCCGTTCGGCATCGTCACGTCCGTCATCACGACGCGTTCGGTCGACGAACTCGAACTGAAGGTGGGCGCCGAAGTCGTCGCGCTCGTGAAATCGACCGAGGTATCGATCGCGCGGCTGTGAGCGGCGGCACGCGTCGGGCGGCGATGCCGCCTGGCGCCGTGCGGTGCACTCGAGGCGTGCGTTTCGTCGGCCGATCGGCCGGTGTTCGACGTCCGGGCGAAGTGCTAGGATGGAGCGACATCGATGCCGGAGGCCGCGCATGACGCCCATTCTTTCTCCCGAAGCCATCGAGGCGCTGAAGTGGATCGACCGGTTCGGCGAAAGCCGGCCGGTGCCCGCTGCGTTCGACGACGTCGTCTACGCGTTGCTGAACGAGGGGCTGATCTATCAGGCCGCGGCGGGCCGCGTCGACCTGACCGCCGACGGCAAATCCGTTTTGTCCGACAAATACGACTGACCTGACGGCGCGGGCCGCGCCGGCGGCGTCGCGCCGTGCACGACGGAGCGTGCGATGGAACCGACAGGCAGCGATCTCGGCGACTACAGCGAGCCTTATCGCGGCTTCGAGATCGAGGTGAAGACCGAGCAGGTGTGGGACGGCGAGCATGTCCACTATCGCGTGCTGGAGCGCGGCGAGGTGCGCATCGACTGGCGGCTCGTCAAGGTCGACGGGATTCTGCTGACCGAGCGGCGCGTGATCGAACGCGTGCTCGACGAAGCGCGGCGCGCGGTCGACGCGGAACTCGGCGACGCGAGCGCGCGTTAGCGGCGCCGGCAAGGCGTGCGCCGGTTGCGGTAAAATGCCCGGTTGTTCCCGCGCCGCCTGTTGCCCCGATTCCATGTCCGCTTCGTCTTCGCTTCCTCCCCGCCGCGTTTCCGTCGCGCCCATGCTCGACTGGACCGATCGTCATTGCCGCTCGTTCCATCGCACGCTGACGCGCAACACGTGGCTGTATACGGAGATGATCACGACGGGCGCGCTGCTGTTCGGCGACGTCGCGCGGCATCTCGCGTTCACGCCGAACGAGTCGCCGGTTGCGCTGCAGCTCGGCGGCAGCGAGCCCGACGATCTTGCGCGTGCGGCCAAGCTCGGCGAGCAGTGGGGCTACGACGAAATCAACCTGAACTGCGGCTGCCCGTCCGAACGCGTGCAGCGCGGCGCATTCGGCGCGTGCCTGATGAATGAGCCGCAGCTCGTCGCCGACTGTGTGAAGGCGATGCGCGATGCGGTGGCGGTGCCCGTGACGGTCAAGCACCGGATCGGCGTCGATGCGGTCGAGGATTACGCGTTCGTGCGCGACTTCGTCGGCACGGTGGCGGAAGCAGGGTGCTCGACGTTCATCGTGCATGCGCGCAATGCGATCCTGAAGGGCTTGTCGCCGAAGGAGAATCGCGAGATTCCGCCGCTCAAGTACGACTATGCGTATCGGTTGAAGCACGATTTCCCGTCGCTCGAGATCGTGATCAACGGCGGGATCAAGACGCTCGACGAGGTGGCGCAGCATCTCGAGCACGTCGACGGCGTGATGCTGGGCCGCGAGGCGTATCACAACCCGTACGTGCTCGCCGACGTGGATGCACGCTTCTACGGATCGACCGACGCCGCGCCGACGCGCGAAGAGGCCGAGGCGCGGCTGATCGAATACTGCGCGGCGGAACTGAAGCGCGGCACGTACCTCGGCGCGATCGTACGGCATGCGCTCGGCCTGTATCGCGGCGTGCCGGGTGCGCGCGGCTGGCGTCGCGTGCTATCGGACAACAAGAAGCTCGGGCGCGGCGATCTGGCCGTGTTCGACGAGGCACGCGCGCATCTGAACGACGTCGAAGAAATTTTTGAAAAAAAGGCTTTGCAAGATTCAAAAGAGTTCGTATAATCTTGCTTCTTCGCTGCTGAACAGCAAACGACGCAGCGGAGAACAAAGCAGTATCAGTGGTGGCTGTAGCTCAGTTGGTAGAGTCCAGGATTGTGATTCCTGTTGTCGTGGGTTCGAGTCCCATCAGCCACCCCAAAGAATTCCGAGCAGTATCAAGTTGTTGGAAACGGCACTGAGATTTCTCAGTGCCGTTTTTGTTTTTGGCGTTCCCAAATTGGGAATCTCGCCCAAGTCGGTTTTGCGCCGACCGAATGATCCGAACGCCGACACACCGTCACCGCCAAGAATCTGAACTGCCGCTGCGACTTTGATCGAAACGGCCCACGCTCGCTCCGCGGGCTGTGATTCGTCTTATGCGGCTCTCAAAAATCGCTCCCATCATTACGCACCGAGCGCATGGTATGCAGACCGGTACATTCAGGCGCCGCGATCCCACTACCCAACGTCGGCTGCTACGCATACCGCCACCACCCCATATCGGCCTTCGCCAAATCCCACCCGCCGTCTCCCCGATCCTTTGACATCAATCAACATTGGCGGAATCGAACAGCGATTAGGCGAATTTCACGGCTGACTCACATGCTTTCATCCATGTAAGATGACCGCACTTTCCTCGCGCCTGTTTTTTTCAAGGGCCGTTCGATCCCGACGATATCCCGGATGTCGTCGGGATTTTTTTTCGCGTTTTCGAATGCCGCTCGAACTCGAATCGCGCGAGCCTTTCCCGACGTCACTGCACGCCGCAATAACGCATCAGCAAATCGGCCTCCGTCTCGTGCACTTCGACGGGCAGGGCCGTCGCGCCTGCATGTGCGAGATAACGCGCGCGATGCTGCCCATTGCGGAACGACACGACACCGACTTTCGCCAGACCGGGAAGACCGAACAGCGTCCGCGTTCTCGTCTCGCGAAACGTGACGAACGGCATATCGGGAATGCGCGGACTGACCGGATCGAGGAACGCGCGAATACCGGCCGCTTTGCCGGGCGGCCAATACGCGACCGCGGGCAGCACGTAATCCGTGGTGTCGCGGTCGGCGCACGCAAGCAGCCTGGCCGGATCGACGATCACGACGCGATGCCGCGAATCGTCGGACGCGAACACGCGCTTCAGGTGCGTGGACGCATAGGGCGCGTGTCCGGGGAGCGGAACGATCCAGACCTCTTCGCCGCGATAGGTGGTACGAGTCAGTGGCATCGTTTTGGTGAATAGTGCGGGCGGTCTCGATCGGTCTGATGGCGAGTGTAGCAGTGCCGCACGATCGCAAAGCGATCGGGATAACGCAGCAACAAAAAAATGACGACGTCCAAACGGCGAATCGATCGGCGCAATGCAATGACGCGCACTCGTACCGAGACGAATGCCCGCGCCGATGCGGGAGGTATCCGGAATTCCGTGTGTGAGGCGGGTTGAGATTCAGATTCCAATGTTGAATCGTTCCGGGTAAAGCAGCGCGAACTGGGTCATCGCGCTCTTCCAATCGTGCCGAGAGCCGGTCCACTTGGCCACGACGTTGCGCAGCGCCAGCCAGATCAGTTTGAGCGCGGCCTCGTCCGACGGGAAGTGGCCGCGCGCCTTGATGATCTTTCGAAGCTGCATATGCAGCGACTCGATCGCGTTGGTCGTATATACAATTTTCCGGATGTCAGGCGCGAAGGCGTAGAACGGAATCACCTGATCCCAGGCCCGGCGCCAGAGCGCGGCAATCGGAGGGTATTTCGTACCCCACGGGCTCGTATCGAACGCGTCCAGCGCCACGGCGGCCGCTTCGGCCGACGGTGCCCGATAGACCTCCTTGAGCGCCGCTGCGACCGATTTCCTGTCTTTCCAGCTGGCAAAGTCCAGCGAGTTCCGGATCAGATGCACGATGCAGGTCTGGACCGTCGTTTCCGGGAACACCGTGTTGATCGCTTCAGGGAAGCCCTTCAGGCCGTCGACCACGGCGATCAGAATGTCCTGCACGCCGCGCAGCTTCAGGTCGTTCACCACCCGCAGCCAGAACTTGGCGCCCTCGGTCTGCTCGATCCAAAGGCCGAGCACGTCACGCGTGCCGTCGCGGCGCACGCCCAGCGCCAGGTAGATCGCCTTGTTGCGCACCACGCCTTCGTCGCGGATCTTGACTCGCAAGGCATCGAAGAACACGACCGGGTACATCGGCTCGAGCGGTCGCTGCTGCCATTCGCGCACTTCGTCGATCACGGCATCAGTCACCGTGCTGATGAAGTCCGGCGACACCTCGATGCCATACATCTCCAGCAGGAAGCCCTGAATCTCCCGCACGCTCATGCCGCGGGCATACATCGCGATGATCTTGTCGTCGAAGCCTGTGAAGCGTCGCTCGCCCTTGGCGATCAGCACCGGATCGAACGTGCCTTCGCGGTCGCGCGGAATCTCGACGTCGAGCAGGTCATTGTCGGTTGCGATGCGCTTGCGGCTGGTGCCGTTGCGATGGTTCGTGCGGCCTACCGGCTTGGCTTCGCCCTTCTCGTAGCCCAGGTGGTGGGTCAGTTCGCCGCCCAGCGCGCGCTCGAATATCGCCTTCTTCAGGGCCGCGAATTGCTCGTTGATCGAAGCCCGATCCAGCGTTCCGGGCACCAGTTGCTTGATGAGTTCCGGGTCCAGGTTCAAGCCCTTGCCCGGTTCTACCGGCACTTCTTCCTTGCGTTTGCGTGGCATAACGTGGCTCCTTGGCCATCAGTTTATGCCTCACACACAAAAGTTCGGATAGGCTCCCGATGCGCAATTTCCGGCATTCAAACAAGCAGTCGATTTAAAGACGCCCGCGAATATCGATTTTCGAATAAGCCGCCGCACGCAACCGGCATGCGCGACGCCGCGAGATCATGCGACACCTCATCGCGCGAACATATGGGCGTCGCCCGCGACTGCACAACCTGCACACAGTTCGCCCGATTGCTGCATTGGCATCAGCAATGCGTCATTTGCCGCACAGACCGCCTGGCGCCCGCGCCCGACAATCCGCGTGGTTGACCGTTCTACCCCGGCCCGGTCAACCTTTTCCCCGCTCGCTCGCGTAGGAGCGGGGCTTTTTACCCATCCGGCGCCCGAAGCTCGCGCCGGCAAACCGGACTGCGTCAGCCCGGCTGCTGCGTCGTCGCGCGGTCTCGCGTCGCGCCGTCCGCATGAATTGCTTTCCTCGTGCCTGAGCCTCGCTCAGGCCCATCGCCGGTTGCGGCCGGCGATGTCTTGGTCCCGGCAGCGTACGATTGCGCTGCCGGGATACTTTTTGCGCCGCCACCGCGGCGCGGCCCGCGCGGCACTCGCGTCAGCGCGCGTCCTCGACATTCGTCTCCCAGCCGCCGTACCGGCCGCCCAGCGAACGCACCTCGCGATCGATCGCAACCGTATGTCCCGTGATGTCGGCGAGCGCCATCGTGCCGTCGTGCATGAATCGCACGACGCTGTTGCCGTCTTCGTCGGGCGCGACCGAGTCGATCTCGTAGCCTTTCGCTTCGGCCCAGTCGGCGAAGTGGTGCGCATCGTCCGGTTCGCGGAAGTTCGCCCAATGCAGCACGCGCCGGCGCACGTCGCTCGCGTCGCCGTTGCGCCGCAGCGCATCGAGCACCTGCATGTCGAGCATGATCCGGCGATCGTCGTCGGTCGGGTAGAGCGTTCGCCAGTACGTTTCCTTGTCCGGATCGTCCTGATACGCGTACTGAAGCTCGTACGTCGTGCGCTCGGCCGCATCGTCGACGACGGCTGCCGCCGCCTCCTCGTCGAACGGCACGTAGAACAGCAGGTCGCGATGGCCGTCGACGGTGATGTGGCCGATCATCACGCCGCCTTTCGCAAGCACGGCCGCGTCGAGCAGGTCGTCGACCTTCGCGAGCTCGGCAAGCTCGTCGGCGGCCGGCAGCCCGTCAGGCGTCGGCCGCGCGATGTCGACGCGCACGCTGAGCAGCGCCGTGCGCGGATCGTCTTCCGCAATCTCGGCAAAACTCTCGTTGAAGCCGATGAACGCTTGGTGATCGCCCATCCGGGCAGGGAAGGTTCCCCAGGTGTCGGTCATGGATCTCTCCGGTCAGGGGTCGTGTTGACGGTTGCAAAGCGTTCGAATGTATCATCGAAAGCCGCGTCGGCCGGGCAGGTCGGTGCGAACCCGGGCGGCGCCTGCCGCGACGGCGGCCGCCGCGCGTGTCGCCACCACCAGCGAAGGAGATTCCGATGTCGATGTTCGCGGTCAATGGTGTTCGAATCGATCCGCTCAGTGCGCGCGTCACGCACGTGCGCTGGGCGGCCGTGAATGCAGCCGACCGCTCGTGGGCGGCTGCACCGGCCGAGGCGCCGGTCGCCGACGTCGCACGGGCGATCGCCGCCGGCGACGACGTTCATGCGATCTTCGCCGATGCAGGCGACGCCGTGATCGGGCCGCGGCTGAAGCGCGTGCGCTATCGCGACGCGTCGGAAGGCATCGAGCTCGACGTCGACGCGACGAGCGAAGCGCGTACGCTGCGCGATCTGCCACAAATCTGAGCGGCGCGCACCGCGCGCACTTGCGCATCGCCGCCGGTGCGCGCAGTATCGGCTGAGGGCCGGCCCGTACCGGGCCGTCGCACGCGCGACCGACGTTCTGCCGGTCGACGCCAACCGGATCCGGCAAACCTCAGGAAATCATGTCCCGACACTTCATTGCCTCGCTCGTCGCCGCGTCGTGTGCGCTGCTCGCAGCGTGCCAAAGCGCGTCCGAGCCGCCTGCCATGACGCCGTCGCCGGAAACCGCGTCGACCGCGGTGCCGGCTTCGGCGCCCGCAGCCCGGATCCGCGGCATCGGCTCGGCACCGCGCCTCGCCGCACAGAGCCACTGGTCCATCAGCCAGTGCACGTCGAACGGTACGGTCAAGGTCTGTCAGTAGCGTGGGGCGGCGCAACGCGCGTCCGCTTCCGCGGGGTTTTCACGCGATAACGATCGATCGCACGCGGCCGTTCGATCGTCGCGATGCCGTCACACGTCGGCCGCCTGCCGCGGCCGCAGAAACAGTGAGCCGGCCATCCGCAAAGAAATTTCTGACGACATGTCGATCCGCGGATCGCTCGTTCGTCGTGGCATCGGAGGCATGCGCATCGCGCGCCCCGTTATCCGATACGACAACCGATTGAAGGAGCGACACCCATGTCCACATCCGTCAAACCGATCCCCGAAGGGATGCGCACGCTGACGCCGCATCTGATCTGCGCGAACGCCGCCGATGCGATCGAGTTCTACAAGCGTGCATTCAACGCGACCGAAGTGACTCGTCTGGCCGCGCCGGACGGCAGGCTCGCGCACGCGTGTCTGGCGATCGGCGATTCGAAGCTGATGCTGATGGATGAAATGCCCGAGCATCAAGCGCTCGGGCCGAAGGCGCTGAAGGGAACGGCGGTCTGCCTGCATCTCTACGTGCCGGACGTCGATGCGGCAATCGCGCAGGCCGTTGCCGCCGGCGCGACGCTGACGATGCCGGCCACCGACATGTTCTGGGGCGACCGCTACGGCCAGGTCGAGGATCCGTGCGGGCATCGCTGGTCGATCGCGACGCATCAGCGCGATCTGACGCCGGAGCAGATCGAGGAAGCGATGAAGAACGCGCCGCCGTGCGGTAGTTAAGGCATCGCGCGGCGAGCGTCGCGGCACGGCGGACGATGCAGGGTCGCCGTGCGGCACGCGTGCGACTCGCCGAACCGGCGTCGTGCGCGTGCCCGCCACAAGTCGATACGATCGCGCCGCCTCAAGCCGCGCGATGCCGTGCCGTAAACAGGACGAGACCATTCGTTCAATTGCCACCCTTATGATCCGTTTCGTTTACGCCGGTTATCTCGCGTTTGCGCTGTTCCTTCTCTATCCCATGGTGCAGGGCGCCGTGACGACCAGCACCGCATGCCTGCGAAGCGCGCTGCCGGGCAACGGCGCGGTCGCCGCGGCGCGGCCGGCCAGCGATGCGCACGCGCACGATTGCGTGCTCGGCAGCCGCGGCGACGCACCGACCGCGCGGCTGGCCGCGCGCTGAGCGCCGGCACGCACGCGCACGAACTGCATCGGCCGTTCGGCCGAATTGTCGGTGGTCGCGCATTCGCCGATCATCGACGACATGGCCGTTTCCATGACGCGAGAGCCGGATCGCCGAGCGACGAACAGGCCGTGCGTGAGGTTCAGTAGGTGGAGCGGTACGGCGTGCCCTGATCGAAGCGGCTTTGCCAGTGCGTGAGATAGCGCGACGCAAGCTGCGGGTTGTTCCACACCACGACGACGTTCTCCGAATTGCGGCTCGCTGCCGACGCGCTGTAATTGAACGAGCCCGTCTCGACGTGTTCGGCGTCGATCACGAGGTACTTGTCGTGGTGAATCGCATACGTGTCGATCGTGCGCGTCGGGATGCCCGCATTGACGAGCAGGTTCAGCGCCTGCTTGCTGTTCTTCGCGCGATTGCCCTTGTCGTCGACGACGACCGCGACATTCACGCCGCGCCGTTTCGCGTCGAGCAGTGCGCGCGTCACCGCAGGCGAGGTGAACGAATACGCGGCGACGCGGATCGAGCTGCGCGCTGCGCCGATCGCCTTCAGCACGAGCGCTTCGGCGCCGCCGTCCGGCGAGAACGCCGATTCGACGACCTGCGTGGCGGGTGCTTCGTGCGTCGGCGTCGGCAGCAGTCGCGACACGAAGTCGATCGCCTGCTGCAGCAGCGATTCGTTGTGCGTCTTGCCGAAGGCGGCGTAAGGCGTGACGAGCAGGGAGGCAGCGAGACAGGTAGCGGCGAGGCGATTGCGCGACAACATCGGCGACAGCGGACAATTTCGAGACAGCGGGCCGTGAGTGTAACGCAGACGCGTCGCGACGGCCACGTTTGAAATTGCCCGACGGGCATTGCGCGCGGGCGCGATGGCACGCATACGCGCTCACGGGCGCGATACGGTGACCACGGAGGCACGCGGCTGTCAGCGCGGCGCCGTATGCCGGCAGCATCGGCGCGCGCCGACGTTGCACGCCGATGTTTCGACGCGGCGGTCGGCATTGCGATGTACGTCGCGTTACGTCACGCGGCGAGCAAATGACGGACGAACCACGAACGAACCACGAATCACGACACGAATCGCGTGCGTCCCAGCGAACGTGCGATGTGATGATGGAGCGCGCCGCGCGATGCTTCGTCAACGAATCGCGAGCGTCCCGACGAGCGCGCGCTCTGACGACGCGACGCGCCGCATGCAATGCTTCGTCAACGAAACGCACAACGTCACGCGTCGCGCATCTCGACCGACTCGGGCGCGCCCCATCCCGGCCCGGGCTCCGGCGTGACGTCGCGCGGATCGAGCGGCTCGCCGCATGCCGAACAGACGGCAACCGCATGCATCAGCTGCCCACACCGACGATGGCGCAACTGCAATGGCGGCCCGTGGCCGTCGTCCTTCCAGCGGTCGCCCCAGGCGAGCAGTGCGAGCAGCGCCGGGTAGAGGTCGCGGCCTTTTTCGGTCAGCCGATATTCGAAGCGCGGCGGCCGCTCCTGATACGCGCGTTTGGCGAGCACGCCTTCGTCGACGAGCCGTGTCAGCCGATCGGCAAGCACGTGTCGCGTGAGGCCGAGCTGCGCCTGGAATGCATCGAAGCGACGACAGCCGAGAAACGCGTTGCGCAGGATCAGCATCGTCCAGCGATCGCCGAGCACGGCGAGCGTGCGCGCGACGGAACAGTTCAGCGTGCCGATGTCTTCCCATTTCATCGTCGTATCTCCTGCGCAGTTCAGCGAAACAGCGGGCGATTATAGAGTGCGCGTTCGAGCGCACTGCACACCGCACCGATTGACATCGCCGATGTGCGTGTGAATAATCAGTTCCAATTTGGAACTTACACGCGCGACGACGCGCGCTCAATCAGGAGACGCCCGATGAATCCGCTTTCCCTGTCCGGAATCGAACTGTTGCGCGCCGCGGCGGCGGGCGACGCGCCGCTCGCGTCGATTTCCGAAACGATGCCGATGCGGCCGCTCGAGGTGGAACTGGGCTACATCCGGATGTCGGCGCGTGCGGACGATCGGCATCTGAACCCGCTCGGCGGCGTGCATGGCGGCTTTGCCGCGACGGTGCTCGATTCGGTCACCGGTTGCGCGGTGCATTCGATGCTCGAGGCGGGCGTCGGTTACGGGACGATCGATCTCCACGTGAAGATGCTGCGGCCGGTGCCGCGCAACGTCGATCTGATCGCGGAAGGGCGCGTGATTCATCTGTCGCGCTCGCTCGGCGTCGCCGAAGGCACGCTGAAGACGCCCGACGACAAGATCGTCGCGCATGCGTCCGCGACGTGTTTCATCCAGCGGCCGCAGTAAGCGTCGCGTGGCCATCGAAGGCGCAATGTAAGCTGCCGCGGCGCGCGTCTGAAGCGTTCGTTTCAATGTGATAGCGTTCCTGCTTTCCACCGACGCGACAGGAACAGCATGGAATACCGCACACTCGGCGATTCGGGCATCGAGGTGAGCCTGATCGGTCTCGGCACGATGACGTGGGGCGAGCAGAATTCGGAGCGCGATGCGCACGAGCAGATCGATTACGCGCTCGACCATGGCGTCACGCTGATCGACGCCGCGGAGATGTATCCGGTGCCGCCGAAGCCCGATACGCAGGGGCGCACCGAACAGTACATCGGCACGTGGCTCGCGCAGCATCGCGCGCAGCGCGACCGGATCGTGCTCGCGACGAAGATCGCAGGGCCGGCACGGCAACCGCACAACCCGCGGCATATTCGCGGCGAGGGCAACCAGTTCGACCGCAAGAACCTGACCGAGGCGCTCGACGGCAGCCTGAAGCGGCTGCAAACCGACTACGTCGACCTCTATCAGCTGCATTGGCCCGATCGCAGCACGACGACGTTCGGCCGCTCCGCATATCCGTGGATCGACGACGCGTATACGGTGCCGATCGAAGAAACGCTCGCGGTACTCGCCGAATTCGTGAAGGCCGGCAAGGTGCGCGCGATCGGCGTGTCGAACGAAACGCCGTGGGGCGTCGCGCAGTTCCTGCGCGCGGCCGAGAAGCTCGGGCTGCCGCGCATCGCGAGCATCCAGAATCCGTATAGCCTGCTGAACCGCACGTTCGAGAACGGCTTGTCGGAATTCACGCACCGCGAGGGCGTCGGCTTGCTCGCGTATTCGCCGCTCGCGTTCGGCTGGCTGTCCGGCAAGTACGAGAACGGCGCGCGTCCGGCCGGCGCACGCATCACGCTGTTCGAACGCTTCCAGCGCTACAGCAAGCCGCAGGCCGTCGCGGCGACGTCGCGCTACGTGGCGCTCGCGAAGCGGCACGGCCTGTCGCCCGCGCAGCTCGCGCTCGCGTTCGTGAACAGCCGTCCGTTCGTGCGCAGCAACCTGATCGGCGCGACGTCGCTCGACCAGCTGAAGGAGAACATCGGCAGCATCGACGTGAAGCTGTCCGACGAGATTCTCGCGGAGATCGACGCGCTGCACGAGCAGCAGCCGAACCCGGCGCCGTAAACGACGTGCGGCCCGCGCGGCGCGATGCCGGCGCGGGCCGCCGCTCGATCGGCAGCGCATCGCGCTGCCGTTTCCACTATTGCATCCGCAGCCGCGTGCGTGCGACGAACAGCGCGACGAGACTGAGGATCGCGCATCCGATCAGATACAGCGCAGGCGACAGCCGGTTGCCGGTCGCGCTGATCAGCCAGGTGATGACGAACGGCGCGAAGCCGCCGAACAGCGTGACGCCCGTGTTGTAGCTGACGGCCAGGCCCGTCGCGCGCGTCTGCGCGGGAAACAGTTCCGCCATCAGCGCGGGCAGCGCACCGCAATACATGGCCTTCAGCGCGCCGATCCAGATCAGCGCCGCCAGCATCGTCGCGAACGACGCGTGCCGCGTGAGCCATGCGAACGTCGGCCAGACGGTCACCAGCATCAGCAGCGCCGCGGTCGTCATCACGCGGATCCGTCCGGTGCGATCGGACAGGTGCCCGACGAGCGGCGTGACGAGCGTCAGCACGAAGCCGGTCGCGAGCGTCGCCGCGAATCCGGTCGACGCCGGCAGTCCGAGCTGCTTGATTGCGTACGTCGGCATGTACAGCACCATGTAATTGATCGCGGTCGAGATCACGAGTGCGCCGATCGCGAGCAGCAATCGCATCTTGTAGTGCGTGAACAGTTCGCGCACCGGCGCTTCGGCGCGCGCCTGCGTGCGGAACTCGACGCCCTCGTCGACGTAGCGGCGGATGTAGAGTCCGACCGGGCCGATGGCAAGGCCGAACAGGAACGGCACGCGCCAGCCCCAGCTTTCGAGCTGCGCGGGCGTCAGCGTAGACGTCAGCAGGGCGCCGAACCCCGACGCGAGCAGCGTGGCGAGACCCTGGCTCGCGAATTGCCAGCTCGACATGAAGCCGCGCCGCTGCGGCGCATGCTCGACGAGAAACGCGGTCGAGCTAGCGAACTCGCCGCCGGCGGAAAAGCCCTGCATCAGCCGCGACAGCATGATTCCGAGCGGCGCGAGAATGCCGATCGACGCGTAGGTCGGCATCGCGGCGATCAGCAGCGTGCCGCCCATCATCATCGCGATCGACAGCAGCAGCGACGCCTTGCGGCCCGCGCGATCCGCATACGCGCCGAGCACGAAGCCGCCGATCGGGCGGATCAGATAGGACAGCCCGAACGTGCCGAGCGTGAGCAGCAGCGACGTCGCTTCGCTCGTCGCGGGGAAGAACAGCTTCGCGATCGTCACCGCGAAAAAGCCGTAGACGATCAGGTCGAACCATTCGAGCGCGTTGCCGATCGACGCCGCGAAAATGATGCGCCGGATCTGCGCCGCGTTGGGGCGTGCGGCGTCCTGCGTGGTCAGCGTGGTCGTATTCATCGTGGATGGGGCTCCGTGGAAGGATGCAGCACGCGTTACGCAGCGATGCCGGCCGCGGCCGACGCCGACGCCGACGCCGTGCGGCGCGGATGCGGCGCGTCGTCGCCGAGATCCCAGAAGAGGCCGGCCATCATCTGCAGCCCCTCGCGCGCGACGCTCGCGAGCAGATGCTCGTCGGGCGCATGCTGCGAGCACGCGGGATACGAGTGCGGCACCCAGAGCGTCGGCAAGCCGAGCGTGTCGGCGAACACCTCGTTCGGCAGCGTGCCGCCGAGATTCGGCAGGATCGCCGGCTTCTTGCCGGTCGTGCGCGCGAGCGACGCGACGGCCCACTGCACCCACGGATCGTCGGGCGACAGGCGCGTGGCGGGCGCACCGCGCTCGACCTCGATGTCGACGTCCGCAAAGCCATGCGCATCGAGATGTGCGCGCAGATGCGCATGCAGCGCCTGCCAGTCGGTACCGACCACGAAGCGCAGCTGGCAGTGCGCATACGCGGCCGGCGGAATCGCGTTGACCGGATGCTCGGGGTTGCCGGCCTTGAACGCGAGGATCTCGAGCGTGTTCCAGCCGAATACGCGTTCGGGCGCCGACAGCCCCGGCTCGCCCCAGCCGGCGTCGAGCGCCGGGTCGCCGGGGCCGCCGCCCACCGACAGATCGGCGAGCGCGTCGCGCACGGCGGCTGGAATCGGCGGCGGGCGCAGCCCCGCGACGCGGATCGCCCCGCGTGCATCGACGAGACTGGCGAGCGCATGCGCGAGCACGATCGCGGGATTGCGCAGCAGCCCGCCCCAGTTGCCGGAGTGATGGGCGCCGTCGCGCGCCCGCAGGCCGAGCCGGAAGTTCACCGCGCCGCGCGAGCCGAGGAACACCGTCGGACGTTCGGCGGTAACGCGCGGGCCGTCCGATGCGATCAGCACGTCGGCCGCCAGTGCGTCGCGCTCGCGGCGGCACAGCGCGTCGAGGCCCGGCGAGCCGGTTTCCTCGCCCATCTCGATCAGCAGTTTCGCGTTGAAGCCGAGACGGCCGCCGCGCGCGTGCAGCACGCTCGCGAGCGCCGCGAGGTTGATCGTGTGCTGCCCCTTGTTGTCGGCAGTGCCGCGTCCGTACCAGCGGTCGCCGTCGGCGTGCAGCCTCCACGGCGACAGCGGCGCGCGCCATTGCGCGTCGTAGCCGCGCACGACGTCGCCGTGGCCGTAGATCAGCACGGTCGGCAACGCGTCGTCCTCGTGGCGCGACGCCAGCAGAAACGGGCCGCCGCCGTCGACCGGGTTGTCGACGATGCGTGTCGAAAAGCCGAGGCGCGCGGCTTCGGGCGCGATCTCGTCGGTCAGATACGCGCGCAGCGCGGCATCGGCGCCGCGTTCCTGGCTTTCGGTGCGCAGGCCGACGCGGCGGCTCAGCGTCGCGAACAGCGCGCCGGATTCGAACTGGTTCAGCGCATGCTGAACGGCAGCGGTACGGGTCAAGACGTGTCTCCTCGGCAAGGTGCCGAACGGTGCGCGGGCCGCGCCGTCGGCATGAAGTGCGATCGATTCTAGAAAGCCGTTTTTTTTGTCACAATGATCGAATTTCGAAGCTTTCTTTGCCGAAAAGGCAAAGCAGGACAGCCGCTCGCGGCACGGAGACAGAACGATGGCGGCTTTTCTGCATGGCCTGGCACTGCGGTATTTCGTCGAAGTCGCGCGTACGGGCTCGCTCAGCGACGCGTCGGCGCGGCTGCATGTCGCCGTGTCGGCGATCAGCCGGCAGATCGCAAAGCTCGAAAGCGAGCTCGGCGCGCCGCTGTTCGAGCGGCGGCCGCGCGGCATGGCACTGTCGGAGGCGGGCGAGCGGCTGCTCGGTTTCGCGCAGCGCAGCCTGCTCGAAGCCGAACACGTGATGAAGGAGATCGGCGGGCTCGACGCGCTGCACGGCAGCCTGTTGAAGATCGCCTGCTCGGAAGGGTTCGCGATCGATTTCCTGCCCGGCGCGCTGGCAGCGTTCAAGGCGCGCCATCCGGGCGTCGATTTTTCGGTGTGGGTCGTATCGCCGGCCGATGCGACGCGGCGCGTGCGCGACGGCGACGCCGACATCGCGCTGACCTTCAGCCTCGCGCCGGAAAAGGGCGTGCGCGTCGAGCATACGGAGCGCGCGCCGATCTTCGCGCTGCTGCGCCGCGATCATCCGCTCGCGGCGCGCGAGGCCGTATCGCTCGCCGACGTCGCGCGTCATCCGCACGTGCTGCCCGAAGCCGGCACGACCGTGCGCCAGCTGATCGATATCGCATGCGCGCTCGACGGCCTGATGCTCGAGCCGGAGCTCACGAGCAACAACACGGCCGCGATGTACCGCTACGCGCAGCGTACGGGCGCGGTGATGTTCTCCGGTCTGCTGTCGGTGCGCGACCGCTGCGACGCCGACGGTTTCGTCGTCGTGCCGGTCACGAACCCGCAGTTGCGTGAACGCAGCATCCAGGTACAGACGATGGCGGGGCGCGATCTGCCGGCGTCGGTGCGCGCGTTTCGCGATCATCTGATCGACGCGATGAAGGCCGCGTCGGTGCCGCCGAACGCGGCGCGCGGCTCGCGGCGCCCGCGCGTGAGATAATTGCAGGTCCGCCTTCCTGCGCCCGTGCGGCTCGCCGAGCCGCACCGACCCGTTTCGACGCCAAATTGAAGAACCTGATTGTCACCCTCGATCGCGCCGCCGAGTTCGACGAGATCATCGACGTGCGCACGCCGCTCGAATTCGCCGAGGACCATATCCCCGGCGCGCTGAACGCGCCCGTGCTCAGCAACGAGGAGCGCGTGCTCGTCGGCACGATGTATCGGCAGGTGTCGCCGTACGAGGCGACGCGCGTGGGCGCGGCGATCGTCGCGCGCAACATCGCGCGCCATCTGGACACGACGTTCGCCGATCGTCCGCGCAACTGGCGCCCGCTGATCTACTGCTGGCGCGGCGGCAAGCGCTCGGGCTCGATGACGACCTGGTTCAACCTGATCGGCTGGCAGGCGCGTCAGCTCGACGGCGGCTACAAGGCGTACCGCCGTTCGGTCTGCGCGACGCTCGACACGCTGCCGACGCGCTTTCGCTACATCGCGCTCGTCGGCCACACCGGCTGCGGAAAAACGCGGCTGCTGAACGCGCTGCGCGGCGCGGGCGCGCAGACGCTCGATCTCGAAGCGCTCGCGTGCCACCGCGGCTCGCTGCTCGGTGCGCTGCCGGGCGTGCCGCAGCCGTCGCAGAAGGCGTTCGATTCGGGGCTTGTCGAAACGCTGCGACGCTACGATCCGGCATGGCCGGTGTTCGTCGAATCGGAAAGCCGCAAGATCGGGCTCGTGCAGCTGCCGGTCGCGCTGCTCGACGCGTTTCACGCGGGGCCGTGGGTGCAGGTCGAAGCCGCGCGCGACGAGCGCATCGCGTTCCTGCTCGACGATTACGGCCACCTCTTCGACGATCGCGCCGCGTTCGGCGCGCAGCTCGACCGGCTGATCGGGCTGCACAGCCGCGAAGAGGTGGCGCGCTGGCACGCGCTGCTCGACGCCGACCGGCGCGCGGAACTGTTCGGCACGCTGATCGACCGGCATTACGATCCCGCGTACGCGCGCACGTATCGCGCGTCGTACGGCAAGCCGAACCGCGCGCTGACGTTCGCGTTCCGCCCGAACGCGGCCGACGTGCCGGACCAGGCGCGCACGCTGCTCGAGCAGCTCGCGCAGGCGGGCTTGCCCGCGTCGCCGGCCTACGTGTCGGCCGCCGCCGCGGCGCCGATTACTGCTCATGACCATCCGACCACCTCACGATGACGACCACACGCACGCAACCCGTTCCGGCGCTCGGCTGGATGACCTTCCTGCTGATCGCGGTCGCAGGGCTGTTCTACGTCAAATGGTTTCCGTACTACAACAAGGCGTTCGTCGCCGCCGAACATCATTCGATCGGCCAGTCGATCCTGATGGGCACGGCCGCGTCGGCGCCCGAGCCGTCGCTGAAGGCTGCGCTCGACTACGCGTGGGCGTACGGCAAGGCGATCTGGCAGGCGATGGTGCTCGGCCTGCTGCTCGGCTCGGCCGTGCAGGCGCTGCTGCCCGCGCACTGGGTCGCGCGCGTGCTCGGCCGCACGGGCTTCGGCAGCGTCGCAGCCGGCGGCTTGCTGTCGCTGCCGGGCATGATGTGCACGTGCTGCGCGGCGCCGGTCGTCGCGGGCTTGCGCGCGCGCCACGCGTCGCCGGGCGGCGCCGTCGCGTTCTGGCTCGGCAATACCGTGCTGAACCCGGCCGCGCTGGTGTTCATGGGCTTCGTGCTCGGCTGGCACTGGAGCGCGCTGCGGCTCGTGCTGGGCATCGCGATGGTGTTCGGCATCGGCTATCTGCTGAACCGCATCGCGCGGCCGGAGGATCGCAGCATCGACGACGCGCAGCTCGCGGCGCTGGCGGCCGAGCAGGCCGCGGCCGGCAACGCGTTCGTGCGCTGGATCAAGCTGCTCGTGCGGATGGCGGTGCGGCTCGTGCCCGAGTACGTCGTGCTCGTGCTGCTGCTCGGCGCCGCACGCGCGTGGCTGTTTCCGCACATCGGGCCGGACATCGGCAATCATCTCGGCTGGATCGTCGCGTTCGCGGTGGCCGGTGCGCTGTTCGTGATTCCGACGGCCGGCGAAGTGCCGATCATTCAGGCGATGCTGTCGCTCGGCATGGGCGTCGGGCCCGCCGCGGCGCTGCTGATGACGCTGCCGCCGATCAGCGTGCCGTCGCTCGCGATGCTCGCACGGTCGTTCAAGCCATACATGCTGGCGATCGTCGCGAGCCTCGTCGTCGTGTTCGGGATCGCGAGCGGGCTGCTCGCGGTCGCGTTCGGATTCTGAGGCTGACGCACATCGGCCGCGCGCGTGGCCCGTGTGCGCGCCGTATTCATCCGGCACCGCCGCCGATCCGCGCGGTGCCCTTTACAAGAAGCAAACAGGAAAACGCATGACCCAACCGAAGATTCATCCTCGACTCGAAAAGGCGCTGACGCGCGGCGATCTCGCGATCCGCCAGGCCAATTCCGCGCGTGCGACGGCCGTGCTGAACGCGCTCGGCACGATGATCGTCGAGGCGTCCGCGACGATCGGCGTCGAGGCGAGCATCGACATTCCGCAGGGCGATCGCATCTACGATCCGGTCAACGGCGTATGGCCGCAGAAGATGCTCGTGTCGTTCGACGGGCCGGTCGCCGATGCCGATCCGGAAGAGCTGCGCACGGTCTATCTGATCGCCGACGATCCGGGCACGCAGTTCCGCGTCGAATGGCATCGCGCGGACGGCAAGCTCGGCCGCCACGAAGGCGGCCCGCTCGCGACCGTCGCATTCCTGACCGACGTCGAGATTCCGTGGAGCGACGACGACGAGTGACGTCGTCGGGCGCAGGGGCGGCGCTGCGCGCGCCGTGCGTCAGCGCATCAGCCGGCGCCGGAACAGCCACGCGCACAGCAGGAAGCCGCCCACCGCGTAGGCGGCGAGGATCGCGACGTGCAGGCCGATGTCCGTCGCGGGCCGGCCGAGCATCGCCGGCCGGATCAGCTCGACGGCATTGGCGAGCGGCAGCGCCTGCGCCGCATGCTGCGCGAACTGCGGCAGCTGCGTGATCGGGAAGAAAACGCCCGAGAGCAGCAGCATCGGCGTCAGCACGAGCGTCTGATAGAACATGAAGAAGTCGTACGACGGCGCGAGCGCCGTGACGACCATCGCGACGCTCGCGAACGCGAGCCCCGCGAGCGCGATCACCGGCAGTGCGGCGAGCATCGACGGAAACCGCGCATAACCGAGCAGGCCCGCGACGAGCATGATCGCGGCGCCCGACAGCATCGCCTTGCTGGCACCCCAGACGATTTCGCCCAGTACGACGTCGCCGAGCGCGAGCGGCGTGTGCATGATCGCTTCCCAGGTGCGCTGCACGTGCATCCGCGAAAAACCCGAATACATCGATTCGAAGCTCGCGGACATCATCACGCTCGAGCCGACCGTGCCGGCTGCGAGAAACGCGATGTACGACACGCCGTCGACGTGGCCCAGCATCAGGCCGAGCCCGAACCCGAGCCCGAACAGATAGATCATCGGGTCGGCCAGATTGCCGAACATCGACGCGAGCGCAAGCTTGCGCCAGACCAGATAGTTACGGCGCCAGACCGCGATCCAGTTGGTCGCGTTCGCCGGCATCGCGAGCGCGAAGCGCGATTCGCGCGCAGGCGTCGCGTGCGGCGCAGCGGAATCCGAATAGTTGCGTACGTCCATGTCGGTCAGTCCTGCATGTCGCGGCCGGTCAGCCGCAGGAACACGTCCTCCAGATTGGCCGGACGATGCAGATAGCGCAACCCGGCGCGGCCCTTGATCCGCGCGCACAGCGGTTCCGGATCGCTGACGTAGCAGAACAGCGTCTCGCCGCTGATTTCGGTGCGCTGCGCGAGCGGCGCGACTTCGTCGCGCAGCGCGATCGGGTCCGGTCCGTAGATCTCGATCACGTCGCAGCCGATCTCGGACGCGATCAGCGCATGCGGCGCGCCCTCGGCAATCTTGCGGCCTTCCTCGATCACGCACAGCCGGTCGCACAGACGTTCGGCTTCTTCCATGAAGTGCGTCGTGATCAGGATCGTCTTGCCGCGCGCGAGCAGCGAGCGCAGCCGTTCCCACATCAGATGCCGCGCCTGCGGGTCGAGGCCCGTCGTCGGTTCGTCGAGCACCAGTACGTCGGGATCGTTGACGAGTGCGCGTGCGAGCGTGAGCCGCCGCTTCATGCCGCCGGACAGCTCGCCGACCTTCGCATCGGCCTTGTTCTCCAGTTTGGCGAATTCGAGCAGCGGCTGCACGAGTGCGCGTGCCGCGTGCGCCGACATGCCGAAATAGCGGCTGAACACGAGCAGGTTCTCGCGAACCGTGAAATCGGGATCGAGATTGTCGAACTGGGGCACGACACCGACGCGCCGCCGTGCATGCCGCGCGCGCGATGGCACCGGTTCGCCGCACAGCGAGATTGCGCCGGCGTCGGGATACGCGAGACCGAGCAGCATCTTCAGCGTCGTGGTCTTGCCTGCGCCGTTCGGGCCGAGCAGCCCGTAGCACTCGCCGGCATGCACGTGGAAGGACAGATCGTTGACGACGAGCTTGTCGCCATAGCGCTTTTCGACGTTCCGGAAATCGATGGGTGCGACGGACATGGCAGCGTTATGGTTGTGACGGCGAGCAGCGGTGCGCGCGGATGCCGCGAACGGAGCGGGACAACGCCGGTCAGATCGGGCATGATCGAAGCAGGCGTGGCGATGCGCGTTCGCGTGCAGCGAAACGGCGGCACGACGGGCCATTCTAGTGCATCGCTTGCGTTCGCTCAGCGCGTATGCGCCGGCATCGTGCAGGGCCGTGATCATCGTGCACCGCATCATTGCGCACGCGCCGCATGCGGCGTGTCAGCGTTTTCCATCCCTTGCGCGCCGGATTGCGACGCACCATGATGAATGGGTAGGGCTCGTTGTCGCGATAGGGAGGTCTCATGGCTAGCTACAACAAGATTCTGCTGTGCTACGACGGAACGCTCGAGGGGCGCAAGGCGCTGCGATGCGGTGCCAATCTCGCGTTGGACCTCAAGGCCGAAACGCATCTGCTGTCGGTCGTCGACATGCGCTCGAGTATCGCGCAAAGTGCCGGCTTGCTGACCGACGTCGCATGCGGCCGCTTCGAGGAAACCGCACGTGAAATCCTGCAGGAAGGGGTGAACTGGCTGCGCGAGCGCGGCGTGCAGGCCGAGGGCCATTTCGCGTTCGGTTATCCGATCGACGAAATCGCGAACCTCGCCGGCGAGCTGAAAGTCGATCTCGTCGTCGTCGGACACCGGTGCCGCAGCGGACTATCGAGATGGTGGATGGGATCGGGCAACACGCAACTGCTCGATCGCGTGAACTGCAGCATTCTGGTTGCATGCTCGTCGGCCGAAGAGCAGAAGGCCGAAATCGCACGCGAGCGCGAAGCCGCGACGGCGAGCGGCCAGTGATGTGATGATCGCGATCGGCGCTTGAGGCGCCGATCGCGGCGACGTCGCCAACGCCGCCGCGCCGACGCGCCGCCGCGCGCTACGCGTGCAGATCGATCGCCGACAGCTTCCACGAGAACAGTCCGAAGCGGTGGAAGATCGCCGCATAACGCGTGCCGTCGGCCGTGCGCTGATAGGTGACGACGAATTCGTCGATGTTGCGGTAGCCGGCGTGCGTTTGCTGCTGCGCCGGCGGCGCCGCTGGAGCGGATGCTGCTGGCGGCGGCGCCGATGCGACCGCGCTGCCCGGAGCCGGTGCGCTGGCCGGCGGCACGGCCGCGCCGGGTGCGGACGGCGCGGCGCCGCTGGCCGGTGCGCCGCCGGCCTGCTGCGCCTGCCAGTCGGGCGGACGCTCGCCGGGATTACCTTTCGGCGGGAAACCGCTCATCAGGGCGGCCACGCCTTCCGGCGTCGCATACGCATCGACGAGCGGCCCGATCAACGCGGAACCGATTAGCGCGCCGAGCACCGCGAACGGGTTGTCCTTCTTCACCGCGTCGATCCGGCGCATCAATTCCTCGGTAACCTGCTGCTTCAGGCTGATCCGCAGCGACGGAAAGTCGACGTATTCGCTGACGGCCTGTGCATCGCGCGCATCGATCGCCGACTTCAGGCGGCCGAGCGCGATGTACGGCGACGCGTAGGCATAGCCGATCGCCGCGATGACGGCGATCGCCAGCACGACGATCAGCAAGGGTTTGAGCCGCCATCCGCGGCTCGACGAGCGCGTCACGATACCTCCGGAGCGAAACCGTGTCGCAATCAGAGACCGCCTTGCGCGGCCGAACGTTCCTCCGCGATGCAGCGATCGATCATGCGGCAAACGGCATCGATCGTGCCGACCATGATCAGCCGCGAACGACCGTGATAGACGCGCACCGGTGCGCGCCGCGCGGGCTCCGCGTGATAGAGCCCGGCATTGAGCGACACGCGCGCGAATGCGGGGAGCGCCGACGGCAGCAGCGACGCCTGCCGTTCGACTGCGACTTCATGGCCGGCGGGCGCCGCAGCGGACAGCGGCGCGCAGGGCGTGCGGCCGCGCAGATGACGCAGGCGACCGAATTGACGGAAAGGCAGCAGGCGGGCAAGGCGTTCCATGGTGTTCTCCTGAGCGAGACGGAATGTCAGAGTTCGCCCGAGCGGATCAGCCCGACGGCGATGCCTTCCAGCGCGAAATCCGCGCTGCCGGCCTTGACGAAGATGTTTTCGTAATCCGGGTTCTCGGCGATCAGCTCGATGCCGCCCGGCCGGCGCATCAGACGCTTGACCGTGACGTCGTCGCCGAGCCGCGCGACGATGATCTGGCCGTCCTTCGCCTCAGTGCGCTTCTGCACGGCGAGCAGATCGCCGTCGAGAATGCCGGCGTCGCGCATCGACAGCCCGCGCACCTTCAGCAGATAGTCGGGCTTGCTCGAGAACAGCGCGGGATCGCACGCGAAGTGCTGCGAGATGTGCTCCTGCGCGAGGATCGGGCTGCCGGCCGCGACACGGCCGACGAGCGGCAGCGACAGCTGCATCAGCCCCGCATGCGGCAGCGTGAACTGGTGCGGCGCGTCGTCGCCGCCGAGCAGCCGGATGCCGCGCGACGCGCCCGCCGCCAGCTCGATCACGCCCTTGCGCGCCAGCGCACGCAGGTGCTCCTCGGCCGCGTTCGGCGAACTGAAACCCAGCTCGGCCGCAATCTCGGCGCGAGTGGGCGGAAAACCGGAGCGCTCGATCGCGCGGCGGATCAAGTCGAACACTTGCTGCTGGCGTGCGGTGAGTTTGGTCATGGTTCAACTGTATGGATAGACAGTGAGCTGTATTTTTATACAGTACTTTGAGAATTTCAAGTGTTACGTGAAGTTCGACGCGATCGCGCCGGTTCCGACGCCCGATTGCGACGTCCATGCGCCGGTTCGTCTGCCGCAACCGTCCGTCTGTATTGCGTTAGCACTTTTCAGTATTAAAAAATGAAGAAGGATTATTTTTAATCATGTAGCCCGTTCGATAGACTGGCCCGACATCGCAATACCGACAACACTGGAGAACCAAGGATGGTGAAGCGCACGACGGGGCTGATGAGCGGGGCGGGCCGCTTGATTGCAACACTCGCGCTGGGCGCGGCGGCGGCGCTGGGCGTCGCGACGCACGCGCAGGCCGATACGACATTCCTGAACGTGTCGTACGACCCGACGCGCGAGCTGTACCAGGACTTCAACCAGGCATTCGGCAAAGAGTGGAAGGCGAAGACGGGCGAGACGGTCAACTTCAAGCAGTCGCACGGCGGCTCGGGCGCGCAGGCGCGCTCGGTGCTCGACGGCCTGCAGGCCGACGTCGTGACGCTCGCGCTCGCCTATGACATCGACGCGCTCGCCAACAAGGGGCTCGTGAACAAGGACTGGCAGAAACGCCTGCCCGACAACGCGTCGCCATACACGTCGACGATCGTGTTCCTCGTGCGCAAGGGCAACCCGAAGGGCATCAAGGACTGGGACGACCTGACCAAGCCGGGCGTGTCGATCGTCACGCCGAACCCGAAGACCTCGGGCGGCGCGCGCTGGAACTACCTGGCCGCGTGGGCGTATGCGCTGCACAAGCCGGGCGGCAGCGAGCAGTCGGCGAAGGAATTCGTCACGAAGCTGTACAAGAACGCGGGCGTGCTCGACTCGGGCGCGCGCGGCGCGACGACGAGCTTCGTGCAGCGCGGGATCGGCGACGTGCTGATCGCGTGGGAGAACGAGGCGTTCCTGTCGATCAAGGAGTTCGGGCCCGACAAGTTCGAGATCGTCGTACCGTCGGCGAGCATTCTGGCGGAACCGCCGGTCGCGGTCGTCGACAAGGTCGTCGACAAGAAGGGCACGCGCAAGCTCGCCGAAGCGTACCTGAACTTCCTGTACAGCCCGCAGGGCCAGGAAATCGCGGCGCGCAACTACTATCGGCCGCGCTCGAAGAGCGTGCCGGCGGAGCTGACCAAGCAGTTCCCGAAGCTGAAGCTGTACACGGTCGACGACACGTTCGGCGGCTGGACGAATGCGCAAAAGACGCATTTCGCGGACGGCGGTGTGTTCGACTCGATCTACAAGCCGCAGTAACACGACAACGACAGCGGCGCGCCACGTAGTGCGCCGCGTCCCGGACGCCGCCGGCGCGACCTGTCGCGCCGGCGTTCGCGTCGGGCCCATGAGCATCGACCCAGCAAGAGCATCCGATGACCACGTACACCTTTCGCAAGCCGAGCGCGCTGCCCGGTTTCGGCGTGACGCTCGGCATCACGGTGGCCTATTTGAGCCTCGTGGTTCTGATTCCGCTCGCCGCCACGTTCCTGAAGACCGCGACGCTGTCGTGGGACCAGTTCGTCGCCGCCGTCACGTCGCCGCGTGTGCTCGCGTCGTACCGGCTGACGTTCTCGGCCGCATTCGGCGGCGCGCTGATCAACGCCGTGTTCGGCTTTCTCGTCGCGTGGGTGCTCGTGCGCTACACGTTTCCGCTGAAGCGGCTCGTCGACGCGATCGTCGATCTGCCGTTCGCGCTGCCGACCTCGGTGGCCGGCATTTCGCTCGCGGCCGTCTACGCGGCGAACGGCTGGGTCGGCCAGTATCTCGCGCCGTTCGGCATCAAGGTCGCGTTCACGCCGCTCGGCGTGCTGGTCGCGCTGACCTTCATCGGCCTGCCGTTCGTCGTGCGCACCGTGCAGCCGGTGCTCGAGGATTTCGAGCGCGAGCAGGAGGAGGCGGCCGCGTGCCTCGGCGCGTCGCGCTGGCTCACGTTCCGGCGCGTCGTGCTGCCGGCCGTGCTGCCCGCGCTGCTCACCGGTTTCGCGCTCGCGTTCGCGCGTGCGCTCGGCGAATACGGGTCGGTGATCTTCATCGCCGGCAACGTGCCGATGAAGTCGGAGATCACGTCGCTGCTGATCATCACGAAGCTCGAACAGTACGACTACGCGGGCGCGACCGCGCTCGCGGTCGTCATGCTCGTCGTGTCGTTCCTGATGCTGCTGCTGATCAATACGCTGCAGTGGTATCTGCAGCGCCGTACGAGCCGCGGCGCGAGTGCGCCCGCGTCCGCGTCCGGTGATACCGCCGCGGTCGCGGCAGGAGGCCGGCCATGACGCAGGAGGTGACCGCCGTGCTCAAGAACCCGTCGTCCGCCGAGCGTGCGCGCGCGGCGAAGCGGCTCGATCCCGTCAGCGAGCCGCGCGCCGTGCGCTGGCTGCTCACCGGCATCGCGCTCGCGTTTCTCGCCTTCTTTCTCGTCGTGCCGCTCGCGGCCGTGTTCGTCGAGGCGCTGCGCAAGGGCGTCGGCTTCTACCTCGAGTCGCTCGCGGATCCGGACGCGTGGGCCGCGATCAAGCTGACGCTGACCGTCGCGGCGATCGCCGTGCCGCTGAACCTCGTGTTCGGCGTGTGCGCGTCGTGGGCGATCGCGAAATTCGAGTTTCGCGGCAAGGCGTTGCTGACGACGCTGATCGATCTGCCGTTCTCGGTGTCGCCGGTGATCTCGGGCCTCGTCTACGTGCTGCTGTTCGGCGCGCAGGGCTGGCTCGGCCCATGGCTGCGGGATCACGACGTGCAGATCATCTTCGCGGTGCCGGGCATCGTGCTCGCGACGATCTTCGTCACGTTCCCGTTCGTCGCGCGCGAGCTGATTCCATTGATGCAGGCACAGGGCAGCGACGAGGAAGAGGCCGCGCGCGTGCTCGGCGCGTCGGGCTGGCAGATCTTCCGCCGTGTGACGCTGCCGAACGTGAAGTGGGGGCTGCTGTACGGCGTGATCCTCTGCAATGCGCGCGCGATGGGCGAATTCGGCGCGGTGTCGGTCGTGTCCGGCCATATCCGCGGCCAGACCGACACGATGCCGCTGCACGTCGAGATTCTCTACAACGAGTACAACTTCGCCGCGGCGTTCGCGGTGGCATCGGTGCTCGCGCTGCTCGCGCTCGTGACGCTCGCGCTGAAGCTGCTCGCCGAACGCCATCTCGCCGCCGAGCTGTCCGGCGCGCGCGACGCCGTTCCCGCACATGCCGGCCCTGCCGCCATTTCGTCGAAATCGTAAAGAGGCAACCAGAATGGGTATCACCGTCCGTCATCTCCAGAAGCGCTTCGGCGATTTCACCGCGCTCGACAACGTGTCGCTCGATTTCCCGCCCGGCGAACTCGTCGCGCTGCTCGGGCCGTCCGGCTGCGGCAAGACCACGCTGCTGCGCGTGATCGCGGGCCTCGAGCACGCGGACGCGGGGCAGGTCGTGCTGCAGGGGCTCGACGTCGCATCGGTCGGCGCGCGCGACCGGCAGGTCGGCTTTGTGTTCCAGCACTACGCGCTGTTCCGCCACATGACCGTGTTCGAGAACGTCGCGTTCGGGCTGCGCGTGAAGCCGCGCCGCGAGCGGCCGTCCGAAGCCGCGATTCGCGACAAGGTGCACGAGCTGTTGAAGCTCGTGCAGCTCGACTGGCTCGCGCAGCGCTATCCGTCCGAGCTGTCGGGCGGCCAGCGCCAGCGGATCGCGCTCGCGCGCGCCCTCGCGGTGGAGCCGAAGGTGCTGCTGCTCGACGAGCCGTTCGGCGCGCTCGACGCGAAGGTGCGCAAGGAGCTGCGCGGCTGGCTGCGGCGCCTGCACGACGATCTGCACATCTCGACGATCTTCGTCACGCACGATCAGGAGGAGGCGCTCGAAGTCGCGGATCGCATCGTCGTGCTGAACCGCGGCCGCGTCGAGCAGGTCGGCAGCCCGCAGGAGGTCTACGATCATCCGCAGAGCGCGTTCGTCTACGAATTCCTCGGCGCCGCGAACCGGCTGCCCGGCACGGTGGCCGAGCGCGGCTTCGTCGCCGAGGGCGCGGCCGCGCCGATCGCGGTCGACGCGGATTTCGCGGGACCCGCGCATGCGTACGTGCGGCCGCACGATCTGCAGCTGTGGCCGGCCGCCGAAGCGGGCCATCGCGACGGCATCGCGGTCGACGTGCGCCGCGTGATTCCGCTGGGCGGCTCGGTGCGCGTCGAGCTGGAATCGCGCGCGGGCGGGGCGCTCGAGGCGGAACTCGACCGCGACGCATGGCGCGCTCTGTCGCTGCAGGTCGGCGACGGCGCGACGGCCGTGCCGCGTGCGGTACGCGTATTTCCGGCGCGCTGACGCCGGCCAGGCAGGAAGGAGCGCACGGCGCTCCATATCGACCATCGAACAACGACAGCCCAAGAGGCATACCCATGAACTTCCAGCAACTGCGCTTCGTGCGCGAGGCGGTGCGCCAGAACATGAACCTGACCGAGGTCGCGAACGTGCTCTACACGTCGCAGTCGGGCGTGTCGAAGCAGATCAAGGACCTCGAGGACGAACTCGGCGTCGACATCTTCATTCGCCGCGGCAAGCGGCTGACGGGCCTGACCGAGCCGGGCAAGGCCGTGCATCAGCTGATCGAGCGGATGCTGCTCGACGCGGAGAACCTGAGGCGCGTCGCACGGCAGTTCGCCGATCAGGACAGCGGCCACCTCGTCGTTGCGACGACGCACACGCAGGCGCGCTACGCGCTGCCGAAGGTGATCCGGCAGTTCACCGACGTGTTCCCGAAGGTCCATCTCGCGCTGCGGCAGGGCAGCCCGCAGCAGATCGCGCAGATGATCCTGAACGGCGAGGCCGATCTCGGCATCTCGACCGAGGCGCTCGACCGCTATCCGGACATCGTGACGTTCCCGTGCTATTCGTGGCATCACACGGTCGTCGTGCCGAAGGGGCATCCGCTCGTGGGCCGCGAAAACCTGACGCTCGACGAAATCGCCGAGTATCCGATCATCACGTACGACCAGGACTTCACCGGCCGCTCGCACATCGACCAGGCGTTCGCGCAGGCCGGCGCCGTGCCCGACGTCGTGCTGACCGCGATCGACGCGGACGTGATCAAGACCTACGTCGAACTCGGCATGGGTATCGGCGTCGTCGCGGCGATGGCCTACGATCCGCAGCGCGACACGGGGCTCGTCGCACTCGACACGCAGCATCTGTTCGAGGCGAGCACGACGCGCGTCGGGCTGCGCAAGGGCGCGTTCCTGCGCGCGTATGCGTATCGGCTGATCGAGATGTTCGCGCCGCACCTGAGCGAGGCCGAAATCGCCGGCCAGTTGCGCGAAGCGGTGTGATTGGCGCGGGCGGGCGTGCGCATGCTTCGCGCGCGTCCCGTCTGCCGTCGGCGCGCTCCGAATAAACCCTTAAATATTGATTAGACGGGTTGCGCGCCGGCGCGAAACGGTCCAGCATACCTTCACTCCGCCGGCGTCCGCCGGCGGCGGCGTGTAAACGACGACACGCGTCAGGCAGTCGGCCGTCTGCCTTGTTTTCTTCCTTGGTACCGACAAGCAGCATCGATGGCCAATCGCCGGGTAGTGTGGCGCAAACGTTTGCTCGCAATAAAACAACAGTCGGCCCCGACGGGCCAGTCGCCAGGAGATGTGTATGAATGTCCGCTTTCGCCGTCGCTTTCTGACCGCCGCGCTTGCTGCCGTCGCGGTTGCCGCCGCTCCCGCCGTCCACGCTCAAGCGGCCGGCAAGCCGAAGGTCGCGCTCGTGATGAAGTCGCTCGCCAACGAGTTCTTCTTGACGATGGAAAACGGCGCGAAGGAATACCAGAAACACAACGCGAGCCAGTTCGACCTGATCACGAACGGGATCAAGGACGAGACCGATACCGCGAACCAGATCCGCATCGTCGAGCAGATGATCGTGTCGAAGGTCGACGCGATCGTGCTCGCGCCGGCCGACTCGAAGGCGCTCGTGCCGGTCGTGAAGAAGGCCGTCGACGCGGGCATCATCGTCGTCAACATCGACAACCGGCTCGACCCCGACGTGCTGAAGTCGAAGAACCTCAACGTGCCGTTCGTCGGGCCCGACAACCGCAAGGGTGCGCGCAAGGTCGGCGACTACCTCGCGAAGAAGCTGAAGGCGGGCGACCAGGTCGGCATCGTCGAAGGCGTGTCGACGACGACCAACGCGCAGCAGCGCACGGCCGGCTTCCAGGATGCGATGAAGGCGGGCGGCATGAAGGTCGTGTCGGTGCAATCGGGCGAATGGGAAATCGACAAGGGCAACGCGGTCGCGTCCGCGATGCTGAACGAATACCCGAACCTGAAGGCGCTGCTGTGCGGCAACGACAACATGGCGATCGGCGCCGTGTCGGCCGTGCGCGCGGCCGGCAAGCAGGGCAAGGTGTACGTGGTCGGCTACGACAACATCAACGCGATCAAGCCGATGCTGAAGGACGGCCGCGTGCTCGCGACGGCCGATCAGTACGCCGCGAAGCAGGCCGTGTTCGGCATCGACACGGCGCTGAAGGCGATCGCCGAGCACCGCAAGCAGGCGGAGCTGTCGGGCGTGGTCGAGACGCCGGTCGATCTCGTGACGAAGTGACGCCGCGCGGCGCGTGCCGCCGCCCTCAAGAATCCGGCGCGGCGGCCGTTATCCGGTGTGAGCGCGATCACGGCCGCTGCATGCCGATGCAGTTGTGAGCGTCACACCCGCGCGCCGCATGCGCGCGGCCGCAACCAGGATCGCGATGGAACCGACCTTCCAATCTTCTTCCCGTCCCACCGCACCGGTGCTGTCCGTTTCCGGCGTCGGCAAGACGTACGCGGAGCCGGTGCTCGCGGACGTCACGCTCGCGCTCGTGCCGGGCGAGGCGCTGGCGCTGACCGGCGAGAACGGCGCGGGCAAGAGCACGCTGTCGAAGATCATCGGCGGGCTCGTCGAGCCGAGCGCCGGCACCATGCAGCTCGCGGGCGAGCCGTACGCACCGGCGAGCCGCACGCACGCCGAGGCGCTCGGCGTGCGGATGGTGATGCAGGAGCTGAACCTGCTGCCGACGCTGAGCGTCGCCGAAAACCTGTTCCTGAACCGTCTGCCGCGCCGCTTCGGCGTGATCGATCGCGCGCGGCTGCGCGACGACGCGCGCCTCGCGATGGCGCAGGTCGGGCTCGATGCGATCGATCCCGACACGCCGGTCGGCGCGCTCGGCATCGGCCATCAGCAGATGGTCGAGATCGCGCGCAACCTGATCGGCGACTGCCGCGTGCTGATCCTCGACGAACCGACCGCGATGCTGACCGCACGCGAGGTCGAACTACTGTTCGAGCAGATCGACCGGCTGAAGGCGCGCGGCGTCGCGATCGTCTACATCTCGCATCGGCTCGAGGAACTCGCGCGCGTGGCCGAGCGCGTCGCGGTGCTGCGCGACGGGCGGCTCGTGCACGTCGGCGAGATGGCCGCGACGACGTCCGACGCGCTCGTCACGCTGATGGTCGGCCGCGAGATCGGCGAACACATCGATCTCGGCGAGCGCCATATCGGTGCGCCGCGGCTCGTCGTCTCGGGGCTCACGCGTGCGCCGGCCGTGCGCGACGTGTCGCTCGAGGTACGGGCGGGCGAGATTTTCGGCATTTCCGGACTGATCGGCGCAGGGCGCACCGAACTGCTGCGGCTGATCTACGGCGCCGATACGCCCGACGCCGGCACGATCGCGGTCGGCCAGCCGCCGCGGCCGGTCGCGATCCGCTCGCCGGTCGATGCGGTGCAGCTCGGCATCGCGCTGATCACCGAGGATCGCAAGGGCGAGGGATTGCTGCTGTCGCAGTCGGTCACGGCCAACGTGTCGCTCGGCCAGCTCGACCGGCTCGCGCGTGCGGGCGTGGTCGACACGGCGCGCGAGACGGCGCTCGCCGAACGGCAGATCGACGCGCTGCGCATCCGCGCGCACGGCGCCGCGCAGCCGGTCGGCGAACTGTCGGGCGGCAACCAGCAGAAGGTCGTGATCGGCCGCTGGCTCGCGCGCGACATGGGCGTGCTGCTGTTCGACGAGCCGACGCGCGGCATCGACGTCGGCGCCAAATTCGAAATCTACACTTTGATGGGCGCGCTTGCGCGCGAAGGCCGCGCGCTCGTGGTCGTATCGAGCGACCTGCGCGAACTGATGCTGATTTGCGACCGGATCGGCGTAATGTCGGCCGGCCGCATGACGGCCGTGTTCGAGCGCGGCCACTGGACCCAGGATGCGCTGCTGGCCGCGGCGTTCGCGGGCTTCGGCCGCGACGCGGCGCCGCACGGTGCACCGCCGCCTGACGCGCACGCCGCGAACGGAACTTCGACGACAGGACGACCGCAATGACCCAGCCCCCCGTCACCCCGACCGATGCCGGCGCCGCGCAGGACGCGACCGGCCGCCGCGCGCGCACGCTGTCCGGCACGCGGCTCGGCGTGTCGAACTATCTCGGCCTCGCCGGCGCGCTGATCGCGATGATCGCGCTGTTTTCGGCGCTGAGCTCGCATTTCCTGACCTACGATACGTTCAGCACGATCGCGAACCAGATTCCCGACCTCGTCGTGATGTCGGTCGGGATGACGTTCGTGCTGATCATCGCGGGGATCGATCTGTCGGTCGGCTCGGTGCTCGCGCTCGCCGCGTCGATGGTCAGCGTCGCCGCGCTGAAGTGGCAGTGGGGGCCGCTGCCGGCCGCGCTGATCGGCATCGCGGTCGCGACCGCGACGGGCTCGCTGACGGGCGCCGTCACGGTCGGGTGGCGGATTCCGTCGTTCATCGTGTCGCTCGGCGTGCTCGAGGCCGCGCGCGGCCTCGCCTACCAGCTGACGAATTCGCGCACCGCGTATATCGGCGACGCGTTCGATTTCCTGTCGAATCCGATCGCGCTGGGCATCTCGCCGGCGTTTCTGATCGCCGTCGCGGTGATGATTGCCGCGCAGTTCGTGCTGACGCGCACCGTGTTCGGCCGCTATCTGGTAGGGATCGGCACGAACGAGGAGGCCGTGCGGCTTGCGGGGGTTAACCCGCGGCCGTATAAAATCCTTGTCTTCGCGCTGATGGGCGCGCTCGCCGGGCTCGCGTCGCTGTTCCAGATTTCGCGCCTCGAGGCCGCCGATCCCAACGCGGGCGCCGGGCTCGAGCTGCAGGTGATCGCGGCCGTCGTGATCGGCGGCACGAGCCTGATGGGCGGCCGCGGCTCGGTGATCAGCACGTTTTTCGGCGTATTGATCATCTCGGTGCTCGCCGCGGGCCTCGCGCAGATCGGCGCGAACGAGCCGACGAAACGGATCATCACCGGGGCGGTGATCGTGGTCGCGGTCGTGCTCGACACGTATCGCAGCCGGCGCACGCGCACGCGGTAAGACCAACAACAGAAAGAGCAGAGAGAAACGGGAAATGGCGACGATCAAGGATGTGGCGGCCATGGCGGGCGTGTCGTTTACGACGGTATCGCACGTGGTAAACAACTCGCGGCCGGTGTCCGCGGACGTACGGGCGAAGGTCGAGGGCGCGATCCGCGAGCTGAACTACGTGCCGTCGGCGGTCGCGCGCTCGCTCAAGGCCCGCGCGACGGCGACCATCGGCCTCGTCGTGCCGAACAGCACGAATCCGTACTTCGCGGAGCTCGCGCGCGGCATCGAGGATCAGTGCGCGGCCAACGGCTACTGCGTGTTTTTCTGCAACTCGGACGACGATCCGGTCAAGCAGCGCAACTACCTGCGCGTGCTGCAGGAAAAGCGCATCGACGGGCTGATCGTCGCGTCGGCCGGCGAAGACGCCGTGCTCGCGCAGACGCTCGCCGACGCGCATGCGCCGCTCGTCGTCGTCGACCGCAACATCGAAGGGCTCGCGGCCGATCTCGTGCAGATCGACCACGAGCGCGGCGCCTATCTCGCGACGCGCCATCTGCTCGAACTCGGCCACGCGAAGATCGGCTGCATCACCGGGCCGACCGACACGGCCGTCAGCGCGATGCGCGTGCACGGCTTCATCCGCGCGATGGCCGAGCGCGGCATCGACATCGTGCCGGGCGCGATCGCGGAAAGCGATTTTTCCTGCCTCGGCGGCTATCACGCGGCGGCGCGGCTGTTCGAATCGGTGCGGCCGAGCGCGATCTTCGCGGGCAACGACCTGATGGGCGTCGGCGCGCTGCGCGCGGCCGCCGAGCGCGGGATGCGCGTGCCCGACGACTGTTCGATCATCGGTTTCGACGACATCGAGTTCTCGCGTTACACGTATCCGGCGCTGTCGACCGTCGGCCAGTCGGTGCGCGCGCTCGGCGAAATGGCCGCGCAGACGCTGATCGAGCGGATCGGCGGCGGTTCGTCGGCGGCGCCGAGCCGGCGGCGCGTCGTGTCGCCGCGGCTCGTGCTGCGCGAATCGACGGCGGTCTATCGCGAACCGGCCGCGTCCGGCTCTCGCGCATGACGGCCGGCGCGGCAGCGCGGGCCGGCCGCGTCGCGGTGGTCGGCAGCCTCAACATGGATCTCGTCGTGCGCGCGCCGCGGCTGCCGCTGCCGGGCGAGACGCTCGCGGGCCACGCGTTCGCGCAGGCGGCGGGCGGCAAGGGCGGCAACCAGGCCGTCGCGGCGGCACGGCTCGGCGCGCAGGTCGCGATGATCGGCTGCGTCGGCGCGGATGCGCACGGTGACGCGCTGCGCGCGGGGCTCGAAGCCGAAGGGATCGACTGCACGGGGCTCGCGACGAGCGCGTCGGCGCCGACCGGCGTCGCGCTGATCGTCGTCGACGACGGAAGCCAGAACGCGATCGTCATCGTCGCGGGCGGCAACGGCGAAGTGACACCGGAGACGGTCGCGCGGCACGAAGCGACGCTCGCGTCCGCCGACGTGCTGATCTGCCAGCTCGAGACGCCGCCCGACACGGTGCGTGCGGCGCTTGCCGCCGGACGCCGGCTCGGCCGCACGGTCGTGCTCAATCCGGCACCGGCTGTCGCGCCGCTGCCGGCCGACTGGCTCGCGTTGGTCGACTATCTGATTCCGAACGAACTGGAAGCCGCTGCGCTGACCGGCCGCCCGGTGCGCGATGCGACCGACGCGGAGGTCGCGGCGCGGGCGCTGCAGGCGCGCGGCGCGCGCAACGTGCTGATCACGCTCGGCGAACGCGGCGTGCTCGCGCTGACGGCCGACGGCATCGCGCGACACTATCCGGCGCCGGTCGTGCGCGCGGTCGACACGACGGCCGCCGGCGACACGTTCATCGGCGGCTTCGCCGCACGGCTCGCGGCCGGTGCGAACGTCGACGACGCGATCCGCTTCGCACAGCGCGCGGCCGCGGTATCGGTCACGCGTGCCGGCGCCCAGCCGTCGATCCCGACGCTCGCCGAACTCGGCGACTGACGCATTTCCGTCCCTTCGCGGCCGCTCCGTCACGTCCGACGGCGGCCGCAGTCCACTTCCCGCATCGTCGTCCTCTTGCATCCGCTTTCGCGGCTCGACTGCGAAGGCAGGCGTCGCCTTTCATGCGATTATTCAGCAATCTGTAATAAACAGACGTATTAAACGAAAAGTAAGCTCGAATGCCATCAAGTTGTTTAGCGCGCCGTCGTAAATACGGGAACCGAAACAATGTTCGGCGTAACGGGCCACGGCCCGCCTCGGCGACGCAACACAGGAACGACGATGGTCTTCAGGAACCTGACGATACGTGCGCGTATCGGTTTGACAATGGCTTTTCTCGCCGCGCTGCTGGGCGTAATCGGCGTGCTCGGTCTGTACGGGATGACGAGCGCGAACGAGTCGACGCGCGAGATCTTCACGAACCAGATGCCGAGCGCGGTCAACGTGTCGGTGGCCGAAATGTTCGCGGCCCGCGAGCGGCTCGCGCTCGATCGCGCGGCACTGCTGGCCGGCACGCCCGACTCGGCTGCCGCCATCGAGCGCAGCCGCGCCATGCGCGCACAGTCCGACGCGCGGTGGCAGAAGTATCTTGCGCTGCCGCGCGGGCCGGAAGAGGACCGGCTCGCGCAGGACGTCGCAGCGAAGCGGCAGGCGCTGCAAGCCAGTTGCGACGCGTTCGCGAGCGCCATCGCGTCGGGCGACCACGACCGGATCGGCGACGGCGCGAAGCAGCTGCAGGTGCGCTTCAACGAACTCGCCGGCGCGAACGAAGCGCTGCGCAACTTCCAGTTCAGCGACGGGCAAGCGCGGTTCGATCATGCGGAATCGGTGTATGACGCGCTGCGTGTCGTGTCGATCGTCGTGCTCGCGCTCGGCCTCGTCGCCGCGCTGCTGTCGTGGGTCACGCTGAGCCGCGCGATCGGCCGGCCGCTCGCGGACGCGCTCGCGCATTTCGACGCGATTGCCGCGGGCGATCTGCGCCGCACGATCGTCGTGAGCCGACGCGACGAAATGGGTCAGCTGCTCGACGGCCTCGCGAAGATGCAGCGCGGGCTTGTCGACACGGTGCGCACGGTGCGCGGCGGCAGCGAGTCGATCGCGACGGCAGCCCGGCAGATCGCGGCCGGCAACATCGACCTGTCGTCGCGGACGGAAGAACAGGCGGCGGCGCTGCAGGAAACGGCGTCGAGCATGGAGCAACTGACCGGCACCGTGAAACAGAACGCGGACAATGCGCGCCAGGCAAGCTCGCTGGCCGCGAATGCGTCGGAAATTGCAAACAAGGGTAATACGGTGGTGGGGCAGGTCGTCGACACGATGGGCGAGATCAATGCGAGCTCGGCGAAGATCGCGGACATCATCGCGATCATCGAGGGCATTGCATTCCAGACCAACATCCTCGCGTTGAACGCGGCGGTCGAAGCCGCGCGCGCGGGCGAGGAAGGGCGCGGGTTCGCGGTCGTCGCGGGCGAGGTGCGCAGTCTCGCGCAGCGTTCGTCGAGCGCGGCCAAGGAAATCAAGGCGCTGATCGACGCGTCGGTCGAGCGGATCCGCTCGGGCTCGACGCTCGTCGACGAAGCGGGGCGCACGATGAACGACGTGATCGGTGCGGTGCAGCGCGTGACCGACATCATGGGCGAGATCGCGGCGGCGTCCGAGGAGCAAAGCGGCGGCATCGACCAGGTCGCGCGCGCCGTCGCGCAGATGGACGAGGTCACGCAGCAGAACGCGGCGCTCGTCGAAGAGGCCGCGGCTGCCGCGCAGTCGCTCGACGAGCAAGCGGCGCGCCTGCGCGACGCGACGTCGGTGTTCCGGCTCGACGACGCGGCGCGGCCGGCGGCAGGCGCAGCCGATGCCGCGCGCCGCGCGCCGCGTGCGACTACCGCGTCGAGCACGTCGAGCACGTCGCCCGCACAGGCCGCGTCGGCCGTCGTGCGCGCGGCGTCTTCCGCACCGGCTGCCGCTCGCGACGAGCGCGATGCACCGTCGCAGCGCGCGGCTGCGCCGGCGCCCGCACGCAAGGCGGCTGCCGCGCCTGCCGCGGCGCCGCAGCTCGCGACGGCCGGCGCCGACGATTGGGAGACGTTCTGAGTCGAACGCGCGCATCATCTATCCCCATTTGCTCACGCCCGACGCCCGCAGCCTGCGGGCGTCGTCGTTTCCGCGCTGGACACGATGCGTAACGGCCTGCGTGCCGATCCGCCGCGCATCTCGACGTGCAGCGCATCGTCACGCGCGCGATGCGCAGGCCGCGCCGCGGCCGGGCGCGCATCGTGCTCCTCGATGACGCACCGGTCGTACGGGTATCTCCGTAAGGGCTGTTCGAAGAAAATTTGTAACGGCGTGGCAAACGTGTCGTCGCAAACGGCTGCTCGAACGTCTAGGGATGAAGGGGGGAAGCGGCGACGACGGAAGCGTCCGATGGACGAGATGTTTCGTTGCTCGACGAGACGCTGCGGATGCAGTTTCTGCGGCTCGGAACATCGATTGTAAAGCGTCGAAATGCGCTGTGCGGACGGTGTTGTGGAGAATGTCGAACTTCATACAACGAGTTCGTGAAAAAAAATAAGAAAGGGTTTAGGATGAATTCGAACGCGCTTGCTTCTGCGCAGTCATAGAAGGCAGGCACGTCTTCAGACATAGGCGAGGGAGGTAGCATGGATATTTACAGCAGCTTCGCGAACCGCTTCGAAAAAACGCGAGAAGAAGAGTTCTCGCTTGAGGAGTACCTCGCGCTCTGCAAGAACGATCCATCGGCGTACGCTACGGCCGGCGAACGCATGCTGGCTGCAATCGGGGAACCAGAACACATCGATACCCGCAACGACCCGCGCCTGTCGCGGATCTTTGCGAACAAGGTCATCAAGGTCTATCCTGCGTTCCGCGAGTTCTACGGGATGGAGGAAGTGATCGAGCAGGTGGTGGCGTACTTCCGTCACGCTGCGCAAGGGCTCGAAGAGAAGAAGCAGATCCTCTACCTCCTCGGCCCGGTCGGCGGCGGCAAGTCGTCGATCGCCGAGCGTCTGAAGCAACTGATGGAGCGCGTGCCGTTCTATGCGCTGAAGGGGTCGCCCGTCAACGAATCGCCGCTCGGGCTGTTCGACTACGACGAAGACGGCCCGATCCTCGAGGAGCAGTACGGCATTCCGCGCCGCTATCTGAAGAGCATCCTGAGCCCGTGGGCCGTCAAGCGGCTGCACGAGTACAACGGCGACATCCGCCAGTTCCGCGTCGTGCGCCGCTATCCGTCGATCCTTCGGCAGATCGGCATCGCGAAGACGGAGCCGGGCGACGAGAACAATCAGGACATCTCCTCGCTCGTCGGCAAGGTCGACATCCGCAAGCTCGAGCAGTACGCGCAGGACGATGCCGACGCCTACAGCTATTCGGGCGGGCTGTGCCTCGCGAACCAGGGGCTGCTCGAATTCGTCGAAATGTTCAAGGCGCCGATCAAGGTGCTGCACCCGCTGCTGACTGCCACGCAGGAAGGCAACTTCAAGGGCACCGAGGGCTTCGGCGCGATTCCGTTCGACGGCATCATCCTTGCGCACTCGAACGAGTCGGAGTGGAAGGCGTTCCGCAACAACCGCAACAACGAGGCGCTGCTCGACCGGATCTTCGTCGTGAAGGTGCCGTACTGCCTGCGCGTGTCCGAGGAAGTGAAGATCTACGAGAAGCTGATCCGCAACTCGTCGCTTGCCGAGGCCGTGTGCGCACCGGGCACGCTGAAGATGATGTCGCAGTTCTCGGTGCTGTCGCGGCTGCACGAGCCGGAGAACTCGAGCCTGTTCTCGAAGATGCAGGTGTACGACGGCGAGAACCTGAAGGACACCGATCCGAAGGCGAAGTCGTATCAGGAGTATCGCGACTATGCGGGCGTCGACGAAGGGATGACGGGCGTATCGACGCGCTTCGCGTTCAAGATCCTGTCGCGCGTGTTCAACTTCGATTCGAGCGAGGTCGCGGCGAACCCCGTGCACCTGATGTATGTGCTCGAACAGCAGATCGAGCGCGAGCAGTTCCCGCCGGAAACCGAGCAGAAGTATCTGTCGTTCGTGAAGGACGTGCTCGCGTCGCGCTATGCGGAGTTCATCGGCAAGGAGATCCAGACGGCGTATCTCGAATCGTATTCGGAGTACGGGCAAAACATCTTCGATCGCTACGTCACGTACGCCGACTTCTGGATCCAGGATCAGGAATTCCGCGATCACGACACGGGCGAGAGCTTCGACCGCGCCGCCTTGAACGCGGAGCTCGAGAAGATCGAGAAGCCGGCCGGCATCAGCAATCCGAAGGATTTCCGCAACGAAATCGTGAACTTCGTGCTGCGTGCGCGTGCCGCGAACGGCGGCAAGAATCCGGTGTGGACGAGCTACGAGAAGCTACGCGTCGTGATCGAGAAGAAGATGTTCTCGAATACCGAGGAACTGTTGCCGGTCATTTCGTTCAATGCGAAGGGCTCGGCCGAGGAGCAACGCAAGCATGAAGACTTTGTGAACCGGATGGTCGCGAAGGGCTATACGCCGAAGCAGGTGAGGCTGCTTTGCGACTGGTACCTGCGCGTGCGCAAGTCGTCATGACGCGCGCGGTACGGCGCCCGTGCGGACGGTCCGCACGGGCAACCTCAGAGACGCCGCCCGCATGACGGCAGACGGCATGTGCGGCGAGCGTCCCGGCATATCGACATTCGAGCGGGAGACCGGGAGTGCTTCATCAAATCATCGACCGCAGGCTGGCCGGCAAGAACAAGAGCATTGCCAATCGCGAACGCTTTCTGCGTCGCGTCAAGAACTACATTCGTCGCGCCGTTTCCGACGCGGTGCGCGATCGTAGCATCAAGGACATCCAGAGCACGCAAAGCATCACGATTCCGCGCAAGGACATCGCGGAACCGACGTTTCGCCACGGGCCGGGCGGGCGTCGCGAGTACGTGCATCCCGGCAACGAAGACTACGTACGCGGCGACAAGATCCCGCGTCCGCAGGGCGGCGCGGGCGGCGGCGGCAGCCAGGCGAGCAACGAGGGCGAAGGGCAGGACGACTTCGTGTTCGAGCTGTCGCGCGACGAATTCATGCAGTATTTCTTCGACGATCTCGAACTGCCGCGGCTCGTGAAGACGCATCTGCTGACGGTGCCGAGCTGGAAGAACGTGCGCGCGGGCTGGTCGGCGGAAGGCACGCCGAACAACATCGACGTCGTGCGCTCGCTGCGCAGCGCGCTCGGCCGGCGCATCGCGCTCGGCTCGCCGCTCGTCAACGAGCTGCGCGAACTCGAAGCGCAGCTCGAAGCGCTGAAGAGCGACCCCGAGGATCGCCGCGCGGAAATCGCGACGCTCGAAGCAGAGATTCATCATCTGAAAGGGCGCATCTGGCGGATTCCGTTCATCGATCCGTTCGACCTGCGCTACATCAATCGCGTGAAGCAGCCGCAGCCGTCGAGCCAGGCCGTGATGTTCTGCCTGATGGACGTGTCGGGTTCGATGGACGAGCAGCGCAAGGATCTCGCGAAGCGCTTCTTCATCCTGTTGTACCTGTTCCTGAAGCGCAATTACGAGCGCATCGAAGTCGTCTTCATCCGTCACCATACGCGCGCGGAGGAAGTCGACGAGGATACGTTCTTCCATTCGACCGAAAGCGGCGGCACGGTCGTGTCGAGCGCGCTCGAGCTGATGCGCAAGGTGATGAACGAGCGCTACTCGCCCACGGAGTGGAACATCTACGGCGCGCAGGCGTCCGACGGCGACAACTGGACTGACGATTCGCCGAAGTGTCGCAAAATCCTGGAAGAGGATATTCTCACGAAGACGCGTTACTTCGCGTACATCCAGGTCGCGCCGGAGGAGCAGAATCTGTGGCTCGAGTACGCGCAGCTGGCGCTGTCGCAGCCGCATCTGGCGATGAAGAAAGTCGAATCGGCTGCCGACATCTACCCGGTCTTTCGCGAATTGTTCGAAAAGCAGGTGGAAATGTCATGACGACCCGCCACCTGCACAACGAGTCGCGCGGCTACGAGCCGCGTCCTGCCGGCGACGACACCGGCCGTGCCGCATCGCAGCAACGCGGCGCTGCCGGCGCCACGCCGGCCGCCGACTTGCCCGGTGCCGGGCAAAAGGAAGCGCGTATGAACGTGGCCGAACGCAAGCCGCTGCCGTGCCCGTCCGACTGGACGTTCGAACTGCTCGAGGAATATGACACGCACATCGCGCAAGTCGCCGAGCAGTACGAACTCGATATCTACCCGATCCAGCTCGAGCTGATCAGCGCCGAGCAGATGATGGACGCGTACGCGTCGGTCGGGATGCCCGTCAACTATCGCCACTGGTCGTTCGGCAAGCACTTCCTCGCGACCGAGAAGAGCTACCGTCGCGGCCAGATGGGGCTCGCGTACGAAATCGTCATCAATTCGAATCCGTGCATCGCGTATCTGATGGAAGAGAACACGATGACGATGCAGGCGCTCGTGATCGCGCACGCGGCGTACGGCCACAACTCGTTCTTCAAGGGCAATTACCTGTTCCGGCTGTGGACCGACGCGCACGCGATCATCGACTATCTCGTCTATGCGAAGAACTACGTCGCCGAATGCGAGGAGCGCTACGGGCTCGATCGCGTCGAGGAACTGCTCGACTCGTGCCATGCGCTGATGAATTACGGCGTCGATCGCTACAAGCGTCCGCAGAAACCGTCGCTCGCGAAGGAAGCCGCGCTGCGGCGCGAACGCGAGGCGTATCTGCAGTCGCAGGTCAACGAGCTCTGGCGCACACTGCCGGGCAAGAAGCCCGAGCTGGCCGAAGAGCAGGAGGAGCGCTATCCGCCCGAGCCGCAGGAAAACCTGCTGTACTTCGCGGAAAAGAACGCGCCGCTGCTCGAGCCGTGGGAGCGCGAGGTGATCCGCATCGTGCGCAAGATCGGCCAGTATTTCTATCCGCAGCGGCAGACGCAGGTCATGAACGAAGGCTGGGCGACGTTCTGGCATTACACGCTGCTCAATACGCTCTACAACCAGGGCAAGCTCGAAGACGGCTTCATGATGGAGTTCCTGCATTCGCATAGCAACGTCGTCTATCAGCCGCCCGTCACGAAGCCTTACTACAGCGGGATCAACCCGTACGCGCTCGGCTTCTCGATGATGAGCGACATCCGGCGCATCTGCGAATCGCCGACGGAAGAGGACTACAAGTGGTTCCCGGAAATCGCCGGCACGCCGTGGCTGCCCGCGATGCACTACGCGATGCGCAACTTCAAGGACGAGAGCTTCATCGCGCAGTACCTGTCGCCGCATCTGATCCGCGAGATGCGGCTGTTCTCGGTGCTCGACGACGACATGCGCGACGCGCTCGAGGTGTCCGCGATCCACGACGATTCCGGCTACCAGTACGTGCGGCAGGCGCTGTCGCGCCAGTACGACATTCACCATCGCGAGCCGAACATCCAGGTCTGGGCCGTGAACACGCGCGGCGACCGCAGCCTGACGCTGCGCCACTTCATGACCGACAACCGCCACCTGTCGAACGACAGCGACGAGGTGCTCAAGCACATGGCGCGGCTGTGGCAGTTCGACGTGTACCTGGAGAGCGTCGACGAGGCCGGCACCGTGCGCAAGCGCTACGAGTGCCGCTATACGCCGCCGGAGGTGCGGCTCTGATCGGCTGCCAGCCTTGTTTGCATCGGACGCCAGCCTTCGGGCTGGCGTTTTCATATGACGCGCGCATGATGCGAGAAAAATTTTCTACATCGGGACGAACCCGGAAAGCCTGTTACTTTACATTTCGCTAAAATCGCGTAGCCCGTGCACCCGGAACCGGTGCCACGGCGACCGCACGCGGCGGCACCCCGGCCGCCCCTCTCTGCAAGCACTATAAGGAACAGACCAACCCATGGACGTCCAGACCGACCAAGCCGCGCTGTCCGCGCACGATACCCGGCGGCGCGTGTTCGCGATCGTCGGCGCCTCGTCGGGCAACCTCGTCGAGTGGTTCGACTTCTACATCTATTCGTTCTGCGCGCTGTACTTTGCGCCCGCGTTCTTCCCGAGCGGCAACACGACGACGCAGCTGCTCAACACGGCCGGCGTGTTCGCGGCCGGCTTCCTGATGCGTCCGATCGGCGGCTGGCTGTTCGGCCGCATCGCCGACCGCCACGGCCGCCGCACCGCGATGATGATCTCCGTGCTGATGATGTGCGGCGGCTCGCTTGTGATCGCCGTGCTGCCGACCTACGCGCAGATCGGCGCGCTCGCGCCGGCGCTGCTGCTCGTCGCGCGCCTGTTCCAGGGGCTGTCGGTCGGCGGCGAATACGGGACGAGCGCGACGTACATGAGCGAGGTCGCGCTGAAGGGGCGGCGCGGTTTCTTCGCGTCGTTCCAGTACGTGACGCTGATCGGCGGCCAGCTGTGCGCGCTGCTCGTGCTCGTGATCCTGCAGCAGACGCTGTCGCACGACGAACTGAAGGCCTGGGGCTGGCGCATTCCGTTCGTCGTCGGTGCGGCGGCCGCGCTGATCTCGCTCTATCTGCGCAAGTCGCTCGACGAAACGTCGACGAGCGAGTCGCGCGACAAGAAGGACGCGGGCACGATCCGCGGCGTCTGGGAGCACAAGGGCGCGTTCTTCACGGTGGTCGGCTTCACGGCCGGCGGCTCGCTGATCTTCTACACGTTCACGACCTACATGCAGAAGTACCTCGTGAACACGGCCGGCATGCATGCGAAGACGGCCAGCAACGTGATGACCGTCGCGCTGCTCGTCTACATGCTGATGCAGCCGCTGTTCGGCGCCCTGTCGGACAAGATCGGCCGACGCATGTCGATGATCCTGTTCGGCTCGCTCGCCGTGATCGGTACCGTGCCGTTGATGCATGCGCTCAAGGGCGTGACGAGCCCGGTCGCCGCGTTCGTGCTGATCACGGTCGCGCTCGCGATCGTCAGCTTCTACACGTCGATCAGCGGCCTGATCAAGGCCGAGATGTTTCCGCCCGAAGTGCGCGCGATGGGCGTCGGCCTGTCGTATGCGGTCGCGAACGCGATCTTCGGCGGCTCGGCGGAATACGTCGCGCTGTGGTTCAAGTCGATCGGCAGCGAGGAGACGTTCTACTGGTACGTGACCGCGCTGTGCGCGATCTCGCTGATCGTGTCGTGGCGGATGCGCGATCCGAGCAAGGAAGGGTATCTGCGTCACGAGCCGTGATCGGCACAGCGCGGCGGGCCTGCGCGCCCGTCGCGACCGGCCGCGATACCGGCAGCGCCCCGCCATTGCGGCGGGGCGTTTTTTTGCGCGCTCGCCGCGTTCGCATGCGCGTACGCAAGCGCTTCGCGGCGCGCGCGATAACGATATCCGAATCGATTCGTTGCCGCCGTCGCGCGATTTCCTTACCCTGATTCCGTAGTTCGTGTGACACCTCCTTGACTGGGATTCACGCCCGCTGCATGCAGCGGGCGTTTTTTTGTCCGCGGCGCGACGTGCGCCGCACTCATCACGAAACCCGAAGAGCAAAGCACCATTTGTTGGTTCGAATTCGCCGCACGCGCTGCTACGTTAGCGGCTTCGCGGCACGACAAGGCCGTGAAATCCGTCGAACCGGCCGCCGCGCAATCCGCGGCGGCCTCACAACAACACAGGTCGTGCTCATGAAAATCCACACGCTCGCCAAGGCGCTCGTCGCGGTCGCACTCATCGCCGCAGGAACCGCCGCGCAGGCCGATCGCCTCGACGACATCAAAAAGGCCGGTGTGCTGCGCGTCGCGACGTTCGACAGCAACCCGCCGTTCGGCTATGTCGACGCGAAGACGAACCGCATCGTCGGCCTCGACGTCGACTACGCGAAGGCGCTCGCCGACAAGCTCGGCGTCAAGCTGCAGCTTCAGCCGACGAACCCCGCGAACCGCATTCCGTTCCTGACCTCCGGCAAGGTCGACCTCGTGCTGGCGAACTTCACGATCACCGAAGAGCGCGCGAAGCAGGTCGATTTCAGCATCCCGTACTTCTCGTCGGGACAGCAGTTTCTCGCGAAGAAGGGCGTGCTGAAGTCGGCGGACCAGCTGAACGGACTGCGCATCGGCGCCGACAAGGGCACGACGAACGAAATCACGCTGCGCGAGAAATTCCCGAAGGCGACGATCGTCGCGTACGACGACACGCCGTTCGCGTTCGCCGCGCTGCGCGCCGGCAACGTGCAGGCGATCACGCAGGACGGCCCGAAGCTGATCGGGCTGCTCGCGAACGTGCCGGACAAGCAGAACTACGAGATCCCGCCGTTTACGATCTCGAACGACTACATGGGCGTTGGCGTGCCGAAGGGCGAAACGCGGCTGCTCGGCTTCGTAAACGACACGCTGAAGGGGCTCGAGGCGAACGGCCGCGCGGCGCAGATTTACGACGCGTGGTTCGGGCCGACGACGAAAACGCCGCTCGCGCGCATCTTCCGCATCGGCGACAAGACCTGAGCCGCACACCCCGCGCACCGCGATCGGCCGCCGGCTGGGCCGGCGCGCACGGATCGCGGCGTTTTCTGCTTCTTTCTTCGTGGCGCGCGCTGCGCGCCCGCACCGTCGCATCATGCTCGGCTTGGCGCCCAAATATCTGTTCTGGCTCTGGCACGGCTTCCTGCTGACGCTCGGTCTCGCGGCCGCGTCGGCGCTCGCTGCAACCGTCGGCGGGCTGCTGCTCGCCGTCGCGCGGCATGCTCGCGCGAGCGGGCTCCGCGCGCTGGCCGCCGGTTATGTCGTCGCGTTTCGCAACACGCCGCTGCTCGTGCAGTTGCTGTTCTGGTATTTCGGCGTCGCGTCGCTGCTGCCCGACACCTGGACGGCGTGGCTGAACGCACGCCACGAACTCGGCATGGGGCCGCTCACGCTCGCATGGCCGTCATTCGAATTCGTCGCGGGCTGGGTCGGGCTGAGCGCCTATACGGCCGCGTTCGTCGCCGAGGAATGCGAAGCCGGGCTGCGCGGCGTGCGCCGCGCACAGCACGACGCGGCCGCGGCGCTCGGGCTTACGCCGCTGCAGTCGCTGCGCTACGTGGTGCTGCCGCAGGCCGTGCGTATCGCGCTGCCGCCGCTGTTCGGCCAATACATGAATCTCGTGAAGAACTCGTCGCTCGCGATGGCGATCGGCGTCGCCGAGCTGTCGTATGCGTCGCGGCAGGTCGAGACGGAGACGTTCAAGACCTTCGCCGCGTTCGGCGTGGCGACCGTGCTGTATGTCGCGGCGGTGGCCGCGATCGAGGCCGGCGCGTACGCGGCTACGCAATGGCGCGACCGGCTCGGGGCAGGGCGTTGACGATGGATTTCTCGCTGCTGTTCTCCAATCTCCCGTACCTGCTGGTCGGCGCGTTCCCGGACGGCCCGCTCGGCGGGGCCGCGTTGTCGCTGGTGCTCGCGATCGCGTCGGCCGTCGCGTCGGCGGCGCTAGGCGTGGGGCTCGGCGTCGCGATGGCGCTCGCGCGCGGGCCGGCACGCGCACTACTGCTCGCGTTCATCGGCTTCTTCCGCGCGATTCCCGTGCTGATGCTGATCTTCTGGACGTATTTCCTGATGCCGATCCTGCTGCATACCGACGTGCCGGGGCTCGCGAGCGTCGTGTGTGCACTCGCGCTCGTCGGCGGCGCGTATCTCGCGCACGCCGTGCATGCGGGGATCGTCGCGGCGGGCGCCGGCCAGTGGCAAGCGGGGCTGTCGCTCGGGCTCACGCGCTGGCAGACCGTGCGCCACGTGCTGTTGCCGCAGGCCGTGCGCATCATGACGCCGTCGTTCGTGAACCAGTGGGTCGCGCTCGTGAAGGACACGTCGCTCGCGTATATCGTCGGCGTGCCGGAGCTGTCGTTCGTCGCGACGCAGGTGAACAACCGGCTGATGGTGTATCCGGCGCCGATCTTCCTGTTCGTCGCCGCGATCTACCTCATCATCTGCACGTCGCTCGACGGCGCCGCGCGCTGGTTGCTGTCGCGCGGCCCGCGCGAACGGGGCCGCGCATGCGACGCCGCGGCGTGCACGCCGCGCGCGCCGCGTATCGCCGCCGATCAGGACGCCGCGTAGTGCGTGTCGAACACGGCGCGCAGCGTCGATTTGTCGATCGCGAAGTCGCCCCACAGCGGGCCGTCGTTCTGCACGAACGCGAACGGCGCGGTGCTGATCGACGCGAGACGGAAACGCCATTCGGCGGCTTCCTGCCGGAACGCGGTCAGTTGCATGTCGGATAGCGCCGTCTGCGCGCTCGCGAGCGTGACGAGCGGATCGACCGGCTCGTTCGCGACGCGCACCTCGAAATGCAGGTGCGGACCCGTCGCCGCGCCGGTCATGCCGACCGAGCCGATGCGCTGACCCTGCTTGACGACTTCGCCGACCTTGAGCCCGCGCGCGAACGCGGACAGGTGCGCGTAGTACGTCGAATAGCCGTCGGCATGATCGACGATCACGTAATGACCGTAGCCGCCCGGATCGGTGCCGACGAACGACACGACGCCGGCGGCAGCGGCCGCGACCGGCGTGCCGGACGGCGCGGCGAGGTCGACGCCCGTATGGAACGCCATCGCCTGCGATAGCGGATGAATGCGCTCGCCGAAGAACGAGCTGATGCGCGTCCACTTCACCGGCATCGTGAACGCGGCCGCTTCGAGCGGCGCGCCGTCGAGCGTGTAGTACGCGCCGTGCTCGGCGCCCGGCGCGCGGAACCAGATCGCGCCGAACGTGCGGCCCGCGACGCGCAGCTCGAGCGCGGTGAGCCGCGGTGCTTCGCCGCGCGTATCGAACGCGACGCGGTAATAGTCGCCGCGCTTCGCGCTCGCGTGCATCGCGACCTTGCCGCTGACGAGATCGCCGAGCTGGATCCGGACTTCGGGCGGTACGTCGATGCGGTTCAGCGTATCGGCGAGCGACAGCTCGATCGTGCCCGCGCGCATGCCGTGCAGCGGCTCGGGCGGCGCGAGCGTAAACAGGTTCGCGTAGCCCAGCATGTCGTTGCGGTGCGCGCTGAGCGGCGCGAACAGGCCGGGCTGCGCGCTGCGCTCGCCGATCGTGCGGGCGAGTTCGCTCGTCACGAAATGTTGTGCGGTGGGGAACGGCGTGTCGGACAGCACGCGCTGCGGCAGCACGACCGTGTCGGCGTCGACGGGGCCGGGCCGTTGCGAGACGGCCGGCAGGGCGGCGGCCAGCCCGAGCGCGGCGAGCGCGCCGAGCACCGCGGCGGGCACCAGCGCGCGCACGAAGCGCTGCGCGCGGCCGGGCGCGGAAGCATCACGAGTTGCGGCAAACTTGAGCAAGGGTCCACATCCAGAAAAGCGGTTCACGGGGGTGTGGGCGGGACCGCCGGCGGCTCATCCGTCGAACGGCGACGGGGCGGGCGGCGGGCGTGCAACAAAACAGGCCCCGCCAGGGGCCTGTGTCGTTTCCGTTCGACCCAACGCGCGGGCAAACCCGCTTCGAACGGCGGCGTGCATGCCGGGTCGAACCCGGTTATCACGAAGACGCTAAAGAAAGCTGACAGTGCGAGTCTACCGATGTTCCGGAAGATGTTAAAAATTTTAAAGAGGGTCGACTCACTCGTTTCGCACTGCGGTAAATCGGGTTAAATCGGCATTTATTGCGATCGTTTCGCTGGCTTCGGCAATTTGTGTGCGGGACGGCGCAGCGCGGCCGATGTCCGCACCGCGTCGAAACCCGCATCGAGCATCGCCTCCGCGTCGTTCCACAAGCTACCGCGCAGCCGGTTCGTCCAGATCATCGACGCGAACACGCCTTCCAGCAGCGAGACGAGATAGACGGCCGCCAGATGCACATCGAGGTCGGCCGCCAGTTCGCCCGCCTCGATCGCGCGGCGCAGCAGCGCCTTCGTGATCCGCAGCGTCTGCAGTTCGAGCAGCATCCGGCGGCGCAGCAGCGCCGCGTTCTCGTCGCTCTGCTCGCACTTCGTGTAGAGGATCACGAGGACGCGCTGCATCGAACCGGGCTCGCCGCACTGGCGCAGATAGTGCGACGCGGCGTGCCGCAGCGTCGCGAACGCCGGCAGCCCGTCGCCGGCCTCGAAGCCCTCGGACGTGCGCGCGAACGCGCGGTCGCACATCGCGAGGCACACCTCCATCTTGTTGCGGTAGTGGCCGTACACGGCGCCGCGCGACATGCCGGCGGCCTCGGCAAGGTCCGCCATCGCGGTTTGCGCGACGCCCTTGTCGAGCAGCACGAGCTCGGCGGCGTCGAGGATCCGGTGCTTGATGGCGAGCGATTCTTCCCGGGTCTTGCGAGCCATGTATCGAGTTTCCTTACATTACGCTGTCGCTTTATTGAGACAGTCTGACGATTGGATGGAGGATCGCTGTATTTAATCAGTCGTGACTGATTATAATCGGCGACCCTGAGCCGCCGCATTGTATCGGCGGCGCACGATCCGAGGTCCCAGATGAATGACAAACGCTCGCTGTCGCGCCGGCTGACGCCGCTCGCGCTGGCCGTCGCCGTGGCCGCGGCCGGCTGCGGAAAGGGCAAACCGGATGCCGAGCCGGCGGCCGTGCAGAAGGCGACCGTCGTGACGGTGCGTCCGGTCGCGGTGCCGATGACCGTCGAGCTGCCGGGCCGGCTCGATGCGTATCGACGCGCGGAAGTGCGCGCGCGCGTCGCCGGCATCGTCACGGCACGCACGTACGACGAAGGCCAGGAAGTGAAGCAGGGCGCCGTGCTGTTTCGCATCGATCCCGCGCCGTTGAAGGCGGCACGCGATGCGGCGCAGGGCGCGCTTGCCAAGGCACAGGCCGCGGCGGCCGCGGCCGCCGACAAGCGGCGGCGCTATGCCGATCTCGTGCGCGATCACGCCGTCAGCGAGCGCGACTACACGGAGGCCGTCGCGGCGGACACGCAAGCCAAGGCGGAAGTCGCGTCGGCGAAGGCCGAACTCGCGCGTGCGCAGCTGCAGCTCGACTACGCGAACGTGACCGCGCCGATTTCCGGCCGGGCGCGGCGCGCGCTCGTGACCGAAGGCGCGCTCGTCGGGCAGGGCGAAGCGACGCCGCTCACCACCGTCGAGCAGCTCGATCCGATCTACGTGAATTTCTCGCAGCCGGCCGCCGACGTCGAGGCGCTGCGGCGCGCCGTGAAAAGCGGGCGCGCGACCGGCATTGCGCAGCAGGACGTCGCGGTGACGCTGCTGCGCGCCGACGGCACGCCGTATCCGCTGAAGGGCAAGCTGCTGTTCAGCGATCTCGCGGTCGATCCGACCACCGATACCGTCGCGATGCGCGCGCTGTTCCCGAATCCCGAGCGCGAACTGTTGCCGGGCGCGTACGTGCGGATCGCGCTCGATGCGGCGGTCGACCACCGCGCGCTGCTCGTGCCGCGCGACGCGCTGCTGCGTACGGCCGAACGCACGTCGGTGCGCGTCGTCGATGCGGCGGGCAGCGTGAAGGACGTCGAAGTCGTCGCGGACCGGATGAGCGGCCGCGACTGGCGCATCACGCGCGGACTGAACGGCGGCGAGCGCGTGATCGTCGACAACGCCGCGCAGTTCGCCCCCGGCACTGTCGTGAAGCCCGTCGACGCACGGCCCGCGCATGCGGCGCCGGGTGCGGCGGCCTCCGGCACGCTCGGCCGTCAAACCTGACCGGTAGCGCTGACCATGGCACGTTTCTTCATCGATCGCCCCGTATTCGCGTGGGTGATCGCACTTTTCATCATGCTGGGCGGCGCCTTCGCGATTCGCGCGCTGCCCGTCGCGCAATATCCGGACATCGCGCCGCCCGTCGTCAGCATCTATGCGACGTATCCGGGTGCGTCCGCGCAGGTCGTCGAGGAATCGGTGACCGCGCTGATCGAGCGCGAGATGAACGGCGCGCCGGGCCTGCTGTATACGTCGGCGACGAGCAGCGCGGGCATGGCGTCGCTGTATCTGACGTTCCGGCAGGGCGTCAACGCCGATCTCGCAGCCGTCGAGGTGCAGAACCGGCTGAAGACCGTCGAGGCGCGGCTGCCGGAGCCCGTGCGGCGCGACGGCATCCAGGTCGAGAAGGCGGCCGACAACATCCAGCTCGTCGTGTCGCTGACCTCGGACGACGGCCGCATGACCGGTGTGCAGCTCGGCGAATACGCGTCGGCGAACGTCGTGCAGGCGCTGCGCCGCGTCGACGGCGTCGGCCGCGTGCAGTTCTGGGGCGCGGAGTACGCGATGCGGATCTGGCCGGACCCGGTGAAGCTCGCCGGTCACGGGCTGACCGCGTCCGACATCGCGGCGGCGGTGCGCGCGCACAACGCGCGCGTGACGGTCGGCGACATCGGCCGCAGCGCCGTGCCCGACAGCGCGCCGATCGCGGCGACCGTGTTCGCCGACGCGCCGCTGAAAACGCCGGCCGATTTCGGCGCGATCGCACTGCGCTCGCAGGCCGACGGCGCCGCGCTGTATTTGCGCGACGTCGCGCGCATCGAGTTCGGCGGCAGCGACTACAACTATCCGTCGTACGTGAACGGCAAGGTCGCGGTCGGCATGGGTATCAAGCTCGCGCCGGGCTCGAATGCGGTCGCCACCGAGAACCGGATCCGCGCGGCGATGGACGAGCTGTCCGCCTATTTCCCGCCGGGCGTGAAGTATCAGATTCCGTACGAGACCTCGTCGTTCGTGCGCGTGTCGATGAACAAGGTCGTCACGACGCTGATCGAGGCGGGCGTGCTGGTGTTCCTCGTGATGTTCCTGTTCATGCAGAACCTGCGCGCGACGCTGATACCGACGCTCGTCGTGCCGGTCGCGCTCGCGGGCACGTTCGGCGCGATGTATGCGGCCGGGTTCTCGATCAACGTGCTGACGATGTTCGGGATGGTGCTCGCGATCGGCATCCTCGTCGACGATGCGATCGTCGTCGTCGAGAACGTCGAGCGCCTGATGGTCGAGGAGCGGCTTGCGCCGTACGACGCGACGGTCAAGGCGATGAAGCAGATCAGCGGCGCGATCGTCGGGATCACGGTCGTCTTGACGTCGGTGTTCGTGCCGATGGCGTTCTTCGGCGGCGCGGTCGGCAACATCTATCGGCAGTTCGCGCTGTCGCTCGCGGTGTCGATCGCGTTTTCCGCGTTCCTCGCGCTGTCGCTGACGCCCGCACTCTGCGCGACGCTGCTCAAGCCCGTCGACGACGGCCATCACGACAAGCGCGGCTTCTTCGGCTGGTTCAACCGCTTCGTCGCGCGCTCGACGCAGCGCTACGCGACGCGCGTCGGCGCGATGCTGAACAAGCCGCTGCGCTGGCTCGTCGTGTACGGCGTGCTGACGGCCGTGGCCGCGCTGATGCTCACGCGTCTGCCGAGTGCGTTCTTGCCCGACGAGGATCAGGGCAACTTCATGGTGATGGTGATCCGTCCGCAGGGCACGCCGCTGGCGGAGACGATGCAGAGCGTGCGCGAAGTCGAATCGTATCTCCGCCGCGAGGAGCCGGCCGCGTATACGTTCGCGCTCGGCGGCTTCAACCTGTACGGCGAAGGGCCGAACGGCGGGATGATCTTCGTCACGCTGAAGAACTGGAACGCGCGCCAGGCCGCGCGCGATCAGGTGCAGGCGATCGTCGCGCGCGTCAACGAGCGTTTCGCAGGCACGCCGAACACGACCGTGTTCGCGATGAATTCGCCGGCGCTGCCCGATCTCGGTTCGACGGGCGGCTTCGACTTCCGGATGCAGAACCGCGGCGGGCTCGACTACGCCGCGTTCAGCGCCGCGCGCGAGCAGCTGCTCGCGGCCGGCGCCAAGGACGCGGCGCTGACCGATCTGATGTTCGCGGGCACGCAGGACGCGCCGCAGCTGAAGCTCGACATCGATCGCGCGAAGGCGTCGGCGCTCGGCGTGTCGATGGACGAGATCAACACGACGCTCGCGGTGATGTTCGGCTCCGACTATATCGGCGACTTCATGCACGGCACGCAGGTGCGCCGCGTGATCGTGCAGGCCGACGGGCAGCACCGGCTCGATCCGGACGACGTGAAGAAGCTGCGCGTGCGCAACGCGCGCGGCGAGATGGTGCCGCTCGCCGCGTTCGCGACGCTGCACTGGACGCTCGGGCCGCCGCAGCTCACGCGCTACAACGGCTATCCGTCGTTTACGATCAACGGCTCGGCCGCGCTCGGCCACAGCAGCGGCGAAGCGATGGCCGCGATCGAGCGGATCGCCGCGACGCTGCCCGCCGGCATCGGCCATGCGTGGTCTGGGCAATCGTTCGAGGAGCGGCTGTCGGGCGCACAGGCGCCGCTGCTGTTCGCGTTGTCGGTGCTCGTCGTGTTCCTCGCGCTCGCCGCGCTCTACGAGAGCTGGTCGATCCCGCTCGCGGTGATGCTCGTCGTGCCGCTCGGCGTGATCGGTGCGGTGCTCGGCGTCACGCTGCGCGCGATGCCGAACGACATCTATTTCAAGGTCGGGCTGATCGCGACGATCGGGCTGTCCGCGAAGAACGCGATCCTGATCGTCGAAGTCGCGAAGGATCTGCTCGCGCAGCGTATGTCGCTCGCGGAGGCGGCGCTCGAGGCCGCACGGCTGCGGCTGCGGCCGATCGTGATGACGTCGCTTGCATTCGGCGTCGGCGTGCTGCCGCTCGCGTTCGCGTCGGGCGCCGCATCGGGCGCGCAGACGGCGATCGGCACCGGCGTGCTCGGCGGCGTGATCGCCGCAACCGTGCTCGCGGTGTTTCTCGTGCCGCTGTTCTTCGTGGTCGTCGGCCGGCTGTTCGGCTTCGGCACGCGCCGACGCGGCAGCGCGCCGGCGGTCAACGTGGAGGGTTCGCGATGAGGCATCGCTCCGATTGGCGCCGCACCGCGCGGCGCGCGCCGTTCGCGCTGGCTGCCGCGCTCGTGCTGGCCGGCTGTTCGCTCGCGCCGCGCTACGAGCGTCCGGCTGCGCCGGTGCCATCCGCGTATACGAACGGCGCCGACGCTACGCACGACGCGCCGTCGGCTTCCGTGCCGGGCGCCGATGCGGCGCTGCTCGACGACTGGCGCAGCTATTTCACCGCGCCGGCGCTGCACGCGTGGATTGACGCGGCGCTCGCGAACAATCGCGATCTGCGGATCGCGGCCGGCCGGCTCGACGAGGCGCGCGCGATGTATGGCGTGCAGCGTGCGGAACGGATGCCGTCGATCGACGCGAGCACCGGTTACGAACGCACGCGGCAATACGATCCGGTCCTGCGCGAGAGCGCGGTGAGCGGGCTGTATCGCGCGGGTGTCGGCATCAGCGCATACGAACTCGATCTGTTCGGGCGCGTGCGCAATCTGTCGGATGCGGCGCTGGCCGAGTACTTCGCGACGGCCGACGCGCAGCGCACGGTCCGCATCGGCGTGATCGCCGAAGTCGCGAATGCCTACGTCGCGGAACGCGCGCTGAACGAACAGCGCGCGCTCGCCGAGCGCACGCTCGACGCGCGCGAACGGATCGCCGCGCTCACGCAACGCCGCTATGCGGCCGGCACGAGCGATGCGATCGAACTGCGTTCGGCCGAGATGCTGGTCGCGGCCGCGCGCGCATCGCACGCGGCGCTGCAGCGCGAGCACGCGCAGGCCGTGCGCGCGCTGCAACTGCTTGCCGGCGATTTCGCGCGCGAGGTGCGCGATGACGATACGGCGCTCGACGCGCTGACGATCGCGCCGGTCGCACCCGGTGCGCCGAGCGATCTGCTCGAGCGGCGTCCCGACATCCGGCAGGCCGAGTCGCGGCTCAAGGCCGCGCACGCGCAGATCGGCGCCGCGCGCGCCGCGTTTTTCCCGCGCATCGCGCTGACGACCGATTACGGCTCGGTCAGCGACGCGTTTTCGAGCCTGTTCGCAGCCGGCACGAGCGTCTGGACCTTCGCGCCGCGCATCACGCTGCCGATTTTTGCCGGCGGCCGCAATCGCGCGAATCTCGACGTCGCGAACGCGCGGCGGCACGTTGCGGTCGCCGAGTACGAAAAGACCGTGCAGGTCGCGTTCCGCGAGGTCGCGGACGCCTTCACGGCACGCGACTGGATCGAGCGCCAGCTGGCCGCGCAGCGCGATGTGCACGCGGCCGACGACGCGCGACTGAAGCTCGCGGAACGTCGTTACGCGGGCGGCGTCGCGACCTATCTCGAACTGCTCGACGCGCAGCGCAGCACCTACGAATCCGGACAGGAGCTGATCCGGCTCAGGCAGCTGCGGCTCGCGAACGCGATCGCGCTGTATCGCGCGCTCGGCGGCGGCTGGACGCCCGGCGCGGCCGCCGACGACGCGTGACGCGCTGACGCGTCGTCGCGTCGACAATCGCGCGCCGTTGCCGCTTCGTGCGACAGCGGCGTTTTTTTCGTCCGCCGGCCGCTCGGCAGGCGAGCGTCCGATTGCATGCTGCAACCGGCGCCGCGTGCGAGCGGCCATCTGCGTCGCTTTTTTCTTCCATTTGATCCGCCATTCGAATCTTATTTCGACGAGACGGATATGGCGGAAATCGCCAATATTCACGAAGAATTGACGTGTCGATTAATTCCGGCATGCGCTGAATAATAAGGTCGACATGCTGTCGTAAAACGTTAAATCGAATCGCGCAATCGTTTGCGTGATTAATTCGCCTTCGAGCCAATATGGCGTTATTTCCTCTCAGTTGAAAATCCGGATCGCGTTTCGTTGCGGTCGGACAACGATGGCGGCGCGTGACAGGATCTTGTCCTTTCGCGGCAGGGCCGCGAGAAACCCAATGCAGACAAGTCGGAGCGGGGCGGCGCCGCTTCGTGTCGCGAATTGTCTTTAATCATCAAACGCTTTCGCTCGCTTTGCGTGTCCGGAATATCGATTCTGGAAAACGGAGAATTGCGACGAAATGACGCAATTCGCATTCGTTGAATCGAACATTGTCAGGTTTGATTTAACAATGCTTTACAGAGTTCTTTCAGACTTATCTCGATAATGCCGCCTCGTGACGGACGGGAGCCGACCATACGCTACCGAATGCGTCCGCCACGTCGTTATTTCCATTTGCAATTCATACGGAAACGCCATGAAAAAAACCCTCCTGACCGCCGCCGCACTCGCCGTTCTGTCCACGTCCGCTTTCGCTGCGGGCGCAAACAGCGGCACCGGCACGATCAACTTCACCGGCGAGATCGTCGCCGGTGCATGCGGCATCGATTCGGGTTCGGACAACCAGACCGTGAACCTCGGCAAGGTGCCGACCAACGTGTTCAAGCAGGCCGGCGACAAGTCGACCGCGACCAACTTCGACATCAAGCTGACCGACTGCGACACGAGCGTCGCGCAGAACGCGTTCTTCACGTTCACGGGCACGTCGAGCGCCGGCCAGCCGAAGCTGTTCGCGACGATCGGCTCCGCGCAGAACGTCGGCATCCGCCTGCAGAGCGCGTCGGGCGAATACCTCGACAACGGCGTCGAGCAGAAGGCGCCGACCGTGCTGCAGAACGGCACCAACATCGCTCGCTTCGCGGCGATGTACGAAGCGGTCGCGGCCGACGTGAAGCCCGGCACGGCCGACGGCGTCGCGAACTTCACGGTCCGCTACCAGTAAGCGCCGGTTCGGGAGGACGCGATGTGCGCATCGCTCCTCCCGCATTGCGCCATTTCCCTTCGTCCCACGACTTTCCCGTAGCGCCGCGTGCGAATCAGACATTCCCTCCTTTGCGTCTCCGTGCTGGTCGTCGGCAGCCAGAGCCATGCGACGGAATTCAATTCGTCGTTTCTCAGCATCGACGGGGCGACCGACGTCGACCTGTCGCAGTTCTCGCAGGCCGACTTCACGCTGCCCGGCGAGTACATGCTCGAGGTGCAGGTCAACGACCTGTTCTACGGGCTGCAGCCGATCGAGTTCGTCGCGCTCGACGCGTCGGGCGCGGGCAAGCCCTGCCTGCGCGCGGAGCTGGTCGCGCAGTTCGGCCTGAAGCCGTCGCTCGCGAAAGAGCTGCCGCGTTTCCACGGCGGGCGCTGCGTCGATCTCGCGGCGATCGAGGGCGTGACCGTGCGCTACCTGAAGGGCGACGGCCGGCTCAGGATCACGATTCCGCAGGCTGCGCTCGAGTTCACCGACGGCACGTATCTGCCGCCGGAACGCTGGTCGGACGGGATCGCGGGCGCGATGCTCGACTATCGCGTGATCGTGAACACGAATCGCAGCTTCGGTTCGGGCGGCCGGCAGACGAATGCGGTCCAGGCGTACGGGACGATCGGCGCGAACTGGGGCGCGTGGCGCGTGCGCGGCGACTACCAGGCGCAGTCGAACGTCGGCAATACCGTCTACGCGGACCGCACGTTCCGTTTCAGCCGCCTTTATGCGTTCCGCGCGCTGCCGTCGATCCAGTCGACCGTCACGTTCGGCGACGACTATCTGAGCTCCGACATCTTCGACACGTTCGCGCTGACCGGTGCGTCGATCCGCAGCGACGACCGGATGCTGCCGCCGTCGCTGCGCGGCTATGCGCCGCTGATTTCCGGCGTTGCGCGCACCAACGCGACCGTGACCGTGTCGCAGCAGGGGCGTGTGCTGTACGTGACGCGCGTGTCGCCCGGTGCGTTCGCGCTGCAGAACATCGACACGAGCGTGCAGGGCACGCTCGACGTGGCGGTCGAGGAAGAGGACGGCAGCGTGCAGCGCTTCCAGGTGACGACCGCGGCCGTGCCGTTCCTCGCGCGCACGGGGCAGTTCCGCTATAAGGCCGCGGTCGGCAAGCCGCGGCGCTTCGGCGGCGCGGGCATCACGCCGTTCTTCGGCTTCGGCGAGGCGGCGTACGGGCTGCCGTTCGACGTCACCGTGTACGGCGGCTTCATCGCCGCGTCCGGCTATACGTCGATCGCGCTCGGCGTCGGCCGCGACTTCGGCACGTTCGGTGCGGTGTCGGCCGACGTCACGCATGCACGCGCCCGGCTCTGGTGGAACGGCGCGACGCGTCACGGCAACGCGTACCGCATCAACTATTCGAAGCATTTCGACGGGCTCGACGCGGACGTGCGCTTCTTCGGCTATCGCTTTTCCGAACGCGACTACACGAACTTCGCGCAGTTCTCGGGCGACCCGACCGCATACGGTCTCGCGAACAGCAAGCAACGCTACTCGGCGACGATGTCGAAGCGCTTCGGCGATACGTCGGCCTATTTCTCGTACGACCAGACGACGTACTGGGAACGCGCGTCCGAGCAGCGCGTCGGTGTGACGCTGACGCGCGCCTTCTCGGTCGGCGCGCTGCGCAACCTGAACGTCAGCGTGTCGGCGTTTCGCACGCAGAGCGCGGGCGCGAGCGGCAACCAGGTTTCGGTGACCGCGACGCTGCCGATCGGCGGCCGCCATACCGTCACGTCGAACCTGACGACCGGCAACGGCAGCACGAGCATCAACGCCGGCTACCTGTACGACGATCCGGCCGGCCGCACGTACCAGATCAGCGCCGGCACGACCGACGGCCGCGCGTCGGCGAACGCGAGCTTCCGCCAGCGCACGTCCGCGTATCAGCTGACCGCGCAGGCGTCGACGGTCGCGAACGGTTATGCGGCCGCATCGCTCGAGGTCGACGGCTCGCTCGTCGCGACGCAGTACGGCATCGCCGCGCATGCGAACGGCAATGCGGGCGACACGCGGCTTCTGGTGTCGACCGACGGCGTGCGCGACGTGCCGCTGTCCGGCACGCTGACGCACACCGATTCGCGCGGCTACGCGGTGCTCGACGGCATCTCGCCGTACAACGTGTACGACGCGGCGGTCAACGTCGAGAAGCTGCCGCTCGAAGTGCAGGTGTCGAATCCGATCCAGCGCATGGTGCTGACCGACGGCGCGATCGGCTTCGTGCAGTTTTCGGCCGCGCGCGGCAGCAACCTCTATCTGACGCTGACCGATGCGGCCGGCAAGCCGCTGCCGTTCGGCGCGTCGGTGCAGGATGCGGCGAACGGCAAGGAGCTCGGCATCGTCGGCGAGGGTGGCGCCGCGTATCTGACGCAGGTGCAGCCGAAGTCGTCGCTGGTCGTGCGCGCAGGCGAACGCACGGTCTGCACGGTCGACACGCTGCCGAACTGCCTGCAACTCGAAGGCACGCCGATTCCGGTCGCGTGCGACACGACGGTCGCGCCGCACGCCGCGGCCGCCCAACCTGAAACGATTCACTGACGGATGTTGCGATGAAGCACTTTCATTCCCTTCCCGGCGTGCGCCGCACGTCGTCGCTGCTCGTTGCGGCCGGCGCGCTCGTCGCCTGCGCCGCGCACGCGTCGATCGTGCCCGACCGCACGCGCGTGATCTTCAACGAAGGCGAGCAGGCCGCGGTCGTCACGGTGACGAACAAGAGCGCGACCTATCCGTATCTCGTCCAGTCGTGGCTCGAGGACGCGAACGGCAAGCGCATCACGTCGCCGCTGATGGTCGTGCCGCCGCTGCAGCGCGTCGAAGCGAACGAGCGCAACGTGCTGCGCATCGCGAAGCTGCCCGGTGCCGAATTGCCGGCCGATCGCGAATCGGTGTTCTATCTGAACATCCGCGAAGTGCCGCCGAAGACCGACACGCCGAACACGCTGCAGATCGCGCTGCATACGCAGATGAAGCTGTTCTACCGGCCGAAGGGCGTGCAGCCCGCGCGCGACGAGGACTGGACGCTGCCGATGACGCTGCGCGTCGACACCGCCGCGCATCGGCTCGTGTTCGACAACCCGACGCCGTACCACGTGACGATCGTCGCGCTCGCCGCGGGCGCGCAGAAGACGCCGGTGCCGATGGATCCGCTGATGGTGAACCCGATGAGCACGGCCGAGCTGCGGTTCGACGGCGCGGCGCCGTCGACGCTGTTCGTCACGCACGTCGACGACTACGGCGGCCAGGTCGCGGTCGAGTATGCGTGCGACGCGGGCGCCTGCAAGAGCGTGAAGCGATGAGCGGCGCACGACGACCGCGTGCTGCCGGCCGGCTGCGCGCGTGGTTCGGCTGGAGCGTCTGCGTGCTGCTGTTCGCGCTCGCGCAACCCGCGTGGGCCGTACGCTGCGTCGCGAACGGCGGCGGCACGGTGCTGACCGAATCGATCGGCAACGTCGCGTCGTATCCGACCGATGCGCCGGACGGCTACGTGATTTGGGTGTCGCCGCCGCGCACGACGACCGGCTACTGCTACAAGGATCTCGGCGGCAGCATGAAGACGTTCGGCGAATGGATCTACTTCTACGCGAATCCGGAGCAGCAGAATCCGGCCGCGTGGGGGCTCGAGATCGGCATCCGCTATCTCGGCCAGGACTATTTCGGCCGCAGCAGCCAGCCGGGCGACGGCGTGCAGACGAGCACCTACGTGCAGCCGTGCCGGCTCAGCGACGCCGACGTGCGCGCCGGACGATGCGAAAAGTTTCCGCTGAGCATTACGTACCAGGTCGTCGTGCGCAAGCGCGGCAGCTGGATGCAACCGCCGTCGGACGTCTACGCGGTCTTCCAGTTCGACGGGAAGGGCGGGCTGAACTACATCAATCCGAGTTTCCGCTACAAGCTGAGCGGGCTGCAGAAGTTGAAGCCGACGCCGTGCATGGTGGACGTCAAGGTCACGCCCGAGCCGGGCGTCGTGAAGTTCGGGCAGATCCAGGCGACGGCCACCGGCTTTTCGCCTGCCGTGCCGCGCAAGACGTTCAGCGTCGCGCTGACCAAGCAGTGCAGCGTGCCGGTGCGCGTGGACGGCTACTTCGAGACGGCGCAGACGGTGCGCAACGGCTTGCTCGTGCCGGCCGCCGACAGCAATTTCGGGATCGGCATCGAGGATCGCAACGGCACCGCGATTCCGTTCAACCAGCAGTTCGTGCTCGCGCAGATGCCGGGCAGCGTCAACTATCAGAGCGTGACGCTCGATGCGGCGCTGAAGTCGTTCGGGGCGCCGAAGATCGGGCCGTTTACCGGCACCGCGACGATCCGGCTGTTCATCTACTGAGGAGCGTCGCGCGCGAGCACGCGACGCGATGCGACGACGCGCCGCTCGCGCGTCGCGTCGCGGTGTTTAGCGCACCCAGCGGCACACCTTGTGATGGTGATGCTCGAAATGGCAGACGCGGTGCGGATGCGCTTGCGCGAGCGTCGGCGCGAGCACGGCGGCAGCGACGGCGGCGGCGGTGAGGGTCTTCAGTAGCGTTTTCATGTTGATGTCCTGTCGTTGAAGTTGGCGATTGCGGAAAGCGGCGCGGCGTTACCACTGCGGGCGCGGTTCGTCGCGACGGTCATCGCGGCGGTCGTCGCGGCGTTCGTCGTGCCAGCCCGGATGCTGCGCCTCCCAGTCACGGCGTTCCCAGTAACGATGTCCGTCCCAGTAACGATCGCCGTGCCAGCCGATCGTGACCTGCGCCGGTGCGGGGTAGGCCACGCAGCCGGTCAGCATCACGCTCGATAACGCGCCGATCATCACGGCGGATAACACGATGGTTTTCATGTCGTTCTCCCTTGGAAACCGCAGCCCGATCGTACGAGCCCCGAAAATTTCACGTGGTAATAAGTTGCTACCGCAAATAACGGTCGAAGGCATTTCGTCAGATGGCAGAAAGGCGTCGTCCGCACGTGGTCCGCGACGCGATGCACGCCGAAGCCGCGCGCGCAGGACGCGGCACGCGCGAAGGCCCGTCGCCTTGTCGGGCGGCGCGCCGTAAGCTTCGCCGCGCGCGTCGGCGGCACGCGCAGGCGGGAGCGCCGTTTGATCAGACTATTCCCCACATCCGGCAGGGGTGTTGGTAATCGGATTGAGAATGATTTGCGTTTACGTTACATTCCGCTATCTCGGAATACGACGGAGCAGATCGATGGCAATGGCGGACGTGCTCGAACGACCGGTCGCGAGACCGGCGAATCGGTTTCCCGGAAGCGGCACCGTGCGCGCGCGACGCGGCGCCGAACCGCGTGCGCAGGGCGCGCTGCTCGACGTGCTGATCGCGCATCGCGCCATGCTGGTCAACGTCGCGCGCGGCTTTCTCGGCTGCGCGAGCCGCGCGGAGGACGTCGTGCACGACGTGTTCGTGAAGCTCGTCGACTTTCCGAACCAGGATGCCGTGCGCCAGCCGGTCGCGTACGTGACGCGGATGGTGCGCAATGCATCGATCGACGCGTGCCGTCGCCAGAATCTCGAAAACATCCATCACGCGGACGAAGACGACGGCTTCGACGTGCCGTCGCCGGAGCCGACGCCCGAGGCCGCGCTGATCACGCGCGACACGCTGCGCCGCGTATCGGCCGCGCTCGACGATCTGCCCGCGCGCAGCCGCGCGGCATTCGAAATGGTGCGGCTGCGCGAGGAAACCTTGCAGACCGCGGCGCGCGCGCTGAACGTGTCGCAGACGCTCGTGCACTTTATGGTGCGCGACGCCGAGCGCCACTGTGCGGCCTGCCTCGACGCCTGCCAGCGCGGCGTCGCGTGCCCGGTATTTCTCGGCGGCCGCACGCGGCGCCGGTAAAAAATTGCGCGGCCCGTTCGTCTTCGATACAGAAGCGGCCGCATCGCCGCTTCGCACCTTCAACCGTCTCAAGCGATTTCCGATCATGACGCAAGCCACGACGCCTTCCGCCGACTCCGACGATCTCGTCTACACGGTCGTCATCAACGACGAAGAACAGTATTCGATCTGGCCGACGTTCCGGCCCGTGCCGGCCGGCTGGCGCGAGGTGGGCGTGCGCGGCGCGAAGGCCGACTGTCTCGCGCACATCGAAACCGTCTGGACCGACATGCGCCCCGCGAGCCTGCGCCGCGCGATGGACGGCGAGCGCGCGCCGAACGCATCGTGATCCGCGGCGCCGCGACGCGGCGCGCCATCTGAAGAGGACGTTTGCATGACCTTGCTTTCGTTGCCGACGCTCGACGATCTGCGTATCGAGCCGGGGCTGCCCACCGTCGTGTCGCCGCGCGGCGACGACGGCATGTCGATCGACGACGTCGCGCCGCTCGCGCGCGCCATCGCGGCCGACACGCTCGAACGCGCGGGCGGCGTGCTGTTCACGGGGTTTCGCGTACCGTCGATCGACGCGTTCCAGCGGTTTGCGGCGTCGTTCGGCGATCCGCTGATCGGCTATGAATATGCGTCGACGCCGCGCAGCCAGGTCGAGGGCGCCGTCTATACGTCGACCGAGTATCCGCCGCATCGCGCGATTCCGCTGCACAACGAGCAGTCGTATACGCGCGAATGGCCGATGCGGATCTGGTTTCATTGCGCGCTCGCCGCGCCGAAGGGCGGGGCTACGCCGATCGCGGACAGCCGCGCGGTCTACCGCGCGCTCGATCCGGCGCTCGTCGCGCGCTTCGAGCGGCGCGAGCTGTTGTACGTGCGCAATTTCGGGCAGGGCCTCGATCTGCCCTGGCAGCAGGCGTTCGGCACCGACGATCGCGCGGCGGTCGAGCGGATGTGTGCGGCGCGCGGGATCGAATGCGCATGGCGCACCGACGACGACGGCGAATGGCTGCTGCGCACGCGCGAGCGCTGTCAGGCCGTCGCGCAGCATCCGCGCACCGGCGATCGCGTGTGGTTCAACCAGGCGAACCTGTTTCATCTGTCCGCGCTCGACGACGACATGCAGGAAGCGCTCGTCGACGCGGTCGGCCTCGAGAACGTGCCGCGCAACGTGTACTACGGCGACGGTGCGCCGCTCGAAGCCGATGCGCTCGCCGAGATCCGCGGCGTGCTCGATCGACAGCGCATCGTGTTCCCGTGGCAGACGGGCGACGTGCTGATGCTCGACAACATGCTGACGGCGCATGCGCGCGATCCGTTCGAAGGGCCGCGCAAGGTCGTCGTCGCGATGGCGCAAAGCCATACGGTCCCGCGCGACCGAACGGAGGCTCGATGACGGGGCGTCCTGCCGCGCTTGCCGCGCGCGGCCTGACGGTCGGCTATCGCCACCATGTCGTGATCGACGGGCTCGACCTGTCGATCGCGGCCGGTCGCGTGACCGCGCTGTGCGGCCCGAACGGCTGCGGCAAGAGCACGCTGCTGCGCACGCTTGCCGGCCTGCAGCCGGCGCGCACGGGCCACGTCGAAGTCAACGGGCGGCCGCTCGCATCGTTTCGTCGCCGCGCGCTCGCGCGCGAGCTGACGATGCTCGCGCAGTTCAACCAGATTCCGTCGGGGCTCACGGTGCGCGAACTCGTCGCGTACGGACGCTATGCGTACGGCGGCTTCCTGCGCGGGCTCACGCGCGCGGACCACGCGGCGATCGACGAGGCGCTCGACACGAGCGGCCTCGCCGCCGACGCCGAGCGCGACGTCGGCGCACTGTCCGGCGGCGAGCGGCAGCGCGCGTGGATCGCGATGGCGCTCGCGCAGCAGGCGTCGATCGTGCTGCTCGACGAGCCGACGACCTATCTCGACATCCATCATCAGCTCGACATCCTCGACGCATTGCGCACGCTGAACCGCACGCGCGGCCTGACGATCGTCTGGGTGCTGCACGACCTGAACCAGGCGGCCGCGTACAGCGACGAGATCGTGCTGATGCGCGCAGGCCGCGTCGTCGCGCACGGCGCACCCGACGCGATGCTCGAGCCCGCACGGCTGCGCGCCGCGTTCGGCGTCGACATGCTGAAGCTCGCGCATCCGCAGACGGGCGCGCCGATGTGCGTGCCGGCGTACGGGCCGGCGACCGCCGCGCCCGAGGCCGCGCACGCGTCGGACCGGAATCTCGCATGACGACGACGGTCGCGATACGCAAGCGCACGCAGGCCGCGCACGCCGCAGCCGGTCGCCGAGCCGGCCGGATCGCGATCGGCGCGATCGTGCTGATCGCGCTCGTCGCGGCGATGCGCGTCGCGCCCGATCTGCTTGCCTGGTGGCGCGCCGCGCCCGGCAGCGACGCGGCCGCGCTCGCGCACGTGTTCCTGTTCGATCTCGGTTTGCCGCGTATCGCGGCTGCGCTCGTCGCCGGCGGCTGCCTCGGCATCGCGGGCGCGCTGTTCCAGTCGCTGACGCGCAATCCGCTCGCGTCGCCGGACCTGCTCGGCGTGACGGGCGGCGCCCAGCTCGGGCTGCTCGCGTCGATGCTCGTGCCCGCGCTCGCGGGCGTCGCGTCGGTGCCACTGCTGTTCGTCTGCGGACTCGCGGCGGCGGCCTGCGCGATCGCGGCGGCCGGCGGCTGGCGCGCGACGCCGCTGCGGCTCGTGCTCGCGGGCAGCGTCTGCATGCTGCTGTTCGCCGCGTTGTCGACGCTCGTGCTCGCGTTTTTCGAGCAGAACATCGCGGGCGCCGCGCTGTGGGCGAACGGCAGCCTGTATCAGCCCGGTGCGGCCGGGCTCGCGCTCGCCGCGCGCTGGCTCGTCGCACCGCTCGTCGCCTTGCCGTTCGTGATGCGGCCGCTCGATCCGCTCGCGCTCGGCGACGACGCGGCGGCCGCGGCCGGCGTGCGCGTCGATGCGACGCGGCTCGCCGCGACGGTCGTCGCAGTCGCGTTCACGAGCGTCGCGGTCAGCATCGCGGGACCGCTGTCGTATGTCGGCCTCGTCGCGCCGAACCTGATTCGCCAGATCCGCGGTGCGCGCGCGGCGCGGCTCGGTGCGCTCGTCCCGCTGTCCGCACTCGCCGGCGCAGCGCTCGTGCTCGTCACCGACAGCGCGGTGCTCGCGTCGGGACTCGATGCGACGCTGTCGACCGGCGTCGCGATCGCGCTGGTCGGCACGCCGCTGATGCTGACGATGATCCGGCGCGGTGCGGCGTGGTCGGGCGTGCTGCACGGGCAGCCCGAGCGCGCGGCCGGCGGCCGGTCGACGCGCATCGTCGGCTGGCTCGAACGGCTCGGCTGGCCGCTGCGCTCCGCGCTGTTCGCCGCGGTCGCGCTCGTCGTCGTATACGTCGGCGTGTCGTCCGGGCCGGAATGGCTCGCGCCGGCGCGCTGGTTCGCCGCGTCGACCGGGCACGATCCGCTCGCGCGCATGCTGCTCGATCTGCGCATGCCGCGGCTGCTGTGCGCGCTGCTCGCCGGCGCGCTGCTTGCGGTGAGCGGCGTCGCGATGCAGAGCGTCGTGCGCAATCCGCTCGCGGGGCCGGAAGTGCTCGGCGTTACCCAGGGCGCGGGGCTCGTCACGCTGTTCGCGCTGTCCGCGTGGCCGTTGATCGGCCACGTCGGGCTCGCGGCCGCCGCGCTGAGCGGCGGCGGACTGTCGCTCGCGATCACGCTCGCGCTCAATCATCGCCATCGCTATGCGCCGCTCGCGGTCGCGCTGACCGGCATCGTGACGGGCGCGCTATGGACCACGCTCGCGCAATGGCTGATCACGCAGGAAAGCGTGCAGCCCGCGCGCTTCGTCGTCTGGCTCGTGGGCGGCACGTACGGCCGCAGCTGGGGCGAGGTGTCGATGCTCGTGCCGTGGTGCGTGCTCGCGGTGCCTGTCTTCGCGTGGCTCGCGAAGCCGCTCGACATGCTTGCGCTCGGCGACGACCAAGCCGCCGCGCTCGGCCTGCCGGTCGCGATGCTGCGGCCGCTCGCGCTGACGATCGCGACGCTCGCCGCGTGCGCGGCCGTCGCGGCGGTCGGGCCGATCGGCTTCATCGGACTGATGGCGCCGCACGTCGCGACGATGCTCGGCGCGCGCCGTCATCGCACGCGGCTGTGGCTCGCGGCCGCCTGCGGTGCGCTGATTCTCGCCGCCGCCGATCTCGCGGCGCGCACGCTGGTCGCGCCGCGCGAAGTGCCGGCCGGCGTGCTGACCGCGCTGATCGGCGCGCCGTACCTGCTCGGGCTGCTGATTCTCGAGGCGCGCCGCACGCGGCGCGCGGCGCGATGACCGGGCTGCGCGACGGTGCACGCGCGACGCGTTTCTCGACCTTCGCGCCCGAGCCGTTCGCGGCGCATCTCGACGTCGTGTGGCTCGGCATGCCGGACGACGCGCAGCGCGGCGGCCGCCGGATCGTACCGGTCACCGCGCTGGCCGAACACCGCGACGCGATCGTCGATGCGATGGTCCGTCATTACGGCGGCGATCCGGCACGCCATACGCGTGCGCTCGTGTCGCAGTGGAGCAAATACTATTTCGGCCGCGCGGTGCCGGCCGGCGTCGTTGCCGCGCTGACGCTCGGCCGGCCGCTCGACATGACGCCCGAGCGCACGTTCGTCGCGCTCGACGACGGGATGCCCGGCGCGCTGTATTTCGCCGCGGACGCGCTCGGCGCGCCGTGCGACGAGCCGGCGCGCCGCCATGCGGGGCTCGTCGCGCATCTGCGTGCCACGATCGCGCTGCTCGCCGGCATCGGCGGCGTCACGCAGCGCGTGCTCTGGAGCAACGCGGGCAATCTGCTCGACTTCCTGTTCGATCGTTACCGGACGCTGCCGTGCGCGATCGACCGTGCACGCGATGCCGAGTGGCTGTTCGGTGCGACGTGCGTCGACGGCGAACCGAATCCGCTGCGGCTGCCAGTGCGCGACGTGGTGCCGCGCTCGCCGTTGCTGCCGACGCCGTTTCGCGCGCGCCGCGTGTGCTGCCTGCGCTATGAAATTCCTGGAGAAACGCAACTGTGTGGAAGCTGTCCTCTGCTGCTGACGATGGACGACGCGGCGCTGGCCGAGCAGGACGCGATCCGATGACGGATGCGGGACGCCGACGTGCGCTCGCGCAACTCGCCGCCAGCGCGTGCTGCGGCGCGTTCGCTGCGTTCGGTGGATTCGGCGTATTCGGTGCGCCTGCGAGGGCGGCCGATGCGCCGCCCGCATCGCGCCGCGCGCTGTCGCTCGCCGGCAATCCGGTCGTGTCGCAGGCGAGCGCGACGATGCCCGTACGGCCGCAGCGCGTGGTCGCGCTCGACTTCATGTTCGCGGAAAGCGTCGTCGCGCTCGATCTGATCCCGGTCGGGATGGCCGACACGGCGTTCTATCCGGGCTGGCTCGGCTACGAGAGCGCGCGTATCGCGCACGTGACCGACATCGGGTCGCGGCAGGAGCCCGGCCTCGAGGCGATCGCGGCCGTCAGGCCCGACCTGATCATCGGCGTCGGCTTCCGGCATGCACCGATCTTCGACGCGCTCGACCGCATCGCGCCGACGATCCTGTTCCAGTTCAGCCCGAACGTGTCGGAAGGCGGCGTGCCGGTCACGCAGCTCGACTGGATGCGGCAGATCTTCAGGACGATCGGCACGGTGACCGGTCGCGACGCGCGTGCGCGCGCGGTCGAAGCGCAACTCGACGCGGGGCTCGCGCGCAATGCGGCGCGTCTGTCGGCGGCCGGCCGCGCGGGCGAGCGCATCGCGCTGCTGCAGGAGCTCGGACTGCCGGACCGTTACTGGGCGTACACCGGCAACAGCACCGCGGCCGGGCTCGCGCGTGCGCTCGGTCTCGTCCCGTGGCCGAAAAAGCCGACACGCGAAGGGACGATCTACGTGACCTCGGCCGATCTGCTCACGCAGCGCGATCTGGCGATCTTGTTCGTGACCGCGACGGCGCTCGACGTGCCGCTGTCCGCGAAGCTCGACTCGCCGGTGTGGCGTTTCGTGCCGGCATGGCGCGAGCATCGGATCGCGATGATCGAGCGCAATATCTGGGGCTTCGGCGGGCCGATGTCGGCGCTGAAACTCGCCGACGTGATGACCGATACGATGCTGGCGCTGCCGGCCGTGCGCTGAGCGCATTTCGCCGCGCCGTTCTTTTTCATCGGTCGTTCGCAGAGGCGCCGGCCGTCGCGATCGCGATGGGCCGGCGCTTTGCGTTTACGTGCTCAGCGCATCGACGCCGTCGTGCGCGCGCGTGCGCACCGGCGACGTATCGCTGACGATCCGTCCGTTCTCGAGCTTCAGCAGGCGGTCGGCGAGCCCGAAATAGCGATCGTCGTGCGTGATGACGATTACGGCCTTGCCGCGCGCACGCAGCTCGGGCAGCAGCTGCTCGTAGAACACGGCCTTGAAGGTCGGATCCTGATCGGCCGCCCATTCGTCGAACAGATAGAACGGCCGATCCTCCAGATAGGCGACGACGAGCGCGAGCCGCTTGCGCTGGCCGGTCGACAGCGCGCGCGTCGAAAACGCGCCGTCGACGACCTTCACCTTGTGGTCGAGCGCGAGCTTCGCGATCAGCGCGTTCGCGCGCGCATCGGCCTGTGCGCGGTCGGGATCGTCCGGATCGACGATGCCGATCAGCGCATCGAACAGATGGAAATCGTTGAACACCGCGCTGAAGCGCTGCCGGTACGCCGCGCGCTCGCGCCAGCCGATCGCGCGGCCGTCGACTTCGATCGTGCCTTCTTCGGGTTCGTACAGGCCCGTCAGCACTTTCGCGAGCGTCGTCTTGCCGCTGCCGTTGCCGCCGACGATGAACACGAGCTCGCCGGGGCGGATCGTCAGGTCGACCGGTCCGATCCGGAACATCCGCTCGTCGCGTTCGTGGAAGTAAGCATGCGTGACGCCGCGCAGCGCGATGGCGCCGGCCGGCGGCACGTCGGGCGCCTCGCTCGCCGGCGGCACCGTGCGCAGTGCGCCGAATTCCGCCATGACGCCTTCGATGCGTGCGAGCGACACGCGCGCGGCATTGACGGTCGGCAGATTGTTCAGCAGCCCGTCGAGCGGCACGAGCATGAACAGGAACACGACGACGTAGCCGGCCGCGGCAGCCGGGTCGGCGTGCACGCCGAGCGCCGGCCAGAACGACGCGACGCCGAGAAACGCATAGAACAGGAAGATGATCCAGCCGACGCCGACCGCATACGCGCTGAACGCGCGGCGCCGATGATCGCGCACTTCGCCGATCGCGGCGCCGAGCTGGCCGTCGACGAACTGGCGCGCGCGCGCGTCGTGCAGCTTAAGTTCCTTCGCGCCGGAGAACAGCGCGCCGAGATAGCCGAACAGACGGTCCTGCGCACGACCGGCCGCTTCGAGCGACGCGATCGCGCGGCGGTCGCCGGTGTGATAGCCGAGCGAGCCGGCGACGATGGCCGCGAGCGCGAGCAGACAGACGGGCCACGACAGCCACGCGAGATAGCCGAGGCAGCCGAACACGATCGAGCCGTGCATCACGAGGTTCGGCAGCGCGAAAAACAGCATCGATACGTTCGTCGCGTCGTCGGTCAGCACCGACTGCACGGGCGCCGCGCCGATCCGTTCGATGTCGCGCAGCTCGGCCGCGCCGACGCGGCGCGCGAGATGCACGCGCAGCCGCGCCATCGTGTCCTGCGACAGCCGCGCGAACAGCGTGCCCGACACGATCCGCGTGACGAGCGCGATCACCGCGCACAGCGCGAAACGCCACGCGAGCGCGGCGTCGGCCGCGTCGGGCTGCGCGAGCGCACGGTTCAGTGTCGCGACGAGCAGCACGCTCGCGATGCCGTTCAGCACGCAGGCGACGAGCGCGAGCGCGAACGACGCGCGGCTTTCGCGCAGCAGCGCGAGGATCAGGCGCGTCGCGGGGCGGGCGGGCGCGGCATCGGGAGACGGCGGGGAAGTGGGCTCGTGGGCGGCGGTCATCGGCAACGTCGGTCAAGGGAAACAGGGGAAACGGATAGCGGACAGCGGACGCAATCGCGTCGAAACGGGCGTAATCGCATCGGCCGCGCCGGGCGGGGTCCGCGCTGTCCTTCCTGATAGACGAACGAGCGCGGCAAATCTTTAGCAATGCTGCGGCCCTGGCGTGTGCGAAACGGGTGTCGATACGAAAAGGTAAAAAATCGCGCGCGTCGTTCGTCACACCAGTGAAGCCGCCCGAAGCGGCCCCGAGACTTGGCCGAAGCGGCCGGACCGAAGGACTTCACGCCATGACGAGTTTCCCGACTGCGTTGCACCACCGAATCCGCGAACTGGCGCAGCACGCGCCCGATGCGCCCGCGCTCGCGGCGCCTTTCCAGAACGATCTGCGCCTGTCGCGCGGCGCGCTCGATGCGTGCGCATCGCGGCTCGCGCAGCAGCTGCGTGCAGCCGGCGTCGGCGCGGAAGTGCGCGTCGGCGTCTGCGTCGAGCGCTCGTGCGCGCTGTTCGTCGCGCTGCTCGCGGTGCTGAAGGCGGGCGGCGTATTCGTGCCGCTCGATCCGCGCCATCCGGCCGCCCGGCTCGACTGGATCGTCGGCGACGCGCAGCTGCGCTACGGGATCGTCGATGCGGCCGGGCGCGCGGCGCTGCGCACGCCGTTCGAGCACGCGTTCGACGTCGCCGACGCGATGGCCGCCGCCGCACATGCCGGCGCGGCCGGCGTATCGGACGGCCCGTGCGTGGCCGTGCATGCGCGCTCGGCCGCATACATGATCTATACGTCCGGTTCGACCGGCACGCCGAAGGCGGTCGTCGTCGAACACGGGCCGCTCGCCGCGCACTGCGACGCGCTCGCGGCCGCGCTGCCGATCCGCGCGGACGATCGGCTGCTGCATTTCGCGTCGGTCAATTTCGACGCCGCGCACGAATGCTGGCTCGCGCCGCTCGCGCTCGGCGCCAGCGTGACGATCGCGCCGCCGCAGCCGTTCGCGCCGGACGCCGCGCATGCGCTGATGGTGCGCGACGCGATCAGCGTAGCCGCGTTTCCGCCCGCCTATCTGCGCGAATTCGCGAACGTCGCCGCGCGCGACGGCGTGCCGCCCGCGCTGCGCGTGCTCGCGTTCGGCGGCGAAGCGCTGCCGCAGCAGGCATTCGAATTCGTGCGCCGCACGTTTCCTGCGGTGCGGCTCGTGAACGGCTACGGGCCGACCGAGGCCGTGATTTCGCCGATGCTGTGGCCGGTCGAGCCGGGCGAGACGCCGGTGCTGAATGCGGACGATGCGTATGCGGCGCTGCCGATCGGGCGCCCGATCGGCCCGCGCGTCGCGCGCATCGACCGCAGCGACGCCGCGGCTGACGCCGGCGAGTTGCTGCTCGGCGGCCTGTGCGTCGCGCGCGGCTACCACGGGCGGCCTGCGCTGACCGCCGAGCGCTTCGTGCCGGACGCGGACGGCGCGCCCGGCGCGCGTGTATATCGCACCGGCGATCTCGTGCGTTTTCGCGACGACGGCGCATTCGACTACATCGGCCGCGTCGACGATCAGGTCCAGGTGCGTGGCGTACGCGTCGAACCGGCGGAAATCGCCGCCTGCCTGCGCGCGCATCCGGCGGTGGCCGATGCCGCGGTCATCGCCGAAACCGGCGCGGGCCCGACGCGGCTGATCGCATGCATCGCGCTGCGCGCGGCAATCGACGATGCGGCGCTCGGCGCGCACGTCGCCGCGCAGCTGCCGGCCGCGTGGCAGCCGCACCGTTTCGTGCGCTGCGACGCACTGCCGTACACGCTCAACGGCAAACTCGACCGTGCGGCGCTGCGCGAGCGCATCGCCGCTGCGCGTACCGCGCAGCAGGGCGGCGACGCGCCGCGCACGCCGACCGAGCAGCAGCTCGCGGCGCTGTGGCAAACGCTGCTCGCGCTCGATGCCGCGCCGTCGCGCGACGATTGTTTCGTGTCGCTCGGCGCCGATTCGCTTGGCGTGATGCAGTTGCAGGCCGCGATTCGCGCGTCGATGCGCGTGAATCTGCGGCTCGATACGCTGTTTGCCGATCCGTCGCTCGCGGAGCTCGCCGCCACGATCGACGGTGCGGAGCGCGAGACGGGCGCGCCGCTCGCCGCGATTGCCGCGCGCCGCACGACGCCGAGTGCCGGTGCGGCGCACGTCGACCGCGCGGCGTCGCTCGCGCAGCAACGCTTCTGGGTGCTCGCGCAGACGCGCGACGCAAGCGCCGCGTACCACATCGCCGCGCACTGGACGATCGACGGCGCGCTCGACCGTGCCGCGCTGCAGCGCGCGCTCGACCATCTGATCGAGCGGCACGAGGCGTGGCGCACGACGCTCGTTGACAACGACGACGGCATCGTGATGCAGCGCATTCATGCGCGACTGCCGGTAACGATCGTCGACGTCGATCTGCGCGGCTTGCCGCCGGCGGCGCGCGACGCGGAGGCCGCGCGGCTCGCGGAGCGCGACGCCGGCACGCCGTTCGATCTCGCGCGCGGGCCGCTCGTGCGCGCGACGCTCGTCGCGCTCGCCGACGATCGCCATCGGCTGCTGCTGACCGCGCATCACGCGGTCAGCGACGGCTGGAGTTCGCGCTGCGCGTTCGACGAGCTGTCGGCCGCCTATCGCGCGTATGCAGCAGGCCGGGCGCCGTCGCTGCCCGCGCTGCCGATCCAGTACGCCGACTACGCGGAGTGGCAGCGCGAGATGCTCGCGAACGGCGAGGCCGAGCGCCAGCTCGACTACTGGCGCGGCGCATTGCGCGACGCGCCGGGCCCGATCGCGCTGCCGCTCGACCGTCAGCCGCCGGCCACGCGCACGCTGCGCGGCGCGCGCGTCAGCGTGCGCGTGCCCGATGCGGTCGCGGCCGACGTGCGCCAACTCGCGCGCGACGCGCACGCGAGCGTGTTCGTCGTGCTGGTCGCGGCGTTCGACGCATGGCTCGCGCGGCTCACCGGCGAAACCGACGTCGTCGTCGCGGTGCCGGTCGCGCATCGGCAGCGTGAGGAAACGCGCGCGCTGCTCGGGCTGTTCCTGAACACCGTCGCCCTGCGTGTACGCGTCGCGCCGGCCCAGCCGTTCCGCGCGCTCGTCGATGCCGCGCGCAGCGCCGCGCTCGAAGCGGTCGCGCATCAGGACGTGCCGTTCGAGCGTGTCGTCGATGCGGTGAAGCCGCCGGTCAGGCGCGGCGACGAATGGCTGCGCGTGAAGTTCGCCCAGCAGTTCGACGCGCGGCACGACAGCGTGCTGCCGGGCGCAACGGCGGTCGCGACGCCGGGGCCGGACCTCGCGGCGCGCTTCGATTTCGCGGTCGACTTCACCGACGACGCGAGCGGCATCGAACTCGTCGCCGCCTATGCGACCGACTGCATCGATGCGGATACCGCGCGCGCGTGGCTCGACAGCTATGCGGCGCTGCTCGCGTCGGCCGTGCGCGATCCGCAATGCGCGACGGCCGCGCTGCCGTGCGACGGTGCGCCCGCGTCGCGGCAGCCGCGCGACGGCCGTGCGTTGCGTGTCGAGCATGCGGACGTCGTGGCCGCGTTCGCGCGCCAGGCGGCCGCGTATCCGCATCGGATCGCCGTGGCGGACGCCGCGTCGTCGCTGAGCTTTGCCGAACTCGACGATACGTCGAACCGCGTCGCCCGCGCGCTGCAGCAGCGCGGCGTGTCCGCCGAAGCGCCCGTCATCGTCTGTATCGAGCGCTCGGTGCGCTTCGTCGTCGGGCTGCTTGGTGCGCTGAAGGCCGGCGCACTCGCCGTGCTGCTCGATCCGGCCCAACCGGCCGCGCGCCTCGCCGCGGCGGCGGCGGACTGCGGTGCGCGCTGCGCGCTCGTCGCAAACACATCTGCATGGCCGCTCGACACGTGCGCACAGCCGCTCGACGTCGACGCGCTCGCGCACGACGCGACGCTCGCGACGGCAGCCGGTGTGCGCGTCGCGCCGCATCCGGAGCAGGGCGCGTATCTGATCTACACGTCGGGGTCGACCGGTACGCCGAAGGGCGTCGTCGTATCGCATCGCGCACTTGCCGACTACGTGCAGGGGCTGCTCGACGAGCTCGCGTTCGCGCCCGAGGCGTCGTTCGCGATGGTCTCGACGGTCGCGGCCGATCTCGGTCATACGACGCTGTTCGGCGCGCTCTGCAGCGGCCGGACGCTGCATCTGCTGCCCGCATCGTGCGCGTTCGATCCCGACGCGTTCGCGGACGAAATGCGCCACCGCGAGGTCGGCGTGCTGAAGATCGTGCCGAGCCATCTGCAGGCGCTGCTCGACGCACGCGTACCGGCCGACGTGCTGCCGCGCCATGCGCTCGTCACGGGCGGCGAGACGCTTACGTGGGCGCTGGTCGCGCGCGTCGCGGCGCTCGCGCCGGCATGCCGCGTGATCAACCATTACGGACCGACCGAAGCGACGGTCGGCGCGCTCGCGTGCGACGCCGCGTCGATCGCCGCCGACGCGCGCGATCCGGCGGCCGGCGTACCGCTCGGCGTGCCGCTGCCGAACGCACGCGCGCTCGTGCTCGACGCGTTCGGCGCCTGCGTGCCGCCCGGTGCGACGGGCGAACTCCATCTCGGCGGCCCGGGCGTCGCGCGCGGCTATCTGAACCGGCCCGCGCAGACGGCCGAGCGCTTCGTGCCCGATCCGTTCACGCCCGGTGCGCGGCTCTACCGCACCGGCGATCGCGTGCGGCTCGGCACCGACGGCCGCATCGCGTTTCTCGGCCGGATCGACGACCAGGTGAAGATTCGCGGCTACCGCGTCGAGCCCGGCGAAGTCAGCGCGGCCGTGCGCGCGGCCGGCCCGATCGCGCAGGCCGAAACGCTCGCGATCGAACACGACGGCCGGCTGCGCCTCGCGACCTTCGTCGTCACGCGCGACGGTGCCGCATTCGACGAAGCGGCGCTGCGCACGGCGCTCGCCGCGATGCTTCCCGACTACATGGTGCCTGCGCAGTGCGTCGCGCTTGCGCGTCTGCCGGTCACCGCGAACGGCAAGATCGACCGCGCGGCGCTGCGCGAGCTGGCGGCGCGACCGGTCGAGCATGCATCGGGCGATGCGCCGCAAGGGCTCGCCGAAACGGTGCTCGCCGAGGTGTGGCAGGCCGTGCTGAAAGCGCCGCGCGTCGGCCGCCACGACAACTTCTTCGAGCTCGGCGGCGATTCGATCCTCGTGCTGCAGGTGATTGCGCGCGCGCGCAAGCGCGGCGTGCGCTTCACGCCGAAACAGCTGTTCGACGGCCCGACGCTCGCCGAGCTCGCGCGCGTTGCGAAGGTCGACGCCGCCGCGACGCCGCAGCCGGCCGCCGAGCCTGCGTCGTCCGCCGGCGCCGATATCCAGACGCTCACGCCCGCGCAGCAGCGCTTTTTCGCGCTCGACCTGCCGAATCGCGGCCACTGGAACCAGTCGGTCGCGTTCGACGTACGCGGGCCGTTCGATGCCGACGCATTCGCGCGCGCGTTCGATGCGGTGCTCACGCATCACGCGGCGTTTCGCCAGCGTTTCGCGCGCGGCACGGACGGCACGTGGCATGCGACCGACGCGGCGAAGCCGTACGATGCGCTGCCGTTCGTCGAGGTCGTCGCGCACGACGAAGCCGACGCGCTCGCGCGCTTCGATGCGCTGCAGCGCCGCCTCGATCTCGCGCGCGGCCCGCTCGCCTGCGCCTGTGCGGCGCGGTTGCCGGACGGGTCGACGCGGTTGTATCTGGCGATTCATCATCTGATCGTCGACGGCGTGTCGTGGCGCATCGTGTTCGACGATCTCGATGCCGCCTACCGTGCCGCCTGCGAGCGTATGCCGCCGCGGCTGTCGGCGCCCGGCCTGCGCGCCGGTGCCTGGGCCGCGCGCCTCGCGCGTGCCGCGACCGGTCCGGCGTCGCCGTTCGCGGCTGAAACCGCTTACTGGGCCGCCGCCGCAGAAGGCGACGAACTCGAGCCCGACCGGCCCGACGCGCGTGCGACGAATGCCGACGCGGCCGTCGTCGTACAGACGATCGACGCGACGCTGACGCGCGCCGCACTCACCGACGCGCACGCGGCTTACCGCACGCAGACGATCGAGCTGCTGTGCGCGGCGCTTGCGATCGCGCTGGCCGGCTCGCGCGGCGCATCGTCGTGTCGCGTCGAACTCGAAGGACACGGGCGCGAGGCGCTGTTCGACGATGCGGACGCGAGCCGCACGGTCGGCTGGCTGACGAGCCACTATCCGGTCGCGCTTCCTGTCGCGGCGAGCGCGCGCGACACGCTCTGCGCGGTGAAGGACACGCTGCGCGCGGTGCCGCACAAGGGGCTCGGCTTCGGCGTGCTCGCGCACTACGGCGATCCGCGCACGCGCGAGGCGTTGGCGGCCGTGCCGCGGCCGCGCGTCACGTTCAACTATCTCGGCCAGTTCGACGCAGCGCGCGATGCGACGCTGGTGCCGCGCGTCGGCGGCGCCGGCATCGAGCGCGATCCGCAGGGCCCGCTCGGCAATCTGCTCGCGATCCACGCGTACCTCGACGCGCAGCCGGACGGTGCGCGCACGCTGAAGCTGCATTGGGTCTATGGCGCACCGCAGTTCGAGCGCGCGACGATCGACGCGCTGGCCGAGCGCTTTGCGGCCGCGCTGCGCGAGCTCGTCGACGCATGCGCAGCACGCCTCGCGCGGCGCGGCGGCGGTGCGACGCCGGGCGATTTTCCGCTTGCGCGCGCAGCCGGCCTCACGCAGGCCGCGATCGAGCGCACGCCGCTCGACTGGCGCACGATCGACGACGTCTATCCGCTTTCGCCGATGCAGCAGGGCATCCTGTTTCATGCGCTGTTCGCGCCCGGCCACGCGAGCTACGTGAACCAGCTCGTCGCGACGGCGACCGCGCTCGAGCCGGCGCGCCTCGTGCGCGCGTTCGCGGCGTCGATCGCGCGGCACGACATCCTGCGCACGAGCGTGATGCCGGACGAAGCGGCGCCGCTGCAATGCGTCCATCGTCATGCGCAGATGCCGGTCGAACAGCTCGACTGGCGCGCGCGTGGCGCGACGCTCGACGAGGATTTCGAAGCGTGGCTCGCGGCCGATCGCGCACGCGGCTTCGACTGGCGCGAGCCGCCGCTGATGCGCCTCACGCTGATTCGCGTGACGGACGACGCGTGGCGCATCGTATGGACGCGCCATCACGTGCTGCTCGACGGCTGGAGCACGGCGCGTCTGCTGGCGGACGTGCTGCGCGACTATCGCGATCCCGATGCGGTGTCGCCGTTCGCGCCGCGTCCGGCGCTGCGCTATCGCGACTTCATCGCATGGCTTGGCACGCGCGATCGCGACGCCGACGAACGCTTCTGGACCGAACGGCTCGCGCGGCTCGATGCGCCGACGCTGATCGCCGAACGCACGGCCGACCGTGCGGACGGGCACGTCGTCACGTGGCGCGCGACGATCGACGCGCCGGCATTCGCGCGCGTCGCGCAGACGGCACGTGCACTGAAGCTGACGGTCAACACGCTGGTGCAGGGCGCATGGGCACTCGCGCTGCAGCGCATGACGCATCAGCCGGCCGTCGCGTTCGGCGCGACGGTGGCCGGACGTCCGGACGCATTGCCGGACGTCGACGCCGTACTCGGTCTCTTCATCAACACGGTGCCCGTCATCACGACGCCGGCGCCGCAGCGGCGCGCGTCGGACTGGCTGCAGGCGCTGCAACGCGACAACGCGGCGGCCGCCGAGCATGCGCACACGCCGCTCGCCGACATTCAGCGCTGGGCGCGCGGCGCGGGCGGTGCATTGTTCGACACGCTCGTCGTCTTCGAAAACTACCCGGTCGACGAGCGCGCCGGCGATGCCGATCCGCGTGCGCTTGCGCTTGCGCTGACCGACGTGCGCAGCATCGAGGCGACCGATTTCGCGCTGACGCTCGTGATCGAAACCGGTAGTGCGCTGACGATCGACTACGGCTACGACACCGCGCGTCTCGACGCATCGCAGGTCGAGACCTGGCATCGCGCCTTCGCGTGCGCGCTCGACGCGCTCGCACGCATGCCGGACGCGCCGCTCGGCATGCTGTCGATTGCGGACGAGGCCGTGCGCGACGCGCTGACGCGCATGCACGACACCGCGCGCATCTGGCCCGACGCGCAACGACAGCCGCTGCACCGGCAGTTCGCCGACGCCGCGCGCGCGATGCCCGATGCGGTCGCGCTCGAACTGGCGGACGCGCATGGCACGATCCGGCAGATCGGCTATCGCGAACTCGATCGCCGCACGTCGCGCGTCGCGGCCGCGCTGCGCCGGCGCGGCGTGCGGCCCGATACGCCGGTCGCGCTGTGCCTCGAGCGTTCGTTCGACATGGTAATCGCGCTCGTCGGCGTGCTGAAGGCGGGCGCCGCCTATCTGCCGATCGACCCCGACTATCCGGCCGAGCGCATCGCGTATCTGCTGCACGATGCGCGGCCGGCCGTCGCGATCACGCAGCCGCATCTGCGCGCGCAGGTCGATGCCGCGCTCGGCGAGCGCGCCTCGACGCAGTGGCTGACGCTCGCCGATCTGCTGGACGACGACGTGGCCGCCGACGAACGGCCGGCCGACGTCGACGATGCGCAGCTCGCGTATCTGATCTATACGTCGGGCTCGACCGGCCGGCCGAAAGGCGCGGGCAACACGCATGGCGCGCTCGCGAACCGGATCGCGTGGATGCAGCACGCCTATGGGCTCACGCGCGACGACGTCGTGCTGCACAAGACGCCGTTCGGCTTCGACGTGTCGGTATGGGAGTTCGTGTGGCCGCTCGCGGCGGGCGCGAAGCTCGCGATCGCGGCGCCCGGCGAGCATCGCGATCCGGCGCGGCTCTGTGCCGCGATCGCGGCGCATCGCGTGACGGTGCTGCATTTCGTGCCGTCGATGCTCGCCGCGTTCGCCGCGTATCTCGACGATTTTTCGGCTGCCGCGCAGTGCGCGAGCGTGCGGCTGATCGTGGCGAGCGGCGAGGCACTCGCACCGGAGCTCGTCGCGCGCATGGCGCGGCTGCTGCCGAACGCGACGCTCGTGAACCTGTACGGGCCGACCGAAGCCGCGATCGACGTCTCGCATTGGACCTGCGGCGCGCACGACGCGCGCGCGGCCGCCGTCCCGATCGGGCATCCGATTGCGAACCTGCGGCTGCACGTGCTCGACGCCGCATGGCAGCCGGTGCCGCCCGGCGCGACCGGCGAGCTGTATCTGTCCGGCGCGGGGCTCGCGCGCGGCTATCTCGGCCGGCCGGCGCTGACCGCCGAGCGTTTCGTGCCCGATCCGTTCGCGCCGGGCGAGCGCATGTACCGCACCGGCGACCTCGCACGGCGCCGCGCGGACGGCGCGCTCGACTACCTGGGCCGGGTCGACACGCAGGTGAAGCTGCGCGGCCAGCGGATCGAGCCGGGCGAGATCGAGGCGCTGCTGCGCGCGGCGCCCGGCGTGCACGACGCGGTCGTGATCGTGCGCGACGAGCAGCTGATCGGCTACGTCGCACGCGGCGATGGTGCCGCGCTCGATCGCGCGGCGCTGCTCGACACGCTGCGCGCGCAGTTGCCCGCCTACATGGTGCCCGCACAGCTGATCGAACTCGACGCGCTGCCGGTCACGCCGAACGGCAAGTGCGACCGCCACGCGTTGCCGGCGCCCGTGCGTGCGCCGGCCGTCGCGGCCGCGCTCGCGACCGATACCGAGCGCGCGCTCGCCGAGATCTGGCAGCGCGTGCTGCACGTGGACGCGATCGGTCGCGACGACGACTTCTTCCTGCTCGGCGGCCACTCGCTGCTCGCGACGCACGCGCATGCGCAGGCCAATCTGCACTGGGGCATCGCGCTGCCGCTGCGCACGCTGTTCGACGCGCGCACGCTCGCGCGCTGCGCCGCGGCGATCGACGACGCCTGCGCAGCGCGCGGCGCGACCGACGCGGCGAGCACGATCGACGCGCTGCTCGGCGAACTCGAAACCCAATAAGGACGACGGATGACGAAGGTTCAACCCGACTGGCTCGCGCTCGCGACGCGGTTCGCGCAATTGCCCGACGCGCAGCGCGCGGTGTTCATCGACAAGCTCGGCGCGGCCGGCATCGACTTTCGCGTGCTGCCGATTCCGCCGCGCACGCCGCGCAGCGACCGCGTGCCGGCGTCGTTCGCGCAGACGCGGTTGTGGCTGCACGCACGGCTGATCGATGCGCCGCAGGCGTATCACATCACCGAACGGCTCGCACTCACAGGGCCGCTCGATCGGCACGCGCTGCGTGCGGCATGCGATGCGCTGATCGCACGTCACGAGGCGCTGCGCACGACCTTCGACGAAACGGCGGACGGCGTCGCGCAGACGATCCATCCGCCATTGCGCTGCCCGTGGCGCGAAACCGATCTCGAGGCGCTGCCGCCCGCGCAGCGCGACGCCCGTGCGCACGACGTCGCGGCGGCCGACGAAGCCGAACCGTTCGATCTCGGCGCGGCACCGCTCGTACGCGCGCATCTGCTGCGGTTCGACGCGACGCGGCACTGGCTCGCGCTGACCGTGCATCACATCGTGTCCGACGGCTGGTCCTCGAGCGTGATGCTCGACGAACTCGCGGCGTTCTATCGCGCCTATGCGGACGACCGGCCGGTGTCGCTCGCGCCGCTGCCGATCCAGTATGCCGACTACGCGCTGTGGCAGCGCCGCTGGCTCGATGCCGGCGAGCGCGATCGTCAGCTCGCGTTCTGGCGCGAACGGCTCGACGCGCAGCGCGGCGTGCTGGCGCTGCCCGGCGCGCGCGCGCGGCCGGCGCGGCGCAGCGCGCTCGGCGCGCGGCATGCGTTCTCGCTCGACGCGCAGATCGGCGCGCAGCTGCGTGCGTTCGCGGCCGCGTCGGGGGCGACGCCGTTCGCGGTGCTGCTCGCCGCACTCGACACGCTGCTCGCGCGCGCGACCGGCGATGCGCGGATTTGCGTCGGCGTGCCGGCCGCGAATCGCGAACGGGCGGAGACGGCGGGGCTGATCGGCTTCTTCGTCAACACGCTGGCGATCGACGTCGACGTGCCGGCCCATCGCGATTTCGCGTCGCTGGTCGCGCGCACGCAACGCGCGCTCGTCGACGCGCAAATGCATCAGGACGTCCCGTTCGAGCAGGTCGTCGACGCGCTCGGCGTGCCGCGCAGCGCGAGCCATCATCCGCTGTTCCAAGTGATGGCCGCGTACGGCGAGCGCCGCGCGCTGCCGGCCTTCGGCGCCGCGTCGGCCGCGCTGCTGCCGTCCGGCACGCCGTCGGCGAAATTCGACCTGACGCTCGCGATCGAAGCGACGCCCGACGGCTCGTTCGACGCGGCATTCGTCTATGCGCTCGACCTGTTCGAGGCCGATGCGATCGCGCGGCTCGCCGCCCGTTTCGTCACGCTGCTGCGCGATGCGCTCGCGCGACCCGACACGCCGGTCGGCGATCTGGACTGGCTGCCGGCCGACGAGCGCGCGCAGCTTGCCGCGTGGAATGCGCCGGCCGGTGCGGCCGAGGCCGAACCGTTCGTGCCCGTGCACGCGCGCATCGCCGCCCATGCACGGGCGCGGCCGCACGCGCGCGGCGTCGCCGACATCGAGCGCGCGCTGACGCGCGGCGAAGTCGACGCACGCGCCGCACGGCTCGCGCGCCACCTCGTCGCGGCCGGCGTGCGGCCTGAAATGCGTGTCGGCGTCGCGCTGCAGCGCTCGGTCGATCTGCTCGTCGCGCTGATCGCGGTGCTGAAGTCGGGCGCCGCGTTCGTGCCGCTCGATCCGGCGCATCCGCGCGAACGGCTGGCGCAGATCGTCGACGATGCACGCATCGCGCACGTGCTGACCGACGCCGCGAGCGTCGCGTCGCTGCCCGAGGCGCCTGCGTTGCGCGTGTGGCGCGCGGATCGCATCGACGCGCTCGACGAAGCGGCCGACGTCGCGCTGCCCGACGTGCTGCCCGGCCACGCGGCGTACGCAATCTACACGTCGGGGTCGACCGGCAAGCCGAAGGGCGTGATCGTCGATCACGCGTCGTTCGCGCGCCATTGCGCGGCGATCGCCGAGCGCTACGGCGCCGGCGAGGACGACGTGTTCCTGCTGTTCCAGTCGGTCAACTTCGACGGCGCGCATGAAGGCTGGTTTTCGCAGTACATGTCGGGCGCGGCGGTGTCGGTGACGGCCGACGTGCTGTGGCCGCCCGCGCAGACCTGCGCGATGATGAACCGCGACGGCGTGACGATGACCTACGTGCCGCCCGGCTGCGCGGCGCAGCTCGCCGAATGGGCGCTCGCACACGGCGCGCCGCCGACACTGCGTTCGCTGACGGTGGGCGGCGAGGCGACCTCGCGCGAAGCATTCGCGATGCTGCGCCGCGCGCTGCCGAACGTGCGCGTCGTGAACGGCTACGGGCCGACCGAGACGGTGATCACGCCGACGCTCTGGATGTTCCGTCCCGGCGACGATCTCGCGAAGCTCGGCGACGCCGCCTATCTGCCGATCGGCACGCTGGTCGGCGCGCGCACCGCGCACGTGCTCGACGCGCGGTTGCATCCGCTGCCGGTCGGCGTGATCGGCGAGCTGTATCTCGGCGGCGAGGGAATCGGCGTCGCGCGCGGGTATCTCGACCGGCCCGCGCTGACCGCCGAACGCTTCGTGCCCGATCCGTACGGCGCGCCGGGCGCGCGGCTGTATCGCACGGGGGACCTCGTGCGGCGCCGTGCGGACGGCGTGTTCGACTTCATCGGCCGCGTCGACCATCAGGTGAAGCTGCGCGGGCTGCGGATCGAACTCGGCGAGATCGAAGCGCAGCTGGCCGCACACGACGCGGTCCGCGAAGCGTGCGCGGTCGTGCATGGGCAGGGCGCGCAGGCGCAGCTCGTCGCTTACGTCGAACTGACGGCCGAGGCGCGCGCGGGCGCGCAACCGGTCGACGCGGCGACGCTCGACGCGCATCTGCGCCGCACGCTGCCCGACTACATGGTGCCCGCGCAGCTGATCGTGCTCGACGCACTGCCGCGTAACGCGAACAGCAAGGTCGACCGCGCGCGGCTGCCGGCGCCGGTGCGCATCGAGCGCGCGTACGAAGCGCCGCACGACGGCGACGAAGCCGCGCTTGCGGCGATCTGGCGCGACGTGTTGAACGTCGAACGCGTCGGTCGCGGCGATCACTTCTTCGAACTCGGCGGGCATTCGCTCGCGGCCGTGCGCGTTGCCACGCGCGTGGCCGAACGGCTCGGCCGCGACGTGCCGGTGCGCGCGCTGTTCGAGGCGCCGCTGCTCGCGCAATACGCACGGCAGGTCGCCGCCGCGCCGCGCGCCGCACACGCGGCTGCCGCGGCCCCGCGCGTCGCGGTGGCGCAAGCCGATGCGCACGGCGTATGGCCGCTGTCGCCCGCCCAGCTCGCGCTGTGGTTCCTCTGGCGCGCGCAGCCGGATAGCGCCGCGTACAACATTCCGGTCGCGCTGCGCGTGCGCGGCCCGCTCGACGTCGACGCGCTGCGCGCGGCGTTGTCCGACGCGGCAGCCGTTCATCCGGCGCTGCGTGTGCGCATCGTGCCGCGCGCGCACGGGCTGCCGGGGCAGCGGATCGTCGACGCGGCGCCGCTCGCGCTGCCGGTCGTCGATCTGTCCGGGCACGACGACGCACGCGCACGCGCGGCCGCGCTGACCGACGACGATGCGCTCGCGCCGTTCGATCTCGCGGCCGATGCGCCGCTCTGGCGCGTGCGCCTGTTGCGGCTCGGTGCCGACGATCACGTGTTGTCGATCGCGATTCATCACATCGTGTCCGACGGCGAATCGATCGAGCTGTGGCTCGACGCGGTGCGCACGCGCTACGTCGCGCACGTGCGCGGCAACGCTGTGCCGACCGGCAGGGCGGCGCCGTTCGTGTTGCCGGCCCCGGCTGCAGCGGGGCGCGTCGACGAGTGGCGCAGCGCGCTCGCCGGCCTGCCGGTGCGCATCCTGCCGCAGCGTGCGGACGCGCCGGCGGTCCCGCAATGGCGCGCCGCGCGCCTCGCATTCGAATTCGATGGCGCGCTGATCCGCGCGGCGCGCGAGGCGGCATCGGCCGCGCACGCGACGCTGCCGATGCTGCTGCACGCGGCGCTGAACGCCGCGCTGTTCCGCGTGACGGGCGCGGGCGACCAGCCGGTGGGCGTGCTCGCGTCGACGCGCGAGCTGACCGGCGACGCGGCACGCGACGCGCTCGGCCTGTTCATCAATGCGGTGGTCGTGCGGACGCGGCTCGACGCGACCGCGCGTCGCGCGGACGTGCTCGCGCAGGTGCGCGACACGGCGCTGGCCGCCTATGCGCGTGCGGACGTGCCGTTTGCCGACGTGGTCGCCGCGCTGCGCGCACCGCGCGCGGCCGATGCGAATCCGCTGTTCCAGGTGATGTTCAACTATCTGCGCCCGACCGGTGCGGTCGCACGCGACTGGGCCGGGTTATCGGTCGCCGGGTTCGACGACGTGCGGCATCGCGTCGTGTTCACGCTCGAACTGGACGTCGTCGAGCATCCGGACGGGCGCGTCGGCGCGGCGTTCTCGTATGCGGACGAACTGCTCGACGGCCGCTTCGTCGAGGCGCTCGTCGCGCGCTATCACGACGAAGTCGCGCGCTTCGCGCATGCGGCCGACACGGTACTCGGCGCGCCGGACGCGCACGTCGCTGCGGCACCCGCGCGCGGCGCGACCGACGACGAAGCCGATGCACCGGCGCGCGCGTCGCGCACGGCCGCCGCGCTCGCCGCGCTGTGGTCCGACACGTTCGCAACCGCCGCGCCTGCGCCCGACGCGGACCTGTTCGAGGCGGGCGCGACGTCGTTCGACGTCGTGCGCTTCGTCGACGCCGCGTGCCGCGCGGGCCACGCGCTGACGATCGACGACGTATTCGCCGTGCCGACGCTCGCGGCGCTCGCCGCGCGGCTCGACGCACGCGCGCACACCGACGCATATCGGGAGGCTCGCCATGCTGGCTGAAGTGCGCCCGGACGGATACACGGTGCCCGATAACTGCCGGCTGACGTTCGCGAACGAACTCTGCGCGGCACGCGACGGTGCCGAGATTCGCGTCTCGCACGGCGACGGCATCGGCGCGCAGCTGCTGCGCGCCCAGTTGACGGACGACGGCGCGCTGCGCCTCGTCGCATACAACCATCGCGCGGCGCCGGCCGAGCAGCGGCGGGCGGTGCTCGCCGCGCTCGCGGCGGCGTTCGCGGTCGACGTCGCGCGCACGTCGGTCCGTCTCGACGCGGCCGCATGGCCCGCGGTCGCGCTCGATGCGCTGCGCGCGAGCGGCGTGCTCGGCGACGGCGGCCAATGCATGCGCGAAGGGTGGGCGCAGCAGGCCGATCTCTGGCTCGTCGAGGCACGGCCGCCGTGCGCGACGCTGCCGACGCTGACCGACGGGCGGCGCCATCCGCGCCGTCCGCCCGCGCCGCGCAGCGAGGTCTATGCGCGCGACATGCCGGCGCTCGGCGTCCGTTTCACGCTGCGCGGTTGGCAGCCGGCCGACGATCCCGCGCGCATCGCGCGCTGGTTCGACACGCCGCGCGTGCGCGACGGCTGGCCCGGCGCGCAGCCCGGCACGGCGGCCGACTTCGAGCCGCACGTGACGCCGCTCGTCGGCTGCTTCGACGGCGAGCCGTTCGCGTATTTCGAAGCGGTATGGCTGAAGGAGGATGCGCTCGCGCCGCACGTTGCCGCGCGCGACTACGACCGCGCGCTGCGGATGCTGGTCGGCGAGTCGCGCTGGCGCGGCGCGCCTTGCATCGCCGCGTGGCTGCCGAGCGTCGTCCATTACCTGTTTCTCGACGATCCGCGTACCGAAGCGATCGGCTGCGCCGTACCGGCCGGCCACGCGCGGATCGCCGACCTGCTCGCGCGGCACGGCTTCGCGCGGCGGCGCCGTCTCGCGCTCGCCGACGGACAGCCGCTGTGGATGTGCACGCGGCGCGACACGTTCTTCTCCGGCCGTCACGTCTGACGGGCCGGTTCATCGACAAGGGAGCTGAGACATGCAGAGAGAAACCGTATTCGACCTGATCGGCGTCGGCTTCGGGCCGTCGAATCTGGCGCTGGCCGTGCGCCTCGCCGAGCGCGGCGGCCCGCGCGCGCTTGCGCATTGCTTCGTCGAGCGGCAGCCCGCGTTCGGCTGGCATCGCGGGATGCTGCTCGACGACTGCCGGATGCAGATCTCGTTTCTGAAGGATCTCGTCACGATGCGCGATCCGAAGAGCCGCTACACGTTCATCAACTATCTGTTCGAACGCGGCCGGCTGAACGAATTCATCAACCTGAAGAACTTTTATCCGACGCGTGTCGAATTCCACGACTACCTGAGCTGGGTCGCCGACGCCTTCGACGATCGCGTGCACTACGGCGAAACGGTCACCTCGATCGAGCCCGTGCACGGCAGCGGTGCGCGCGTCGATGCGCTGCGCATCGTGTCGCGCGACGCAGACGGACAGACGCATCGGCGCGTGACGCGCGCGCTGTCGGTCGGCATCGGCGGCGCGCCGGCGATTCCCGACGCGTTCGCGGCACTCGGCAACGAGCGCGTGATCCATTCGTCGTCGTATCTGGCCGACATCGCGCGGCTCGTCGCCGCACCGGACGGCGAACGTCGCCGCGTCGCGGTGATCGGCGCCGGGCAGAGCGCGGCCGAAGTGTTCGTCGATCTCGCGCGGCGCTTCCCGCACGTCGACGCGAGCCTCGTGATGCGCGCCGGCGCGCTGAAGCCGGCCGACGACAGTCCGTTCGTCAACGAGATCTTCAGCCCGGCATTCACCGACGTCGTCTACGCGCAGCCGCACGACGCGCGACGCGCGCTGCTCGAGCGCTATCGCGACACGAACTACGCGGTCGTCGATCGGCCGCTGATCGAACAGATCTACGAAATGCTGTACCTGCAGCGCATCGACGGCACGCCGCGCCACGCGCTCCTCGCGAACCGCGCGATCGAAGCCGCGTCGCGCACGGCGGACGGCCGCATCGAGCTCGCGACGCGCGACCGGATGAGCGGCGCGACGCAGGTCGAACGTTTCGATGCGCTCGTGCTCGCGACCGGCTACCGCCGCGACACGCATGCCGCGCTGCTCGCGGGCCTGGCGCCGGAGCTCGGCGACGCGCTGGCGCGCGGCGACGTCGGGCGCGATTACCGGCTCGCGACGCCCGCGCACTTCGCACCGCGCATCTATCTGCAAGGCTGCTGCGAAGACAGCCACGGGCTGTCCGACACGCTGCTGTCGGTGCTGGCACGACGCGCGGACGAAATCTGCGCGTCGCTCGAAAGCGGCATGCCGGGCGCGCACGACGATGCCGCGGCCCGCGCACGACAAGAAAACGGGGTGAGCGCGGGCCGCATGGCTTTCGCTCTTTGAGAGGCGCGGTCGGGAGACCGCATGACAAGTGGAGTAAAAGAAGATGGATTGGGCAACAGGCACGCGGTTGCGTGCGATCGCGGCCGCGGCGAGCGTGGCATTCGGTGCGGCGGCCGGGCAGGCGTTCGCGCAGACCGCGCCGACGGCGAATGCGCAGGCCGCTGCACCGAACGCTGCGGCAGCCGGCACGCTGCCGGCGATCACCGTGAACGCGGCGTCGGAAGGCGACGGCACGGTGGGGCTCGTCGCGAAGCGCAGCCGGACCGGCACGAAGACCGACACGCCGATCGAGGAGATCCCGCAGACGATCAACGTCGTGACCGCGCAGCAGATCGAGATGACGGGCGCGACCGACGTGAACACCGCGCTGCGCTACGTGCCGGGCTTTTCGTCGTACGGCTCGGACAACCGCTCCGACTGGTACGCGGCGCTGCGCGGCTTCACGCCGACCGCGTACGTGAACGGCCTGCAGGTGCCCAACACGTTGAACCTCGCGAGCTGGCGCGTCGATCCGTACATGATCGACAGCATCACCGTGCTGCGCGGCCCGACGTCGGTGCTGTACGGCGCGGGCGATCCGGGTGCGATCGTCGACGTGAAGACGAAGCTCGCCGACGGCGAGCGCGTGCGCGAAGCGGGCGTCGAGATCGGCAACTACGCACGCAAGCAGTTCATGATCGACGTCGGCGACAAGCTCGATCCGGACGGCAAGTACGCGTACCGGTTCGTCGGCGTCGCGCGCGACGGCAACGCGGTGACCGGGCCGAACAACGATCAGCGCGTCGCGCTCGCACCGTCGTTCCGCTGGCGCCCGAACGCGGACACGTCGCTGACGCTGTCGGCCACGTATCTGCAGGACTGGGGCGACATCTCGTCGAACTTCCTGCCCGCGGCCGGCACGGTGCTGCCGAATCCGAACGGGCAGATCACGAAGGACATCTACGAAGGCGACGGCAACTTCAACTACTACCGCAAGAAGCAGTGGTCGCTCGGCTATCAGTTCGAGCACAATCTGAACTCGATGTGGACGTTCCGGCAGAACACGCGGTGGATGCATCTGTCGCTCGACAACGGCTCGGTGTGGGGAGCGGGCTTCGCCGACGAAACGCTGACCGAAGTCAACCGCTGGGCCGGCGTGTTCCAGATGAACTACAGCCGCTTCGACATCGACAACAATCTCGAGGGCCGTTTTGCGACGGGTCCGCTCCAGCACACGCTGCTGCTCGGCTTCCAGTACAACCGCCAGACGGCGACCGATAGCGAATGGCTCGCCGCCGCGCCGACGCTGAACCTCTACAACCCGGTGTACACGCCGGTCACGACGGCCGTGTTTTCCAATCCGGACACCACGTACCGCACCAACACGTACACGACGATGAACACGTTCGGCCTGTACGCGCAGGACCAGATCAAGTGGAACCGCTGGACGCTGACGCTCGGCGGCCGCGAGGACTGGGTCAACATGCGGATGGACGATCGCGCGGCCGGCACGCAGTCGAAGGCCGACGTGTCGGCGTTTACGGGCCGCGTCGGCCTCACGTATCAGGCCGGCTACGGGCTGTCGCCGTATATCAGCTATTCGACGTCGTTCAATCCGATCATCGGCGTGAGCCTGCTCGACGGCGGGGTGCCGAAACCGACGCGCGGCAGGCAGATCGAAGCGGGCCTGCGCTGGCAGCCGCCCGGCAAGAACCTGATGCTGAATGCCGCGATCTATCAGATCAACCAGACCAACGGCGTTACGCCGGCGCTGCCGACGCAGGATCCGAGCGGCACGAAATCCGTGCAGACCGGTGAAGTGCGCGCGCGCGGGATCGAGCTGAGCGCAACCGGCAAGGTCACGCCGAACCTGTCGCTGATCGCGTCGTACGCGTATCAGGACGTGAAGGTCGTGCAGGCCAACGACGCGACGCTGAACAACTGGCCGGTCGACATTCCGCGGCCGCGCCAGATGGCGTCGCTGTGGGCCGACTGGACGTGGCACACGGGGCCGCTCGCGGGCTTCGGGCTCGGCGGCGGCGTGCGCTACCAGAGCGCGTCCGCCGGCGCGGCCGACAACTCGCTGACGGTATCGAGCTACACGCTGATCGACGCGGCCGTGCATTACGACGTGCGCAACTGGCGCTTCGCGGTGAACGCGACGAACCTGTTCAACCGTCATTACATCAGCGGTTGCCAGTCGACCTCGGTCTGCATGTTCGGCAACGACCGCACGGTGATCGCCACCGCGAAATACAACTGGTGACGCCGCGCGCCGCGGGCCGCCGTCCGCGGCGCGGGCGTCCGTTCAACACGACGCATTCATGCCGAAGAAAAATCTCGTCTATATCCAGTCGCTGCGCAACGGCGCGGCCGATCGCGCCGGTCAGCCGGTCGCCTACAAGGGCGGCACGCGCTACATGAAGGCGCCGCTCGAATTTCTCGTCGAGCGGCTGAACGACTCGCCGCTCGGCGAGCGCTACACGCTCGCGGGCGTGATCGTCGACGACGACGAAGACTCGGCCGCCGATCGCGCGAAGCTCGCCGACTACGGCTTCGCACGCACGCCGGGCCGTCCGTGGATTCTGCCGGACGGGCTGACGGTGCAGGGCACGCCGGTCGACGCACTGTTCTGCTCGATTCCGTCGACGTACCGGCGGCTGCCGCGCGAGGCGCGCGAGCGCGTGGCGGGCAAGCAGGCGTTCGAGCGGCGGCTGCTCGAACGCCTGCTCGAGCTGAACGCCGACGTCGTCGTGCTCGACGGGCTGCTCGTCATCCTCGACGAGCTGGTGCGGCCCGGCGCGCGCTTTCACCGGCGCATCGCGAATATCCATCCGGGCATCACGGCCGACGGTTCGCCGTACCAGCGGCGCGGCGCATGGGCGACGCTCGATGCGCTGCACGGCGCGCGCGGCGAGCGCGTCGATTGGGCGACCGGCACGACGACGCCCGTCGCGCCGGTAACGATGACGGGCGCCTCGTTCCACTACGTCGACAACGGCATCGATTCCGGCGAGGTGATCTGCGACGTGCTCGACACGCCGATCGCGCCGGACGACACGATCCTCGAACTGCGCTGGAACAATTTCCAGCGCAGCCTGTTTCCGGCGCTCGAGCGCGGGCTGCATCTCCTCGCCGATCGCCACGACGCGGGAGCACTGTGATGGCACCGACGCTGACGCAACCCGAAGAAGCGGTGCTCAAGACGGCCGCCGGCGACGTCGCCGCCGTGCGCGATCACGGCGCCGATACGGCGCCCGCCGCCGATCGCGTGCTCGACGCATGGCGGCCCGACGATCCGCCGGGCGCGCTGCTCGCCGAGCTCGTCGCGCTGTTCAATACCGACGCACGGCGCGATGCGGCGACGATCGCGCTGCCGATCGCAGGCACCGACCCGGACGCCATCGCGGCCTACATCACACGCGCGGTGCGCGAAGGCGTGATCGACGCGGCGCAACGCGCGGGCGACCGCCTTAACGTGACCACGTCGCGCGCGACGTTCTGGCAGCATCCGCAGCCCTGGCTGAAGGCGCCCGCGTCGGGCGGGATGCCGCTGCGCTACACGATCACGAACGGCCACCGTCATCCGGTGCGGCCGCCGACGCCGGCCGGCGAGATCTATGCGCGCTATATGCCGCAGGTCGGGATGACGTTCAGCCTGCGCACCGTCGACGTCGACGCGCATGCGGACCTGTTCAGCGGCTGGATGAATCTCGATCGCGTCGCGCATTTCTGGGATCAGCGCGGCACGCGCGACGAGCATGCGGCGTATCTCGCGGAGCGGCTCGCCGATCCGCACATGCATCCGATGATCGGCTATTTCGACGACACGCCGTTCGGCTATTTCGAGTTCTACTGGGCGAAGGAGGATCGGCTCGCGCCGTTCTACGACGCGCACGACTACGACCGCGGGCTGCATCTGCTGATCGGCGATTCGCGGTTCCAGAGCGCGGGCAAGCTGCATGCGTGGTGGAGCGGCGTGCTGCACTACATGTTCGTCGACGAACCGCGCACGCAGCGGCTCGTCGGCGAGCCGCGCGTCGATCACGTGCGGCACATCGCGTATATGCACCGGCTCGGTTTCTATACGCTCAAGGAGTTCGATTTCCCGCACAAGCGCGCGGCGCTGACCGTGATCGAACGCGATACGTTCTTCGATACGTTCCGGCTGCCGTGATGCACGTGGGGCGCACGGCGGACATGCATGGACGCGGCGGCAGCCGCGGGCACTACGTGCGCCGTGCGTGCGCGTCGGCGCTAGCGTCGGGCTCGTCCGCGAGAAATGCGTCGCGGAATGCGTGCAGATAGCGTTCGGCGTCGTCGGTGAAGTCGCCGGGCTGCCAGGCGAAGGCGCGCGCGAGCAGATCCTGGCCGAGCGTCGCGTAGGTCGCGCGGTCGGACAGCAGTGCGCGCACCGCATCGCGCGTCGCCGGCGACGCGATCCGTTTCGCGTCGCGCGCGAGCAGCGCGGCGGCCGCTCGCGTCGGATCGAAGTCGTGCGCGGCGAGCAGGTCGGGCGCGACGTCCCAGAGGCGCGTGCGATCGCCTGCGTCGTGTGCATGCGTGAGCAGGAACAGCAGGTCGTACGCGTCGTTGTTCTGACGCGCGCGGCGATCCTTCCACGCGAGCAGCTTCAGCAGCGACAGCGCCGGCAAGCTCGCGACCGGCACGACCGTATACGCGTCGATGGCGACGGGCAGCGCATGGTCGACCGCTTCCTGAAAACCGAGCACGTTGAGCACGAACTCGCCGCCGGGCGGCCAGGCGATTTCACCGGGCGGCGCCTCGAGCTGACCGAACGGCACGAGATCGAGTTCGGTGCGCCAGCCGCCCGTGTCGGCGGCAAACAGCAGCTTCTGCTGATGCTTCGGCGCGCGCGCGAATTGCCCGGTCGCGACGAGCGTGTCGACGAGCCGGTCGTGGAACGGCCAGCTGACCGCGCAGACGGCCACGTCGACGTCGCGCGTGGCGCGGATCGGCCGGATCCCGTATACGTGCCACATCAGGATGTCGCGCGCGGTCGCGCCGGCGACGACGAACGCCGCGTCGACATGTGCGCACGCGTCGCGCACGGCGCGCAGCAGTGCGACGGTCGCAGGCTCGAGCGGACGCTCTGCGTCGACCTCAAGCGGGCGGATGGGCGAGGTATCGGTCATGGATCTGTTCGGCGGCGGCAAGATTGCGGCTGTCTCCGGTCGAGACGAGATCCGCGTAGATCAGCAGCGGCGGCACGAGCGGCAGCGGCGGATCGCGCCAGTCGAGCGCCGCGGACGGCGGCCAGAATGCGTCGAGTATTTCGACGTCGCCGCGTTCGTCCGCGCGCAGCCGCGCGTCGAGCAGCAGGCGGTTCGACACGGGCCCGTGCGTGTAGACGGTGATCGCGGCCGGCTTCAGGTCGTGCGTCAGCAGATCGGCGGCCGGCTCGCCGCCGAGCCGCGCGTCGGCGGCCGCGAAATCGACCGCGCGCCACCAGTCGGGCGCAAGACCGGAAAACCGCCGCGCCGGCAGCTTCGCGCGCAGGCGGCTCGGGTAGAGCGCGACCCATTCCTGCACGAAGCGCGGCCAGTCGGGAAACACGCGCGTGCCGTCGCGGCGGCGGCCGAGCAGGCCGCGCGCGAGCAGATCGTCCATCACGAGGTTCACGGTGCCGAGCGCGACGCCCGAGGCGGCCGCGATCGCGCGATACGGCGCCTGCACGAGGCCCGGCGTGGCCGCGAGCGCGAACATCACGGTCATGCCTTTCAGCGTGGTCGCGCGCGAGGTCGGCGCCTGCCGCGTGCGCGCGGGCTTCGGGCGCCCTGCGATCATCACGGTCGCTTCCGGTTCGGCCAGGAACGTATTGCCGGCCGTGTCGAGAAACGGGATGCCTGCGTCGACCAGCTGTGCCGCGAGTTCGTCCGGCACATGCGGTGCGACGAGCAGCAGCGGGCGCTCGCCGCGCGCGCGCGGCGCGCTGCGGCCGTGCAGCGCCGCATGCGCGGCCTGCAGCGAATCGGCGCGCACGCACACGGCAGTCGGCATCTCGAACGGCTGCGCGCCGACGTCGAAGCGGATCATCGCATCCGCGTGCGCGCGGTACGCGGCCGGCACGCGCACCGGCGTCGCGCGAAAGCGCCGCGTCGCGCGTGCGAACGCGGCGCAGGCGTCGGCCAGCAGTTGCTGCGCGGGGGCGGAAAGAGGCGCGGGGGTCGGCATGTCGGCACGCGGATGTTCACTTTTCGAAGAGCGTACACAAAAAATGTACATTCGTCAAAAAATGAACGTGCGAACGCTATATCGTTGACACGAAAGCGCTTTGTTCGGTCATGCCTTCGTCCTGACGGGCGCTCGCGCGCGCCCCTTGAGCCGGCAACCGATGGTTGCCGCCACGACGACTTTCCGGCTGCCGGGTTGCCGCCGAACGGACTATCCTTGCGTGCATCTTTCCCCGCCTACAAGGAGACGACACCGTGACGCACAGCGTGATTCCCGCCGGCCTTGCCGACGAAATGATCGAGATTCGGCATCGCATCCACGCGCACCCCGAGCTGGGCTTCGAGGAATTCGCGACGAGCGATCTCGTCGCCGAGCAACTGCGCGCATGGGGCTACACCGTGCATCGCGGGCTCGGCGGCACGGGCGTCGTCGCGCAGCTGACGGTCGGCCAGGGCACGCGGCGTCTCGGGCTGCGCGCCGACATGGACGCGCTGCCGATCCTCGAGGCGACGGGGCTGCCGTACCAGAGCACGATCGCGGGCAAGATGCACGCATGCGGGCACGACGGCCACACCGCGATGCTGCTCGCGGCCGCGAAGCATCTCGCGCGCGAGCGCTGCTTCTCCGGCACGCTGAACCTGATCTTCCAGCCGGCCGAGGAAGGGCTCGGCGGCGCGAAGAAAATGCTCGACGACGGGTTGTTCGAACTGTTCCCGTGCGATGCGATCTTCGCGATGCACAACATGCCGGGCTTTCCGACCGGACACTTCGGCTTCCTGCCGGGGCCGTTCATGGCGTCGTCGGACACGGTGATCGTCGACGTGCAGGGGCGCGGCGGCCACGGCGCGGTGCCGCATCGCGCGATCGATCCGGTCGTCGTGTGCGCGCAGATCGTGATCGCGCTGCAGACGATCGTGTCGCGCAACGTGCCGCCGCTCGACATGGCGATCGTCACGGTCGGCGCGATCCATGCGGGCGAAGCGCCGAACGTCATTCCCGATCGCGCGCAGATGCGGCTGTCGGTGCGCGCGCTGAAGCCGGAGGTGCGCGATCTGCTCGAGACGCGGATCAAGGAAGTCGTGCACGCGCAGGCGGCGGTGTTCGGCGCAACCGCGACGATCGACTATCAGCGCCGCTATCCGGTGCTCGTCAACGATGCGGAGATGACCGCGTTCGCGCAAGACGTCGCGCGCGAGTGGGTCGGCGAAGCGAACCTGATCGACGCGATGGTGCCGCTCACCGGCAGCGAGGATTTCGCGTTCCTGCTCGAACGGCGTCCGGGCTGCTATCTGATCATCGGCAACGGAGACGGCGAGGGCGGCTGCATGGTGCACAACCCGGGCTACGACTTCAACGACGCGGCGCTGCCGACCGGCGCGTCGTACTGGGTCAAGCTGACCGAGGCGTTTCTCGTCTGACGCGCCGGCGGGACCGCGCACCGGCGTCGCCACGCCGGCTCGCGCATCGTCAGAATGCGTCGCCGGTCAACAGCGCGGCCGTCGCGTGCGGATTCGACGGCCAGTACAGGTGCATGTAGGTCGCGACGATCGCGCCGACGCGATAGACAGCTTCGCCGCTGCGCGCGTCGTCGTCCGGGCGCTGCGCGATCGCGGCCGGTGCCAGCGGCGTTGCGAGCCGCGAATAGTGGAACGTGTGGCCGCGCAGCGTGCCGGCCCGCGTGTCGAGCTGCTGCATGCCGAGCGCCGCGAAGCGGCGCTGCATCGTCGCATGGCCGGGCAGCAGCCCGAGCATCGGCGTCGTCGTGCCGTCGACGTCGGTCAGCGATTCGCATAGATAGAGCATTCCGCCGCATTCGGCGACGATCGGCCGCCCGGCCGCCGCATGGGCGCGGATCGTCGCCGCGCTCGTCCGATTCGCGGCGAGCGTACGCGCATGCAATTCCGGATAGCCGCCCGGCAGGAACAGCGCGTCGCATCCATCGGGCACCGGCTCGTCGGCGAGCGGCGAAAAGTACCGCACGTGCGCCCCGAGCGCGTCGAGCAGCGCGAGATTGGCCGGGTAGATGAACGAGAACGCGGCATCGCGTGCGACCGCGACGCGCTTGCCGGCGAGCGTGCGCGGCAGCGGCGCCGCCACGGCGGGCGTCGCGAAGGCGATCGCGGGCGGCAGCGCGGCGAGCGCCGTGTGCGCGAGCGCATCGGCCGCGCGATCGAGCCGCGCATCGAGATCGGCGATGTCGTCCGGCTGGTGCAGCCCGAGATGCCGTTCCGGCAAGGCCAGCGCCGCATCGGCCGGCAGATGCCCGAGCCAGCGCAGATCGTCGGGCAGCGCCTGCCTCAGCAGCGCCGCATGCCGGTCCGAGCCGACGCGGTTCGCGAACACGCCGTGAAACGGCAGGCCGGGGCGGAAGCGGGCGAGTCCGAACGCGATGGCCGCGAACGTCTGCGCGACCGATTTCGCGGAGATCACCGCGACGATCGGCACGCCGAACGCGGCCGCGAGATCGGCACTGCTCGGCGTGCCGTCGAACAGGCCCATCACGCCTTCGATCAGGATCAGGTCCGCGTCGCGCGCGGCGTCGGCGAGCAGCGCGCGACAGCCGGCCTCGCCGACCATGCCGAGATCGAGCGCATGCACGGGCGCGCCGCTCGCTCGCTCGAGCAGCATCGGATCGAGAAAATCCGGCCCCGTCTTGAACACGCGCACGCGGCGGCCGAGCCGCCGATGCAGCCGCGCGAGACCGGCCGTCACCGACGTCTTGCCCTGGCCGGACGCAGGTGCGCTGACGAACAGTGCGGGACAGGCCGGCATCGCTCAGAACTCCACGCCGCGCTGCGCCTTCACGCCTTGCTCCTTGTACGGATGCTTGACGAGCCGCATTTCGGTGACGAGGTCGGCCGCGTCGATCAGCGCGTCGGGCGCATGCCGGCCGGTCACGACGACGTGCAGGTCGGCGGGCCGCGCGGCCAGCGTCGCGAGCACTTCGTCGAGCGGCAGGTAGTCGTACTTCAGCACCGTGTTCAGCTCGTCGAGAATCACCATCCGGTACTCGCCGCTTTCGATCATCCGGCGCGCCTCGTTCCAGCCTTTGCGCGCGGTCGCGATGTCCGCGTCGCGGTTCTGCGTGTTCCAGGTATAGCCGTCGCCCATCGTCACGAAATCGCACTCGGCGACCGCGCCGAGGAAATCGCGCTCCGACGTATGCAGCGCGCCCTTGATGAACTGCACGACACCGAGCCGCATGCCGTGGCCGAGCACGCGCACGGCCATGCCGAATGCGGCGGTGCTCTTGCCCTTGCCGTTGCCCGTATGGACGATCAGCAGGCCCTTTTCGTTGACGGCGGCGGCCTGCTTCTTCTCGTGGCCGGCGCGGCGGCGCTCGGCCATCCGCTGATGGGATTCGGGATCGGTCTTCATCGGAATCGTCCTGTCGATAGCAAAGGTTCAGAGCGGGCCGGCGAGCGCGACCGTCACGCCGTCCCGGATGGTTTTCGGTGCAAGCAGCCGGCCGTGCGGCGCGGCCAGTTGCGCGCACGGCTCGGCGACGCCCGCGACGCCGAAGCGCGCGAACGCGGCGGCCGACGGCGCGCTCGCCGCCCGCTGCGCACACGCGGCCAGTTGCGCGGGCTCGAACGCGACGAGCGGCCAGCCGCGTCGCGCGCAGAGCGTGCGCAGCGCGCGGGCGCGCGACTTCGCGGCGAGCGTCGCGACGACCGCCGGCTGCGCGCCGGGATGCGCCGCGAGCGCCACGCGCACGGCCGCGTCGAGCTGCGCGGCGCGCACGCCCGCACGAAAGCCGATGCCGAGCGCGACGCGCATCACGCGCGCTCCGGGCGGCGGCCGCCGGCCAGTGCGGCCTGCACGGCCGGATCGGCGGCCAGCGCGGCGACGCGGCCGATCACGACGATCGCCGGCGAGCCGATGCCGGCCGCGCCCGTACGTTCGACGATCTGGTCGAGCGTCGCGAGCACGTGCCGTTGCGTGTCGCGCGTCGCGTTCGCGATCGCCGCGCACGGCGTGTCGCCGGGCAGGCCGCCGTCGCGCAGCGCCGCGGCGATCGCATCGAGCCGGCGCATCCCCATGTAGACGACGATCGTCATGCGCGTCGCGGCGAGCGCGCGCCAGTCCGGCTCTTCGGCACCCGCGCCGTGACCGGTGACGAAGATCACGCCCTGCGCGTCGCCGCGATGCGTGACCGGAATGCCGAGCGCGGCCGGTGCCGCGATGCCGGCCGTGATCCCGCTCACGACCTCGACCGCGAAGCCTGCCGCACCGAGCGCGATCAGCTCCTCGCCGCCGCGGCCGAACACGAACGGATCGCCGCCTTTCAGCCGCGCGACGCTGCGGCCCGCGCGCAGATGCGCGAGCATCGTCGCGACGATCTCGGCCTGCGGCGTCGACGCATGGCCGCCGCGCTTGCCGACGTGCTCGATCTGGGCGTCCGCGCGCGCATGGCGCAGCACGTCGGGGTTGACGAGATCGTCGACGAGCAGCACGTCGGCGGCCGCGATCGCGCGAACGGCCTTCAGCGTCAGCAGGTCGGCATCGCCGGGCCCGGCGCCGACGAGCCATGCGCGGCTCATCGCGCGCAGCACGGCGCGCGCCGTGACGAGACGGGACAGGGCGACGAAACGGCCGCGCGCGGACGGCCTGCGAAATGGCGTGACATGACGGAGCGAAACGAAGCGCCCGTAGCGGGCGGATGACAACGCGCACACTCTCCGTCCCCCGCGGATCGGGCGTTCGGCGAGCGTGGCGCTCGCCCCTTGCGTCGGCCGGTATCCGGGCTGGCCGCTTGCCAGGCCGCAGCCTTCCCGCCCGCTGAGGGGCAGTGGCATCGTGGGCGGCATGGGCGCGTGCGCAAGGCGCGTCGCGCGGGCGGCGTACCGTTGCGGGGACAGCACAGGCCGGGCGATGCTCCGCCTCCTGTTTCCCGTTTAACTGCATGCGCGGATTGCGCATGCGAGCACCGAACGCGGCGCATACGATAGCACAGGCCTCGCGCGCGATCGCGGCCGCCGTTCGCCTTGACGCGGCCGGGCGCCGGAGCCTACACTCGCACGCGTTTCGGTGCTCGCGCGTGCGTTCCTGCACGCGCAGTTAAACGGGAAACAGGGAGTGCGGCTGCCCCGCAGTCGAGCCAACCTGTGCTGCCCCCGCAACGGTAAGCGAACGCATCGCTCCGCGATGCAGCGCCGCTTCGCCGCATGCCACGCGCGTGCGGACGACGCCACTGGATGCCTCGCGCTTCCGGGAAGGCGAAGCGGCGTGTTCGTCAGCCCGGATACCGGCCGAGACGAGGGGTACAGCGCCGCGGGGAGGCGGCGCATCGTCCACGGCCGCAGCGCGCCCGACGCCCGAGCGTTTCCGATTTCCCGTCGTCAGGCCGCACGCGCGGTGCGAACCGGCAGGCAAGCGGCGCCGGCAGGCACGGTGCGGACCGTGTTGGCATTCACATGTCGACCGTTCATCGCGGAGCACCATGCTCGATTCTTTCTTACGTCTGTTCAACGACAGCCCGTCGGGGCTGCGCGGCAAGATTGTCGCCATCTATTCGCTGCTCGTCGCGTTCAACGTCGGCGCGTGGATCTGGGCGTTCATCGCGTTTCGCGGGCAGCCGGTGCTGCTCGGCACCGCGCTGCTCGCGTATGTCTTCGGGCTGCGTCACGCCGTCGACGCGGACCATATCGCCGCCATCGACAACGTCACGCGCAAGCTCATGCAGGAAGGGCGCAGCCCGCTCGGCGCGGGGCTGTTCTTCTCGCTCGGGCACTCGACGGTCGTGATCGTGATGTCGGTCGCGGTTGCGCTGACCGCCGCGTCGCTCGCGCGCTTCGAGAGCATGAAGACGTGGGGCGGCGTGATCAGCACGAGCGTGTCCGCGTTCTTCCTGCTCGTGCTCGCGGCCGCGAACCTGCTGATCCTGATCTCCGTGTACCGGACGTTTCGCGCGGCACGGCGCGGCGACGCGATCGTCGACGCCGATCTCGACATGCTGCTGAACCAGCGCGGCGTGCTCGCGCGCCTGTTCCGGCCGCTGTTCCGGCTCGTATCGCGCAGCTGGCACCTGTACCCGGTCGGCTTCCTGTTCGGCTTCGGCTTCGATACCGCGACCGAGATCGCGCTGTTCGGCATCTCCGCGACGCAGGTGCAGGGCGGGCTGTCGTTCTGGTCGGTGATGGCGCTGCCGGTGTTGTTCACCGCCGGCATGACGCTCGTCGACACGACCGACGGCATCCTCATGATGGGCGCGTATCGCTGGGCGTACGTGCGGCCGATCCGCAAGATCTACTACAACATGACGATCACGCTCGTGTCGGTGCTGGTCGCCGCGCTGATCGGCGGCATCGAGGTGCTCGCGCTGCTCGCGGACAAGCTGTCGCTGCAGGGGCCGGTCTGGGATTTCGCGACGATGGTCGCGTCGCATTTCGGCATGCTCGGCTACGTCGTGATCGGCCTGTTCGTCGCGTGCTGGGCCGTGTCGGCCGCGATCTACCGCTTCAAACGCTACGACGAGATCGACGTGACGATCTCCGCGTGATGCCTTTTTCGACCGAGGACCTACCATGACCCTACGCAAGCTGCCCGTCACGATCGTCACGGGCTTTCTCGGCAGCGGCAAGACCACGCTGATGCGCCACATCCTGCAGCAGGCGAACGGCCGCCGCATCGCGGTCATCGTCAACGAGTTCGGCGAACTCGGCATCGACGGCGAAATCCTGAAGGGCTGCGGCATCGGTTGCGACGACGCGGCCGGCGAGACGTCCGGGCAGCTCTACGAGCTCGCGAACGGCTGCCTCTGCTGCACCGTGCAGGAGGAGTTCTATCCGGTGATGGAAGCGCTCCTCGAACGGCGCGCGGACATCGATCACGTGCTGATCGAAACCTCGGGCCTCGCGCTGCCGAAACCGCTCGTGCAGGCGTTCAACTGGCCGACGATTCGCCATGCGTTTACGGTCGATGCGGTCGTGACCGTCGTCGACGGGCCCGCGGCCGCGAGCGGCCAGTTCGCGGAAAACCCGCAGGCCGTCGACGCGCAGCGGCGCGCGGATCCGAACCTCGATCACGAATCGCCGTTGCACGAGCTGTTCGCCGATCAGCTGTCGGCGGCCGATCTCGTGATCGTGAACAAGGCCGAGCTCGTCGACGACGCGCAGTTCGCGCAAATCGAAGCCGCGATCCGCGACGAGATCCCGCCGCAGGTGAAGATCGTGCGCGCGACGCGCGGCGAGCTCGATCTCGCGATGCTGATCGGGCTCGAATCGGCGTCCGAAGACACGATCCATTTGCGTCACGACCATCACGGTGCGACCGGCGTAGGTGCGACCGGCGTAGGCTCGGCCGACGACGAAGAGCACGACCATCATCACGACGATTTCGATTCGGTCGTCGTGAGCGGCGACGCGGGCACGCGCGAGGCGACGATCGCCGCGCTGCAGCGGCTCGTCGAAACGCACACGATCTATCGCGCAAAGGGATTCGCGGCGTTGCCCGACGCGCCGATGCGGCTCGTGATCCAGGGCGTCGGCCGCCGCTTCGACAGCTATTTCGACCGCCGCTGGCAGGCCGGCGAAGCGCGCGCGAGCCGCTTCGTGCTGATCGGCGAACGGCTCGACGCGGCCGCGCTGCAACGCGCGTTCGACGCCGCGTGCGCGGTCGAGCCGCAGCAGGCGTAACGCGCGATGCATCTGCTGCGCACCACGCCGGGCGGCTTCGTCGACGACACACAGGGTGTCGTGCGCATCGACCAGCGCCCGGCCGACATCGTGATCCTGAGCTCGGCCGACACGACGCTGTCGCTGCTCGCGAGCGTCGTACCGCGGCTGCCGGCCGGCTTTCCGAGCGTGCGGCTCGCGAACGTCACGTTCCTGCGACAGCCGGCCTCGGTCGACTTCTACGTCGACGACGTGCTGCGCCATGCGAAGACGGTCGTGATCGACCATCTCGGCGGCGAGGCGTACTGGCCGTACGGCATCGAGCAGGCCGTTTCGGTCGCGTCGAAGCACGGGCAGCAGCTCGCGATGTTCTCCGGCGATTTGCAGGAAGATCCGAACCTCGTCGCGAAGAGCACGGTCGCGCCCGCGCTGTGCCGGCTGTGGTGGCGCTATCTGCGCGAGGGCGGCGTGCACAACGCCGAAGCGCTGCTGCGCAGCATCGCGTTTCACACGCTCGGCTTCGGCGACGAGCCGGCGCCGCCGCGTCCGCTGCCGGCCGCCGCGCTGTATCACCCGGCGCGCGATCCGGCGAGCGTCGACGATTGGCGGCCGCGCTGGACGCCGGGCGCGCCGGTCGTCGCGATCGTGTTCTATCGCGCGCACTGGCAGGCCGCGAATACGGCCGTGTTCGACGCGCTCGCCGACGCGCTCGTCGACGAAGGACTGAACCCGCTGCCGATCGCCGTGACGTCGCTGAAGGATGCGGTGAGCCGCGAGGTGATCGCGCAGCTCTGCGAGACGCACGACGTCGCGCTCGTGCTGAACACGACCGCGTTCGCGGCCGGTGCGATCGACGCGCACGCGCCCGACGTGCTTGCCGGCGACGCGCCGGTGCTGCAGGTGATCTTGTCGGGCGGCAACCGCGATGCGTGGGTCGCGGACAACCAGGGGCTCCACGCGCGCGACATCGCGATGCACGTCGCATTGCCCGAGGTCGACGGGCGCATCGTCACGCGTGCGGTCAGCTTCAAGGGACTCGCGTATCGCTGCCCGCACACCGAGGTCGACGTCGTTCGCTACCAGCCCGATGCGGAGCGGATCGCGTTCGTCGCGGCGCTCGCGCGCGGCTGGTGCCGGCTGCGCACGCTCGACAACGCGGACAAGCGCATCGCACTGATCCTCGCGAACTACCCGCAAAGCGACGGGCGCATCGGCAACGGCGTCGGGCTCGATACGCCGGCGTCCGCGCTGCATGTGCTCGCCGCGCTGCGCGGCGCCGGCTACACGCTCGCCGAGCTGCCGGCCGACGGCGACGCGCTGATCGCGCGCCTGACCGAAGGCGTGACCAACGATGCGGCCATGCATGCGCTGCGGCCGGCGTTCCAGAGCTATGCGCTCGACGATTACCGCGCACGCTCCGCGCGGCTGCCCGCCGCGGTGCGCGACGCGCTGAACGCGCGCTGGGGGCCGCCCGAAGCCGATCCGACGCTGCGCTGCGGACGCTTCACGATCGCGGGCTGGCGCGCGGGGCACGTGTTCGTCGGCATCCAGCCGTCGCGCTCGCGCGACGACAACGATTACGCGAGCTATCACGACGCGGAGCTCGTGCCGCCGCACGCGTATCTCGCCTTCTATTTCTGGCTGCGCGACGTGTTCCGCATCGACGCGGTGATCCATCTCGGCAAGCACGGCAACCTCGAATGGCTGCCGGGCAAGAGCGTCGCGCTGTCCGACGCGTGCTGGCCCGATCTGACGCTCGGCCCGCTGCCGCATCTGTATCCGTTCATCGTCAACGATCCCGGCGAAGGCAGTCAGGCGAAGCGGCGTGCGCAGGCCGTGATCGTCGATCATCTGATGCCGCCGCTCACGCGCGCCGAAAACTACGGCCCGATGCAGGACCTCGAGCGGCTGGTCGACGAATACTACGACGCACTGATGGTCGACGCGCGACGCGCGAAGCTGCTGCGCAAGACGATCCTCGCGACGATTGCCGAGCACCGGCTGCACGACGAGCTGAGCGTATCGCCGCCGCGCGACGCGAACGACGAGGACGCGCTGCTCACGCGTGTCGACGCATGGCTCTGCGAGCTGAAGGAAGCGCAGATCCGCGACGGGCTGCACGTGTTCGGCGTGTCGCCGGCCGAGCGGCAGCGGCGCGATACGCTGCTCGCGCTCGCGCGCTTTCCGGTCGGGGACGGCAAAGGCGCGAACGCCGGACTGATCGCGGCACTCGCACGCGATCTCGCGCTCGGCGACGATTTCGATCCACTCGCGGCCGACTGGGCCGCGCCGTGGACGGGCCCGCGGCCGGCCGTGCTGCAGGCGCTCGACGCGTCGCCGTGGCGGCATGCGGGCGACACGCGCGAGCGGCTCGAACGGCTCGCGCAGCACTGGCTGGACCGCATCTGCGACGTCGCGCCGGACGAGGGCGGCATCGCCATCCCGCCGCCCGGCGAATGGCCGCATACGCTCGCGGTGATCGGGCGTGTGCAAACGACGCTGCTGCCCGCACTCGACGCGTGCGGCCGCGACGAAATGCGTCAGCTGCTGCGCGGGCTCGACGGCCGCTTCGTGCCGCCGGGGCCGAGCGGCTCGCCGTCGCGCGGCCGGCCGGACGTGCTGCCGACCGGCCGCAACTTTTACTCGGTCGACACGCGCTCGGTGCCGACGCAGGCCGCGTGGTCGCTCGGGCTCAAATCGGCGCAGCAGCTGATCGAGCGCCATCTGCAGGAGCACGGCGACTATCCGCGCGCGATCGGCCTGTCGGTGTGGGGCACCGCGACGATGCGCACCGGCGGCGACGATATCGCGCAGGCGTTCGCGCTGCTCGGCGTGCGGCCGAAATGGGCGCACGGCAGCCATCGCGTGACCGACTTCGAGATCCTGCCGATCGAGATCTTCGATCGCCCGCGCATCGACGTGACGCTGCGCGTGTCGGGCTTTTTCCGCGACGCGTTCCCGAACCTCATGCATCTGTTCGACGCGGCCGTGCAGGCCGTCGCCGCGCTCGACGAACCGGAGGCGCTGAACCCGATCCGCGCGCGCATCGAGCGCGAACGCGCGCAGTGGATCGCGCAAGGCGTCGCGCCCGACGAAGCGCGGCGCCGGGCCGGCTGGCGCGTATTCGGCGCGCGGCCCGGCAGCTACGGCGCGGGGCTGCAGGATCTGATCGACCGGCGCGGCTGGCAGACCGACGCCGATCTCGCCGACGCATACCGCCGGTGGGGCGGCTACGCGTACGCGCAGAACAGTGCGGGCGATGCCGCGCCCGACGTGTTCGGCGAACGGCTCGCCGCGATCGACGTCGTCGTGCAGAACCAGGACAGCCGCGAACACGACATCCTCGATTCGAACGACTACTACCAGTTCCAGGGCGGGATGACGGCGGCCGTGCGCCATTTGTCGGGGCAGCAGCCGAGCGTCTATCACGGCGACCACGCGAACCCCGCCGCGCCGAAGATGCGCACGCTGCGCGAGGAGATCGCGCGCGTGATCCGCTCGCGCGTCGTGAATCCGAAATGGCTCGACGGCGTGAAGCGGCACGGCTACAAGGGCGCGGCCGAAATGGCGGCGACCGTCGACTATCTGTACGGATACGACGCGACCGCGCGCGTGCTGTCCGATCACCAGTACGCGCTCGTCGCCGACACGTACCTGTTCGACGACGCGACGCGCGCGTTCCTCGAACGTCACAATCCGCACGCGCTGCACGCGATCTGCGAGCGCTTCGTCGAGGCGATGCAGCGCGGGCTGTGGCAGCAGCCGGGCGACTATCGCGAGCGCATCGAAGCGGTCTGGCTCGCGACCGAACAACTTCAGGAAGGAGCACGGCGATGAGCGATCCGACCACGCCGCGCGCACGCGCGGTTTTTCCGTTTACGGCGCTGGTCGCGCAGGACGCGCTGCAGCAGGCGCTGCTGCTCGCCGCGATCGATCCGTCGATCGGCGGCGTGCTCGTCAGCGGGCCGCGCGGCACTGCGAAATCCACCGCCGCGCGGGCGCTCGCCGAGCTGCTGCCGGAAGGCGCGTTCGTCACGTTGCCGCTGTCGGCCACCGACGAGCAGGTCACCGGCACGCTCGATCTCGCGCATGCGCTCGCGGAGAACGGCGTGCGCTTTCGCGGCGGTCTGCTTGCGCGCGCGCATCGCGGCGTGCTCTACGTCGACGAGGTGAACCTGCTCGCCGACGGCCTCGTCGATACGCTGCTCGACGTCGCGGCGAGCGGCGTCAACGTCGTCGAGCGCGATGGCGTGTCGCACGCGCATGATGCGCGCTTCGTGCTGGTCGGCACGATGAATCCGGAAGAGGGCGAGCTGCGTCCGCAGCTGCTCGACCGCTTCGGGCTGATGGTCGAGCTCGAGAACTGCTTCGATGCCGCGCAGCGCGAACGGATCGTGAAGGCGCGCCTCGCGTTCGACCTCGATCCCGACGCGTTTCGCGCCCGGCACGCGGATGCGCAGCAAACGCTCGCCGAGCGGATCCGCGCGGCGCGTGCACGGCTACCGGCACTGCAATTCGACGACGCGGTGCATGCGCGCGTGAGCGCGCTCTGCATCGAGGCGGCCGTCGACGGATTGCGCGCCGATCTCGTGATGTTGCGCGCGGCGCGTGCGCTTGCCGCGCTGGAAGCGGCCGACGCTGTGACGGTCGCGCATGTGGACCGCGTCGCGGAAGCGGTGCTGCGGCATCGGCGCCGCGCGGATGCATCGCCGCCGCCGGCTGCGCGCGCGCCCGATTCGCGCACGGGGCACGACGATGCGACGCATCGCGACACGCGCGAGCGCCTGCCGCTCGACACGGCGCCGTCGCCCGACGACGCGCCCGCATCGCACGGCGACTGGGGCTACCTGCCGCCGGAGTCCGCGGGGCTGCGCGACGTGAAGGCCGTCGTGCCGCTGCCGCTAAAAAAACGCTGAGCCATCGAGACGGCGCCGCCGCGAACGCCGTTCGCGGTCCTCGATGGCAGCAGGGTGCCGCCCGGCGCGTGCCGGGCCTCGCGCGCGCGGGCACGGCCGTCGCGTGGGCGGCCACGCTCGCCGCCAAGCGCGGGCAGCCGCTGCACGCCGCGCATCTGCGCTTTCGCCAACGCGCGGATGCGCCGCGCGCACTCCATTGCTTCGTGCTCGACTGCTCGGCGTCGATGCTGTCGCACGATCGGCTCGCGCTCGCGAAGGGGCTGATCGTCGCGTTTTTCGATCGCGCCGCGCGCGACCGGATGGAGACCGCGCTGATCTGTTTCGGCGGCAGCGGCGCCGCGCGGCGCTTCGGACCGGCCGTGCCGCGCTGGTGGAATGCGCGCTGGGTCGAGCCGGTCGATGGCGGCGGCGGAACGCCGCTCGCGGACGGCATCGCCGCCGCGGCGCAGCTGCTCGCGCGCGACGCGCGACGTCACGCGGACAAGCAGCGCTGGCTGTGGGTGCTGTCCGACGGACGCACGCGGGAGACACCGGCGAAGCCCGCCGCGGCCGATCACGTCGTGTTCGTCGACTTCGACGATGCGCCGGTGCGGCTCGGACAGGGCGCACGGCTCGCGCGCGCGTGGGGCGCGCAGTGGGTGACGGCCGATGCGCTTTGCGCGGACGTGCGCGGCTGAGCGCGGGCGAACGCGGTGGCGAACGGATCGGTTCGTGCGCGCGAGGCCGACGCACGGCGTGCGCTATGATCGTCACTCGTCTCCAATGGAAATTCCGCCATGCAAGTGCTCGTCGATGCCGACGCGTGTCCCGCCGTCATCAAGGAGATGCTGTTTCGCGCCGCGCGGCGCACCGAGATCTGCGTGACGCTGGTCGCGAACCAGTTTCTGCGTACGCCGCCGTCGCCGTTCATTCGCGCGCTGCAGGTGCCGGCCGGCTTCGACGCGGCGGACGCGCGGATCGTCGAGCTGGCCGCGGCGGGCGACCTCGTGATCACGGCCGACATTCCGCTCGCGGCAGCCGTGCTCGACAAGGGCGCATTTGCGCTCGATCCGCGCGGAAACTGGTTCAGCCGCGACAACATCGAAGAACGTCTGTCGACGCGCGCGATGATGGATCAGCTGCGCAGCGCGGGCATCGATACCGGTGGCCCGGCGCCGTTCAGCGCACGCGACGGCAACGCGTTCGCGGCCCAGCTCGACCGGTTTCTCGCACGGCGCCGCGGGCCGTAACGCGGCGGTGCCGGGCGCGCGCCGAGCGCCGTCGGCGTCGCTGTCGCCGTTGTGGCGCGATATTTTCTCGGGCTGCTGCCGGCACCGCGACGATGCGCCATCGCGTCGACGCTGCTATCGTGATGCGATCGATCATCCATTGGAGGGCGCGCGTGTCACCGACTCAACTTCTCGTTCCGACCTTCAGCCAGCTGCTGCGCGCGCAATCCGCGTGGCTCGACAAGGCGGCCGGGCACTGGCGCGCCGCCGGCGACGATCCCGATGCGCTGATGACGCTGAAGCTCGCACCGGACATGTATCCGCTTGCCGCGCAGGTTCGGTTCTCGTGTTTTCAGGCGATGGAACCCGTGCACCGGCTGCGCGGCGAGCCGCTTCCGGAACCGCTGCTCGCATTGCGGCAGGCCGGCTGGCATGCCGATGCGCAGCCGGGCTCGCTCGGCGATGCGCAGGGGATCCTCGCGGGCACGCTCGCGTTTTTCGGCGAACTCGCGCCCGATGCGCTCGACGGCGGCGCCGCGTTGCCCATCGCGCTCGAACTGCCGAACGGCACTGCGTTCGACATGACGGGCGAGCAATACGCGCGCGACTGGGCGCTACCGCAGTTCTACTTCCACGCGATCACGGCTTACGCGATCCTGCGCCATCATGGCGTCGATCTCGGCAAGGCCGATTACGTGCCGCACATGCTCGCCTATGTGCGGCCGGGCACGATTCCGCAGGGTTGAGGTGGGGCGGCGGGCGATGCAGCGGCGCTGACGCGGGGCGATGTGGCCGGGCGATACGCTGCATGCGCTCACCGCGTGAGCTTCGCTTGCCGCATGAGAACTCGATCGACAAGGGGATGTTCGCCGCGCTCAATCGCGAACGGCGGGCAGGAATCATTCGCCGTTTCGACTCATTGCCGACATTGGAGACGCGATGTCGAAAGTGCAATTCTCCGGTTTCATTAAATTCACGCTTGCAGCCATCCTTTTAATTGTGCTGCTGGCTGCATTGCTGATAGGTGTAATGGCGTACATCCGAGACGATGGGGGTGACGCAGCCTGCCCGAATCTCTCCACGTCGCAGATGCGTGGCTATCTGGAAAAATATGCCCGGCACAACAATTTTTCGAGTTTGACGTTCGACGAGGCTGCCGAGTATCTGGCGGACCTTCAGCAATGGAAAATTCCTTACCGTGTCGACAATCATCGCTATATAGCAAAAATGACATGCAAAGGCTTCGTCGTCGACAACGTCGGTCCTTTCGATTGACCGCGCACGGCCCGTCGCGCCGCTGCGCCTACACGCTCCACCCGTCTAATCCTCCGGTAACCCGCTGAGCAGGTCGAGCCGCAGCAGCTCGACGATCTTGCGCGTCGGCACGCTCGTATGCAGCGTCTCGAGCCGCTCGATCGCAAACCACTTGCAGCGCACGATCTCGTTGCTCGCGCGCGGGACCAACCGCTTCGGCACGTCGGTGACGAACACGTGGTGCACTTTCCTCAGCCCGCCGAACTGCACCGCATAGTTCAGCGCGAGTCCTTCGAGCCGCGTTTCCTCCGCCAGTTCGCGCTGCGCGGCCTGCAGCGGCGTCTCGCCGCGGCGGATCGTGCCGCCCGGCAACGCCCACCGCGAGGCGGTGCGGGCGACCAGCAGCACGCTGCCGCGCTGGCGACAAACGATCGTGGCTCTTTCCTTGAAGGTGCCCGGCGCGGTGCTCATGTTCGGCAAGACAGGTGCTCAAGCGTGAAAAAAATGCGCATCGGCCGGACGTCGCCGAGCCGATGACCGACAGCCGATCGGCATAAGCGCCGACACTGCATGCAGGCCGCCGCGCCGATCTCATCCCTCGTTTCATCGCGGTTCCGTGCGCGTGGCGAACCGCCGCGCGTCGTCACGATCGCGTGTACAGCCCGCCGCGCGTCGATTTCGCGTGCCGCGCATGGCGACGTTTGTGAACCGCATGCCTGCGATGTGGCGCAGGCGGCACCACATGGCGACGTGCAGGCGCGCGGCGAGCCGTCGTCGCGCCGGCCGGCGTGGCCTGTCCTTCGCCGAAGTGGAAAGTCCGGGTCTGTGCCTGTGCGACGCCCAGCGTCGAAGCCAGCATGACGGCGGCCAGCAGCATGCGTTTCATGAAATCTCCGCTTGTCTCGAGGGGAATGTTTGTTCGCCAGCTTAACGAACGGCGGGACGTCGCGGCAACCGGCACGTCACGGATGCGGGACGGTCGGCACCCGGCGCGACGCGCGGTAGCGGGGCGGGCACCTCCGGGCTTGACAATAAAATTCTCGTGCATGAATATAAATTCACATACACGAATTATTCGTCGAGACCGGAACGGCATCCCGCAGCGCCGCCGCCCGGCATCACCGGCGATCCGATCCACCGGAAGCAGGAGCGAGACGCATGACGGAACACGAACGGCCGGGCGCGCTGGCGGGATTGCGCATCATCGATCTGTCGCGGGTGCTGGGCGGCCCGTACGCGACGCAGGTCCTTGCCGATCACGGCGCGGAGGTCATCAAGATCGAACCGCCGTCGGGCGACGAGACGCGCACCTGGGGGCCGCCGTTCGACGGCGACACCGCGTCGTACTTCCTCGGCGTGAACCGCAACAAGCTCGGCATCGTGCTCGACCTGACGCAGCCCGGCGACCGCGAACGGCTGCTCGGGCTGCTCGACGAGGCGGACGCGCTCGTCGAGAACTTCCGGATCGGCACGATGGAACGCTGGGGGCTCGGCTTCGACGCGCTGCATGCGCGGTTCCCGCGGCTCGTCTATTGCCGCGTGTCGGGTTTCGGCGCGGACGGCCCGCTCGGCGGGCTGCCCGGCTACGACGCGGCCGTGCAGGCGATGACGGGGCTGATGAGCGTAAACGGCGAAGCGGGCGGTGCGCCGCTGCGCGTCGGCGTGCCGATCGTCGATCTCGTCACGGGGCTGAACGCGGCGCTCGGCGTGCTGATGGCGCTGCGCGAACGCGACGCGAGCGGCCGCGGGCAGTTCGTCGAGACGACGCTGTTCGACTGCGCACTGTCGATCCTGCATCCGCACACGCCGAATTTCTTCCATTCGGGCCGCGCGCCGGTGCGCACCGGCAACGCGCATCCAAACATCACGCCGTACGACAGCTTTCCGACGGCGACCGTCGATATCTTTCTGGCCGTCGGCAACAACGGCCAGTTCGCGGCGCTCTGCGACGTGCTGGGTACGCGCGACTGGCTCGACGATCCGCGTTTCGCGGACAACCGCGCGCGCAGCGCGAACCGCACGGCGCTGCGCGCGCTGCTCGAAACGGCGCTCGCGGCCCACGACGGCGCGGCGCTCGCCGAGCGGCTGATGCGCAGCGGCGTGCCGTGCGCGCCGGTGCTCGCGCTCGATGCGGCGCTGGCGCATCCGCACGTCGCGCATCGCGCGATGAAAGTGGAGCTCGGCGCGCATCGCGGCATCGCATCGCCGATCAAGCTCGGCCGCACACCGGCCACCTATCGGCGCGCGCCGCCCGCGCTGAACGAGCATGCGGCACAGCTGTTCGGCGCCGCCGACGACCGCACCGACTGACGCGCGCATCCCGCACGCGGCGCGGCCGCACACCGCATTCGACCAGAACGGCGCACCCGCGATGCGCCGCATCGACAGGAGACACATCATGCTCGCATGGATCGGCGCGATCGCCATCGTCGCGCTGTTCGGCCTGATCATCACGAAGCGGCTGTCGCCGCTCGTCGCGCTGATCGTCGTGCCGGTCGCCGCATCGCTTGCTGCCGGGTTCGGCTTGACGACCGGCAAGTTCATCGTGCACGGCGTGCAGAACATCGGGCCGATCGCCGGCATGTTCGTGTTCGCGATCCTCTTCTTCGGCGTGTTGACCGACGCCGGCATGCTCGATCCGATCATCGCCGGCGTGCTGCGCGTGATCGGCTGTCATCCGCCGCGCATCGTCGTCGGCTCCGCGCTGCTGGCGCTGCTGATTCATCTCGACGGATCGGGCGCGGTGACGTTTCTCGTCACGCTGCCCGCGATGATGCCGCTCTATACGCGGCTCGGCATGGATCGCCGGATTCTCGCGTGCGTCGCGTCGATGGCGGCCGGCGTGAACTTCCTGCCGTGGGTCGGCCCGATGTTGCGCGCTTCCGCCGCGCTGCACATCCCCGGCACCGCGATCTTCATGCCGATGATTCCGGTACAGCTCGTCGGGCTCGCGTTCGTGTTCGGCACTGCCTGGGTGCTCGGCGTGCGCGAGGCGAAGCGGCTCGGGCTCGACCGCGCCGGCGCAGCGGCGATCGCCGTCGCGCCGCGCGAGCTGACCGACGCGGAGCGTGCGCTGCGCCGGCCCGACCGGTTCGCCGTCAATCTCGTGCTGACGCTCGTCGTGCTCGGCACGCTCGTGTCGGGTATCGTCGATCCGATGGTGATGTTCATGCTCGGCACCGTCGCGGCGCTCGTGATCAACTATCCGGACGTCCGCGCGCAGCGCGAGCGCATCGACGCGCATGCGAAGGCCGCGTTGATGATGGCCAGCGTGCTGCTCGCGGCGGGCGCGTTCACGGGGATCATGACCGGCACCGGAATGCTGAAGGCGATGGCGGAGGTGGTCGTCGCGCACGTGCCGGTCGAGCATGCGCGGCACATGCCGTTCGTGCTCGGACTGCTGTCGATGCCGCTCAGCCTGCTGTTCGATCCTGATTCGTTCTATTTCGGCGTGCTGCCCGTGCTCGCCGAAAGCGGCAAGCTGCTCGGCGTGCCGCCGATCCAGATGGCGCAGGCCGCGCTGCTCGGCCAGATGACGACCGGTTTCCCGGTCAGTCCGCTCACGCCCGCGACGTTCCTGATCGTCGGCCTGACCGGCGTCGAGCTTGCCGAGCATCAGAAATTCACGATTCCGTTCCTGTTCGCCGCCACCGTGCTGATGGTGTTCGCCGCGGTCGCGACGGGCGTGTTTCCGTTATGAGCGGCGCGGCCGTTCACGTTTTCCGGGAGAGCAGTCCATGCAGTTCGACCTGACCGACGACCAGCGCGCGATCGAGAGCGCGATCGACAAAATCTGCGCGCGCTTCGGCGACGACTACTGGCTCGAACGCGATCGCGCCGGCGGCTTCCCGCACGATTTTCATGCGGCGCTCGCGGAGGCCGGCTGGCTCGGCATCGCGATGGATCCGGCCTACGGCGGCGCCGGCCTCGGGATGACGGAAGCAGCGCTGATGATGCGCGCGATCAGCGCGTCGGGCGCGGGATTGTCGGGCGCGTCGGCCGTGCACATGAACATCTTCGGGCTCAATCCCGTGCAGGTGTTCGGCAGTGACGCGCAGAAGGCGCGCTTCCTGCCGCCGCTGATCGCGGGCCGCGACAAGGCCTGCTTCGCGGTGACCGAGCCCGACGCCGGGCTCGACACCACGCATCTGACCACGCACGCGCGTCGCGACGGCGATCATTACGTGCTGAGCGGCCGCAAGATCTGGATCTCGACCGCGCAAGTCGCGAACAAGATGCTGATCATCGCGCGCACGACGCCGCTCGAGCAGGTCGCGAAGCCGACCGACGGGCTCAGCCTGTTCTATACCGATCTCGACCGTTCGCGCGTCGAAGTGCGCGAGATCGACAAGATGGGCCGCAAGGCGGTCGACTCGAACATGCTGTTCATCGACAACCTGCGCGTGCCGCACGACGACCTGATCGGCACCGAAGGCGAAGGCTTCCGCTATCTGCTGCACGGGCTCAATCCCGAGCGCATCCTGATCGCGGCGGAAGCGATCGGCCTCGGACAGGCGGCGCTGCGCCGCGCGACGCAGTATGCGAACGAACGCGTCGTGTTCGGCCGGCCGATCGGGCAGAACCAGGCGATCCAGCATCCGCTCGCGCTCGCGTGGATGCAGCTCGAGGCCGCGTGGCTGATGGTGATGAAGGCCGCGACGCGCTACGACGCGGGGCAGCCGTGCGGCGCGGAGGCCAACGCCGCGAAATATCTCGGCGCGGAAGCCGCGTTCCACGCATGCCAGACGGCGGTCGCGACGCATGGCGGGATGGGTTACGCGAAGGAGTACCACGTCGAGCGCTACCTGCGCGAGTGTATGATTCCGAGGCTCGCGCCCGTGAGTCCGCAACTGATCCTGTGCTACATCGCGGAGAAGGTGCTCGGGCTGCCGAAATCGTACTGATGCGCGGCGGCCGTCCGGCGCGCGTTTTCCCGTTCCGTTTCAAGCGCTCGTCATGGACGTCAAACTCGTTGCCCGCACGCTCGACCTGTTCGAACTGTTCGCCGCCGAACGGCGGCCGCTGCCGCTCACCGAACTCGCGCGCCTGCTGAACGTGCCGGCGTCGAGCTGTCTCGCGATGGCGCGCACGCTCGTGAGCCGCGGCTATCTGTACGAAGTGCGCAAGCGCGGCGGCTACTATCCGACGCGGCGTCTGCAGACGATCGCGGCCGCGATCGACGCGACCGATCCCGTCGTCGACATCGTCCATCCGTATCTCGTCGCACTGCGCGACGCGAGCCGCGAAACGGCCGTGCTCGGCAAGATCCAGCGCGCATCGATCGCCTATCTCGACGTCGTCGAATCGGAGCAGGCGATCCGCTATACGAGCCAGCCCGGCGAGTTGCGTCCGCTGCATGCGAACTCGATCGGCAAGGCGATCTTCGCGGAACTTGCCGGCGATGCGCAGCAGGCGCTCGGCGAAGAGCTGACGTTCGAGCGCTTCACCGCGGCGACCGTCGCCGATCTGCCGGCGCTCGTCGCGCAGACGGCGCGCTTTCGCAAGCGCGGCTGGGCCGAAAACTTCGGCGAGAGCGCGCCGGAGCTGTCGGCGATCGCGGTCGCGCTACCGCTCGACGGCGACTGGTACGGGCTGTCGATCGTCGGGCCGACGGAACGGATTCGCCAGCATCGCGACGCGCACGCGGCGCTGCTCGTCGACGCGAAGGCGCGGCTGCTCGCCGATTACGCGCGCGCGTAACGCCCGAGCATGCCGCCGCCGCGCACGTCCAGGTGCGCGGCGCTTCGCTCATCGATACCAGCGCGGCGTATAGACCCACTCGCGTCCGGCGCCGATCGTAAAGCGCCGCGTCGTCGACGAGCCGACGATGACCATCGTGCGCATGTCGACCTGATCGCTACGCAGCGCGCCGAGCGTCGTCGTCGCGAGCGTGGCGCCGGGACGGCCGATGTCGCGGCCGAGCACGACGACCGTATCGGCCGCGCGGTGCGCGCGCACGACGTCGAGCGCACGATCGAGCTGCCAAGGTCGCGCGCGCGAGATCGGGTTGTAGAACGCCATCACGAGATCGGCTTCGGCCGCATGCCGCAGACGCGTTTCGATCACATCCCACGGCTTCAGGTTGTCCGACAGCGAAATCGCGCAGAAGTCGTGGCCGAGCGGTGCGCCGGCCTGCGCGGCGGTCGCGAGCGACGCCGATACGCCGGGCTCGATCCGCAGGTCGACGGCCGCCCACTGCGGATCGCGTGCGTCGTCGAGCGCTTCGAGCACGGCGGCGGCCATCGCGAACACGCCCGGATCGCCGGACGACACGACCGCCACACGCCGGCCGGCGGCCGCCAGCTCGAACGCATGGCGCGCGCGCTGCATTTCCTCGCGATTGTCGCTGCCGTGCACGCGCTGATCGGCGCGGAACGGGCCGGCCATGTTCACGTACGTCGTGTAGCCGAGAATGTCGGTCGCGTCGGCGAGCGCCGCGCGCGCCGCGGGCGTCAGCCACGCGGCACCGCCGGGCCCGAGCCCGAGCACGGTCAGGCGGCCGCGTGCGCGGCCGAGCGTCGCCGCATCGACAGGCTGCGTCGCGACCGTGCACGCGAGGCCGTCCGCGTTGCCGCACAAGGCGTGCGGCACGCGAAGTGCGCGCGCGAGCAGGGCCGCGGCGTCGATGCCGGCGTCGACACCGTCGTCCGCATCGACGAAACGCAGTGGTACGTCGAGCGCTTCGGCGGCGGCATCGAGCGCCGGATCGCCGATGACCGACGCAGGCGCGACGATCGCCGCGAGCGCACGCCGCGCGAGCCCGCATGCGTCGAGCAGCGCGTCGATCCGCACCGCGAGCGGTTCGGCCGCGCGGCTCGCGTGCACGCCGTGCCCTGCGTGCGCGCCGATGCCGACCACGACGCTGCGCGGATGAATCACCAGCTCGTCGCGCGCGGCGCGCACCGCGTCGGGCGTCACGCGGATCGCATGGGCGGCCGCCGCGTCGCGCGGCAGCGCGACGTCGTCGAGCCACGGTGCCGTGCCCTCGATGCGCGTCGACGCACCGGCGAGCAAATCCGACACGAAGCGCTTGCCCTGCGCGAGATCGGCGAGCACATAGCCGTCGGGCGGATTCAGCACGCACGCGCCGAAGCGCAGTTCACCGCTCGTCGTGATCGCCGGCGCGATCCCGAGTTGCGCGGCGATCTCGCGCGCGATCGCGTTGACGCCCGTCAGCCCGCCGAGCAGCGGCACGACCGCCGAGCCATCCTCGGCCACCGCGAGCACGGGCGGCTCGACGCCTTTGTCCGCGAGCGCGGGCGCGATGCAGCGGATCACGATGCCGGCCGCGCACAGCGCGACGATCGGCAGCCCGCGTGCATACAGTTCGCGCAGATGCGCGCCGAGTTCGTCGAAGCGCACGTCCGCGTCGACGCGTGACGCGAGCCCGTGCACCTGCGCGCCCGGATAGCGCGCCTGGATGCGTCGTGCGGTGTCGAGCGCACCGGCGCCGAGCACCACGATCGCCGGCGGCGTGGTTATCCTTGCCATTTTTCCCCCGGCACGACGAGCAGCGAGAAATACGGCGACGCCATCGGATCGACTTCGTCGAGCGGCACGATGCGCTGGCTCGCCATCGTCGCGCGCTCCACATAGCGCGCGCGCTGCGCGAGCCCGAGCTCGTCGAGCACGCGGCGCACCTTGGCGAAATTGCGGCCGAGCTTCATTACGACGGCCGCGTCAGCCTGCGCGAGACGCGTGCGCAGCTCGTGCTCGGGCAGCACGCCGGATAGCACCGACAGGCTCTGGTTGCGATACACGAGCGGCTGACCGAGCACGGCCGTGCCGCCGAGCATCGCGCACACGCCCGGCACGACCTCGGTGTCGTAGCGCGGCGCGAGGCGATCGTGCAGATACATGTACGACCCGTAGAAGAACGGATCGCCCTCGCAGATCACCGCGACGTCGCGGCCCGCGTCGAGATGCGATGCGACGATGTGGGCAGCGGTGTCGTAGAAGTCGGCGATCACGGTTTCGTAGCAGAGCGGCGGCGGCAGCACCTCCGTCGTCACGGGATAGACGAGCGGCAGCTGCAGCTGCGTGTCGCGCAGGTGCGCTTCGACGATGCCGTACGCGTTGCCCTTCTTGCCTTTCGCGACGAAATACGCGACCACCGGCGCGGCCTGCAGCAGACGCAGCGCCTTCAGCGTCATCAGCTCGGGGTCGCCGGGGCCGACGCCGATCCCGAACAGGCGTCCGCGCGCGGCCGTCATTCGGCCTCCGACGCGAGTGCGTTCACTGCGGCGGCCGCCATCGCGCTGCCGCCGCGCCGGCCGAGCAGTGCGACGTACGGCACGCCGCGACTATCGTCGGCGAGCAGCGCCTTCGACTCGGCCGCGCCGATGAAACCGACCGGAAAGCCGAGAATCAGCGCGGGGCGCGGCGCGCCGGCGTCGATCATGTCGAGCAGATGAAACAGTGCGGTCGGCGCGTTGCCGATCGCGACGATGCTGCCGGCCAGGTGCGGGCGCCACAGTTCGAGCGCGGCCGCCGAGCGCGTGTTGCCGAGCTGGCGCGCGAGGTCGGGCACCTCCGGCGCGTTCAGCGTGCAGAGCACGCGATTGCCGGCGGGCAGCCGCGCGCGCGTGATCCCTTCGGCGACCATCCGCGCATCGCAGAGGATCGGCGCGCCGGCCGCGAGCGCCGCACGGCCGGCTGCGCCGGCGCCCTCGGAAAACCGCAGATCGTAGACGACGTCGACCATCCCGCACGCGTGGATCACGCGTACCGCGAGCTTCTCGAGGTCGGGCGGAATCCGTGACAAGTCGGCTTCGGCGCGAATCGTCGCGAACGACTGGCGGTAGATCTCTTGCCCGTCGCGTAGATAGTCAATCATCGGTGGTGTCCTGGCTGGAGTCGTGGCCGTGCCGCGTGCGCGCAATCAGCGCCGCGGCGCGGTCGATCGTCAGATGGTGGGCGAGCGCGATGCCCGGCGAGGCCGCCGCGACATCGCGCCGATACAGGTCGTAGCGCGCCGGCGCGACCGCGACGAGCGTATGCGCAGCCGTGCGCGGCAGTGCGCAATGCCGCTCGCAGCCGCTCAGATGCACGTCGACCGGCCGGCCGACATGCGCGGCGAGTGCGAGCGCGTCGCGTTTCGTGTCGGCGCGCGCTTTCGCGCAGCCCGTGCTGCCCGCGCACGCGACGAGCATCGCGCGCGGATCGGACGGCGCGCAGACGAGACCGAGCGCCGCCAGCGCCTCGAGCACGGCCGGCGCCTGCGCGTGCGCGACGCCGTGCACGAACACGCCTTGCCACGGCGTCATCGTCAGCGTGCCGTCGCCGTATGCATCGGCCAGTGCCGCGAGCCGGTCCAGTTGCGCGGCATCGAGCCGTCCGAGCGCGAACTGCGCGCCGACGCTGCAGCGCGACGCGTCGACCGACGCGCGCGCACCGAAGCGCCACGCGGGATCGGACGGCGCACGCCGCCAGCGGGCCAGCGCGGGATCGGCAGTCAGCGCGAAGGGCAGGTCGTGCTGCGCGCGCGTCAGCAGCGCAGGTTCGCCGCGCGCGGCGAGCAGCGTACGCATCCGCGTGACGTCGGCCGGTGCAAGATCGAGAAACGCATGCAGCAGCGCGCGAACGAATGCGACCGTATGCTCGGGCGCCACGTCGACTGCCGCGGGGGCGTCGTCGCGCGAAGTCGGCGGACAGCCGGCGAGGCCGGCCGCGATGCGCGTCGCGCCGTCGTCGCGGCGCCACGCGGCGAGCCAGATGTCGTGCGGATGATCGAGCGCGGCGACCGATTCGCCGCCATCGAACTGGATCGAGAATTTCGGCGACAGCTCGCCGCGGCGCGGGTCCGTCGCGAGCAGATCGAGCAGCGGCGCGGCGAACGCGCGGCTGTCGACGAGCGCCGCGCGATCGTGACCGGCGAGCGGGCTCAGCATCAGGTTGCGTGCATCGTCGCTCGCGGCCAGCGCGGCTGCCTCGTCGAGCCCGCGCGGCTCGGCCGCGTGCGGGCCGAGCCGCGCATCGAGCAAGGCGCGCACGAGCGCGTCGGCCGCGCCGTCGCGGATCCCGCGTAACTGAAGGTTCGCGCGATTGGTCGCGTCGATCGCGCCGGAACCGTACCTGCGCGCGGCGGCGGCGATCGCGCGTGCCTGGCTCGCGTCGAGCCGGCCGCCCGGCAGCTTGATCCGGCACAGTCCGCCGTCGGCGGCCGCCACGATGCGCACGAGCCCCGGACACGCCGACGGGCGCGCGACAGGCGACGCGGTAAACGGAACGGAGAAGGCGGGACTCAACGGGGCACCGGGACAGTGTCGCGCCGCGGCCAACGCATCGGTACACCCCGCCCGACGCCGGCTGGCACGCACGCACTTTCAGGCCGGCAGGTCTCCTGGCTGACAGGTCGGCGCCTGCTCCCGGCCTTCCCGGTGAAACCAGTGGCATGAGGGGGAGATCGGCTCGCTGTCTACAGTTGCGGGGGCAGCCACAGCGGCGCGATGCGCCCTGTGTTCCCTCTTCGGCCCCGAAGGGCACCGGCGAACGAACGCGCGTAGGATACCCGATTTCGCGGGCGGGCCACGACCCGAAAACCGTGCGGCGGCACGTGGACGGCAGCGCCGCCGTGCCGAAGCCGTTCTTCCGTCGCCGGACGGCGAACGCCGTGCGCTCGTCGCGGATATTTCATCGGCTCAATCTTCATCGGCCGAATCGGCCGCGCGCCGAATCGCCGGCATGCGCGAAGCGCCGTCCGGGCTGCCGATGAAACGCGGAGTCGAACACGGTACTATCCCGTCTTTGGCGATGCAGACCGGTACGCGGCGGCAACAGGACGAACGATGGGGAAGGGTGCATGACGGCATGGCTGACGGTGGTGGGCATCGGCGACGACGGCTTCGCGGGGCTCGGCCGCGCCGCACGCCGCGCGCTGCTCGATGCGACGCTCGTCGTCGGCGCGAAGCGGCATCTCGACATGCTGCCCTCGCGACTGCCGGCCGCACGCGAAGCGTGGCCGTCGCCGTTCGACCTGTCTGGCGTGCTCGCGCGGCGCGGCTCGCCGGTCTGCGTGCTCGCGAGCGGCGACCCGATGCTGTTCGGCGTCGGGGCGACGCTGGCGCGCCGGCTCAGCGCCGACGAATGGCGCGTGCTGCCGGCGCCGTCGTCGCTGTCGCTCGCGGCCGCGCGACTCGGCTGGCCGCTGCAGGACGTCGGCGCCGTGTCGCTGGTCGGCCGTCCGCTCGCGACGCTCGCGCGCCATCTGCTGCCGGGTCGACGCCTGTTCGTGCTGAGCGCGGACGGCCGCACACCGGCCGCCGTCGCGGCCGAGCTCGTCGCGCGCGGCTTCGGCCCGACGCGCATCAGCGTGTTCGAACACCTCGGCGGGCCGCTCGAGCGGCGCATCGACGGTCTCGCGCAAGACTGGAACGTCGAAGAGACGGCCGCACTCAATCTCGTCGCGCTCGAGTGCGAAGCCGGCCCCGACGCACCGCGCCGCGCACTGACGCCCGGGCTGCCCGACGACGCGTATCGCCACGACGGCCAGCTGACGAAGCGCGACATGCGCGCGCTGACGCTCGCGCGCCTCGCGCCGGCGCCCGGCGAACTGCTGTGGGACGTCGGTGCGGGCAGCGGCTCGATCGGCATCGAATGGATGCGCGCGCATCCGTCGTGTCAGGCGATCGCGATCGAGTCGCATGCGGAGCGGCAGCGCTTCATCGAACACAACCGGGACGCGCTCGGCGTGCCGGGCCTGCAGCTCGTCGCCGGCCGCGCGCCCGACGCGCTGGCCGGACTGGCCGCGCCCGACGCGATCTTCATCGGCGGCGGCGCGACGACGCCCGGCGTGCTGAACGCATGCTGGGCCGCGCTGAAGCCGGGCGGCCGGCTCGTCGCGAACGCGGTCACGCTGCAGGGCGACGTCGCGCTCGCCGGATGGCGCGACGCGCACGGCGGCACGCTCACGCGCGTGTCGATCGCGCATGCGGAACCGCTCGGCCGCTTCGACACCTGGCGACAGGCGCTGCCCGTCACGCTGTACGACGTGCGCAAGCCCGACACGGCCGCCGCGCCGTGCGCCGCGGAGTGCCGCTGATGCGCGACGAGACGCCCGAACGGTCCGCGCCGCTGCGCTTCGGCTATACGACCGGCAGTTGCGCGACCGCGACGTCGCTCGCGGCGGCGCGCCTGCTGCTTGCGGGCCGCGCGGACGACGCGGTCGAAATCGTCTTGCCGAAAGGGCAGCGCGTGGTGATGCGCCTCGAATTCTGCCGCGCGACGGCCGACGGCGCGGAAGCCGGCACGATCAAGGACGCCGGCGACGATCCCGACGTCACGCACGGCGCGCTGATCTTCGCGCGCGTCGCGCTCGGCGGCGCACGCGGCGTGCGTTTTCATGCGGGGCCGGGCGTCGGCACGGTCACGCGCGCGGGCCTCGCGCTGCCGATCGGCGAACCGGCGATCAATCCGGTGCCGCGCCGGATGATGACGACGCATCTCGACGCGCTCGCGGCCGAACAGGGCTACACGGGCGGCTTCGACGTGACGATCGGCGTCGAAGGCGGCGAGGCGCTCGCGCTGAAGACGATGAATCCGCGTCTCGGAATCGTCGGCGGGTTGTCGATTCTCGGTACGACCGGCATCGTGCGGCCGTTCTCGTGTTCCGCGTACATCGCGTCGATCCATCAGGGTATCGACGTCGCGCGCGCCAACGGCGTCGCGCATATCGCCGCGTGCACCGGCAACGCGAGCGAGGACGCCATGCGCGCGCACTACGGGCTGCCCGACATCGCGCTGATCGAGATGGGCGATTTCGCCGGAGCGGTGCTCAAGCATCTGCGGCGCGCGCCCGTCGCGCGGCTCTCGATGTGCGGGGGCTTCGGCAAGCTGAGCAAGCTCGCGGCCGGCCATCTCGATCTGCATAGCCGCCATTCGAGCATCGACTTGCCGCTGCTCGCGCAGTGGGCGCGCGATGCAGGCGCGAGCGACGCGCTGCAGGCCGCGATCCGCGCGGCCAATACGAGCGTCGAAGCGCTGGCGCTCGCGGGCGCGGACGGCGTGCCGCTCGGCGATATCGTCTGTACGCATGCGCTGCGCGTCGCGCGCGACATCGTGCCCGCGTCGGTCGCCGTCGAAATGTTCGCGATCGACCGGCAGGGCCGTTTCGTCGGGAGCGCACGATGAGCGCGCGCATCCTGCTGCTCGGCGGCACCGGCGACGCACTGACGATCGCGCGCGCGCTCGGCCCGCAGCACGTGTACAGCCTCGCGGGGCTCGGCAAGGTGCCGGACGATCTGCGCTGTGCCGTACGCGTCGGCGGCTTCGGCGGTGCGGCGGCGCTCGCCGCCTATCTGCGCGCCGAGCGGATCGGTCTCGTGATCGATGCGACGCATCCGTATGCCGCGCGGATCAGCGCGAACGCGGCCGCCGCCGCGCGCGACGCCGGCGTGCCGCTGTGGGCACTGCGCCGCGCACCGTGGACGCCGCAACCCGGCGACGACTGGCGCATGGTCGACGACTGGGCCGGCATCGAGGCCGCGATCGCGCCGTTCCGCCGGCCGCTGTTCACGCTCGGTCGCGAACCGCTCGCGCATCTCGACGCGATCCCGCCGCACCAGTTCTGGCTCGTGCGCTGCCTCGATCCGCATCCGGGCAACGCGCGCGCACAGGTCGTCGCCGCGCGCGGGCCGTTCACGCTCGACGGCGAACGCGCGCTGTTCGCGCTCGCGGGGATCGATGTCGTCGTCAGCAAGAACAGCGGCGGCAGCGCGACCGAAGCGAAGCTCGAGGTCGCGCGCGAGCGCAGGCTGCCGGTCGTGATGCTGCGCCGACCGACACTGCCCGATGCCGATCGCACGTTCGAGTCGGCCGCCGCGCTGCTCGCTGCACTCGATCCCGCCGCGCGCGCGTGAGACGCGGCGCATCGCCCCATCCACTGACGGAGTTTTTTCGATGACGGTGTATTTCATCGGCGCGGGTCCCGGCGACCCGGAGCTGATCACGGTGAAGGGCCAGCGCCTCGTACGCACGTGCCCGGTGATTCTGTATGCGGGCTCGCTCGTGCCGGCGGCCGTGCTCGACGGCCATCGCGCGGAGCAGGTCGTCAATACCGCCGAGCTCGATCTCGACGCGATCGTCGCGCTGCTCGCCGACGCACATGCGAAAGGGCAGGACGTCGCGCGCGTGCATTCCGGCGATCCGTCGCTCTACGGCGCGATCGGCGAGCAGATCCGTCGGCTGAAGGCGCTCGGGATTCCGTACGAGATCGTGCCGGGCGTGACGGCCACGGCCGCATGCGCCGCGACGCTCGGCGTCGAGCTGACGCTGCCGGGCGTCGCGCAGACGGTGATCCTCACGCGCTTCGCCGGCAAGACGACGATGCCCGAAGGCGAGACGCTCGGTTCGCTCGCCGCGCATCGCGCGACGCTCGCGATCCATCTCGGCGTGCGTCATCTCGCAAAAATCGTCGACGAAGTGCTGCCGCATTACGGGCCCGACTGCCCGGTCGCGGTCGTGTATCGCGCGAGCTGGCCCGATGAGGAACGCGTCGTCGGCACGCTGGCCGATATCGTCGCCAAGGTGCGGCACACGTCGATCGAACGCACCGCGCTGATCCTGGTCGGACGCGTGCTCGACGCGCAGGGGTTTGCGGATTCGACGTTGTATGCCAGTGCGGGGTAATCAGGCGCGGGCCGGCGCCTGATCGCAGCGCTTACGCCCGCACGACGCGCCGCGTCATGCCCGGCGCGAAGCCGGCCGCGAGCACGAACAGCACGACGCACAGACAAGCCGTCGCGACCCACGCAGGCGTCAAATCCGCGAGATGCTCGCGCACGATGCCCGCCGCGAACGGAAACAGTCCCGCGATTAGATAGCCGACGCCCTGCACGAAGCCCGTCAGCGATGCCGCATCGGCCGGCGTCGCCGCATGGTCGACCGTGACGATGGCCGACGGGCGTGGCACGCTGGTCGCGCGCTCGTGCGCTGATCGACGAAGCGGTGGTCGCGCACGTCGACGACCAGCGCGCGATGCTGGCCGCGTTGTCGGCCGCAGAGCAGGCGCAGCTCGCGCGGCTGCTCGACCAGCTGCTGGCCGGGCTGGAGCGCACGGTCGACGGCAACGATGGCAACGATGGCGACTAGCGACGCGCGCGTCGCGCAAGCGTCGACACAAAAAGAGACGCCCGCTGCGCGATGCAGCGGGCGTCGATCGAAGCAGGCGGCCCGCACCGGGTGCGGGCGCGACTCAGTCGCGCGCCGGGATGTTCAGCCCGCGCACGACGGCCGGCCGCGCGACGAACGCCTCGAGCGCGCGCGCGACGTGGCGGAACTCGCCGAAGCCGACCAGATCGCCCGCTTCGTAGAAGCCGACGAGGTTGCGCACCCACGGGAAGATCGCGATGTCGGCGATCGTATAGGTATCGCCCATCATCCACTGCCGGTTCGACAGATGCGCATCGAGCACGCCGAGCAGGCGCTTCGACTCGGCGACGTAGCGGTCGCGCGGACGCTTGTCCTCGTACTCGCGGCCTGCGAACTTGTGGAAGAAGCCGAGCTGGCCGAACATCGGCCCGATCCCGCCCATCTGGAACATCACCCACTGGATCGTCTCGTAGCGGCCGGCCGGATCCTTCGGAATCAGCTGGCCGGTCTTGTCGGCGAGATAGATCAGGATCGCGCCCGATTCGAACAGCGGCAGCGGCTTGCCCTCCGGACCGTTCGGGTCGAGGATCGCGGGAATCTTGTTGTTCGGGTTCAGCGACAGGAACGCCGGCGAGAACTGGTCGTTGGTGTCGAAGCGCACGAGATGCGGCTCGTACGGCAGTCCCGTTTCCTCGAGCATGATCGACACCTTGACGCCGTTCGGCGTCGGCAGCGAGTAGAGCTGGAGACGGTCGGGATGCTGGGCCGGCCACTTCTGCGTGATCGGAAAGGCGGACAGATCGGACATGGGGATACGTTCGTCGAGTTGAAGGATCCGCGCCCGGGCGCCGCCGCAGCGTGCGCCGCGAGGGCGGTGCGATCGTGGCGGCGGCGCGAGCGGGCGCGCCGAAAACGCCCACTGTAGCCGATTCGGGAAACGGGTGCAGGACACCGCGCGGCGCATGCGCGGTCCGGCGCGGCACCGCGAACCGTCAGACGAACGCGGCGCGACGTTATATGACGTCTTAACACGCGGGACGCACCGAGCCGATTCCTCGGCCGGACGCCGTTTCATTAAAGCTTTTTGTTAGGGAAATTCCCGTCCCCGTTGTCACGGTTTTTTGTTGACCGACATCGTATAACGCCGTCATGATTTCGCGAAAGAAAGGTCCCATCCACTGACCGCAGAGAGGAGACATGAACACAACCAGGATCGTTCGCCGGATCGCCGTCGCGCTGGGTTTCACGTTGTCGGCTGCGGCGGCCGTCGCCGCGCCCGTGTCGCTGAATGTCGTCGACGTCGCGGGCAACCTGCAGCTCACGCAGAAGGCCATCGAGGCGTTCAGGGAAAAGAATCCGAATCTCGTCTCGAACGTCACGTTCACGAACGCGCCGGCGCCGCAGCTGCCGGGCAAGATCAAGGCGATGCAGGCGGCCGGGCGGGCGGACATCGACCTCGTGCTGACCGGCACCGACGCGCTCGCGGCCGGCATCGAGCAGAACCTCTGGCTCAAGCTGCTGCCCGACCATGCGGCCGCGCTTCCCGGCGTGCTCGACAAATACGCGCCGGGCCCGCGCAAGATGCAGGATCTCGCGCAGGGTTTCGGGCTCGAGGTCACCTACATGCCGGCCGGCCCGCTGCTCGAATACAACCCGGCGAAGGTCGGCGAGCCGCCGAAGACGCCCGAGCAGCTGCTCGCCTGGTGCAAGGCGCATCCGAACAAGCTGATCTACGCGCGGCCCGCGAACTCGGGGCCGGGCCGCACGTTCCTGATGGGGCTGCCGTACGTGCTCGGCGACAAGAATCCGCAGGACCCGATCAACGGCTGGGACAAGACCTGGGCCTTCCTCAAGCAGCTCAACGACTGCATTCCGTACTACCCGGGCGGTACGTCGGCCGTGATGAAGGAGCTCGGCGAAGGTACGCGCGACATGACGGTGACCGTCACCGGCTGGGACATCAACCCGCGCGCGCTCGGCATCGTGCCGGCCGACTTCCGGATCCAGGCGTTCGACAACATGACGTGGGTGAACGACGCGCACTACATGGTGATTCCGAAGGGCGTGCCGAAGGACAAGCTCGACGTGCTGTTCAAGCTGATGACCTTCCTGCTCGAACCGGCTCAGCAGGCGATGACCTACGACGACGGCTACTTCTATCCGGGCCCGGCCGTGAAGGGCGTGACGCTCGAGATGGCGCCCGCGCACAGCCAGGACGTGATCCGCAAGTTCGGCCGCCCCGAATACGCGAAGCTGCTGGCCGAGCGTCCGCACGTGCAGCCGCTCAGTGCGCAGGCGATGGTCGCCGCGTTCCAGAAGTGGGACCGCGAGATCGGCTCGCAGAAGTCGAAGTGACGGTCGAACCCGCGGGCGCCGGTGCGCCCGCGTCATCGGAGTGTGGGGCATGAAGCACAGTTTCGAACGGTTGCGGCTCGATGGCGTCTGTCGCAGCTTCACCAACGCGGAAGGCGCGCAGGTGGCCGCGCTGAACGGGCTCGACCTCGACATCCGGCGCGGCGAGTTCATTGCGCTGCTCGGCCCGTCGGGCTGCGGCAAGTCGACCGCGCTGAACTGCATTGCCGGGCTGCAGCCGCTCACGCGCGGCGGCATCTGGCTCGACGACACGCGCATCGACGTGCTGCCGCCCGAGCGTCGCGGGTTCGGGATGGTGTTCCAGAACTACGCGCTGTTTCCGCACATGACCGTGCTCGACAATGTCGGCTTCGGGCTGAAGATGCGCGGCGTGCCGAAGCACGAAGCGCGCAGTCGCGCGCAGCAGGCGCTCGAACTCGTGCAGCTCGTCGGCCACGAAGGCAAGCTGCCGGGCCAGCTGTCGGGCGGCCAGCAGCAGCGCGTCGCGATCGCGCGCGCGATCGTCATCGAGCCGCCGCTCGTGCTGATGGACGAGCCGCTGTCGAACCTCGATACGAAGCTGCGCATCGAGATGCGCGCGGAGATCCGCCGCATCCACACGCAGCTCGAGCGCGCGACGATCTACGTGACGCACGACCAGGACGAGGCGCTGTCGATGGCAGACCGGATCGTCGTGATGAAGGAGGGCGTCGTGCAGCAGGTCGCGTCGCCGAAGGAGGTCTATACGCGCCCGCACAACCTGCACGTCGCGCGCTTCATGGGCTATCGCAACGTGCTGCCGTTCACGCTCGAAGGGATGGCCGGCGACTACGTGACGGTCGCGGCCGCCGGCGTGCGTCTCGCGGGCGTGCCGATGGCGGGCTTCGACGGCAAGGCGGTCGCGGTCGCGCTGCGGCCCGACGATATCGAGCGCGCGGATGCCGCCGCCGACAACACGTTCGAGGCGACGGTCGAGACGGTCGAATACGGCGGCCGCGATTCGCTGATTCGCGCGCTCGCGCCGTTCGGCGCGATCTGGGCGCGCGTGGCGGGCGAGTTCGCGCCCGGCGAACGGCTGACGCTGCGCGTCGCGCCGTCGCGCACGCTCGTCTATCCGGGAGACGCGCCATGACCGCGTGCCGCCCGCTCGTCCGCATGCCGCGCACGGCACGGGCCGCCGGCCGGGAGGCCGCATGAGCACGCTCCTGTCCGGCAGCGCGCCTCGCGACGCGAAGGCGTGGCTCGTCACGCCCGCGCTCGCGTTCATCGCCGCGCTGTTCATCTACCCGTTCGCCTACGGCCTCGTGCTGTCGTTCGAGCCGATGAACGGCGGCGGAATGCTCGCGAACTACGTGCAGTTCTTCACCGATACCGCGCTGTGGCCGACCGTGCTCGTCACGCTGAAGCTCGCGGTGCCGGCGACGCTGATCAACGTCGGCGTGTCGGTGCCCGTCGCGTTCGCGCTGCGCCGCAATTCGCCGTACCAGAAGTTCGTGACGACGCTGCTCGTGATCCCGGTCACGCTCGGCACCGTGCTCGTCGCGGACGGGATGCTCACGTACTTCGGGCCGAACGGCTGGTTTCCGCAGGCGCTGCACGGGCTGCATCTGTACGCGGACGAAGTGCGCCTCACGCACAACTACTGGGGCGTGCTGCTGTCGCTGATCGTGTCGGGCTTTCCGTTCGCGTTCCTGCTGATGCTCTCGTATATCAGCGGCATCGACCCGACGCTCGCGCGCGCGGCCGCGACGCTCGGCGCGAATCCGTGGCAGCAGTTCCGCCAGATCTATCTGCCGCTGCTCGTGCCGGGGCTCACGATGGCCGCGTGCCTGTCGTTCGTGCAGGCGTTCTCGGTGTTTCCGTCGGCCGTGCTGCTCGGTGCGCCGGCCGGCCCGACGCGCGTGATCTCGATCGCGGCGGCCGAAGCCGCGTTCGAAAACTACGACTACTCGCTCGCGTCGGCGATCGCGATCGTGATGGGCTTCGTGCAGCTGCTGGTGGTCGCGTCGATGCTCGGCGCGCGCCGTTTCTTCTACTCGGGTCCGGTGACGGGAGGCAAGGGCTGATGGCGACCGACAATCATGCGGCACCGGCCTGGCCGCCGAAGCAGGAGCCGCAGGACGCGCGACCGGCCGATACGCCGAAGCCGCGTGCGTTGCGCGGCGGCCTGACGGGCCGCGCATGGCATGCGCTCGTCTGGGCCGTGATGGCGTTCTTTCTGCTGAACGTGCTGCTGCTGATCGCGACCGTCGCCGTGAATTCGGTCGCGACGCGCTGGTTCGGCACGCCGCTGCCGCAGGGCTTCACGCTGCACTGGTACGCGAAGGCGTGGGAGGACTTCCAGCTCGCGAGCGTGTTGTGGGTGACGGTCGAGGTCGTCGGCGCGGTCGTGCTGCTGTCGATCGCGCTCGGCGTGCCGGCCGCCTATGCGCTCGCGCGCGTGCAGTTCCGCGGCAAGCGTTTCGCGCTGCTCGTGTTCCTGCTGCCGCTGATGGTGCCGCCCGTCACGTACGGGATTCCGATGGCGACCGCGATGTACAAGATCGGGCTCGCCGGCACGCTATCCGGCGTGATTCTCGCGAACCTCGTGCCGGCGCTGCCGTTCGTGATTCTCGTGATGACGCCGTTCATCGAGCAGATCGACCCGAACCTCGAAGCCGCCGCGCGGATCTTCGGCGCGAATACGTGGCGCTATTTCCGCTACGTGCTGCTGCCGCTGCTCGTGCCGGGCATGCTCGCGGCCGGGCTGCTCGTGCTCGTGCGCACGATCGGGATGTTCGAACTGACCTTCTTCACCGCCGGGCCGAGCACGCAGACGCTCGTCGTCGCGCTGTACTACGCGGTGTTTTCGACGGGCGTGCGCGCGCCGCAGTCGATCGACGCGATGGCGATGATTTACATGGCGATCACGCTCGTGTGGGTCGTGATCGCGCTGCAGTTCGTGAGCCCGACGCAGCTCGTGAGCCGCGTGAAGCAGGAGCGTCAGTAGCGTCGCGGGCGCGTGCCGCCCGCACGATCGGTTACAAATGGATACCGCGCGCGTCGCGCGGACGTTGCAGACTACGCGGCGTACCGGCCCCGCGGCGCGCGCATGCGCGGCGTCGCAGGCCGCCCGCTATCGACCGATCGACGAATACTCCATGAAGTTTCACTCGCTGCTGATCCTCGGCTGCGCCTCGACGCTGCTGGCCGCCTGCAACCTGATCCACGACGGCCCCGGATCGTCGGACGTCGATGCCGCGGTGCGCCGCGCGCTCGAAGCCGAGAACCACGGCGGCCTGAACGCGCTATTCGGCCAGCCGCTGCCGGTGTCGGCCGACGTCGTGTCGGCGCGGCCCGACGGCGACTGCAGGAAGGCCGGCGAACGGACCTATACGTGCGACGTCGTCGTCACGTGGCGCAATGCCGATTACGCGCCGTCGCGCGCGAACCTGACGTTTGTGCAGGCCGCCGACGGCACGTGGCAGACCTCGGGCGTCGACGCCGCGATCGCGACCGGCGCCGCCAAATCGCTGATCGACAAGATCGGCCGCGCGTGGCCCGGCAACGGGGCGAGCGGCACGTCGGCCGCCGCGCGGTGATAGAGCGTTCGGCGTATCACGCTGGCGGCGACAGCGGGAGCGGCAGCGACAGCGGCATGGCGCGGCGTGCGCCAATGCGAATCCGCTGGACATGATTCGACGCGATTCGCCCGGCGGCATCGACGTGCAGACGCAGGCTGCGACGGCGCGATAGCGCTCGACACGTCTGGCTCCCGCGCCAACGGCCGTGGCCTCAGCGACGCGCACCTCGCCGGCCTGAATGTCGTCCGGACACGCGCTCTTGAACGGCTTGTAGCCGGCGAGTTCGAGTCGACTCAGCTGCGCAACCACTTCGGCACGCGTCACGGGCCCGTTGGCCGGCTGCGCGAACGACCCGAACGAACGCGAGCGGTGCCGCGATCGCAGCGGCAGCGACGAGCAGGGAAAGGGCGGCTTTCCTCATCTTCCGGCTTTGCGTCAAGACGCGAGGCCGACGCAGCCCGATTGCCGCACTGGTCCCATCATCGCTTTCGACAGGCGCTTGACGGCGGCTTAACGGCGAAAAAGGGCGCGAACATCGCGCCCGGCCGCCTCCCGCGCATCTTCGGTATGACGAATTCGATATAGGGAAAACCCTTATCTTGCGTTACAATGTCGGCCTTGCTGAAAGGTCGAACCATGCCTGAACGTTTCCAAACCCTCGAAAAATTCATGTTCTCGCTCGTCGTGATGTCCGCGGTCGTGTGCTCGGCATTTCTCGCGTACGAACGCCATCCGGAAATCAAGATCGCGCTGCAGCAAGGCGAAGCGCTGATGCGCGAAAGCGCGAAGTACTCGACGATCTGCTCGCCGTCGAAGGTCGATCCTTGCGTCGAGATGTCCGCTTACTGAGCGGCGTCGCAACTGAACCCGCGTTTTGCCGACTTCCGCCGTCGCGTGACGATGCTCGCGCGACCGGCGGCGCTGCTGTAAACCGACTCGCCAACAGGCCGTCGATAGGCTCGCCGACCGGCTTGCCATCCGACTCGCCAACCGCTCCCCGGCGGGCCTGACCGCGGCTGCCTGAGCCGCCGTCCCCTCGTCGTACATCACCGCCCCGCATCCACGCGGCGCCGGTCCATTCCCACGTCATCGTCGCTTCTGCGCTTTCCGCCCCGGAAAGTACGCGCCTCTCCGCTGCCAATGCACCGTCGATCGCCCGCCGACGCCTTTCCGAAACGGAAAGGGCGCTTGAGCATCGATCGATTTTCGCGCCGCGCAAACGCGGTCATGATCGCCGCCATGGACCTCATCATCTGATCGGAGACAGTCATGACAACACCGCTCGACGGCATTCGCGTCCTCGAACTCGGGCAACTGATCGCCGGGCCGTTTGCCGGCCGGATGCTCGCCGAATTCGGCGCGGACGTGATCAAGATCGAGCCGCCCGGCGTCGGCGACCCGCTGCGCAAATGGCGGCTGCTGCACGACGGCACGTCGGTATGGTGGGCCGTGCAGTCGCGCAACAAGTCGTCGGTGACGCTCGATCTGCGCACACCCGAAGGACAGGACGTCGTGCGCCGCCTCGTCGCCGAAGCCGACGTGCTGATCGAGAATTTCCGCCCCGGCACGCTTGAAGGGTGGGGGCTCGGCTGGGACACGCTGTCGGCGATCAACCCGCGGCTCGTAATGCTGCGCGTGTCGGGCTACGGCCAGAGCGGCCCATACCGCGACCGGCCGGGCTTCGGTGCGATCGCCGAAGCGATGGGCGGGCTGCGGCATCTGACCGGCGAGCCGGGCCGGACGCCGGTGCGCGTCGGCATCTCGCTCGGCGATTCGCTGTCCGCGCTGCACGGCGTGATCGGCGTGCTGCTCGCGCTGAGGCATCGCGATCGTCCGGGCGGCACCGGGCAGGTCGTCGACGTCGCGCTGTACGAGTCGGTCTTCAACATGATGGAAAGCCTGCTGCCCGAATACGCTGTGTTCGGCACGGTACGTCAGCCGTCCGGCAGCAGCCTGCCCGGCATCGCGCCGACCAACGCGTATCGCTGCCGCGACGGCAAGTACGCATTGATCGCCGGCAACGGCGACAGCATTTTCCGGCGGCTGATGGACCTGATCGGCCGGGCCGACCTCGGCCAGGATCCGGCGCTCGCGCACAACGACGGCCGCGTCGCGCAGGTCGAGCGCCTCGATGCGGCGATCGGCGCCTGGACCGCGCAGCACGATCTCGACGACGTGCTCGCCGCGCTCCATGAAGCGCGCATTCCGTCGGGCCGCATCTACGACGTCGCGGACATCGCGTCCGATCCGCACTACCGTGCGCGCGACATGATCGTCGAAGATGCGCTGCCGGACGGCACGCCGGTGCTCGTGCCGGGCATCGTGCCGAAGCTCGCCGCGACGCCGGGACGCATCGCACGGCCCGCGCCCGCGCTCGGCGCGGATACCGACACGGTGCTCGAATCGCTCGGCGTCGATGCGGCGACGCGCGACGACTGGCGCGCTCGCGGCGTGATCTGACGGAGGCTCGACATGAACGCTCGACACAAACGGGACAAACGGCTCCATCTGCACGAAGTCGCGCCGCGCGACGGTCTCCAGAACGAAGCGGCATTCGTCGACACCGACGCCAAGATCGCGCTGATCGACGCGCTGAGCGCGTGCGGCTACGCGAAGATCGAAGTCACGTCGTTCACGTCGCCGAAGGCGATCCCCGCGCTGCGCGACGCGGAGGCCGTGATGCACGGCATCGCGCGTGCGCCGGGCGTCGTCTACACCGCGCTCGTGCCGAACGTGCGCGGCGCGGAGCGCGCGCTGTCGTGCGGCGTCGACGAGGTGAACCTCGTGATGTCGGCGAGCGACAGCCACAACCGCGCGAACCTGCGGATGACGCGCGAGCAGTCGTTCGCGCAGCTGCGCGAGGTGATCGACGCGGTGCGCGGCACGGGCATCGCGATCAACGTGTCGCTGTCCACCGCGATGGGATGCCCGATGGAAGGCGACGTACCCGCCGAAACGGTGCTCGCATGGATGCAGCGGTTCGCCGATCTCGGCGTGCACGGCTTCACGCTCTGCGACACGACCGGCATGGCGTTTCCGTCGCAGGTGCGCGACCTCTGCGAACGCGCACGCGCGCGCTTCGGTGCGCTGCCGCTGACGCTGCACTTTCACAATACGCGCGGAATGGCGCTCGCGAACACGCTCGCGGCGCTCGACGCCGGCATCGACCGCTTCGACGCGTCGCTCGGCGGCCTCGGCGGCTGCCCGTACGCACCGGGTGCGACCGGCAACGCGTGCACCGAGGAGCTCGTGCACATGCTCGAGCTCGACGGCTACGACACCGGCGTCGATCTCGCGGCCGTGCTCGCCGCGGCCGCACGATTGCCCGCGCTGATCGGTCACGACGTGCCGAGCCAGTTGCTGAAAGCCGGGCGCCGCTCGGACCTGCATCGTCCGTCGGCCGAAGCGATCGCAGCGCCGCGCGTTGTCCTCGATGGAGCACGCACATGACACTGATCGATCGCATCGACCATCTCGTGCTGACCTGCGTCGATCCCGAGCGCACGCGGCAGTTCTATGTCGACGTGCTGCAGATGCGGCTCGAAACGTTCGGCGCGGGCCGCATCGCGTTCCGCTTCGGCAACCAGAAGATCAACCTCCACGTGCGTGGCGCGGAGTTCGAGCCGAAGGCGCACCTGCCGGTGCCGGGCGCGCTCGATCTGTGTCTGATCGCAGCCGTGCCGCTCGACGACGTGATCGCGCACCTCGCACGCGTCGGCTGGCCCATCGTCGAAGGGCCCGTCGAGCGCACGGGCGCGACGCAGCGGATCCGTTCCGTCTACGTGCGCGATCCCGATCTGAACCTGATCGAGATCGCCGAGCCGATCTGAACGAACCGATCTTGCCGAGCCAACCGGCGCGGCAGCGCCGTCTCGCACGTGCGGCGCGCCGGCTCGCGCACGGCCGCGCCGACTGTCAGCCTGCCGATCCCGCCCGCCGCGCGCGGCCCGCCGACGCATGCGTGCGCGTATGATCGGCGTCAGGCCGATGCGTGCCCGCGCATACCGTAGCGGCACGGTCGCGGCTTTCTCCTCAGGCTTTCCAGGACCTGCCCATGGTGAACCCGCTTCATTTCGATCTGCAGTCGTTGCGCGTATTCGCGCTCGTCGCCGAGCACGGCAGTCTCACCAAGGCTGCCGAGCACGGGCAGCTCACGCTGTCGGCCGTCAGCAAACGCATCGCGGAACTCGAGAGCGTGACGGGCAGCGCGCTGTTCGTCCGGCATGCGCGCGGCGTCGAGCTGACGCCCGCGGGCCGTGCGCTGCTCGATCATGCGGCGAAGATTCTCGAACAGGTGAACCGGATGGCGCACGAGATGAGCGACTACGCCGCCGGCGTGCGCGGACACATCCATGTGTGGACGAACACGTCGGCGATCGTCCAGTTCCTGCCCGCCGATCTCGCCGCGTTTCTGACCGACAACCCCGGCATCCGGATCAGCCTCGCGGAGCGGCTCAGCCACGAAATCGTCGATGCGCTCGCGGCCGGGCAGGCCGACCTCGGCGTGTTCGCGGACAACGTGCCGGCGCCCGGCATCGAGCGCCGCGTGTATCGGCGCGACGAACTCGTGCTGCTGGTGCCGCGCGGCCATCGCTTCGCGACGCGCGAGCGGATCCGCTTCGCCGAGACGCTCGACGAGGATTACGTCGGGCTCAGCGACGGCAGCTCGCTGCTCGCGCGAATGACCGATGCGGCGTTCGCGGCCGAGCGGTCGCTGAAGCTGCGGATCCAGGTATCGAATTTCGACGGTGTGAGCCGGATGATCGAGGCCGGGCTCGGGATCGGCGTGCTGCCGCGCGACGCCGTGACGGGCGAGCGCGCGGCGCGGCTCGGCGTCGTGACGCTCGAGGATGCGTGGGCCACGCGCACGCTGTGGGTCGGCGTGAAGGCCGGTGCGGCGCTGACCTCGGACATCGCGAAGCTGTTCGACTTCATGTCGGCACGCTGAGGCGCCGACACGCAAACGGCCGGGCGGCGCGCGACGCGCGACGCGTCCGATTCGTCACACCGGATTGATCTCGTCCTGGCTGCGCCGCGTGGTCAGCGGCCCGAGCAGGCGCAGCGTGATCGCAACGATCGCGAGCGCCACCGAGATCGTGCCGAACATCGCGCCTGCGCCGCCGCGCACGAGCACCGGCAGCAGCACGAACGGCAGCGCGCCGCTGACGATGCGCGACAGCGCGTACGTGCTGCCGATCGCGGTCGAACGCACGCGCGCCGGAAAGATCTCGGCCTGATAGACGTGATACGCGTTGCTGAACACGTTCGACGCGCAGGTCGTCAACACGCCGAAACAGACGATCAGCACCGTATGGTTCGAATACGCGAAACAGAGCCCGAACGCGGCGATCGACAGGATCGACGCGATCACGAGCGTGCGGCGCTCGATGCGATGGAGCAACGGAATCGACAGCAGCGAGCCGAGCGGATAGCCGAGAAACGACAGCGCAAGGAACAGCGTGCTGTCCGTCACGTCGAAGCCGCGGCTTTTGACGACGACGCCCGCAAGCGTGCCGAAACCGTAGTAGCCGAAGCCCTGGAATAGATGAAAGATCACGAGCATCGCGTAGCGCGCGCCGTACGGCCGGCGGCGCAGCAACGCGAGGCGCTCGCCGAGCGCGAGCGGGCGCTGCGGTTCGACGGGTGGCGCGAAACGTTCGGGCATCCGTACGCCGGCGCTGTCCGCGAAGCGCCGTAGCGTCGCATATGCTTCGTCGTCGCGCCCCTGCGCGAGCAGCCAGCGCGGGCTTTCCGGCAACCGGTGCCGCACGAACAGCACGTACACCGCACCGAGGCTGCCGATCGCCAGAATGATTCGCCAGCCGGCCACGCTGCCGACATGCAACGGGTTGAGCCACAGCGCGAGAAAGCCGACGAGCGGCACTGCAACGTACGACGTCGTGTACGCCCACGCCGCGAGCCGTCCGCGCTTGTCCTTCGGCAGGATCTCGGACAGGTAGCTGTCCGCGACCGGATAGATCGCGCCGACGCCGATGCCGGTCAGGAACCGGCACGCGACGAGCATGTCGGCGTTCACGGAGAACGCCCCGATCAGCGAGAACGCGCTGTACCAGACGAGCGTCAGCAGGAACGCGCGACGACGCCCGATGCGGTCCGCGACACTGCCGAGACATAGCGCGCCGACGAACATCCCGATGAACGCGGACGCGAGCAGAAGCTTGAAGTCGGCGCTCTCGCGGTTCAGCCCGAATTCGCTTTGCAGCGCGGAGCCGATCGTGCTGACGAGAAAGATCTCGTACATGTCGAAGAACAGGCCGATTCCGATCACCCAGACGACGAACCGGTGCAGCGCGCCGACCGGCAGGTCGTCCATGAAAGCGCCGAGCGTGACGTCGCGTGCGGAAACGGGCGCCGGCTCGGCGGCGGAGCGGGCGGCAGGCGGCGAGGCAGGTGCGGGCGGCGCCGCGCGGCCGCCGAGATCGAGGGAAGGGATGGTCATCGTGTCTCCGATTGTTGAAACCGCCGGGCATCGCGCCCGGGCGGCGACGGCGCGGCACAACGGCGCGCCGGCCATGCGAATCGCGTCAGTCCCGCGTGGCGCCGCGAGGGCCGGATGCGCGGGCTGCGCCGATCGTCCGACACATGCTCCGCGAATTTGCGGCTGCCGATAATTGAGGATGTCTCAAGCGTCCTTTCCCGTGCAGAAAGGGTGCGCTGCGCGGGCGCGCACGGGGCTACGGTATAGACAGCCTGCATGCCCGTTTCTCGCCGCGCGCGATCTTCCGAGTGCCATAAACCGGATCGATGCGATGGAGGTGTTCGTCGTCACGCTCGCCGAGCGCAGCCTCGCGGGCGCCGGACGGCGGCTCGGCCGTTCGCCGGCCGCGTGCCGCCGCGCGATCGCGTTTCTCGGGGCCCACACCGGCACCGCGCGGCTCTACCGGACGACGTGCACCATCCCGCTCGATGAAGCTGGCGAGCGCCACGCGGCCGCGTGCCGTCGCTTCCTTGCGGATTTCGAGGAAGCCGACATGCCGGTGGCCGGCGAACGCGCTGCGCCGCGCGGGATGCTGACGGTCACCGCGCCGGTCGCCGCCGATAGCGCGCTCGCCTGCCCGTGACGTAGGATGGCGCAGCGACGCGGCGCGCGTGCCCGCACCGGCGCCCGATTCGACCGACCTTTCGATCGCGATACAGGAGGCAACGACATGAACGCATCGACCGATAACCGCGCGCTGCTGCGCCAGCTCGGCATCCGCGTGCCGATCATCCAGGCGCCGATGGCCGGCGTCAGCACGTCGGCGCTCGCAGCCGCGGTGTCGAACGCGGGCGGGCTCGGCTCGCTCGGCGTCGGCGCGACGAATGCGGACGGCGCGCGCAAGATGATCCGCGACACGCGCGCGCTCACCGACCGGCCGTTCAATATCAACGTGTTCTGTCACCAGCCCGCGCGCGCCGATGCGGCGATCGAACGCGCGTGGCTCGACTGGCTCGCGCCAACGTTTCGCCAATACGGCGCGACGCCGCCGGCGTCGCTGTCGGAGATCTATACGAGCTTCATCGCCGATCCCGCGATGCAGGCGATGCTCCTCGAAGAAAAGCCGGCCGTCGTCAGCTTCCATTTCGGGCTGCCGTCCGCCGACGTGATCGCGGCGCTCAAGCGCGCCGGCGTCACGCTGTTCGCGTCCGCGACGAATCTCGACGAAGCGCGGCAGATCGCCGACGGCGGCATCGACGCGATCGTCGCGCAGGGCGTCGAGGCCGGCGGCCATCGCGGCGTGTTCGATCCAGCTGCGCGCGACGACCGGCTCGGCACGTTCGCGCTCACGCGACTGCTCGTGCGCGAATGCGCGCTGCCCGTGATCGCGGCGGGCGGCATCATGGACGGCGAGGGGATCGCCGCGGCGCTCGCGCTCGGCGCACAGGCCGCACAGCTCGGCACCGCGTTCGTCGCGTGCCCCGAAACCTCGATCGACGACGGCTATCGCCGCGCGATCCTCAGCGACGCGACGCGGCACACGACGTTCACCGCGGCCATTTCGGGTCGCGTCGCGCGCGGCATTGCGAACCGGTTCACCGCGCTCGGCGACGATCCGCGCGCGCCGGTCACGCCCGCCTATCCGATTGCCTACGACGCCGGTAAAGCGCTGCACGCGGCAGCGAAGGCGAAGGGCGAATTCGGCTACGGCGCGCAGTGGGCCGGGCAGGCCGCACCGCTCGTCCGCTCGCTGCCCGCCGCCGAGCTGTTCGCGACGCTCGAGCGCGAGACGCGCGCCGCGATCGCGCGACTGCAGCACGCGCTGGACTGAGCGCATCTACGCGGCGGCGGCCGCGGGATTGCAACGTCATGTATCCGCGCGCAACGCGGATACAGTGCGATACGCAGCCGTTGCGCGCGTTCGCTATAACGCAGATATCGCCTTTTCCGGAGCACGCGATGTCTGCCACCTGGTTCAGCGGATCCTGCCATTGCGGGGCCGTTCGCTTCGAAGTGAAAGCTGCCCTCACACCGGCGGTGCGCTGCAATTGCAGCCTGTGCCGCCGGCGCGGCGCGCTGATGAGCCCGATGTTCGACGGGCGCGACCTGAAGATCGTCGAGGGCGAGCGCATGCTGAGCACGTATCGCTTCAACACCGGCACGGCGCGTCACTATTTCTGCAGCCGCTGCGGCGTCTATCCATTCCACCAGACGCGCATGGATCCCGCGTGCTGGCGCGTCAATCTCGGCTGCATCGACGGCATCGATCCGTATGCGCTCGACGCCACGATCGCCAACGGTGCGAGCCTGTCCGTCGTGGAGGACGCATGAAACGCTGGCTGACGATCCTGCTGTTCGCCGCGGGCGGGCTCGCGACCGAAATCGCGCATCCGGTGCAATGCTCGCTGCTGTCCGTCGGGCGACTGTCGTCGGTCGGCGACCGCCGGCGCCGGGACGACGCAACGCGCATCTGAGCTCGCGCGCCGCTTCGCCGCGCGGGCCGCGCGCCGCTTCGCCGCGCGGGCCGCGCGCCATCGTCGATCGCGAACGATTCTCCTGCTTCCGATTCGATCGCATGCGATATATAATGCGCGTATCTGCGACCGTTTCCGCGTCGAAGGAGAACGCCGATGAAACCGAACGATGCACAAGCGCCGGCCACGCCGAAGCTGTCCGAATTCCTCTGTTTTGCGATCTATTCGACGAACCTCGCGTTCGGCAAGGCGTACAAGCCGATCCTCGAGGAGCTCGGTCTCACTTATACGCAATACATCACGATCATCGCGTTGTGGGAGGAGGGCAGCCTGACGGTCGGCCAGCTCGGCGAGAAGCTGTTCCTCGAATCGAACACGCTGACGCCGATCCTGAAGAAGCTCGAGGCGATGGGTTATCTGGAACGCCACCGCGATCCGTCGGACGAGCGCCAGGTGCGCGTGAGCCTCACCAAGAGCGGCCGCCGCGTGCGCGAAAAGGGGCTCGGCATGAACCTCGTCGAGGCAACCGGCTTGAAGCCCGATGAATTCGCGAAAATGCAAAAGGCAATCGTCACGTTGCGCGGCAATCTGATCGATTCGATCGAAGACTAGCCGACGTCGGGCCGGCGAAGCGAATGCGAGCCGGCCCGTTTCTTACTTCCCCCGCGTTTCTTGCTTTACCCGTTCATGCGCGCTTAGCCGACGCGTCGCGGCGCGCCATTCCGTCGAGTGCGCGAAGCATTCGCAGGCTTATCCGTCTTGAATCTCGGCGATGTGCATCGCCTGCAAACGCCGACAACGCCGTCGGCACAGTCACGTTCGCACTCGCTTGCCGTCATGTGTCGCCTCCAAAGAAAAAGCGCACGCGATTACATCGCATGCGCTTTATATGTCGGCGGACGGCGGCGGTTTTGCCCCGCCGCTCAATGCCCGAAGTAGATCGAGCGCTCGACCGTACGAACGGCGCGGCGGCTGCCGGACTGCGTCGCGGCGTCGGCCTCGCGGCCGTAGCCGGACGTCTGCGTGTCCGCGACGGCGATGCCGCTGTCGTGAACGCGCTTCAGCGCGGCCTGCAGATTGTCCGGATAGTTCGGATCGTTCGGCCGGTTCGGCTGGTAGCCGGCTTGCTGGAGCGCGGCCAGTTCGGCACGCAGTTGTGCGCGCGTGACGGCAGCGCCATCGGAGGCAAACGCCGGTGCGGCGAGCGCGGCGGACACGGCAGCGAGAAGAGCGGCAAGCAGTGGGGTTTTCATCATCGACCTCGACAAAAAAGGATGGGTAAGGTGTGCGTCGTGCGCCGATCGTCGGCGCCCGCGCGCGGGTTCGTTCAATGTCCGAAGTAGATCGAGCGGTCGGCGACGCGCGTTGCGAGCCGGCTGCCCGATTGCGCGACCGGTGCCGCATCGCTGCCGTATGCGGACGCCGACGCAGACACCGACGCCGGAGCATTCGTGTGAATCCGCGACAGCGCGGCTTCCAGGTCGGCCGGATAGTGCGGATCGTTCGCACGGCCTGGCGCGTAGCCGGCCGCTTCGAGCTGGACGAGCTCCGTGCGCACTTGCGCACGCGTCAGCGCGGATTCATTGGCGAATGCCGGCGCCGCAACGGCGGCGGACACGGCAACGAGAAGAGCGGCGATCAACTGTGTTTTCATCATCGACCTCGATAGAAAGAGAAAGGATTCAAGACTTCTTCAGGTATGGCGGCGAAGCGGCGCTCAATGACCGAAATAGACGGAGCGCTCGGCGACACGGACCGCCGCACGGCGGCCGGACTGCGTCGCGGCGTTGCCGTCGCTGCCGTACGCGGTGCGCGACGCGGCGCCGGCGATCGCATCGTCCGCATGAAGCTGCGAAAGTGCCGCCTGGACCGTGCCCGGATAAGTCGCGTCGCTGGCACGGTTGACCGCGTAGCCGGTCTTTTCGAGTTGTGCGAGTTCGGCACGTACCTGCGCACGCGTGACGGTGGAGGGATTCGCAAAGGCCGGCGCGGCAACGGCAGCGGACGCGACGACGAGCAGGGTGGCAATCAGTCGGGTTTTCATCATTCACCTCGGTAGAAGATCGGGAATTCGGCGGAGCGGCGTGCTGCCGCCCGATGCATGAGTCAGACGATGCGGATTTCGACGTCGATGTTGCCGCGCGTCGCCTTCGAATACGGGCAGGTCTGGTGCGCGGTATCGACGATCTGCTGTACGACGTCGCGATCGAGGCCCGGCGCGCTGACGTTCAGCCGCGCCTGCAGAAAGTACGCGTTGCCGCCCATCCCGAGATCGACTTCCGCGTCGACCGACAGATCGGCGGGCAGCGTCACCTTCGCGGCACGCGCGGCGAGCTGCATCGCGCCGATGAAGCATGCGGACCAGCCGGCCGCGAACAACTGCTCGGGATTCGTGCCGTCGCCCGCGCTGCCCGGCGACGACAGGCGGATGTCCAGCCGGCCGTCGGAACTCCGCGCGCTACCGTCGCGGCCGCCGGAAGTCGTGTGCGTCTTGCCCGTGTACAGCACGTTGTCGATCTTGCTCATGGTTTGCTCCGTCAGTGGAAGGTTTTGTTCATATGCGATTCGATCGCATGCGATGGAGTTTCGTCGACGGATCGCGCAATGTCAAGCGTGTTCGATTAAATCGCATGCGATATTTGGTATTTCAATGTATCGAAAACCGGTTGCGCCTTGTGTAGCAACGGTCTCGGGCGATCGGACGGTGCCGCGATCCGCCGCGGCCGGACAGGTTCGATATGGAAAAGCGGGGGCGGCGCAGGGGCATCGGCGCCAAGCGGGCCGGGCGAGCCCATGTATGACGAATGTCGGCGATCACGATGAGAATCACGGCCGTATCGGCCGGCAACTGGCGTTGCGAAAACGCCGAGCTCGCGTGGCCGGCCTTGTCGGGAAGCACCGTCGCGAACAGGTGGGACGCGCCGTCGACGACGGCCGGCTGCCCGAGGAAGCCGTCGGCCGATGCGACGTGCCCGTCGACGCGAACGATGTGGCGCAGCCGGTCGAAGCCGCTGAAGTGTCGGCGAATTTGCGCGAGCACGTTCAGCGCATCGCATCGCCGGCGCCACCCGTAAAGGTCAGAGGCTTCGAGGCCGACCGGATCGAACGCCGATGGGCGAACCTGTAGGCGCGGCCGAGGCGAGTTCGAACACCCACGGTGGCGCGACAGTCTTGCGTCGCATCAGCAAAGGGCGATGCGCACGGTGCGGGCGTATGGCGGCACAAACGACGGGACGGCGAGGGCGGAAGTGCCGTATTCAGGCATGGCGGCTTGCCGCCGGCGAAACGGTCGGGTTGATAAAAACTTGGCGCTCGTCGGGATAACTTTTCTTATCACAATAGCCATATTGAAATTCCAAACTGGCGATTTCAAAAACGCGTCTCACGTCATCCGGCATGCTGTTTCGATGCTGAGCAGGAACGAAACCGGAACAGGGAAGGGCGACAACATCGTCGATAGCGCTCGCCTGCGCGTCGCGCATCACGCCGGCTCGTTCGCCTTCCCGGCGTCGTAGAACATCGCGAACAGTTCGGACTGGGAGCTGATGCCGAGCTTCGCGTAGATGTGCTTCTTGTGCGCGCGCACGGTTTCGAACGAGATCGACAATTTTTCGCCGATCGCGCGCGACGAAAACCCGCTCAACGACAGCATCGCGACTTCGATCTCGCGTGTCGTCAGCGCGCCGCGTCCGCTCTTGCCGGTCAGCATCCCGAAGCGCGCATGCGGATCGGGCGCGTCGCCGTCGGCAGGGCGGGGCGCCGCTTTCGTCGCGAATTTCTCGAAATGCAGCCGCTGCTGCATCAGCGACAGCACCCACGGCGAGTACAGCGTCAGCAGCGCAATTTCGCGTTCGTCGTATTTGCTGGTCTTGCCGAGAGAAAAACCGAGCGTGTGGTCGCGATCGATCACGACGTTGAAATGCACTTCGTCGCCGACGATATTTTTCTTGAAATAGCGCTGGTAGTACTCGGTCATCCGGAAGTTGTCCGGCGCGACGTCGGCCAGCGTGTAGAAACCCGATGCCTGCATTTCGAATGCCGCGAGGTAGAACGGATCGAGCTGATAGAGCGCGGCCAGATAGTCCTGGAACATCACGTCGATCTTGCCGTCCGGCATGGCCTGCTCGGCGAGCACGAGCGGCGCGGCATCGCGCGCGAAACACAGCGCGACCCAGTTGTCGAAACCGACGTGACGCTCGAGCACGCGCGTAAGCCGTGCCCAGAAGTGCGGGCCATCGAGCGCATCGATGGCCGAGCCGATCTCCCGATGAAAGGCGAGATCTCGCCATTCGAAGTCCATCGTGTGCTCCGGTGAGGGTAACCCTGGCGGGGAATTTCGAGCCAAAAATAATACCCCGATAATCGATACCGGTTCGAACGGCCGCCGCACGGGCGCCGTTCCGGTTCGCGAAGTGCCGCGCGGCGCGCAATGCGTGCGGCACAGATGAAAGGCAATTGGAAGGAGACGGCTTCATGCAGGTGGAACTCGCGCAACTATCGCTGATCGACGGCGACGTCGCGCACAACACGCACAAGGTCATCGACGCGATCGCACGCGTCGACGTGGCAGGCGGCACGAAGCTGATCGTGTTTCCGGAAACGACGCTGTCGGGTTTTCCGACGCGCGAGAACGTCGCCGACGTCGCGCAGCCGCTCGAGGGCCGCGCATTGTCCGCGGTGCGCGACGCGGCGCGGCAAAAGGGCGTCGCCGTCGCGGTCGGCCTGGCGGAGCGCGACGGCGACCGGTTCTACAACACGACGGTGCTCGTCGACGAGCAGGGCGACATCGCGCTGCGCTACCGCAAGACGCATCTGTGGGCGTCCGACGTCGGCGTGTTCGCGCCGGGCGACCGCTTCGCGACCTGCCGCTGGAACGGCCTGACGGTCGGCGTGCTGATCTGCTACGACATCGAATTCCCTGAAACCGCGCGCGCGATCGGCTCGCTCGATGCCGATCTGCTCATCGTCACGAACGGCAACATGGACCCGTTCGGTCCCGTGCATCGTCGTGCGATCGCGGCGCGCGCGATGGAGAACCAGATGTTCGCGTTGATGGTGAACCGTTGCGGCACCGGCGACGACGATCTGACGTTCGCCGGCCTGTCCGCGCTCGTCGATCCGTTCGGCGACACGGTGCTCGAACTGGGTCGCGACGAGGCGATCGCGCGCACGCGCATCGATCCGACGCGTCTCGAAGCAAGCCGCGAGCACTACAACTATCTGCACGACGCACGCGTGCCGCTCGGCCTCGTACCGATCGAACAGCCGGACGGCCGGCGCGCGCTCGCAATCGAAACGCCTCGACAGCGCGTCGGCTGACGCGGTCCCGATCTCGGTCCATTCACGGCATCGCGCGCCCCTGCGTGCGTGCGGTACCGGCTCATCCAATCGAAATGCCGGCCGCAAACGGCCCGAAGGCATTCGCATCGGCCCCCGCGGGGCCCAGGAGATAACATGCAAGCGTCGTCGTCCCAAGAATCGCCGCGCCTGAAGCGCACGCTCGGCCTGCCGTCCGTGCTGCTGTTCGGTCTCGCCTATATGGCTCCGCTGATCGTCTACGGCACGTACGGCGTGCTCGCGAAGGCGAGCGACGACACGGCCGCGCTCGCCTATCTGCTCGCGCTAATCGCGATCGCGTTCACGGCGCTCAGCTACGGCAAGCTCGCGCGTCTCTATCCGGCCGCGGGCTCCGCGTACACGTACACGCGCAAGACGTTCAGTCCGCATGTCGGCTTCATGATCGGGTGGGCGACGCTGCTCGACTACTTCTTCCTGCCGATGGTGATCTGGCTGATCGGCGCGGCATATCTGAACGCCGCATTTCCTCATGTGCCGACGTGGATCTGGATCGTCGCGTTCATCGTGCTGACGAGCGGCCTGAACATCGTCGGCATCGAGCTGGCCGCGCGTTTCAATATCGTGCTGATGATCGTGCAGCTGGCGATCGTCGCGATGTTCGTCGTGCTGTGCTGGCACTACGCATCGGCGGCAGCGGGCGCGGGCGGGATCGCGATGGCCGAACCGTTCTTCAAGCCGCACGTGCCGTTCGGCGCGACGATGGCGGGCGCCGCGATCGCCGCGTATTCCTACCTTGGCTTCGACGCCGTATCGACGCTGACCGAGGAAACGATCGATCCGAAGAAGAACATGCCGCGCGCGATCCTGCTGATCGCGCTGATCGGGGGCGCGATTTTCGTGATCGCCGCCTACACGATGCAGCTCGCGCATCCGGGCGTCGCCTTCAAGGACACGGATTCGGCCGCGTTCGAAGTCGCGAAGATGATCGGCGGCGATCTGTTCGTGACCGTGTTTCTTGCCGGCTTGATCCTCGCGCAATTCGCGTCGGGCATCTCCGCGCAGGCGAGCGTGGGGCGGCTGCTCTATGCGATGGGCCGCGACGAAATCCTGCCGAAGCGCGTGTTCGGGTTCATCCATCCGCGCTTCAAGACGCCGGCGATCAACATCGCGCTGGCCGGCATCGTCGGGCTCGTCGCACTGAGGCTGGACGTCGCGACGTCGACGTCGTTCATCAACTTCGGCGCGTTCCTGGCATTCACGGCCGTCAATCTGTGCGTGATTCGGCTCTACCTTTCCGGCAATCATGGCGAGCGCCGGATCGGCGTGGTCGGCGGACTCGTTTTTCCGGCGATCGGTGCGGTGTCGGATATCTGGCTGCTTGTCAGCCTCGAGAAAACGGCGATCGTGCTGGGTGTCGTGTGGTTCGTGCTCGGGCTCGTGTATTTGTGCTGGATAACGCGGCTGTTTCGTCAGGCACCGCCGGAAGTCGCGATCTGAGCGGAACGAGGAGGGTGCGGGTGGCGGTGTGTTCGGCGCGCCTGCTTCCTTCGCCTGTTGACGCGTTTGCGGGGCGGGCCGATGACATGGCGTTCCTCGGGACGCTCGTTGATGGGTTCCGGTTCGCCGGCGCGCCGGAGACGGCGATTGATAGAGCTGCCGTCGATCTAGATCAGTCACCCGGACAAGTCCGGCGCACTCGCGGCTGGTAGACCTTCGGCGAACACTGCCGGCGCGGAATCCACAAACCTGCGTCTGTCATCAGCCGCCGTACCCGACCAGCCGTCATGCCATCCGTTCTGTCGCAGCCATCGAAGCTCCCGGCGCCGGACAACCGGCGGCCGGATAGCTTACGCGGCACGAAAGCGGACATTACAACTTAGCCGCTACATCGTTTTGATGTGATAATTATGATTATGTCAAATAACGAATTTCCACAAAGCAACGTCTAAAACCCGCCCACACTAAGCGTGCCGAACGGCCACACCCGCTTCCAGCGGCCACCATCCGGCAAACCGCAAACTCATCCGCTCGACCACCGACGCACGCACCGGCCGCGGCGAGCGTCACCGGCCGCCGCACCATCCAACCGACGCATCGTCTGCCTCAGGACAACATCATTCCTTGCATCCGATGTGAAAAATGCGCGCGCTCGGCCGTCTCCATCAGCGACAGAAATTCGTCCTGCGTCATATGGATCAGCGCTTCGTGGTCACCGGCCTCGAAATAGACTTCCGGCTGCTGCGCGAGCCGTTCCTCGAGGAACGTTTTCATCCCGTACGCCATGCAGACCGGCGGCAGCGCGCCCATGTCGCAATCCTTGAACAGTTCGCGCAGTTCGACCTCCTTGGCGAGCACGAGATGGCGCCCCGTCTTGACCCATAGATCGGACAGACGCACGGCATGCGTCGTCGGCAGCACGGCGGCGACGTAGCCCTCTTCGTCCTCGAGCAACACGGTCTTCGCGAGCCGATCGCCGGGAATATGCGCGGCGGCGGCCGTCTCCATGCTCGTATGGCTGTACGGGTGATACACGACTTCGTATCGGGATGATTTCTGGCGCAGGCAATCCTGCAGGGTGGCTGACACTGGCATGGCACACCTCGTCTGGACTGGACAAGTGGGCAACGCGGGCGAACGAAGCTCGCTCCGGATTCGTTCAGCATAGGTCGCATTCGCGCCGATGGAAATCGGATCTGTCGGCGTGTCGGCCGGCGCACTTTTCCGATCGGCACCGATTTTTGCCGTGCCGTCGCGCGCCCTCGCCGCGCGTAAAAATTGCGTTGAACCTATGCCGGATAACCGCAATACAGGCCCGCTTTCTGCAGACTGAAGCGGCAATGCGCTGAAGGTGCGGAAACGCGGACCGAAGTGGCCGGCGGCGAACGGGCGGACCGTTAGTTGCAAAGGACGGAGCAGCGATACGAGCCGCAGCGACGACTTCGCGACGCGCGGCGCGAAGCACGACGCACCGTCATCGAGGGCCGCCAAACGCCGCCCGCTGTCCTATACTGACCGCGCCGCGCGCGATCCCGCGCGCCGACCGATCCCGGAGCCATCATGCATTTCCAGCTGATCTACGATCTCGTCGACGACTATCTGGCCCGCCGCGAAGCATTTCGCGCCGAGCATCTGGCGCTCGCGCGGGCCGCCACCGAACGCGGCGAACTCGTGCTCGCCGGCGCGCTCGCCGATCCGGCCGACCAGGCCGTGCTCGTGTTCGAAGGCGATTCGCCGGCCATCGCCGAGTCGTTCGCGCGTGCGGATCCGTATGTGCAGAACGGACTCGTCAAATCGTGGCGCGTGCGGCCGTGGCGCGTCGTCGTCGGCAAGCACGCGCCGCGCTGATCGCGGCTACAGCCACCCTGCGCGTTTGAAGCGCCACCACAGCGCGAGATCCGCGGCGACCATCACCGCGATGCAGCCGTAGAACCCGTATTTCAGGTGCAGCTCGGGCATGTTCGCGAAGTTCATCCCGTAAATGCCGGCGATCATCGTCGGGATCGCGAACAGCGCGGCGAACGAACCGAGCCGCTTGGTCACCTCGTTTTCGGCGAGCGAGATCATCCCGAGATTCACCTGGATCGCCGTCACGACCATCTCGCGCCGCCCTTCGATCGTCTTCACGATCCGCTGCAGATGGTCGTACACGTCGCGGAAATAGTTGACCATCCCGCTGCAGACGTTCGGAATGCGGCCGCCCGTCAGCTTCGCGAGCGGCTCGATCAGCGGCGCGGTGTGCTGATACAGCAGCACGAGCCGGCGCTTCAGCGAATAGAGATCCTCGATGATCGCGCGCGACGACGCCGTCGTCGCCTTCGCGAAGATGCGGTCCTCGAGCTCGTCGAGCTCGTTGCCGAGTGTCTCGAGAATCGGAAAGTAGCGATCGACGACCTGATCCATCAGCGCATAGAACACGAACGCCGACCCCTCGCGCAGCAGCTCGGGCTCGCGCTCGCAACGCTTGCGCACTTCGCGGAAATCCTGCTCGGTATGGTTGCGGATCGACAGCACATAGTTCGGGCCGACGAACAGGTTCAGTTCGCCGACCTTGAATTCGCCGTCGTCGTCGAGCTCGACCGTATGCAGCACCGCGAACAGCGAATCGCCGTACTCCTCGATCTTCGGCCGCTGATGCCCTTTGCGTGCATCCTCGAGCGCAAGCTCGTGCAGCCCGAACTCCTCGCCCATCAGCTCGAGCTCCTCGGGCGTCGGGTCCTTCAGCGCGACCCACACGAAGCATTCGGGCTTCGATACGTAGTCGCTGATGGCCTCGATCTCGATGTCGGCGAGCTTGCGGCCGTCCTGATATGCAGCGCAGTTGATCAGCATGTTGTCGGATGATGTTGCCGTTTTCCCGTCAGTTTACCGGTTTGCCGCGCGCGCGGCCGGCTTGCACCGTGCGCCGATATTGGTCATGATCGGACTCTCGCGCGTCGCCGCCCGCGCACCGGTACGCACGGCCGGGCGAACGCGACCATGCAGCGCAACCGTCAAGGAGGCAGACCTATGTGGTATTTCGCGTGGATACTCGGGATCGGCGTCGCGCTCGGCTTCGGCATCGTCAACGCAATGTGGCTCGAAGCCGAAGTATTCTCGCGCGACGGCCGCCGCGCCGCGCCCGCTTCGCATGCCGGGAGCCGCCGCTCGTGACGCATCTGGTGTTCTTCTGCGGCCACGCCGGCACCGGCAAGACCACGCTCGCGAAACGGCTGATCCGGCCGCTGATGCGCGCGACCGGCGAGGCCTTCTGCCTGCTCGACAAGGATACGCTGTACGGCCGCTACAGCGCCGCCGCGATGGGCGCGCTCACCGCCGATCCGAACGATCGCGACAGCCCGCTCTTTCTGCAGCATCTGCGCGATCCCGAGTACCAGGGCCTGCTCGATACCGCACGTGAAAACCTCGCACTCGGCATCAGCGCGATCGTCGTCGGCCCGCTGTCGCGCGAGGTGCGCAACCGGCGCATTCTCGATCGCGCCTGGCTCGGCATCGCGCCCGACGTCGCGCTGACGGTCGTCTGGGTGCATACCGCCGAAGAAGTCGCACGCGAGCGGATCGTCGCGCGCGGCAACCCGAACGACGCATACAAGCTCGCGCACTGGGACGAATACCGCCAGCGCCGCTTCGTGCCGACCGGCTCCGAATGCGACGGCATCGTGATGTTCGACAACACCGCGCCGTCCGACGCGGACATCGACGCACTGCTGGTTCGCATCGTACCGCCCGCTCCGGCCGCGACGATCGTCCCGCCGCTGCCGGCCTGAAGCGCGCACGCGCCCTTCCCTGCGCCGAAACGACGACGCCGGACGTGCAGCTGCACGCCCGGCGTCGTCCGGCCCTCTCGGTCTGGTCTTGTCGTTATCAGGCAACCGCGTGCACGCGCTCCATCGTGCCGCCGTCGTACAGCTTGCCGAAGCGGTTCGCGAGGAACGCCTTCAGCGACACCTTCTCTTGCGGGATGAAACCGCTCTGCGGCAGCTTCTTCTCGCGGAACAGGTCCAGCACCGCGCACATCGCGCCGGCGGTCGTGATCTGGATCGCGCTCATGTGCATGCCGCACACTTCCTTCGCGAAGATCTTGCGCGTGAACACGTCCTGCACGAGTTGGCCGTCCTTCACGCCCGTCACCGTGATGAATACCAGCACGACGTCCTGCTTCGTCGACGGCACCGCGCGGCGCATGATCGACTTCAGCGTGTCGCGATCGCTCGACAGGCGCAGGTCCTCGAGCAGGAACTGCACGAGATCGCGGTGCCCCGGATAGCGGACCGACTTGTAGTCGAGCGACTCGACCTTGCCCGACAGCGTCTCGCACAGCGTGCCGAGGCCGCCGGACGTATTGAACGCTTCGTATTCGGTGCCGTCGAGCGAGAAATGCTCGAGGCCTTCGAGCGGCTGCACCCACTGCTTGCGACCGTCGCGGATCGCTTCGCACGGCTGGCAGTATTCGTTGATCAGCCCGTCGACGCTCCACGTCAGGTTGTACTTCAGCGCGTTGGTCGGATACTCGGGCAGCGCGCCGACGCGCATCTTCACGTCGCGCACCTCGGTGAAGCCGTTCACGAGCTCGTGCGCGGCCAGGCCGATGAAGCCCGGCGCGAGGCCGCACTGCGGCATGAACGCGCGATCCGAGCCTTCGGCGAGTTCGCGGATCGCGTGCGTCGCGCGCACGTCTTCGGTCAGGTCGAAATAGTGGACGCCTGCGGCCTTCGCGGCGGCCGCCACGTTCACGGCCAGGTAGTACGGCAGCGCGTTGATCAGCGCATCGAAGCCCTTCACGGCTTCGCGGATCGCAGCGGCGTCGGCCGAGTCGACCCGCTGCGTCGCGATGCCTTCGCGCGACAGCTTCGCGAGCGCGTCTGCGTCGCGGTCGAACGCGACGACTTCGTAGTCGCCCGTTTCGCGCAGCATGTGAGCAATGGTGTGGCCGATCAAACCGGCGCCGACGATGGCGATTTTCATGCGCTTATCTCCTGATGATGGGTTGGTGTTGTGGACGGCGTCGAGCCATGACCCGCAGTGTAGAGATGCGCAAAATCAGTTCCAAGACGAAGAATGATGCGAAACGACCGATAATTTCGACGCAATGACGACACGTTTCGCCGAAACGACGAAACGCTGTCGAAACGGCCGTGTCGCGCGGCGCGGCGCGCGCGCGCGACGTGCCGATTCGCCGCACGCGCAGGCGCCGGCCGGCAAGGGAAATCACGAAGGAAAAGCGGCAGTTGATGGCGATCGAAACGCCGATCGCTGCACATCGCACACCGTGGTAACGACAATCGCGAGCGCATCCGGCGAGCGCCGATCGAACTGCCTCACGAAGGGCAAATGACGTTCGCCGATCGCTCGATCGGCATCGTCATGAAGGACAGAGACGCTTATCCCGAAGGGGAAATGGCGGACGCGTATTCGCGTCGCGCGACGCGACGAACCGCACGACGACTCGCCCGATACGCGCGGCTTGCGGCGCACCGCGCACTCAGCCGCCGATGGTCCCGCGATCGATCTTGCGCGACAGGATGATCGACGTCGTCGTGCGTTCGACGCCTTCGAGCGTGCCGATCTGGTCGAGCAGATCGTTGAGCCGTTCCGGCGAATCGGCGCGCAGCCACGCGACGTAGTCGTATTCGCCGCTCACCGCGCATAGCAGCTGCACCTCAGGCATGCGGTCGAGCTTGCGCAGCACGTCCTTGCCGAACTTCGGCGTGAGGATGATGCCGACGTACGCGTAGATGCTCGCGTCGAGCACGTCCTGGCCGAGCCGCACGCTGTAGCCCGCGATCACGTTCGTGCGTTCGAGCCGCGCAATGCGCGCGACGACGGTCGTGCGCGCGACGTCGAGCTGCCGCGCGAGATCGGCAACGCTCGCACGCGCATTTGCTTGCAGCAACGCGACGAGTTGCCGATCGAGATCGTCGAGCTGGTCGAGACGGGGTGGGCGCATGAGGCTGTGCGCGGCGCCGTGCGCCGGCGAAGTGGACGTGCCGCGATGATAGCGCGAACGCCGCTGCGCCCGAACGCCTGCACGCACCGACCTTTCAATTTCGATTCGTATCGGATGTAAGCAAGTGTCGCATTCGCTGCCGCGACGCGGGCAACGTGCTACTAATAGCGGCGACGCGAGAGGCGCGCGCGGCAACGGCCGCCACGCCCGCTCGCAAGACACCACCCGGAGAGCCAACCATGAAGAAAATCTCGCTCACCCTCGCTACGCTCCTCGTTGCCGCCGGCGCCTTCGCGCAGACGCCGCAGCCGCAAACGTCCGCTTCGGCCGCGACGACGTCGGCCGCGTCCGCGCCGAGCGCGGAGCAGCGCGCCGCACGTCGCGAAGCGCGCATCGAGCAGCGCATCAAGTATCTGCACGATCAGCTGAAGATCACGCCGGCACAGGAATCGCAATGGAAGACGTTCGCCGACACGATGCGCGACAACGGGGACACGATGGGCCGTCTCTACCGCGCGCGGATGGAAAGCCGCAACGTGTCCGCCGTGGACGACATGAAGCAGTACGCGGAACTCGCACAGGCAAACGCGGACGGCGCGAAGAAGCTCGCTGACGCGTTCGCGCCGCTCTACGACAGCTTCCCGGCCGAGCAGAAGGCGCTCGCCGACACGACGTTCCGCAGCTGGCTGCACCACGGCGGCGAGCACCGCCGCAAGGGCAACGCGAAGGAAGGCAAGGCCGCGGCCGCCCCGGCCGCGAGCGCGCCGGCGCAGCCCTGATACTGAGGCCGTACGGCGGCCGCCCGCCCTGCCCGCTGCGGCCGGGCGGCGCCGCGCACCGGGCCTGCAGTCGACGCGCCTCACACGGCGCGTCAATTTCGGGATAAGCTCCCGGCTTTTCCCGCCCTTCCGCCATGCTCGAACTCAAGCACCTCGACCTGCGCACCGATCCGCAGGCCCGCCGCGTCGTCAAGGATGAAACCGTCACCGTCGCGTTCGCGGACGCCGCCGGCGAACTGATGAGCCTCGAAGGTCCGAACCGCTACGTCGCCGGCGACGCGCTGATCACGGGCTCGACCGGCGACCGCTGGGTCGTGTCGCGCGCGCGCTTCGACGCGAAGTACGTGCCGGCCGATCCGGCGCTCGCGCACGGCGCACCGGGCGCATACCGGAACCGGCCGACGGTCGTGCTCGCACGCCGGATGGACGAACCGTTCGCCATCGCGCGCTCGGAAAACGGCGATACGCTGCGCGGCGCGGCCGGCGACTGGGTCATGCAATACGCGCCCGGCGACTACGGCGTCGTACAGGCGCAGCGCTTCGCGCAGGTCTACCGCGACGCGTGAGCGCGCGACGCGCGGGCCACACGTCATCGCGCAGTCACGTAATCGCGCTCACGCCGTCACGCAAAATCTTCGTCGAGCGCGAGTTCCGCTTCGCGCTCGATCGTCTCGCCCGCCGCATGCCGCTCTTCGAGCGACCCGAGCATCGCTTCCGTATAGGCATGCAGCACCGCGTGGCTGCGCGCGCGCTGCATCGGCTTCAGCGCCAGATAGCGGGCCAGCGCGGCCGGTGCGATCCGTACGTCGAGCGTCATCCGCTTCGGCGTCGCGCCGAAACGCATCGCGAGCCAGTGCACGGACAGAAAGCGTCCACGCGCATCGCTGCTTTCGACGAAACGCGTCTGTTCCGGAAAGAGATCGCAAATGACGCGCGCGAGCGCATCGAATTCCGCGCTTGCGCAGTCAATCTGATAGTCGTCCATGTCATCCTCTGTCGCCGCGCGTCGGCGCGGGCGTGGCGCAACCGTTCGTCCGCACGGGTCAGTTCGCCGCGCGCGGCGCGCGGCACGTCTTCACGAGCACGGCTGTCAGGAGCGCCGCGATCACGAAGTACGCGGCCTCGGCCCACGCGGCCGGCAGCATCCTGACCTGATACAGCAGCGCGGGCGCGGCCGCGAGCGCGTGCAGCACGATCGCCGCGGGCAGCACGCCGGCGCGGCCGGCCCGCACGCCGCGCCACACGAACACCGACAGCGCGACCTGCACCGCAAAGGCGGCAACGCGTTCGAGCAGCAGCAGCACGACGTTCGGTACCGACAGCGTCGCGAGCATCATCTGCAGCCGCACCACGGTGTCGGGCGGCAGATCCGAAAGCTGTGCGTCGAGCTGGCCGCGGCTCGCGAGCCAGCCGAGATACGCCCACTGCCCCCATACCAGCACGCCGACGAACCACGCCTGCGCGCCGCCGTGCCCGATCCCGTAGCCGATCCCGCGCCCGTCGCCGGCCGACGCGCCGTAGCGGCGGCTCAGCCAGCGCATCCCGAGATAGCGGCCGAACTCCTCGAACACGGCGGTCGCGAGCGCACTGTATGCGACGAACGCGAGCGGATGCGTGAGCCAGCCGCCGGCCGGCGTGCTGCTCAGCACGAAAGCGTGGAACGCGCGTTCCACGATCATCGCGGACAGCGCGAACATCGCGACGCCGACGATCGTGTCGCGGCGGTCGAGCGCAAGCGGCTTGCGCAGATAACGGAAGAGGACGAGCGGCAGCAGCGCGATGATCAGCGTGGCCGCAATCAGCACGGCCAGCGTGACGGGAGCAACGGTCATGGAGTTCCTTGTTGGGCGCGGCGCACCGAACGCGCCGCGTGCCCCGAATGATACTCAGCTTGCGGTCGACGCGCGCGCGATCAGCTCGCCGGGCAGCATCGCGACGCGCACGTCGCCGCCCGCGCCGTCGATCCGCTCGTGCACGAACTCGACCGCCTTGTAGCCGATCTCGTAGGTCGGCTGACGGATCGTCGTGATGCCGATCAGCTCGGCCCATTCCGGATCGTCGATCGACAGCAGCGCGGCGTTCGACTGCCACGCGGCGCCGAATCGGGCGCGCAGATGACGCGCGATCGCGAGCGCGACCGGCGCGTTTGCCGCGAACAGCGCGGCGCGCACGCCGCGCCGCGCGGCATCGTCGATTCGCGCATCGAGGTCGGCCAGCGCGACAGCAGCCGCCTGCGGCACGTTGAGATCGAGCACGACCGTCGGCGACACCGGCATGCCGCGCGCGGCGAGCGCCGCACGGAACGCGGCTTCGCGCAGCCGCCGCGAGCTGACGTGCTCGAACGGCTGCACGACGAAATGGATCGCGTCGAAGCCGCGCTCGATCAGATGCGCGAGCGCCGTCTCGATCGCGTCTGCATTGTCGAGGCCGATCAGGTCGGCCTCGAAGCCCTCGACCGTCCGGTCGACGAGCACGGCCGGAATGCCGCCGCCGCGCAGCGGCCGCAGCACCTCCTCTTCGGCGCCGAGCGCGTTCACGATCAGCCCTTCGACGCGATACGTGGTCAGCAGCTGCAGAAAACGGCGCTCCATCTCGACTTCGTTCGCGGCGTGGCAGATCAGCGGCATGTAGCCGAGCGCGTGGCACGCGGCTTCGACGCCTTGCAGCACTTCGACGGTATACGGATTGGTCAGGTCGGCCGCGAGCATGCCCAGCAGCCGGTTGCGGCCGCGCTTGAGCCCGCGCGCCATCTGGTTCGGCCGGTAGTTGAGCCGCGCGATCGCGGCTTCGATCCGCTGGCGCAGATCGGCCGACAGCACGTGCGTCTCGCCGTTCAGATAGCGCGAAACGCTGGTCTTGCCCGTGCCGGCCTCGCGCGCGACGTCGCTGATCGTCGCCGGACGGGACGTGGAAAGTTGCGATTCGGTCACTGTGATGCCTCGCGACGGGCGATCCGCGCCGCTGCGTCGGCGGACGGACCATTGTTGTTGGATACGAAAGCCACCTGGCGGACTCCTCTGTCGATCGGACGCCGACCGGAACCGGCGCGCCGCGCGGCGTCGCACGGACCGTCGTCGCGGGCGCGGCCGCGCGCATGCGCGACGAGCGGGCGATCATAACGCACGCCGCCCGCCGGCACCAAGACCGTCGATTCTAACGGCAGGCGCGCGGCCGGCCAGCCGCCCCGGCGCGGCCCTGCCTCAGCGCCTTGGCGCCTTAGCGCGGCGCGAGCGCGTCCGGATTGACGAGGTTCGAGCGCAGCGTGCCGGCCAGCGCGCCGACCAGGTTTTCCGCCGCGCAACGCGCCATCGCATGACGCGTCTCGTGCGTCGCCGAACCGATGTGCGGCAGCGCGACGACGTTGCTCATCTGCAGCAGCGGCGAATCGGCCGACAGCGGTTCCTTCTCGAACACGTCGAGCCCCGCGCCGCGGATCGTGCCGGCGCGCAGCGCGTCGATCAGCGCGGCCTCGTCGACCACCGGCCCGCGCGACGCGTTGATCAGGATCGCGCTGCGCTTCATCTTCGCGAATTCGGCGGCGCCGATCAGGTGGCGCGTCTCCGGCGACAGCGGCACCTGCAGACAGACGAAATCCGACTCCGCGAGCAGCGTGTCGAGCGTCACGCGCCGCGCGCCGTATTGCGTTTCCGCTTCCGGATGCACGGTGCGGTTCGTGTACAGCACTTGCATCCGGAAGCCGAGCGCCGCACGCCGCGCGACAGCGCCGCCGATGCGCCCCAGCCCGACGATGCCGAGCGTCTTGCCCTGCACGTCGGTGCCGTACAGCTCGGGGCCGATGCTGCGATGCCAGTGGCCGGCCTTCACCCACTCGGCGAGTTCGACGACGCGCCGCGCGGAGGCCAGGATCAGCGAGAACACGGTATCGGCGGTCGACTCGGTCAGCACGTCGGGCGTGTGCGCGAGCACGATGCCGCGCCGCGTCAGATCGGCGACGTCGAAGTTGTCGTAGCCGACCGAAATCGTCGACCACGCCTTGAGCCGCGGCGCGCGATCGAGCATCTGCGGCGTGATCTTCAGGCTCGCGCCGATTGCGCCGTCGGCATCGCCGAGCGCATCGGCCAGCGCGTCGGCGCCGTCGGCCTGCACGACGTCCGCATGCTCGCGCAGATACGCGAGGACGTCATCGGGCAGCGGCTTGTACGCGACGATACGAGGCTTCATCGTTTCATTTTCCTTGCAGCGGGGCCGCGAGCGAATGGGCATCGCGCGGCTGGGGTTTGACGGACAGCGTCAGGATCACGGCGGCGACGAGCGCGGCGCTCATGAACGCATACGACGCAAGCGGCGAGCCGGTCGCGCCGTTCAGATAGCCGACGAAATACGAGCCGACGAACGAGCCGAGCGCGCCCATGCTGTTGATCAGCGCCATCGCGCCGCCGGCGACGTTCTTCGGCAGCAGTTCCGGCACGATCGCGAAGAACGGGCCGTACGGCGCATACATCGCGGCGCCCGCCACGACGAGCAGCGCGTACGAGATCCAGAAGTGCGTCGAACCGAGCGCGAACGACGCGGCGAACGCGGCCGCGCCGACCAGCAGGAACGGCCACACGAACCCGCGCCGCGAGCCGACCTTGTCCGACGCCCACGATGCGGCGAGCATCGCGATCGTCGCCGCGAGATACGGCAGCGCGGACAGCCAGCCGGTCGCGACCATCCCGAGCGCCGAGCCGTTCTTCACGATCGACGGCAGCCACAGCACGAAGCCGTACACGCCGATGCTCCAGCAGAAATACTGCGCGCAGAGCTTGATCACGGCCGGCGAACGGAACGCTTCGCCGTAGTTGCGCACCGGCTTGATCGCGGCCTGCTCGGCCGCGAGCGTCGTCTCGAGATCGCGCTTTTCCTGCGCGGACAGCCACGGCGACTGCGCGGGCTTGTCCTGCACGAGGAACCACCAGCACACGGCCCAGAGGATCGCCGGCACGCCTTCCGCGATGAACATGTGGCGCCAGCCGAATTCGTGCACCAGATAGCCCGACACGACCGACATCCAGAGCACGGTCACCGGGTTGCCGAGGATCAGGAACGTGTTCGCGCGCGAGCGCTCGCTCTTCGTGAACCAGTTGCTGATGTAGATCAGCATCGCCGGCATCACGGCCGCCTCGACCACGCCGAGCACGAAGCGGATCACCATCAGCGACGGAATGTTGCTGACCACGCCGGTCAGCGCCGCGCACGCGCCCCACAGCACGAGGCTCACGAACACGAGCTTCTTCACGCTGCGACGCTCCGCATAGATCGCGCCGGGAATCTGGAAGAAGAAGTAGCCGAGGAAGAACAGTGCGCCGATCAGCGACGACAGGCCCTTGCCGATCCCGAGATCCTGGTTGATGCCCGCCGCCGCCGCGAACCCGTAGTTCGCGCGGTCGAGGTAGGCGAGGCTGTAGGTGATGAAGACGATCGGCATGATCGTCCACCAGCGGCGGGGTGCGAGATTGGTTGCCATCAGAGTGTCTCCTGTGTCGACCGGAGCGCTTGCGTCGGCGTCGTCGATCGGGGTGATTGCTGCATGCGTTGCTGCGGCTCCGCGCATCGCGATGCGCGCGCGAAACCGGTTCGCGGATTGTGCCGTGTCCGGCCTCTCATTGCGCGACGAAGCTTTCCTCTACTCGCTCGGCCCGTTCGCGCTCGAGCCGGTCGAGCGCCGCGCGCGTCGGCAGCCCTTCCGAATCGCCGATCACCTGGATCGCGAGTGCGCCGATCAGGTTGCCGCGCGCGACCGCCTGCGCGACCGGCTTGCGCTCCAGCAGCGCGCTGACGACGCCGACCGCGAAGCCGTCGCCGGCGCCGACCGTGTCGACGACATTGTCGACGCGCTCGCCCGCAACCGTGCCCTCGTCGCCGTCGGCGGTGCGATAGTACGCGCCCTGCGGGCCGAGCTTGATGACGACGCCGCGCGCGCCCTGGTCGAGATAGAAGCGCGCGATGTCGGCCGGTGTGTCGCGGCCGGTCAGCTGCCGCCCTTCGGCGAGGCCCGGCAGCACCCAGTCGGCGAGCGCCGCGAGCGCGTTCAGCGTCGTCGCCATCGCCTCGGCCGACGGCCACAGCGTCGGGCGCAGGTTCGGGTCGAACGAAATCGACTTGCCGGCTGCGCGCATTTCGCGCGCGAGGTGAAACGCCAGTTCGCACGAGCTCGCCGAGATCGCCGGCGCGACGCCGGTCAGATGCAGATGGCGCGCGCCGAGCACGTAGTCGGCCACGTAGTCGTCGCACGACAGGTGGCTCGCCGCCGAGCCCTTGCGGAAATATTCGACCGTCGGATCGCTGCCGTCGTCATTGCGCGACTTCAGCTGGAAACCGGTCGGGTAGCGCGTATCGACGGTCACGCACGACGCGTCGATCCCTTCGCGCGCGAGCGTGTCGAGCACGTAGCGGCCGAACGAATCGTTGCCGACGCGGCTCATCCAGCCCACCCGGAAACCGAGCCGCGCGAGCCCGATCGCGACGTTGAGATCGGCGCCCGCGATGCGCTTCGTGAACTGCGCCGCGTGCGCGAGATGGCCCGGCTGCGCGGCGACGAACATCGCCATCGCTTCGCCGTAGGTGACGATATCGAGTGCTGTCTGCATCAGTGAATCCTCCGTGTCCTGGGTGCGTCACGCGGCCGCGAGCCACGCGACGCGGCGGCGTGCGTCGCCCGCCGGATCGTGTGCGTCGAACGAAAACTCGATCCCGCGCGGCGCCTGCGGCGGCAGCGCCGCCAGCACGTCGGTCACGAGCGGATCGTCGGGCGCCGGCGCGACGGCGAAGCGGCGCGCGCCCTCGCCTTCGACGGCCTTGCAGTGGATGTATTCGACGTGCGGCGCGAGCGCGCGCGCGCACGCGAGCGGCGCTTCGCCCGGCCACTGCCAGTTGCCGATGTCGAACGTCATGCCGAGCGCATCGGGCAGGCCGCACGCCGCGAGCGCGTCGAACAGCCCGCGAAATTGCGCGAACGCGCCGCCGACCGCCAATTGCCCGTTCTCGACGACGACACGCGCCCGCGCACCGCGCGACAGCGCAACGATGTCGGCCGCGTGCGCGTCGCCGGCGAAGCCGCCCAGCTGGAATTTCACGAAGCGCGCGCCGAGCGCGTCGGCTTCGGCGAGCGTGTCGCGCAGCGCTGCCGCGTCGAGCGCGCCGTCGTCGGTGTACAGCGTGGCCGGCGTCGAATAGACCGACCACAACCGGTGTGCGGCGATCCGTTCGCCGAGCGCGGCCAGCGCGCCGGGCGCCGCGTCGTCGTCCGACGCGAACAGCTCGCGCCGCACCTCGAATCCGGCCGCGCCGGCTTCTGCCGCCGCCGCGACGAATGCACTGTGGCCCGCCTGGCGCACACGGTCCATTCCGAATGCGCTCGCCACGATCACGATGTCTGCCATGATGCCCTTTTTCCCCGGCGCTGGAACCGGTTCCATTTGCTTGAGACGGATGGTGCGCTTCGCTTCGGGCATGCACCATAGTGGAAATCCCTAGGGTCGGCGGCCGGCCCGCACGCCGCCCCGCGGGCCCGCCCCGCCCCGCGCGACGCGCGCGTCTCGGCGCGCATCGTCCGTGCCTGCCGCCGCACCGACGTGGTGCACGGCGCGTGGAGCCGTGGCCGTTATCCGATCGGATGCGCGACGCTCATCTCGAGGAACTGCGCGGCGGCCCGCGACGGCGCACTGCCATGCGGCACCAGAATCGAGAAATGCCGCGTGAGCGGCGTCGGCGCGAAAGAACGCATGACGAGCGCCGCATCGCGATGACGCAGCGACATCGCCGACACGAAGCCGACGCCCATGCCCGCGCGCACGGCCTCCTTCACCGCTTCGACGCCGGCGATCTCGAACGCGACGCGCATCGGCGCCGCGCACTGTGCGAACGCGCGCTCGACGAGCTGCCGCACGCCCGAGCCCTCCTCGCGCAGCACGAGCGGATGCGGCGCCAGCGCATCGAGCGTCACGCCGGCGTCGTACTCGGGCGCCGCGAGCGGATGGCCGGCCGGCACGATCGCGACGATTTCGTCCTCGTGCCAGACGTGCATCGCGGTCCCCGGCGGCAACGCGTCGCCGGGCGGCCCTTCGATCATCGCGATATCGAGCGACGGCAACGCGGCGACGACGTCGGCCGTGTTGCCGCTCATGGTCTGGATCGCGATGCGCGGCGCCCGCGGCTGAAACGCGGCAATCAGGTACGGCAGCAGATAGCTCGCCGGCGTCGTGCTCGCGCCGATCCGCAGCGTGCCGGCATCGAGGCCGCGCACCGCGTCGCGGAACGCGCGTGCCTGCGCGAACGTGTCGCGCTGCGCCTTCGCGTACTGCGCGAGCTGCTCGCCGACCGGCGTGAGCCGGATGCCGCGCCCGTCGCGCTGGTACAGCGGCTCGCCGAATTCCTCCTGCAGCAGCCGCAACTGGCCGGACACGGCCGGCTGCGACAGATGGAGCGCGACGGCCGCATGGCTGATGTTCAGATGCTCGGCGACGGCGGCGAACGTTATCAGTTGATCCGGGGTCATGGCGTCGAATTATCGGTTTGGCGGATAGTTTATGTCACAAATCACAATTTTTCATATCGATATAACGAATTTAGGATTAGACCATCGCAACGACGCTGTCACGGTGCCTCCCATGTCCACTGCCCCGACTCCCTCTCTCGGCCACGCCGCGCCGTCGATGCGCGGCCAGTTGAACGGCGTGCTGTTCGTCGCACTGTTTGCGGCCGCCGTCACGAGCCTGTCGCAACTGCCCGCGATCGCCGCGCTCGGCCTGTCGCCGCTGATCGTCGGGATCGTCGCCGGCGCGCTGTACGGCAATGCGCTGCGCGACGGCATGCCGGCGAGCTGGGCGGCCGGCGTGAACTTCTCCGCGCGCAAGCTGCTGCGCATCGCGGTCGCGTTCTTCGGGCTGCGCGTCAGCCTGCAGGAAATCGCGCAGGTCGGCCTGCCGGGTCTGACGGTATCGGTGCTGGTCGTCGTCAGCACGCTCGCGATCGGCACCTGGGCCGGCATGAAGCTGATGAAGCTCGACCGCGACGCGGCGCTGCTGACCGCCGCCGGCAGCGCGATCTGCGGCGCGGCCGCGGTGCTCGCGTTCGAATCGACGCTGCAGTCGAAGCCCCATCAAAGCGCGATGGCGGTCGGCAGCGTCGTGCTGTTCGGCACGCTGTCGATGTTCCTGTATCCAATCGCCTATCACGCCGGGCTGCTGAATCTCGATCCGGCCGGGCTCGGGCTGTTCTTCGGCGGCACGATCCACGAGGTCGCGCAGGTGGTCGGCGCCGCGAGCGACATCAGCCCGCAGGTCGCGCACGTCGCGACGATCGTCAAGATGACGCGCGTGATGCTGCTCGTGCCCGTGCTGCTTATGCTCGGCTGGTGGCTCGCGCGCTCGGCGCAAACGGCAGCCGGCGGCGCGCAAGGCAAGCGCAAGGTCGCGGTGCCCTGGTTCGCGCTCGGCTTCCTCGCCTTCGTGATCGTCAACTCGCTGAACGTGCTGCCGGCGGACGTCACGCATACGCTGAACGTGCTCGATACGTTCGCGCTGACGATGGCGATGACGGCGCTCGGGATCGAGACGCGCGTCGCGCAGATCCGCCAGGCCGGCCCGCGCGCGCTGACCACCGGGCTGATCCTGTACGTCTGGTTGATCGTCGGCGGCTACGGCATCACGTGGGCCGTGCAGCACTGGCTTGGCTGAGCCGCACGTCCGCACCGCTTCGCGCGCCGCGCCCGACGGGGATCTCCCGCGCGCGCGGCGCAGTGCTATGCTTCGCGTCGTTTTCCATCGCCCCCTGTCAGCCGTGCTCTCGTTCCTGCTGAAGCTGCGCACCCGCGCACAGACGCTGTTCCGCCTGTCGGATGCCCACACGATGCTGATCTGGTCGGCGATCGTCGGCGTCGGCGGCGCGTTCGCGACCATCGCGTTTCGCGAAGGGATCGACCTGATGCAGCATCTGATCGCCGGGCGCAGCGGCAGCTTCGTGCAGATGGCGCGCAGCCTGCCGTGGTACGTGCGCTTCTGGCTGCCGGCCGCCGGCGGCCTGCTCGCGGGCGGCGTGCTGCTGCTCGCGACGCGCGGCGAACGCAAGTCCGGCAAGACCGACTATATGGAAGCCGTCGCGCTCGGCAACGGCATCGTGCCCGTGCGGCAGAGCCTGTGGCGCAGCCTGTCGTCGCTGCTGACGATCGGCAGCGGCGGCTCGATCGGCCGCGAAGGCCCGATGGTGCAGCTCGCGGCGCTCGCCGCGTCGCTCGTCGGCCGCTTCGCGCATTTCGATCCGCCGCGCCTGCGGCTGCTCGTCGCGTGCGGCGCGGCCGCCGGCATCACGTCCGCGTACAACGCGCCGATCGCCGGCGCGTTCTTCGTCTCCGAAATCGTGCTCGGCACGATCGCGATGGAAAGCTTCGGGCCGATGGTCGTCGCATCGGTCGTCGCGAACATCGTGATGCGCGAGTTCGCCGGCTATCGGCCGCCGTACGAGATGCCGGTGTTTCCGGCCGTCACGGGCCCCGAGGTGCTGCTGTTCGTCGTGCTCGGCGCGCTGTGCGGCGTGCTCGCGCCGCAGTTCCTGCATCTGCTCGACGCGTCGAAGAACCAGTTCAAGCGGCTGCCCGTGCCGCTGCCGGTGCGGCTCGCGCTCGGCGGGCTCGTGGTCGGCGTGATCTCGGTGTGGATTCCGGATGTATGGGGCAACGGCTACAGCGTCGTGAACAACATCCTGCATTCGCCGTGGACCTGGCAGGCGCTCGTCGCGGTGCTCGTATTCAAGGTGCTCGCGACCGCCGCGACGACGGGCTCGGGCGCGATCGGCGGCGTGTTTACGCCGACGCTGTTCGTCGGCGCGGTATTCGGCTCGCTGTTCGGGCTCGCGATGAACGCGCTGTGGCCGGGGCATACGTCCGCGTACTTCGCCTATGCGATCGTCGGGATGGGCGCGTTCATGGCGGGCGCGACACAGGCGCCGCTGATGGCGATCCTGATGATCTTCGAGATGACGCTCAGCTATCAGGTCGTGCTGCCGCTGATGGTGTCGTGCGTGTTCGCGTACTTCGTCGCGCGCGCGACCGGCACGACGTCGATGTACGAGATCACGCTGCGCCATCATCAGGACGCGGCCGAGCGGATGCGGCTGCGCACCACGCAGATGCGCGAGCTGATCCAACCCGCGCAGACGGTCGTGCCGCTCACGGCGAGCGTCGCCGACATGACGCGCGTGTTTCTCGAATATCCGGTGAAGTATCTGTACGTGACCGACGATGCCGGGCGCTTTCGCGGCGCGGTCGCGCTGAAGGACATTACGTCCGACCTGCTCGACAAGCGCGACACGACCGACAAGACGGCCGCGCACTATGTGCACACGCCGTTTCCGCTGCTCACGCCCGACATGCCGCTCGCGACCGCGCTCGAACGCTTCATGGCGTTCAAGGGCGAACGTCTGCCGGTGATCGAGAGCGAAGCCGAGCCGACGCTCGCGGGCGTCGTGTACAAGACCTCGCTGCTCGACGCGTATCGGCGCATGACGGGCGAGCGCTGAGCCGCCGCGCCGCCGTCAGTCGGGCGCGCGCCCCAGCACGACGCGCGCGAAGAAGCCGGCCAGCACCGATTCGGCGGCCTCGGCCGACACGTGCTGCGGATCGGCCGTGTAATACGACTGCACGCCGTCGCACAGAGACATCAGCCCGAACGCGAGCGTTTCGGCCGGCAGCAGCAGCGGCGTGCCCGCGCGATCCGCGAAGCGGCGGATGAATTCGGCCATCTGCACGCGCTTGCCGTGCAGAAACTGGTTGAAGCGCACGCGGAATTTCGCGTCGCGCGCCGCCTGCAGCTTCGCCTCGACCCATAGCAGCGAATACTCGTCGTCGCGAAACAGCTTCCGGTAATAGGCGAGCGCCATCGACTCCATCTGCTCGCGCGGCCCGCCCTCCTCGAAGATCGCCTCGAAATCGGCCTGCACCGACGCGTGATCGCGCTCCAGCAGCTCGAGCAGCAATTCCGACTTGCTGCGGAAGTTCGAATAGAACGCGCCGCGCGTATAGCCCGCAGCTGCCGCGATGTCCTCGACGCTCGCGGCGACGTAGCCTTTCTTCAGAAAAATCCGATGTGCGGCATTCAGCAGACGTTCGCGCGTCTGATCCCTGCTCTGCTCGCGAGTTAAGCGCTGTGGTTTCATGGCGCGCAGTCTAGCACCATTCCCCTTTCAGATTCATCTTTGCATTCGGATACAGAGGTGTATTAGAATCCGCCGCAGTATCCGATCGTGCTGTCCGGGCGTCGCGCTCGCGCGGCCCCTTCGGGGCAGGCGCCGCCGCGCTTGCCGACCTCTTTCGCTCTCGTCCCTTGGGGGTTTCGTGAATCGCTCCGGTTCCCGTGCCGCGCTGCTGATCGGCGCCGCACTCGTTCTCGCCGCCTGTCATCCGAAGGAATCCGCGCCGCCGGCGCCGCGCCCGGTCGTTGCGCTGCCCGCGCGCGCGGATGCCGCCGCGTCCGCCTTCACGCTGCCCGGCGAAATCCAGCCGCGTTACGCGACGCCGCTGTCGTTCCGCATCGCGGGCAAGATCGTCGAGCGCAAGGTGCGGCTCGGCGATACCGTGAAGGCCGGCCAGGTCGTCGCGCTGCTCGATCCGTCCGACGTCGAGAAAAACGCGGCGAGCGCGCAGGCGCAGCTCGACGCCGCCTCGCATCGGCTCGCGTTCGCCAAACAGCAGCTCGACCGCGACCGCGCGCAGGCGCGCGAGAACCTGATCGCGACCGCGCAGCTCGAGCAGACCGAGGACAGCTACACGGCCGCGCTCGCGCAGCGCGATCAGGCGCAGCAGCAGCTCGCGCTCGCGAAGAATCAGCTGCGCTACGCGACGCTCGTCGCCGATCATGCGGGCTACATCACCGCCGAGCAGGCCGACACCGGGCAGAACGTGTCGGCCGGCCAGCCCGTCTATCAGCTCGCATGGGCCGGCGACGTCGACGTGGTCGTCGACGTACCGGAAACGGCGCTCGCGGCGCTGTCGCCCGGCCATCCGGCGACCGTCACGCTGCCGTCGCTGCCCGGCCGCACGTTCGCGGCGAAGGTGCGCGAGATCGCGCCGGCCGCCGATCCGCAAAGCCGGACGTATCGGATGCGGCTCACGCTCGCCGTGCCGGACGCGGCTGCGGTCCGTCTCGGGATGACCGCGAACGTCGCGTTCGACGGCGCGCCGCGCGCCGCCGACGCGCAACCGGTCACGCTGCCGGCGACCGCGCTGTTCCACGACGGTCCGCATCCGGCCGTCTGGATCGTGCGCGCGAAGGACGACACGCTCGAGCTGCGCCGCGTCGAGGTCGCGCGCTTCAACGAGCGCACGGTCACCGTGTCGCACGGCGTGCAGCCGGGCGAGCGCGTCGTGCTGCAGGGCGTGCATACGGTCAGCGCGGGCGAGAAGGTCCGTGCGATCGCGCCGCTCCATCCCGAGGATTTCGCGTCATGAGCGCGGCCCGCGAAGAAGGACGCTTCAACCTGTCCGCGTGGGCGCTGCGCCACCAGGCGCTCGTCGTCTATCTGATCGTGCTCGCGACGGTCGCGGGCATCCTCGCGTACACGCGGCTCGCGCAATCCGAAGATCCGCCGTTCACGTTCCGCGTGATGGTGATCCGCACGTTCTGGCCGGGCGCGACCGCGCGCCAGGTGCAGGAACAGGTAACCGACCGGATCGGCCGCAAGCTGCAGGAAACGCCGGCGATCGACTTCCTGCGCAGCTATTCGCGACCCGGCGAATCGCTGATCTTCTTCACGATGAAGGATTCCGCGCCGGTCAAGGACGTGCCCGAAACCTGGTACCAGATCCGCAAGAAGGTCGGCGACATCGGCTATACGCTGCCGCCCGGCGTGCAGGGGCCGTTCTTCAACGACGAGTTCGGCGACGTCTACACGAATATCTGGACGCTCGAAGGCGACGGCTTCTCGCCCGCGCAGCTGCACGACTATGCGGACCAGCTGCGCACCGTGCTGCTGCGCGTGCCGGGCGTCGCGAAGGTCGACTACTTCGGCGATCCGGCCCAGCGCATCTTCATCGAGGTCGACAACGCGAAGCTCACGCGGCTCGGCATCTCGCCGCAGCAGCTCGGGCAGGCGATCAATGCGCAGAACGACGTGTCGTCCGCCGGCGTGCTGACGACGACCGACGATCGCGTGTTCGTGCGGCCGAGCGGCCAGTTCGACAACGTCGCCGCGATCGCCGACACGCCGATCAGGATCAACGGCCGCACCTTCCGGCTCGGCGATCTCGCGACGGTGCGGCGCGGCTACGACGACCCGGCCGTCACGCAGATGCGCACCGCCGCGTCCGGCACGGGCGCCGGCAAGCCGGTGCTCGGCATCGGCGTGACGATGCAGCCCGGCGGCGACGTGATCCGGCTCGGCAAGGCGCTCGACGCGCAGTCGAAAGCGCTGCAGGCGCAGCTGCCGGCCGGGCTCAAGCTCACCGAGGTGTCGAGCATGCCGCACGCGGTATCGCATTCGGTCGACGACTTCCTCGAAGCCGTCGCCGAAGCCGTCGCGATCGTGCTGATCGTGAGCCTCGTGTCGCTCGGGCTGCGCACCGGGATGGTCGTCGTGATCTCGATTCCGGTCGTGCTCGCGGTCACCGCGCTCTTCATGTACCTGTTCGACATCGGGCTGCACAAGGTGTCGCTCGGCACACTCGTGCTCGCGCTCGGGCTGCTGGTCGACGACGCGATCATCGCGGTCGAGATGATGGCCGTGAAGCTCGAACAGGGCTACAACCGCGCACGCGCCGCCGCGTTCGCGTACACGAGCACCGCATTCCCGATGCTGACCGGCACGCTCGTCACGGTGTCGGGCTTCCTGCCGATCGCGCTCGCGAAGTCGAGCACCGGCGAATACACGCGCTCGATCTTCGAGGTCTCCGCGATCGCGCTGATCGCGTCGTGGTTCGCGGCCGTCGTGCTGATTCCGCTGCTCGGCTATCACCTGCTGCCCGAACGCAAGAAGCACGCGCACGACGCGCATCTGCCGGACGATCACGAGCACGAGATCTACGACACGCGGTTCTACCGGCGGCTGCGCGGCTGGATCGACTGGTGCATCGAGCGGCGCTTCGTCGTGCTCGCGATCACGGTCGCGCTGTTCGTCGTGTCGCTGCTCGGTTTCTCGCTCGTGCCGCAGCAGTTCTTCCCGAGCTCGGATCGCCCGGAGCTGCTCGTCGATCTGCGGCTGCCCGAAGGCGCGTCGTTCGCGGCGACGCTGCGCGAGACCGAGCGCGTCGAGCAGGCGATCGCGAAGCGGCCGGAGATCGACCACTGGGTCAACTTCGTCGGCAGCGGCGCGCCGCGTTTCTATCTGCCGCTCGATCAGCAGTTGCAACTGCCGAACTTCGCGCAGTTCGTGATCACCGCGAAATCGGTCGAGGATCGCGAAAAACTCGCGAGCTGGCTCGAAACGACGCTACGCGACCGTTTCCCGGCCGTGCGCTGGCGGCTGTCGCGGCTCGAGAACGGGCCGCCCGTCGGCTACCCCGTGCAGTTCCGCGTAAGCGGCGACGACATCGCGACGGTCCGCTCGATCGCCGACAAGGTCGCAGCGACGATGCGCGGCGATGCGCGCACGGTCAACGTGCAGTTCGACTGGGACGAGCCGGCCGAGCGCTCGGTGCGCTTCGAGCTCGACCAGAAGAAGGCGCGCGAGCTGAACGTCACGTCGCAGGACGTGTCGAGCTTCCTCGCGATGACGCTGTCCGGCACGACCGTCACGCAGTATCGCGAACGCGACAAGCTGATCGCCGTCGACCTGCGCGCGGCGCAGCCCGATCGCGTCGATCCGGCCCGGCTCGCCGGCCTCGCGATGCCGACGCCGAACGGCGCGGTGCCGCTCGGCTCGCTCGGCCGCTTCACGCCGACGCTCGAATACGGCGTGATCTGGGAGCGCGACCGCCAGCCGACGATCACCGTGCAGTCGGACGTGCGCGCGGGCGCGCAAGGCATCGACGTCACGCACGCGATCGACGGCAAGCTGAATGCGCTGCGCGCGCAGCTGCCGGTCGGCTACCGCGTCGAGATCGGCGGCTCGGTCGAGGAAAGCGCGAAGGCGCAGGCCTCAATCAATGCGCAGATGCCGCTGATGGCGATCGCCGTGTTCACGCTGCTGATGATCCAGCTGCAAAGCTTCTCGCGCGTGCTGATGGTCGTGCTGACCGCGCCGCTCGGGCTGATCGGCGTGGTGGGCACGCTGCTGCTGTTCGGCCAGCCGTTCGGCTTCGTCGCGATGCTCGGCGTGATCGCGATGTTCGGGATCATCATGCGCAACTCGGTGATTCTCGTCGACCAGATCGAGCAGGACATCGCGGCCGGTCACGGCCGCTTCGATGCGATCGTCGGCGCGACCGTGCGGCGCTTCCGGCCGATCACGCTGACCGCCGCCGCGGCCGTGCTCGCGCTGATTCCGCTGCTGCGCTCGAACTTCTTCGGGCCGATGGCCACCGCGCTGATGGGCGGCATCACGAGCGCAACCGTGCTGACGCTGTTCTACCTGCCCGCGCTGTACGCGACCTGGTTCCGCGTGAAGCGCGACGAGCGCGACCCGCAGGACGGGCCGTCGCATGGCGCGTCGTCGGGAGCCTGACCATGGAATCGTCGATGAACCTGAAAACGAAAGTCGTGCGCGCGCTCGCCGTCGCGAGCGTCGCCGGCCCGCTCGCCGGCTGCAGCGCGTTCGCGCCGAGCGGCGCGCCGCCCGCGATGCCGTCGCCCGCGCATTACGGCGCGGCGCCGCAGCCGCAGCAGACCGTTGCCGCACAAGGCGTCGCGCAGCAGTTCGAAGTCGGCGCGCAGCCGGTGTCCGACTGGTGGACGCAATACCGTTCCGACGCGCTGAACGCGCTCGTCGACGAAGGGCTGCGCAACAGCCCGACGCTCGCGGCCGCGTCGCACTCGCTCGATGCCGCGCGCGAGCAGCTGCGCGCGCAGATCGGCAGTTCGCTGCTGCCGTCGATCGATGCGGGCGGCCAGGCGGCGCGTCAGCGCGCGCTCGGCGTGCCGATTCGCGCGCTCGGCGCGCCGACGCTGCTGTACGACACGTTCGTCGGACAACTGCAGGCGAGCTACACGATCGACCTGTTCGGCGCCGCGCGCTTTGCGAACCGGTCGCTCGCGAATCGCGTCGACGTCAGCGCGTTCCAGCTCGAGTCCGCGCGGCGTGCGCTTGCCGCGAACATCGTGACGGCTGCGATCACCGTGTCGGTGCTCGACGCGCAGATCGACACGACCGAACGGCTCGTCGCGCTCGCGAACGATCAGGCGCGCGACGCCGAGCGCCGCCATGCGCTCGGCGCAGCGGCGCGCAGCGATGCGCTGAGCGCGCGGCAAAACGCGGACACGTTCGCCGCGAGCCTGCCTGCGCTGCGCCAGCAGCGCGATAGCGCGCGCCATGCGCTCGCGGTGCTGGTCGGCCGTACGCCGGACCGGCCGCCGGCCGGCATCGCGCTCGCCGATCTGCATCTGCCCGAACAGGTGCCCGTCGTCGTGCCGTCCGACCTGCTGCAAAGCCGCCCCGACATCCGCGCCGCCGACGCGGCGCTGAAGGCCGCCGCGGCCGAAGTCGGCGTCGCGACCGCGCAGCTGTTCCCGCAGCTATCGCTGTCGGCCTCGATGGGCAAAGGCGGCTTCGACTGGCCGACGATGCTGTCGGGCGCCGGCGCGATCTGGAGCGTCGGCGCGTCGCTGACGCAGCCGCTGTTCCACGGCGGCGCGCTGCTCGCGCAACGCCGCGCCGCAAAGGCGACGTATGAAGCCGCCGTCGACCAGTACCGGCAGACCGTGCTCGCCGCCTTCCAGAACGTCGCCGATTCGCTCGCGGCGCTCGAACACGATGCGCAAGCGCTCGACGCGTCGTCGCAGGCGGCGCTCGCCGCGCGCGGCGCATCGGACGACGCCGCCGCGCGCGTGCGGCTCGGCGCGCTGCCGCCGTCGGCGGCGCGCGCGAGCGAACTGCAATACCGCAACGCGCAGCTCGACGCGATTCGCGCGACCGGGGCGCGCCTCGCGGATACCGCGCGCCTCTACCAGGCGATGGGCACGCCGCCGACCGAGCGCGTCGACACGGTCGCGACCGATCGGCCTGCGCGCGATGCGGCGGCGGCGTCACGGCCACCGTCGTCGCCGGTGTCGCCGTAGCCGCGCCGCGTGCGCTCGCGCGATGCGCGAGCGCTTTGCAACTTCCGCTTGACCCTCACGTAGCGTAACGTTCGAGACTCCAGTGTGCGCACCGAACGGAGGACATCATGCGGCTGAAAGTGGGAGAACTGGCGAAACGCAGCGGACTGACCGTCCGCACGCTTCATCACTATCACGCGATCGGCCTGCTGACCCCTTCGGCGCGTGCCGACAACGGCTATCGGCTGTACGACCGCCGCGACATCGCCCGGCTGCATCAGATCCAGGCGCTGCGTCGGTTCGGACTGTCGCTCGCCGAAATCGGCGACTACCTGAACCAGCCCGACACGCCGCTCGTCGAGCTCGTCGCGAAGCAGATCGCGTCGCTCGACCGGCAACTCGCGCAAGCCGCGCAGCTGCGCGAGCGGCTCGTGCAACTGCACGCGCAGCTCGCGGCGGGTACCGAGCCGGAGCTGGCCGATTGGCTCACCACACTGGAGTTGATGACCGTGTACGACAAATATTTTTCCGAGGAAGAACTCGCGCGCCTGCCGATGTATCGCAAGAGCCAGACCGGCGATGCCGAATGGATCGCGCTCGTCGCCGACGTGCGTGCGCTCCACGACGCCGGCGTGCCGCCCGAGGACGAGCGCGTACGTGCGCTCGCCGATCGCTGGATGGCGCTGCTCGTGCGCGACACGAACAACGATCCGCGGCTGCTCGCGAAGCTGAACCTGATGCACGAGCGCGAGCCGTCGATGCAGGCGCAGATCGGCATTACCACGGCGCTGCGCGACTACGTGCTGCGCGCGAACGCCGAAACGAAGATGCGGATCTTCGAGAAGTATCTCGATCCGGACGAGATTCGTTTCATGCGTGCGCACTACGGCGAACGCGCGATGGAGTGGCCGCAGCTGATGGCCGACGTGCGCGATGCGCTCGAAGCCGGCAAGCGGCCCGATTCGCCGGAAGGCCGTGCGCTCGCGCAGCGCTGGATGGCGCTGTTCCGCGGCTATGCGGGCGACGATCCGGCCACGCACGCGAAATTCCGTCAGGCGATGGCGAACGAGCCGGCGCTGAAGAAGGACGCGTGGGTCGACGATGCGCTGCTCGGCTTCATGCGCGAAGCGATGGCGCAGCTCGCGCCGGCGCGCTGAGCGCCGAATGCGGTGTGCGGTGCGTGTTACGCGTGGTGCGTCGTCTGCTGTGTGCCGCGTGTCGCGCGCTGTGCAGCGTGTGCCGCGCGGTGTCGCGCGATGCAACGCACGCGCGATTCAGCGCGTGCGCACGCGTAACCCGAGCGCCTTCATCCGCCGGTACAGCGTGCGCTCGCTGAGGCCGACCTGCGCGGCCAGCGCCTTGCGCGTGCCGTCGAACGACGCGGCGAGCCGCACGAGTTCCGCGTCGGATACGCCGCGCGCGGCCGCCGCCACAGGTGGCGCCGCCGCGGTGGCCGACACGAGTTCGGCCGGCAAATGCTCGACGCGGATCGTGCCGTCGTCCGCGAACAGGCACGCGCGTTCGAGCACGTTGCGCAGCTCGCGGATGTTGCCGGGCCACGCATACGCATCGAGACACGCGAGCGCCGGTTCGGTCAGCACGTACGGGCGCGCGAGCGCGTCGCCGGCGGCCGCGCGCGCGTTCGCGATCCGTCGCAGGATCGACTCGGCAAGCAGCGCGACGTCGCCGCGCCGCTCGCGCAGCGGCGGCAGCGCGATCGGAAACGCATTGATCCGGTAGTACAGATCCTGCCGAAAGCGGCCGTCGACGATCATGTCACGCAGCGGCTTGTGCGTCGCCGCGACGAGCCGGAAATCGGCGCGCAGCGCCTCGACACCGCCGACGCGCCGGAACGTGCCCGACTCGATCAGCCGCAGCAGCTTCACCTGCATCGGCAGCGGCACGTCGCCGATCTCGTCGAGAAACAGCGTGCCGCCCTGCGCCGTCTCGACGAGGCCCGGCTTGCGCTGGTTCGCGCCCGTAAATGCACCCTTCTCGTAGCCGAACAGTTCGCTCTCGAACAGCGTTTCGGCAATCCCCGAACAATCGACGACGACGAACGGCCCCATCGCGCGATCGCTCGCCTCGTGCAGCGCACGCGCGAACAATTCCTTGCCGGTGCCCGATTCGCCGAGCAGCAGCACCGGCAGCGTCGACGGGGCGACGCGCTGCAGCGCGCCCAGCGCCGCATTGAACGACTCCGCGCTGCCGACGAGCCCTTCCGCGCTCGGCTGCGCCGACGCGCTGCGCACGGTCGTCAGCCGCTCGACGTACGCGATCACGTCGCCGCCCGCGTCGAAGATCGGCCGCAGCTCGACGTCGACGTGCTCAGGCCCGCGCGGCGTGTAATGAATATGCAGCACGCGATCGAGGCCGCGCAGCGCCTTCGCGCGCTTCATCGGGCAGTGCTCGCCGGCTTGGTCGCACGGCACGTCGTAGTGGTGCGATACCTGAAAACAGTGCCGGCCGACGTGCTCGACGCCCGCGACGCCGAACTGCCGCCGGTACGCGCCGTTCGCCGCGAGGATCCGGTAGTCGGGATCGACGACGATCGTCGGCTGCGGATCCTGTTCGAGATAGGCGACGAGCGCACGCACGTCGGGCGCGAGCGCCGGCGCGTGCGGCGGCACGGGAACGATCGGAATGGTGTCGTGCGGATTCATCGGGATTCCGGGGGATCGATCGGAGCATGCGGCGGCCGCGACGAGCCAGCGCGCTCGGCCGGAACTGCCACAAAGACTGCCAATTCTGCCACACGACTGCCAAGCATGGCAGCAAGCCGCGCGGACCGTGACGTGGCGACGTCCGCGCGCCGCCTCGCGCGCGCCGAAAACCTGTGCGCAATCAACGACCTGCCTGGACAGCGAGCGTCGCCCTGCCCGCTGGCACGGTTCTTGAGCCATGGATCGCCGTTGTTCCATCCACCGTTCGAGGACATTCCCGTGACGCACTCTGCCGGCCTGGCGGTCGAAGGTTTTTTCGACCCGGCGACCCACACCGTCAGCTATCTGCTGCTCGACACCGCGACGCGCGCCTGCGCGCTGATCGACAGCGTGCTCGATTACGACCCGAAGTCCGGCCGCACGCGCACGGACAGCGCCGATCGGCTGATCGCGCGCGTCGCCGAACTCGGCGCGACCGTCCATTGGCTGCTGGAGACACACGTGCATGCCGATCACCTGTCGGCCGCGCCGTACCTGAAGGCGCGCGTCGGCGGGCAAATCGCGATCGGCGCACACGTTCGGCGCGTGCAGCACGTGTTCGGCGACCTCTTCAATGCGGGCCCCGACTTCGCGCGCGACGGCAGCCAGTTCGACGCGCTGCTCGACGACGGCGACACGCTCGTGCTCGGCACGCTGACGATCCGTGCACTGCACACACCCGGCCATACGCCCGCATGCATGACCTACTGCGTCGACGACGCGACGCAGCGCGCGGCATTCGTCGGCGATACGCTCTTCATGCCCGACTACGGCACGGCCCGCTGCGATTTTCCGGGCGGCGACGCGCGCACGCTGTACCGCTCGATCGCGCGCGTACTCGCGCTGCCGCCCGACACGCGGCTCTATCTGTGCCACGACTACCAGCCGGGCGGGCGCGATGTGCAGTTCGTGACGACCGTCGCCGAGCAGCGCCGCGCGAACGTGCACGTCAAGGACGGCGTGACCGAGGACGACTTCGTCGCGATGCGCACCGCGCGCGACGCAACGCTCGAGATGCCGGTGCTGATGCTGCCGTCCGTGCAGGTCAACATGCGCGCCGGCCATCTGCCCGAACCCGAAAACAACGGCGTGCGCTATCTGAAGATCCCGCTCGACGCGATCTGAGAGCCGGCCCGCCCTGCACACGAGAACCCCGACATGACTCTTCGCACGCTGACCGACACGCTCGCCGTGTCGCCGCAGATTGCCGTTGCCGACCTGCCCGCGCTGCACGCCGCCGGCATCCGCACGATCGTCTGCAACCGTCCGGACCGCGAAAGCGCCGACCAGCCCGACCTCGCCGAGATCCGCGCGGCCGCCGCGCCGCTCGGCATCGCGGTCCACCATCTGCCGGTCGAACCGGGCAGGATCACCGACGACCACGTCGCGCAGTTCCGCACGCTGCTCGCGTCGGCCGCCGGCCCGACGCTCGCCTACTGCCGCACCGGCACGCGCTCGGCGACGCTATGGGCGCTGTCGCAGGCGGGCCGCATGCGCGCCGACGACATCGTCGCGACGGCCGCCGCGGCCGGCTACGACCTTGCGGGGCTCGCGCCGCGGCTTGCAGGCGGGACCGCAGACGCGACGCACGAGCCCGACGCACGCCACGAGATCGTGATCGTCGGCGCCGGTGCGGCGGGCATCGCGGTCGCATCGAGCTTGCTTGCGCGCGAGCGCGCGCTCGACATCGCGATCGTCGATCCGGCCGACGTCCACTACTACCAGCCGGGCTGGACGATGGTCGGCGCGGGCGTTTTCGAGGCCGGCACGACTGCGCGCGCGATCGCCGACGTGCTGCCGCGCGGCGTGCAGCGCATCCGTGCGGCGGTCGCCGCGTTCGAACCCGACGCGCATGCGGTCGTGCTCGACGACGGCCGGCGCATCGGCTACGGCAAGCTCATCGTGTGTGCGGGGCTCAAGCTCGACTGGCAGGCGATCGACGGTCTCGCCGACACGCTCGGCCGCAACGGCGTCACGTCGAACTACCGCTACGATCTCGCGCCGTACACGTGGCAGCTCGTGCAGGCATTTCGCGGCGGCAACGCGCTGTTCACGCAGCCGCCGATGCCGATCAAGTGCGCGGGCGCGCCGCAGAAGGCCATGTATTTGTCCTGCGATCACTGGCAGCGCACGGGACGACTGGGCGCCGCCCACGTCGAGTTCCTCAATGCCGGCAACGCGCTGTTCGGCGTCGCCGACTACGTGCCCGCGCTGATGGCATATGTGGAGCGCTACGGGATCGCGCTGTCGTTCGGCCACAACCTCGTCGCGATCGACGGCCCCGCGCGCCGCGCGACATTCGTGCGCACACTGCCCGACGGCAGCACCGAAACGTTCGTCCGCGCGTTCGACATGATTCACGTCGTGCCGCCGCAGAAGGCACCCGATTTCGTGCGCGCGAGCGCGCTCGCGGACGCCGCCGGCTGGGTCGACGTCGATCCGGCGACGCTGCGCCACCGCCGCTACGCGGACATCTTCGCGCTCGGCGACGTGACCAACACGACGAACGCGAAGACCGCGGCGGCCGCGCGCAAGCAGGCGCCCGTCGTCGCGCACAACGTGCTCGCATCGCTCGGCCGCGCGGCGGGCGAAGCAGCCTACGACGGCTACGGCTCCTGCCCGCTGACGGTCGAACGCGGCAAGATCGTGCTCGCCGAATTCCTGTACGGCGGCAAGGTCGCGCCGACCTTCCCCGCCTGGCTGCTCGACGGCCGGCGCCCGTCGCGGCTCGCCTGGCTGCTGAAGGCGCGCGTGCTGCCGCCGCTGTACTGGGACGCGATGCTGAAAGGCCGCGAGTGGCTCGCGCAGCCCGCGATCGTCCGATAAGCGCCGCCCGTTCGACGGAATCCAATCATGCTGGTTTCTCTCCTACTCGGCGGCTGCGTCGGCGCGGTGCTCGGTCTGACCGGCGCCGGCGGCGGCATCCTCGCAGTGCCGGCACTCGTCGTCGGCATGGGCTGGCCGATGCAGCAGGCGACGCCCGTCGCGCTCGTCGCGGTGGCCGGCAGCGCCGCGCTCGGCGCGCTCGAAGGCTTTCGCCGCGGGCTCGTCCGCTATCGGGCGGCGCTCCTGATGGCCGTGGCCGGCGTGCCGCTGACGACACTCGGCGCCCGCCTCGCGCACGTGCTGCCGCAGCGCGTGCTGCTCGCGCTGTTCGCGCTGACGATGCTGATCGTCGCCACGCGCCTGCTGCGCCAGGCGCTGCGGCAGCCGACGGCCGATGCGCAGGTTTCGCCGCTCTGCGTCGGTCGCGTGAATCCCGACACGGGCCGTCTCGTGTGGTCCTGGCCCGTCGGCCTCGCGCTCGCATCGACGGGCGCGGTCACCGGGCTGATGACGGGCCTGCTCGGCGTCGGCGGCGGCTTCGTCATCGTGCCGATGCTGCGCAAGTTCACCAACGTGTCGATGCATGGCATCGTCGCGACGTCGCTGATGGTGATCGCGCTCGTCGGCACGGGCGGCGTGTTCGCGACGCTCGCGGCCGGCACGCACGCAGCGATCGACGTGATGCTGTGGTTTACGGTCGCGACCGCGCTCGGCATGGCGGCCGGCCGCGGCGCGTCGCGGCACTTGTCCGCGCGGCATGTGCAGGCGGGCTTCGCGACGGTGCTCGTCTGCGTCGCGCTCGGGCTGCTCGCCAAAGCCGCGTTCGGCGCGTGAGCGGCCGCCGCACGCCATAAAAGACAACGCCCGGGCCGACCGACATCGGCACCGGGCGTTGCTGGTTGCGATCGCAACGTTCGGGTCAGGCCGTCGCGAACGCCGCCATCCGCTTGCGCTCCTGCCGCAGCATCACGAAGTTCGCAACGACGACGCCGATCGTCACCGCGACGATGAACAGCGTCGCGAGCGCGTTCATCTCCGGGTTCAGGCCGAGGCGCACGCGCGAGAACACGACGAGCGGCAGCGTCGTCGAGCCGGGGCCCGACAGGAACGCCGACAGCACCAGATCGTCGATCGATAGCGTGAACGACAACAGCCAGCCCGCGATCAGCGCCTGCGAGATCAGCGGCAGCGTGATCGTGAAGAACACCTTCAGCGGCGTCGCGCCGAGATCGAGCGCGGCCTCTTCCAGCGACGGATTCAGCTCGCGCACGCGCGACTGCACGATGATGGCGACGTACGAGATGCACAGCATCACGTGGCCGAGCCAGATCGTGAAGATGCCGCGCTCGGCCGGCCAGCCGATCCACTTCGCGAGTTCGATGAACAGCAGCAGCAGCGAGATCCCCTGAATCACTTCGGGAATCACGAGCGGCGCGTTGATCATCCCGCTGAACAGCGCGAAGCCGCGAAAGCGCCCCATCCGCGCGAGCACGAAGCCGGCCCACGTGCCGATGATCACCGATGCGAACGCGGTCAGCACGCCGATCTTCAGCGACAGCCACGCGGCCGTCAGCAGCTCGTCGTCGTCGACGAGCGCCGCATACCAGCGGAACGAGAAGCCCGACCACACGGTGACGAGCTTCGACTCGTTGAACGAGTAGACGATCAGGCTGATGATCGGGATGTACAGGAACGCGAACCCGGCAAACAGCGCGGCGAACTGCAGATAACGATTCGGTTTCATCGACGACGGCCCTCCTGCTCCTTCGCCTGGAAGTGCTGGAACATCGCCATCGGCACGAGCAGCAGCAGCACCATCGCGCAGGTCACGGCCGACGCCATCGGCCAGTCTGCGTTGTTGAAGAACTCGTTCCACATGACGCGGCCGATCATCAGCGTGTTCGCGCCGCCGAGCAGTTCGGGGATCACGTACTCGCCGACTGCCGGAATGAACACGAGCAGGCAGCCCGCGATGATCCCGTTCTTCGACAGCGGCAGCGTGATCTGCACGAACGCCTTCCACGGCTTCGCGCCAAGGTCGTACGCGGCTTCGAGCAGACGCAGATCCATCTTCACGAGATGCGCATAGAGCGGCATGACGAGGAACGGCAGATACGAATAGACCATGCCGATATAGACCGCGTAGTTGGTCCGGTACAGCTCGATCGGCGTGTGGATCAGCCCGATCCACATCAGGAAGTTGTTCAGCAGGCCGTTGTTCTTCAGGATCCCGATCCACGCATACACGCGGATCAGGAACGACGTCCAGAACGGCAGCATCACGCCCATCATCAGCAGATTGCGCGTGGCCGGATTCGAGCGCGCGATGTAGTACGCCATCGGATAGCCGATCAGCAGACAGAGCAGCGTCGTGATCGCGGCAACGACCACCGAGTTCACGTACGTCGCGAAGTACAGGCTGTCCGACAACAGGAACGCGTAGTGCGACAGGTTCAGCGCGATGTGCACGGCGCCGTCCGCGTACGACGCGAGCTCCGAATACGGCGGAATGCCGAGCTGCAGCTCCGCGAAGCTGATCTTCACGACCAGCACGAACGGCACGAGGAAGAACAGCACGAGCCACGTGAACGGTCCGGCCACTACCGCGGTGCCGCCCGTCAGGTTGAAGCGCCGCACCGGCCACGCGAGCAGGGACTTGAGCGCGTTCATGACGTCAGCACCACCCCTGCCGTCGCGCTCCAGCGCACGTAGATCTCGTCGCCGAGCGCCGGCGTGTCGAGTTCCGAAATCGCGAGGCTCGACACGTTGGCGATGACCGTCTTGCCGCCATCGAGCTTCACGTGATACAGCGAGTAGCCGCCCATGTACGCGACGTTCGTGATCGCGCCGCGCGCCCAGTTGAACGCGCCTTCGGGCGGCTTGCGCGTGAGCGCGATCCGCTCGGGGCGCACCGATACCGTCACCGGCATCCCGAGCGGGCCGGTGATCCCGTGGCTCACGTACAGCCGGCTCGGCAGCGCCGGCGATTCGATATACACGTGGTCGGGCTCGTCCTCGACCGTCACGCCGTCGAACAGGTTCGTCGACCCGATGAATTCGGCCGAGAAGCGGCTGTTCGGATATTCGTAGACTTCGTTCGGCGAGCCGATCTGCACGATCTGGCCTTCGCTCATCACGGCGAGGCGGTTGGCCATCGTCATCGCCTCTTCCTGGTCGTGCGTGACCATGATGCAGGTCACGCCGACCTTGTGCAGGATGTTGACGAGCTCGATCTGCGTGCGCTGGCGGATCTGCTTGTCGAGCGCCGACATCGGCTCGTCGAGCAGCAGCAGCTTCGGGCGCTTCACGAGCGAGCGCGCGAGCGCGACGCGCTGCTGCTGGCCGCCCGACAGCTGGTGCGGCTTGCGCTTCGCGTACTTGCCCATCTGCACGAGATCGAGCGCCGCGGCGACGCGCTCCTTCAGCTCGGCCTTCGGCGTGCCTTCCTGCTTCAGCCCGAATGCGACGTTCGACTCGACCGACATGTGCGGAAACAGCGCATACGACTGGAACATCATGTTCACGGGCCGCCGGTACGGCGGCATCTGCGCGAGGTCCTCGCCGTCGATCAGGATCTTGCCGGACGTGACCGTCTCGAGGCCGGCAAGCATGCGCAGCAGCGTCGACTTGCCGCAGCCCGAGCTGCCGAGCAGCGCGAACAGTTCGCCCTGGCGCACGTTCAGGTTGACGCTGCGCACCGCTTCGGTGTCGCCGAACTTCTTCACGACGTCGATGATCTGGACAAAGTTCTCCGCGCGTGCGTCCGCGCCCGACGGGGAGCCCGGCGGGGAAACGAAAGACGGCGCGCCCGTGGCCGGCGGACTCGACTGGCTCTTCATGATGTGCTGCTTCTCTCCTGCGTTTGAACGAACAAAGCCCCCGGGGACACCAGGGGCTTGATGACTGCTGGCTTCACTGCGACGCGTATCAGCGTCCCGACTTCAGCTCGGTCCACAGACGCGTCTGCAGACGCTGAATCTCGGGCGGCAGCGGCTTGAGCAGGAACAGCGTCTTCACGACGTCGGCCGGCGGGTACACGGCCGGGTCGTTCGCGACGTCGGGCCGCACGTACTTGCGGGCTTCGGCGTTCGCGCTCGGGTAGTACACGGCGTTGGTGATCGCCGCATGCACCTTCGGATCCTCGATGTAGTTGATCCACTGCAGCGCGGCTTCCTTGTTCTTCGCGTCCTTCGGAATCGCCATCACGTCGAACCAGACCGGCGCGCCGCCCTTCGGAATGTAGTACTCGATCTTGTACGGCTTCTTTGCCTCGAGCGCGCGGTGCTTCGCGATCACGACGTCGCCCGACCAGCCGAACGCGAAGCAGATGTCGCCGCCGACCATGTCGTTGATGTAGCCCGACGAGTTGAATTGCGTGATGTACGGACGGATCTTCTTCAGCACTTCCATCGCGGCCTTGTAGTCGGCCGGGTTCGTGCTCATCGGATCCTTGCCGATGTAGTGCAGCGTCGCCGCGAACATCTGGTCGGGTGCGTCGAGCACCGACACGCCGCAGGTCTTCAGCTTCGAGATGTTCTCGGGCTTGAACAGGATGTCCCAGTTGTCGAGCGCGACCTTGCCGAGCACCTGCTGCGCCTTGTTGACGTTGTACGCGAGGCCCGTCGTGCCGTAGGCCCAGGGCACCACGTACTTGTTGCCCGGATCCGCGCCGGCGACGAGCGACATCAGCTGCGGATCGAGATACTTGAGGTTCGGCAGCTTCGACTTGTCGAGCGGCGTGAAGATGCCGGCCGCGATCTGCTTGCCCGCGTAGTTGCTGGTCGGCACGACGATGTCGTAGCCCGAGCTGCCGGTCAGCAGTTTCGCCTGCAGCGTGTCGTCGCTGTCGTAGTTGTCGTAGCGGACCTTGACGCCGGTCTGCTTCTCGAAGTTCGGGATCGTGTCCTTCGCAATGTAGTCCGACCAGTTATAGACATTGAGCTGCGTATCCTTCGCTGCTGCCGCCGATGCGCCCACACAGAGCGCGAGCGCCGCGAACCGGCCCGCCACCTTTGCTTTCATCCCGTTCTCCCTTCGGCCGGACCGCTTGCCCGGCTGCCGTCTGCCTCGTGATGGCGCCGCATTCCGTCGCGCCGCCCCTAGAAAACCCCGAACGCTACCATCATTCGCGCCCCGTCACAAAAAAATCATGCCGGTGTCGCGCAAACGGAACAGATTCCCGCCGCCGGCCGCCTCGGCCGCCCGTGCGGCGGGGCATTCCGGGGGAAATTCTATCGGGTAATCCGCGGCTGTCCATCGGAAAAAGGACGCCGGGCGTGGTGTCGTGCGACCGCGTCGCGGCAGCCGTCCGGCGCGATGCTTTAAAATGGCGCGCTCACGATTTCCTCCGCGCGAACCGTCCCGATGGCCTCCAATCTCCACGACCTGCCCGACAGCCCCTGCATCGGCGTCTGCTCGACCCTCTTCGACGAAGTCTGCAAGGGCTGCGGCCGCACGGCCGCCGAGGTCTCCAACTGGGTGTTCATGAGCGACGACGAAAAGCGCGCCGTGTGGGCGCGCATCGCGCGCGAAGGCACCGCGATGCGGTTCCGCAACGACAAGCTGTGAGCGCGCGCCGCACGAATAAAAAACGCGGCATGCCGACTGCCATGCCGCGAACCCCAACTCCGTTCGTTTCGTGCCGCGTGCGGCGCTAGAACTTCATCCCGACACCCACGCCGACGATCAGCGGATCGATATGCAGCGTGCCGATGCCGCGGTCGCCGAGCGTCGCGTCCGTGCTCATCCAGATCTTCTTCACGTCGACGTTCAGGAACACGCGCTTCGTCATCTGCACGTCCACGCCGAACTGCAGCGCCGGCCCGAAGCTGCTCTTGCCGATCGACACGCCCTCGCCGCCGACGTTGAGCCCGTTGTTGTAGAAGTACGTGTAGTTCAGCCCCGCGCCCACGTACGGCCGCACCTTGCCCGCATGGTTGAAGTGGTACTGCAGCAGCAGCGTCGGCGGCAGCACGTTCACGCCGCCGAGATGGCCGGCGCTCGACGTCACCTGATGCCGCGACGTGCCGAGGATCAGCTCGACGCCCAGGTAGTCGCGGATCATGTACGTGAAATCGAGCTCCGGCACGATCGCGTTGTTCACGCCGACGTTCAGCGCGCCGAGCGTATCGCTGCCGCGCTCGTTCGGCTGGATGCTGATCGCGCGCAGCCGCGCGAGGACGTCGCCCTGATGAATGCCGTCGCCGGGCGACGCCGCCTGCGCGAGCGACGGCAGCGCGACGCTCGCGGCCACCACGGCCGCGGCGATGAGGCGTGTTCGAATCGTGTCAATGGTTTGGTGCATGGTACGGACCCCCGAATAATGATCTCCATTTTCCGTGTAGGGTCTTTCGCGCATCTTGATGTCCGTCAAGCCAGCGTAAACGCGGGACGGTTTGTCGCAGGCTCTGCCGCGCGGCCGGTCAGCAGCAGGTCGAGCAGATCGCGCACGCTGCGGATCGCACGGCCGAACGGCAGCGCTTCGCGGCCGCGGAAGAACAGGCCGTTGGCGACGTCGCCGCGCAGTGCGGCGGCGAGCCGCGTATCGATGCAGAAATGCCCGAACCGTTCGATGCCGTCGCGCAGCCCGCATACGCTCAGGCATTCGAGCGCGGTCGGGCAGCGCTGCTTCAGCGCGCCGAGTTTCGCGCGGATGCGCGCCTCGTTGCGCAGATAGCGGTCGAGCCACGGCGTTCTGACCGCGCGCGCGGGCAGGCCCGTCACGCTGACGAATTCGACGATGTCGTCCGGCGTCGCATCGGCCAGCACGCGCTTGAAGTTCGGATGCGCGTCGCCCTCCTCGGTCACCGCGAACGGCGTGCCGATCTGGACGCCGTCCGCACCGGCGTCGAGCGCCGCGCGCACCGCGTCGTGGCTGTTGATGCCGCCCGCGACGATCAGCGGAATCGCGTCGCGGGCGATGCCCAGCGACGCGATCGCCTGCGCGGCGGCGTCGAGCACGCGTGCGAAGTCGAAGCGCGGATCGTGCATGTCGGCGAGCTGCGTGACGCCGAGGTGGCCGCCCGCATGCGCGGGATGCTCGATCACGATCGCGTCGGGCAGCCGGCCCTTCTTCGTCCACTTCTTGAGGACCAGCGCGATCCCGCGGCCGTCCGACAGGATCGGAATCAGCGCAATGTCGCGGCCCTGCACGAGATCGGGCAACTCGAGCGGCAGACCGGCGCCCATCACGATCGCGTCGGCGCCCTCGTCGCAGGCCACGCGGACGTAGTCCGCATGCGCGCTCACCGCCTTCATCACGTTGACTGCGACCATCCCGCGCCCTTGCGCGTACGTCTTCGCGAGCCGGATCTCGCGCGCGAGCGCTTCGAGGTTCGCCGCTTCGAGCGTCGCACGGTCGGGCTGCGCGCGACAGCGTGCGAGCAGATCCGCATGATGGTGCCGCAGGTCGATGCTCGCGATCGTGCCGAGCGCGCCCTCGTGCGCGACGCTGCCGGCCAGCCGGTGCGCGGAGATGCCGACGCCCATGCCGCCCTGCACGATCGGCAACAAGGGACGGCCGCGGATCGTGAGCGGCGGGAAAGAACTGCGGACGGTCATCTGAAGCCTCGTCGAAACATCGTCGGAAACGCGATGATCGACGATCGGCCGCCGCGCACGTTGACGGCCGTCAACGAACGACGACGGCACGCGTGCGCGCCGTCGTCGCGCCGCTCAGGTGGGCTTGCGCGCGGGCAGCGGCAGCGACTTGTACTCGAGATATTCGTCGAGACCGTACACGCCGTTCTCGCGGCCGCACCCCGACTGCTTGAAGCCGCCGAACGGCGCGGCCGGATTCCACGCGCCGCCGTTGATGTCGACCTGGCCCGTGCGGAGCCGGCGTGCGACGCGCAGCGCGCGCTCGTCGCTGCCGGCCCGCCTCGGGAAAGCGGTCATTCCAGCGACCGCCGCACGCGCCGACGACGCCCGCCACGCGCGCGTGCACGCCGTTCCGGCGATGCAACACCGGCGCAACACCGGCACGACGACGGATGCGCGGCGTGGCCTGCATCGTGCTATGTTTTTAATATCGGCGCCGGCCCGCGCGGCCGCGCCACCCGGAACCGATGCCTTTCGTGAGCGCTGCCATGACCGACGCATCCCACACCCTCGGCTCGCACGACCGCCTCGAGCTGCTTTGCTGGCTCACCTGCGGCAATCTTGGCGCGTTTTACCTGAACGAATCCTGGCCCGACGCCGCCTTTCAAGTGAAGGCCGCGCACCGCTGGCTCGATCGTCATCAGCGGCAAGCCGACTGGCTCGCGATCGCGAAGCTCGCGGCGCTCGCGCAGGACATCGCGAAGCGCCATGCGAGTTTCGTCGACGCCACGTGGGCACGCGACGCCGTCGAGGAAATCGTCGACACCGACGATCTCGACTATCGCGCGAAGCTCGTGCAGTGGGTGTACGACGACTGCTGCAAGGCGCTCGCCGACAAACGGCTGGCGGACTAATCGCCGCCCGCCTCAGACGATCGGCAGCCGGTGCGTCGACTTCAGCTGGCGCAGCGACAGATTGGAGCGGATGCTCAGCACGCCCGGCAGCTTGCGCAGCACCTTCTCGACGAAATGGCTGTAGTCGTCGAGATCGGCCGCGACCACCTGCAACAGGAAATCCGCTTCGCCGGTCGTGTTGTCGCACGCGAGCACGTTCGGGCTCGCGGCGATCAGCCGTTCGAATTCGGCGGTCACTTCCTCGCTGTGCTGCGTGCAGACGATCCGCACGAACGCCATCACGCCGAGTCCGAGCTTGCGGCGGTCGAGCCGCGCGTGATAGCCCTCGATCAGCCCCGCTTCCTCGAGGCGCCTGAGCCGGCGCCAGCACGACGTCTCGCTCAGCGAGAACGCTTCCGCGAGCCGCGCATTCGACACGCGCCCGTCCCGCTGCAGCATGTCGAGCATCCCGCGATCGATCTTGTCCAGTTGTTCCATGAAAGCTCCTTGCAGCGATGGCGCATCGGTCGCAAGGCTAGCCCAAAAGAGCCTGCGCCTCAATCGAAAAACGAAAGATAAATCCGATATTGCGCGGTTATATTGAAAGACTCATTCGCAATTGGAGGAAATCGTGAAAGCAGTCGTTTACGAAGCATTCGGCGCCGCGCCGCGCGTGATGCAGGTCGCGGACCCGACGCCCGCGCCGGACGGCGTCGTGATCGAGGTGAAGGCGACCGGCGTCTGCCGCAGCGACTGGCACGGCTGGATGGGGCACGATCCGGACATCGTGCTGCCGCACGTGCCGGGACACGAACTGGCAGGCGTGGTCGTCGCGACCGGTGCGGACGTCACGCGCTGGAAGGCCGGCGACCGCGTGACCGTGCCGTTCGTCGCTGGCTGCGGCCGCTGCCCGGAGTGCCACTCCGGCAACCAGCAAGTGTGCGAGCGGCAGTTTCAGCCGGGCTTCACGCACTGGGGTTCGTTCGCCGAATTCGTCGGCATCCATCATGCGGACCTGAACCTCGTGCGGCTGCCCGACTCGCTCGATTTTCCGACCGCGGCGAGCCTCGGCTGCCGGTTCGTCACGTCGTTTCGCGCGGTCGTCGATCAGGGGCGCACGTCGGCAGGCGAATGGGTCGCGGTGCACGGCTGCGGCGGCGTCGGGTTGTCGGCGATCATGATCGCGAACGCGATCGGTGCGAATGTCGTCGCGGTCGACATTTCGGCGGCCGCGCTTGCGCTCGCGCGCGCGGTAGGCGCCGCGGCGACCGTCGATGCATCGCAGGTCGCCGATGTCGTCGATGCGGTGAAGGACATCACCGGCGGCGGCGCGCACGTGTCGCTCGACGCGTTGGGTCACCCGAGCACCTGCTTCAACTCGATTGCGAACCTGCGTCGCCGCGGCCGGCACGTGCAGGTCGGGCTGATGCTCGGCGAGCATGCGACGCCGGCGGTGCCGATGAGCAAGGTGATCGCCCACGAGCTCGAAATTCTCGGCAGCCACGGAATGCAGGCGCATCGCTACGATGCCATGCTCGAAATGGTGCGCGCCGGCAAGCTGGCGCCGAGCCGGTTGATCGGCAAGGAAATCAGCCTCGGCGAATCGGTCGACGCGCTGATGAACATGAGCCGGTTCGAAGGCGCCGGTGTGACGGTCGTGACGGATTTTTCGCGCTGAAAGCGGATGCCGGGCGCGCCATCGCGTCGTCCGGCATCGCGTTGCGCGCACCGTTCGCGCGCGACGGCCCGACGCACGCGAACGGTGCGCGCTGCGGCTTACAGCAGCGATTTCGCCTGCGACAACACCTTGTCGCAGATCTGCTTCGTGACCTGCTGCTTCAGGCCGCCGCCGCTCAGATCGAGCTTGTTGCCGTTGCCGGCGTCCAGAATTCCGCTGGCGCCGCTCGTGTAGCCGCTGTCGGACGATGCATTGCCGCCAAGCTTGCCGAGCAGCGCGTCCTTCACCGACGACGCGCTGCCGGCCGCGCCGCCGAGATAATTGTTCTGGATGCAGAACTGCAGCACGCCCGCGACATTGCCGGTGCTGCCCGGCATGAGCGACGAGCCGCCACCGCCCAGTGCACCGCCGAGGCCGCCGAGATTGCCCAGCGCGCCGCCGGCGCTGCCGCCCGAATCGCCACCGCCGCCGACCTGTTTCAGTACGTCGCCGAGCTGCGCGTGGGCCACGGAAAACGGTGCGAGCAATCCGATCAGCGCGCCGGCGACGGTCGCGCGGTATAGACGTGCATTCATGTAAAACCTCCCGGGTTCTGACTGCGTGAGTGCGGTAAAGCGCATTCAAGGATAGGCAATCGATCCGGGCATGACAGCCCCTGTACGCGATTTGAAATGTCAGACATCGTGATTCCGCGGGGATTTGACAATGCTTGACGTGAGAGAGGCGCGGCGGCGATCGCGAGCGCCGCGCCGATCGAGGCGAACGACACGGCCGGACGGCAATTCGCAGAGCAGCATGCCGGCCAACGGCGATCGGGAGGTGAAGAGTGAATGGCGACGTCTGACCGGGTACTTGCGATCATCCGCGCCGTCTTATCGTGGGTACAACAAAAAAGCCCGCCGAGTACAACTTGGCGGGCTTCCTGAGCGCAATTGCGTAAATCAGATTCGGCACAAATCAGCGAATCAATCCTGCCCCTGGCTCGCGAGGAAATCCTCGTAATTCCCACCGAAGTCGACGAGCGTACCGTCCGTCTTCACTTCGATGATCCGGTTCGCCAGCCCGCTCACGAACTCGCGGTCGTGCGACACGAAAATCAGCGTCCCTTCGAACTTCTCGAGCGCGATCTGCAGCGACTCGATCGATTCCATGTCCATGTGGTTCGTCGGCTCGTCCATCAGCAGCACGTTGTGGCGGCCGAGCATCAGCTTGCCCCAGATCATGCGGCCCTTCTCGCCGCCCGACAGCACCTTCACCGACTTCTTGATGTCGTCGGCCGAGAACAGCAGGCGGCCGAGCGTGCCGCGCACCATCGTCTCGTCGTCGCCGTCCTTGCGGTACTGGTCGATCCAGTCCATCAGCGTGATGTCGTCCGGGAACTCCTCGTACGTGTCCTGCGGCATGTAGCCGACGTTCGCGTTCTCGGCCCACTTCACCGAGCCGTGATCGAGCGTCAGGTTGCCGTACAGCGCGCGCAGCAGCGTCGTCTTGCCCGCGCCGTTCTCGCCGATGATCGCGATCCGCTCGCCCGGCTGCACCGACAGGTTGAAGTTCTCGAAGATCGTGCGGTCGTACTTCTTCGTGATGCCTTCGGCGACCACCGCGATGTTGTGCAGCTTCTTCTCGAACTCGAAACGGATGAACGGGTTCTGTCGCGAGGACGGCTTGAATTCCTCGATCTTGATCTTGTCGATCTGCTTCGCACGGCTCGTCGCCTGACGCGCCTTCGACTTGTTCGCCGAGAAGCGGCGCACGAAGTCCTGCAGTTCGGCCACGCGCTCCTTCGCACGCGCGTTCGCCGCCGCCTGGCGCTCGCGCGCCTGCGCGGACGCGAGCATGTAGTCGTCGTAGTTGCCCGGCCAGACCTTCAGCGTGCCGTAGTCCATGTCGGCCATGTGCGTGCACACCGAGTTCAGGAAGTGACGATCGTGCGAAATGATGATCATCGTCGAGTTGTACTCGTTCAGCGTGTGCTCGAGCCAACGGATCGAGTTGATGTCGAGGTTGTTGGTCGGTTCGTCGAGCAGCAGCACGTCCGGCTTCGAGAACAGCGCCTGCGCGAGCAGCACGCGCAGCTTCCAGCCCGGCGCGACGTCGCGCATCGGACCGTTGTGGAACTTCTCCTCGATGCCGATGCCGAGCAGCAGCGCGCCCGCGCGCGCCTCGGCGTCGTAGCCGCCATATTCGGCGAACTTGCCTTCGAGTTCGGCCGCGTGCATGTAGTCGTCGTCGGTCGCGTCCGGGTTCGCGTAGATCGCATCGCGCTCGGTCATCGCGGCCCACATCTCGGTGTGGCCCATCATCACGACGTCGAGCACGCGCACGTCTTCGTACGCGAACTGATCCTGGCGCAGCTTGCCGAGACGCACGTTCGGCTCGAGCGCGACGTTGCCGCCGCTCGGCTCGAGATCGCCGCCCAGAATCTTCATGAACGTCGACTTGCCGCAGCCGTTCGCGCCGATCAGACCATAGCGGTTGCCCTCGCCGAATTTGACCGAGATATTCTCGAACAAGGGCTTCGGCCCGAATTGCATCGTGATGTTGGCAGTAGAAAGCACGGCAGGTCCCGTTAAGAGAGAAATCGACGGAAAACCGTGTATTTTAGCAGGTGTCGAAGAAACTGCAGACGGCACCGTTCCGTCCCCGCCAAGAGCACCGCGCGCGGCGGGCGATGCCGCCCGCCGGCCGCCTCATTTGGACGCCTTCGCTGCCCCCTTCACCGGCGCCTTCATCTGCGCGAACAATTGCGAGCACGGCACGTCCTTGTTGTTGCTCGGCGCGATCAGCGGAATCAGCGCCGCGAACGGATTGAGGAGCCCGAGGCCGACCATTGCGCCCGCGCGCAGCGCGAGCGCGCCCGCGTCGACGCCGACGTTCGGATTCTTGAACGTCCCCTTCGCATACAGCGGCGAGCGCAGCGAGAAGATCCGGAAGCCCTTCGTGTGCGGATGGATCTTCAGGTCGAGCGATTCGTCGCGCAGGTTGATCCTGCCGTCGACGTTGATCAGCGCGTCGTCGGTATCGAGCGCGAACACCTTCGGATCGAGCATCCCGTCGGTCGCGACGAAATCGATCGCCGCGCAGTTGATCTTCACGTCGCGATTGCCGAACAGCTTTTCGTAGACGACGTTCGCGACGTTCAGCCCGGCCGCCTCCATCAGCAGCCGGCTGATGCGGCCGTCCGTCACGAGCGCCTTCACCTCGCCGGTCGAGGTGGCCGCGAGCGCGGCCGGCGAATTGCCGCGCGCCGACAGCGACGCGTCGCCGTTGATTTCGCCGAGCGCCGACTGCATCACCTGCTGCGTCGGAAACAGCTGCCTGAGCTTCAGATGCCGTGCCGCGACCGTGAAGCGCCCCTTCAGCGGCGTACTGCTGCCGTCGAGGTGCGCGGTGGTCGCCAGCGTGCCGCCCGCGACGCCGAACTGCAGCGGCTGCAGCGACAGCACGCCGTCGGTCAGCACGATATGCGTATAGAGATTCGTGATCGGCAGCTTCGCGCTCTTGATCAGCTTGCGGCCGGTGAACTTCACGTCGGCGTCGAGCGCGCGCCAGCGATCGGTGCGGAACGTCTCGACCGGCAGCACGCGTCCCGGCGGCTGGCGCGTCGTATCGCCGCGCTGCGCCTTGCTCGCGGCCGTATCGGCGCCGATCACCGGCGCGAGATCGGAGAACTGCAGCAGGTTCGACACGAGCTCGCCGGACAGCTTCGGACGCGGGTCGCGCTGCGCGTACGTGAGCGTCCCGCCGAGATCGCTGCCGCCGACGCGGCCGTTGAAGTGTTCGTAGCGGAACGTGCTCGCGTTGCGCTTGAAGTTGCCGATCAGCCGCCCTTCGGTCGCATACGGCGGCGTGTCGGGCAGCGTGATGCCGGTGAGCGGATACAGATGCGACATCGACGTGCCCTGCAGCCACAGCCGCAGGTCGAGCGCCGCGAGATGCATCGGATCGGTCAGCGTGCCGACGATCGCGAGCCGCGTGTCGCCGGCCTTCACGTCGGCCTGCAGCGGAAACGGCCGCGTCGCGTCCTGTACCGCGAGCACGCCGCCGATCTTGCCGGTGCCGCTGATCGGCACGTTCCTGTAGCGGCCGTCGACCTTCAGCCCGAACGCGTAAGTCGGGCCGGTCGGTCGCGCAGGCGCGGCCGCACCGCTTGCGCCGGACGCGGGCGCCGTGGCGGACGTACCCGATGCCGAAGCCGCCGAGGCCGCCGACGTTGAAGACGCAACCGTCGCCGACGCACCGCTCGCGGCTTCCGGCGCGGACGCCGCAGACGCCTCGGACGCGACCTGCGCATCGGCTCGTGCGCCGAGCTGCGCGGCGCCGCGCTTGCCGACGCGCTGCGCGGACGCCGCGCGCGACGTGCGCTCCTGCTCCTTGAGCACGTCGCCGAGCGGAATCGGCTGGCCGAGCGTATCGATCGCGATCGTCAGATCGGCCTTCGTGATCGCGTCGCGATACGTGACGGTGCCCTTCGCGAATCCGAAGTTGTCGAGCCGCACGTCCCAGCGCGACGGCTGCGACGATTGCTTGAACTGAAAAGTCCAGGTGTTGCGGCCATCCGCGAGCCGTTCGAGATCGATCGCGGGATTGACGACGTCGATCGACGGAATGACGATCCGGTGGGCGAGCAGCGGCAGGAGCGCAAGATCGAAATGCGCGGCGTCGAGCGTCGCGAATCGCGGCGACTTGGCCCAGTCCGGGTTGCCGATTTCGATCTGCGTCGCAGAGAAGCTCGGCCACGGCACCCACGCGCGCCAGCCGGTTTCGCCGTCGGGCCGACGCCAGTCGACCTTGATGTCGCCGTTGATCGCGAACGGGCGGCCGAGCGCGTCGCTGACGTGCTCGTTGATCCACGGCTTCGCGCGGTTCCAGTCGAAGGTGACGATGAAGACGACGGTGGCCGCGATCGAGATCGCGACGATGCCGACGATCCATGCAGCCGTCTTTCCGATGACTCGGGTAAGCGTCATGGCTGTTCCGTTGTTGTTCTGCGCAGGCGTCGCGCCGTGCCGCACCGCGAACGGCGCGCGCACCCGCGCGGAATTTGCAATAGGTATTATGGCGCACGCCGTCGCACGACCTCGGCGCCATTAACGCTTTTTTTCATTTACGACATGACCGCCCCCACCTGCCTCATCGACGCGCACCAGATCACACGTCGCGACGCAGCCTCCGGCAAGACGCTGCTCGAGCCGACCGACTTCAGTCTCGCCGCCGGCGCCAGAATGGCCCTCACCGGCCCGTCGGGCTCGGGCAAGAGCGTGCTGCTGCGCGCGCTCGCGCTGCTCGACCCGCTCGATGGCGGCCAGATCCTGTGGCGCGGCGCGCGCATCCGGCGCAGCGCGATTCCGCGCTATCGGCGCAGCGTCGCGTACGTGCGCCAGCGGCCCGCGCCGATGGACGGCACCGTCGAATCGCAACTGCGCTATCCGTATTCGCTCGCGATCTACCACGACGTCGCGTTCGATCGCGCACGCGTGCAAGCGCTGGCCGCGCGTGCCGGCCGCGGCGCCGACTTCCTCGCGAAGCGCGCGAGCGAGCTGTCGGGCGGCGAAGCGCAGATCGCGGCATTGCTGCGCGTGCTGCAGCTCGACCCCGACGTGCTGCTGCTCGACGAACCGACCTCCGCGCTCGACCCGGACTCGACGCGCGCGATCGAGGCGCTGGTCGGCGCATGGTTCGACGCCGCGCCCGATGCGCGCGCCTACATGTGGATTTCGCACGATCCGGCGCAGGCAGCGCGGATCGCGACCGCGCAACTGCGCATGCAGGCCGGCGTGCTGCGCGCCGCCGACGCACCGGAGGCCGCGCAATGAGCCCCGCCCTGCAGGATCTGAGCCTCGTCGACGTCGGCATCTCGGCGGCGCTCGTCGCCGTGAACGGCGCGATTTCGGCGGCGCTGTCGCTCGGCCTCGGCCGCAAGCTGGCGCTCGCCGCCGTGCGCACCGTCGTGCAACTGCTCGCGATCGGCTACGTGCTCGGCTGGGTATTCGGCCATCCGCACTGGTACGTCGTGCTGCCGCTCACCGCGCTGATGACCGCCGTGGCCGGATTCGCAGGCGCCGGGCGCAGCAAGCGCACGTACCGCGGGCAGCGCATCGACAGCATCGCGTCGATCTGGTTCAGCAGCTGGCTCGTCGCGGCGATCGGGCTGTTCGTCGTGATTCGCGTGCATCCGTGGTACGCGCCGCAATATACGGTCCCGATACTCGGGATGATCCTCGGCAACACGCTGACGGGCGTCGCACTCGGCGTCGAGCGGATGATGGAGGAGCTGACGGCGCGCCGCGATCGCGTCGAAACGGCGCTCGCGCTCGGCGCGACGCGCTGGGAAGCCGCGCAGGACGCCGCGCGTCAGGCCGTGCGCGCGGGGATGCTGCCGACGCTGAACCAGATGGCCGTGGTCGGCGTCGTGAGCCTGCCGGGCATGATGACGGGCCAGGTGCTCGCCGGCCAGTCGCCGCTGCAGGCGGTGCGCTATCAGATCGTGATCATGTTCCTGATCGCGGCGGCGTCCGCGCTCGGTACCGTCGGCGCCGTGCTGCTCACGTATCGCCGGCTGTTCTCGGCCGATCACCGCTTTCTCGCGTCGCGGCTCGAAGAGCGCACGTCGTAAGCACGTCGGCTGCGCTCAGTGCGTGCCGCGACGTGCGCCGAGCGCGCGACGCAGCGCCGCCGCGACATCGGCATCGGGCGCGAGCCCGTCGACCGACGCGACGAGCGTCACGGCGCGCGACGTCGTCAGATAGGCCTGGGCGCCGACGTAGCCGCCGCTGCCGGCCGAACGCGTCGTCACGATCAGCGCATGCGGCGCACGCGCGCCGAGATCGGCGACGAACGCATCGCTGACGGTGCCGTCGCGCGCATGCAGCGCGCCGGTCACGTAGTCGTCGGTATCAAAGCCGGGCGCCGTGTTCGCGGTCGAATAGACGCGCACCGCATAGCTGCCGGTCGAGCACGGCTCGAGCGCGCCGCTCGACACGACGATCGTCTGCTGCCGCGCCGGCAGCGCGACTTTCTTCACGAAGCTGCAGTCGTCGGCGGCCTGCGCATGATGGGCCGCGAAGAACGCTACGGCCGACAGCAGCACGCGCATTCGATGTTTCATCGGAGGGTCGTTGGCAGAGAGGGACGATGCCGGCGAGCATAGCGCGACATCGGCATCGCGTCACGCGGCGCGCGAACCATGGAGCGCCGCAGCGGATCGATGCAGCGCGAAACGGCGTGAAGCGAAGCCGCAGCGAGCGGGCGTGGCGCTCATATCGATGGCCTTCGGCTGCGGATACGGCCTGGCGCCACGCGTACTCAGGCACGCCGCCCACTCGTTGCTCGCGCACCGGATGCCGGCCGCGCGCCGGCTCAGCGCTTGATCGACACGGTCACTTTCGTGCCGTCGTTCATCGTGATGGATTTCGAGCCGCCGTTCGTCGAAAGCGACACCCACTTCACCTGGCTCACCGCGACGACGTCCGGGCATTGCAGCGACTTGCCGCCGGCCGTCACGCTGCGCGTGCCCTTCGGCGCGGCCGCCTGAAAGCTCATCTGTACGTTGGCGATGCCCTTCGCGTCGACCGACGGCGCGAGCCGCACCTGCGTCTGCCGCACCATCGCGCCGTTCGCGTCGCGCGGCAGGTTCTGCGCGTTCGGACAGCCGTCCGGCATCGCGACCGCGCCGCTCGGCGGCACCGACTTCCAGTTGAAGTCGTCGGTCTCGCCCGAGCGGATCTTGCGCGTCTCCTGCATGCTGCCGAAGGTCTTCGAGTCGACCTTCACCGTGTATTCGAGCTGCCCCGTGCCGCCGCCCTTCAGGCTGCCCTTGACGGGCGGGGCCGCGACTGCGTTCGCGCTCACGCACACCGCCGCGATGGCGACAGACCACGCTGCGGCGACCGACAAGCTGCGTTGGCTCATGCTGACCTCCTTGTCTTGCGACGGCACGCGCGTGCCGTGCGGTTTTCGATGCATGCATGATGCGCTGCCAGTCTACCGCCAAGCGCGGCGCGATGCGTTGCGAACGCATCGGGTGTTACCCCGCTTGCGCTCGCGGCATCGCGCCGCTTAGGGACGCTGTGTACTCAGAAGCCGCTCAGCACGAGCTTGCCGATCGCGCGGCCGCCTTCGAGCAGTTGATGCGCGCGCCGCACGTTGGCCGCATTGATCGTGCCGAGATGCTCGCCGACCGTCGTGCGCAGCGTGCCGTCGTCGATGAGCCGTGCGACTTCGCTGAGAATGCGGTGCTGCTCGATCATGTCGGGCGTCTCGAACATCGCGCGCGTGAACATGAATTCCCAGTGAAACGCCGCGCTCTTCGCCTTGAGCAGCTCGACCGGCACCGGCTTCGCGTTCTCGACGATCGTGCAGATGCCGCCTTGCGGCCGAATGACTTCGGCAGCCGCGGGGAAATGGTGGTCCGTGTCGTTGAAGATCAACACGTAGTCGACGTTCGCGTGCCCCGCGTCGCGCAGCTGTGCCGGCAGATCGCCGAAATGATCGACGACTTCGTCGGCGCCGAGCGAGCGCACCCATTCGGACGACGCAGGCCGCGACGCGGTCGCGATCACGTGCAGCTTGCCGAGCGTCTTCGCGAGCTGGATCGCGATCGAACCGACACCGCCCGCGCCGCCGATGATCAGCACCGTCTTGCCGGCGTCCGCGCCCTGCGGCGACACGTTGAGTCGGTCGAACAGCGCTTCCCAGGCGGTCAGCGCCGTCAGCGGCAGCGCGGCCGACGCCGCGAAGTCGAGCGTGCGCGGCTTCAGTGCGACGATTCGCTCGTCGACTGCGTGGAACTCGCTGTTCGCGCCGGGCCGCGTGATGCTGCCTGCATAGAACACCTCGTCGCCCGGCTTGAACAGCGTCACGTCGGCGCCGACCGCGACGACCGTCCCGGCCGCGTCCCAGCCGAGCACGCGCGGCGTGTCCTCGACCTGCGGCTTCGGTGCACGCACCTTCGTATCGACCGGGTTCACGGAAATCGCTTCGACCTTCACGAGTACGTCGCGCGCACCGGGCACGGGCTGCGGCAGTTCCACGTCGAGCAACGCCTGCGGGTCGTCGATCGGCAAATAACGGGTCAGTCCAACGGCTTTCATGTCGACACTCCTTGTCAGCAGCGGGCCGCGACGCGGCCCCATGAACGTCATCGTAGGCCGCGCGATCCTTAGAAAAAACCGCTATATTTCCTGAAACATTTTCAGGAATTTCCGAACAATGAAGGCCGACCCGATTCCGGCGCCCGACAAGCCGCTCGATCTGCTCGACGTCGGGCTGTTCGTGCGCGCCGCGCTGCTCGCAAACGTGACGGCCGCCGGGCGCGAATTCGGCGTGTCGGCCGCGGTCGCGAGCGCGCGCATCGCGCAGCTCGAACGCCAGCTCGGCGCGCGGCTGCTGCACCGCACCACGCGCCGGATCAGCCTGACGCAGGACGGCGAAATCTTCATGGCGCGCGCCGAAGCGCTGCTCTCGGCTGCCGACGCCGCGCGCGCATCGGTCGGCCGCGGCCGCACCGAGCCTTACGGGCGGCTGAAGGTGTCGATGTCGTCGTCGTTCGGCCGCCAGCATGTGGCGCCGGTGATTCCGGCGTTCCTGCGCCGCTATCCGTCGGTATCGCTCGACCTGCGGCTGTCCGACGAAATCGTCGATCTGGTCGACGAAGGCTACGACGTCGCGATCCGTCTCGGCGCACTGAAGGATTCGACGCTCGTCGCGCGCAAGCTCGCGACCAACCGCCGCGTGCTGTGCTGCTCGCCCGCCTATCTCGCCGAGCGCGGCACGCCGCGCCATCCGGCCGATCTCGCGCAGCACGAGTGCGTGATCCTCGGCGACCAGCGCGACTGGTCGTTCGCGACGCCGCAGGGGCCGTTCACGGTGCGCGTCGGCGGCCGGCTCGTCGCGAGCAACGGCGAGGCGATCCGCGAAGCGCTGGTCGACGGCTTCGGGATCGCGATCAAGTCGACCTGGGACGTCGGCCCGCTGCTCGCGAGCGGCGCGCTCGTCACCGTGCTCGACGACTATCCGTTCGCCGAGGACATCGCCGTCTGGGCCGTCTATCCGAGCCGTGCGCACGTGCCGCTGAAGACGCTCGCGTTCATCGCGTTCCTCGCCGAGCATTTCGGCGATCCGCCGTACTGGGACCGCATCGACGCCCGCTAGCCGCCGCGTGCGGCCGACCGGCTACAATGTCGCGTTCGCGACGCGCCGGCCCGGCAGCCGACCGGAGCGCGCGTCCGCAGGCGGCCGCATGCCGGCCGCGCACGCGTTTCATTCGCTTCCCAACCATCCCGTCATGAGCCAGAACCTCGTCATCCAGAGCGTCGCGCCACTGTCGAACGCGCACCACAAACCGCTGCTCGCGCTGTCGCGCGGCACCCGCATCGTGCAGACCGACGATTGCGCGCTGCGCGTCGAAGGCGCCGATCCCGCGCAGCGCGGCGACCTTGCCGTGTACTGCGGCACGCACGCGCTCGACTTCACGTTCGTCGACGCAGGCCGCACGCTGCGCGATTTCGGCCTCGTCGTGATGGACATGGATTCGACGCTGATCACGATCGAATGCATCGACGAGATCGCCGATTTCTGCGGGCTGAAGGAGCAGGTCGCGGCAATCACGGAAGCGTCGATGCGCGGCGAGATCCGCGACTTCAACGAAAGCCTCACGCGGCGCGTCGCGCTGCTCGCGGGCCTCGACGCGCACGCGCTGGAACGCGTCTATGAAGAACGGCTGCAGCTGTCGCCGGGCGCCGAGACGATGCTCGCCGGCGTGAAGGCAGCCGGCCTGAAGACGCTGCTCGTATCGGGCGGCTTCACGTTCTTCACCGAACGGCTGAAGGCGCAGCTCGGTCTCGACTACGCGCATGCGAACACGCTCGAGATCGTCGACGGCAAGCTGACCGGCAAGGTACTCGGCGAAATCGTCAACGCCGACGTCAAGGCGCGCCTGCTGCGCGACACGTGTGCGTCGCTCGGCATCGCGCCGAGCCGCGCGATCGCGATGGGCGACGGCTCGAACGACCTGAAGATGATGGCGGAGGCCGGGCTGTCGGTCGCGTTCCACGCGAAGCCGGTCGTGCGCGACGCGGCGACGGTCGCGTTCGATCACGTCGGCCTCGACGGGCTGCTGCGGCTGTTCTGACGCGCAACGCCGCGCACCGTAGAGACGACAACGCCGGCGCGAATCGCTTCGCGCCGGCGTTTCTTTTTGCCGCAGCGTGCTACGCGTACGCGGGACTCAGCCGAGCGCCGCGTGCAGCGCGCGTTCGATGTCCGCGCGCAGGTCGGCTTCATCTTCGAGACCGATGTAGAAGCGCACCAGCGTGCCGCGATGCGGCCACTCGGGCCGCATCGACGCGACGTCGTACGGCACCGCGAGGCTGCATGCGCCGCCCCAGCTCCAGCCGATCGCGAACAACGCGAGCGACTCGACGAAACGATCGACCTGTGCGGCGCTGTACCGTTCGTCGAACACCACCGAGAACAGCCCGCCCGCGCCCGTGAAGTCGCGAACGAACGACTCGTGGCCCGGACAGTCGGGCAGTTGCGGATGCAGCACGGTAGCGATCTCGGGCCGCGTCTTCAGCCACTTCGCGAGCGACAGCGCGCTCTTGCTGTGCGCGTCGAAGCGCAGCTGCATGCTCGGCAAGCTGCGCAGCACGAGCGAGCAGTCGTCGACCGACACGCCGACGCCGCAGCGCATGCGTGCGAGCTTCAGCTGCGCATGCAGTTCGGCGTTCGCGGTGATCGTCGCGCCCATCAGCAGATCGCTGCCGCCGGACTGATACTTGGTCAGCGCCTGCACCGAGATGTCGACGCCGTGCTCGAACGGCTTGAACGCGAGGCCCGCCGAATACGTGTTGTCGATCGCGGTGACGACGCCGCGCGCACGGGCGGCCGCCGTGATCGCGCCCACATCGGGCACTTCCATCGTCACCGAGCCGGGCGCCTCGAGCCAGATCAGCCGCGTGTTGGGCTGGATCAGCTCGGCGATGCCGGCACCGATCAGCGGGTCGTAGAAGCGCGCGGAAATGCCGAAGTCCTTCGCGAGCCAGTTTCCGAAATCGGCGTTCGGGCCGTACACGTTGTGCGGAATCAGCACGTCGTCGCCCGCTTTCACGACGGCGAAATACACGTTCATGATCGCCGCGAGCCCCGACGGCTGCAGCAGCGCGTGCGTGCCGCCCTCGATCTCGGCGAGCCGCTGCGCGAGCGCGAGCGACGTCGGCGTCGCATGCAGCCCGTAGCGCCACTGGCCGTCCTTGCGCCAGTCGAGCTGGCGCATCGTCGCGAGATCGGGAAACACGACCGTCGACGCGCGCGCGACCGGCGGCACGAACGAGCGGAAGCCTTCCGGAATGACGTCGTCGGGTTGAACGATACGGGTCTGCAGTGCGCGCTTCGAGGTGGATTCAGTCATGACAAGGAAGCCGGACAGGCGGCCTACGGTTGCGGATATGTCGCTAGGTTAGTCAAAACCGCCGCGTTTGGCCCGGTACAATGCGCGGCGCGCCAACCGAGCCAGCGCGCGTCAGTCGTCGCTGCGCAGCATGACGACGTTGCCGACCGTTTCGATCTCCTGCACGCGGCCGTCGCGCACCTGCAATGCCGCGCGCTTGCCGGGCGCCGCGCGCAGCACGACCGGCTGCGGATCCGATTCGTCCGCGTTCATCCGGTCGGCCTTCAGGCCGCCCGCCGCGTCGAACCGACCGATCCAGACGCCGGTGATGTTCGTGCCGTCGTTCGATTCCTCGACTTCGAGCGTGTCGCCGTCGCGGTCGCCGGCCAGCAGAATGACTTCGCCGGTGTCCGCGAACTGGTATTCGCCGTGCACGCCCTCCTCGTCCGTCTTCGGCCCCAGATGCACGACGATCGGCCGTCCGCCGAGCGTCCCTTCGTAGCGCGGCAGCCGCGCGAACTCGGGATTCGGCCGCAGCGGCCGCGCGGGTGCCGTGTCGTCCTGCTGCCGGGCGTCCGGCGTCAGCGGCTGCGCGATCGACGCGCCCGGCATCGCGAAACAGGCCGCCAGCGCCCCCGCGACGACGAGCGCCCGGTGCGATTTCGAATGTCGACCCACGTTGTGTTGCTCCTTGCTCCAGTCCTTGCTTCCCATGCGCGCGAACGCCGCGGCGGCACGCGGCATCGCGCGTCAGCCCTGCATCAGCCGTTCGACCGCGTCGCGGTGCGGAATCGGCGCGACCGCGCCGTAGCCCGTCGTCGACAGCGCGGCGGCCGCGTTCGCATAGCGTGCGGCGGCAAACGGATCGTCGCCGGCGACGATCCGCGCGACGAATGCGCCGCCGAAGCAGTCGCCCGCACCGGTCGCATCGACGGCCTCGACCGCGAAACCCGGCACCACGCGCCGCTCGTGCGGCGTCGCAACGTAGGCGCCTTCCTTGCCGAGCTTCAGCGCGACGATCTGCGGCCCGTGTTCGAGCATCGCGTCGACGATCGCGTCGCGATCGTTCGCGCCGGTCAGCGCCGTCACGTCGTCCCAGCTCGGCAGACAGATATCGGTGTGGCGCAACGCCTCGCGCATCACCGCACGCGCGCGCGGCAGCGGCCACAGCTTCAGACGCAGATTCGTGTCGAAGCTGATCTTCGCGCGATGCGCGCGCGCATGATCGATCGCCGCGAACGCGGCATCGCACGCGCTCGTGCTGATGGCAAGACTAATGCCCGACAGATGCACGGCCTTCGCGGCCGCCAGCGCATCGAGCGGCAGGTCGGCCGGCGCGTAGCGGCTCGCGGCCGAACCGGCGCGCAGATAATCGAACCGATGGCCGTCCGCACCGTGCGTGACGAAATACACGCCCGTCGGTGCGCCAGGGTCGATGCGCACGAAGCGCGTGTCGACGCCTTCGGTGCGCCATAGTTCGCCGAGCAGCCGGCCGAACGGATCGTCGCCGACGGCCGACACGAAGCCCGCCGATGCGCCCTGGCGCGCGGCCGCGACGCAGAAATTCGACGTGTCGCCGCCGAAGCCCTGCAGGAACTCGGCACGGCCGGGCTGCGCCTGGTTGAACTCGATCATCGCCTCGCCGAGCGCGAGGATCTCCGGAAACGCGGCGCTCATCGCTTACACCTCGCCCCACAGGTCGTGGCCGTCCGCACCGGTGATCTTCACCGACACGAAATCGCCGACCTTGTAGCGCTTCGATGCCTTGGTCGCCGGCTCGACATAGACGACGCCGTCGATCTCCGGCGCATCGGCCGCCGTGCGTCCGATACCGCCTTCGTCGCTGACTTCGTCGATCAGCACCTTGAGCGTCTTGCCGACCTTGCGCGCGATGCGCTGGGCCGACACTTCCTCGGCGACTTCCATGAAGCGCGCGCGACGTTCCTCGCGGACGTCGTCCGGCAGCGCGCCGTCGAGTTCGTTCGCGCTCGCGCCTTCGACCGGCGAATACGCAAAGCAGCCGACGCGATCGAGTTCCGCCTCGCGGATGAAGTCGAGCAGCGTTTCGAACTGTGCTTCCGTCTCGCCCGGAAAGCCCGCGATGAACGTGCTGCGGATCGTCAGATCGGGGCAGATCTCGCGCCACTTCTGCACGCGCTCGAGCACCTTCTCGGCGTTCGCCGGACGCTTCATCCGCTTCAGCACTTCCGGATGCGCGTGCTGGAACGGCACGTCGAGATACGGCAGCACGTGGCCCTTGAACGGACCCTCGGCCATCAACGGAATCACTTCGTCGACGCTCGGATACGGATACACGTAATGCAGACGCACCCACGCGCCGTACTGCGCGGCGAGTTCGCCGAGCGCGGCGACGAGATCGGTCATGCGCGTCTTGATCGGCTTGCCGTTCCAGAAGCCCGTCCGGTATTTGACGTCGACGCCGTACGCGCTCGTGTCCTGCGAGATCACGAGCAGTTCCTTCACGCCCGACTTGAACAGGTTTTCCGCCTCGAGCATCACTTCGGCGACGGGACGCGACACCAGATCGCCGCGCATCGACGGGATGATGCAGAACGTGCAGCGGTGGTTGCAGCCTTCGGAAATCTTCAGGTACGCATAGTGACGCGGCGTGAGCTTGATGCCGGCCGGCGGCACGAGATCGACGAACGGATCGTGCGGCTTCGGCAGGTGCGAGTGCACGGCCTGCATCACTTCGCCGACCGCATGCGGGCCCGTGACGGCGAGCACCTTCGGGTGCACTTCCTCGATCAGGCCCGAGCCGCTCGCGCTCTTCTTCGCGCCGAGACAGCCGGTGACGATCACCTTGCCGTTCTCGGTCAGCGCTTCGCCGATCGCGTCGAGGCTTTCCTGCACGGCTTCGTCGATGAAGCCGCACGTGTTGACGACGACGAGGTCGGCGCCGTCGTAGGTGCCGGAGATTTCATAGCCTTCGGCGCGCAGCTGGGTGATGATCTGTTCGGAGTCGACGAGCGCTTTCGGGCAGCCGAGGGAAACGAAGCCGACTTTGGGGGATTGAGACATCTGGAGTGTGGGGGCGTGGCAGCAAAACCGTGAGTTTACAGCCATTTAGGTTCGCCGAGCCAAAACCGGCCGCGAATGCGTGCAGCGATGCGGCCCTTTCGGCGACGGACGCTGCCGCGCCGGAGCGGCCCGGCGCCGGGCCCTGCCCGTGCACCGCGCGAATTGGCGAACCGAACGGCCCGACCGCACTGCGCCGCTATGCGAAAATCGAGGCCTTCATCCCTACAACGCAACAGCGACGGAATCCCGCATGACGACCCACATCACGATCGAGTTCACCGACCAGGCCGCGGAAGCCATCGGCGAGCAAACCAGCACGAGCTTTTCGTACGATCAGAGCGCGCACCTGCCGCAGCCGGGCGATTTCGTCGAGCTCGAGCATGCGCCGCAGACGTTTCTCGTGATCGGCCGCGTGTTCTCGCTGAAGGCGAACTTCAGCGCGGTCAAGCTGGTGCTCGACCTGCCGCCGGGCGACGATCAGGGCCTCGATCCGGCGTACTGAAAACGCGGCCGCCAACAACGGCATGCCGCGGCGCCGACGCTGCACACGTGCCGCACGTCGCGGCGCCGGCCGTTCGGCGGCGCTCGCCGCCGCGGCTAGCCGGCCAGCCTCGAACGCGCGTTACTTCTTCTCGGGCTCCGATGCGCCCGGCTGCTTGAACGGGAACGTCGCGAACATCGACTTCGCCTGGTTCTGCATCTGCTCCTGCATCTGCACGAACATGTTCTTCGACTGCTCGATGTAGCTGGTCATCATCCCCTGCATCATCGGCGCCTGCATGTTCATGAACTGCGACCAGATCTCGGGATTCATCGCGTTGTTTTCGTACAGGTTCTTCGACTGATCCGCGAGCTTGTGCTGGATGTCGATGAACGCCTGGATGTTCTTTTCCAGGTACGTGCCCATCATGCCCTGCATCGCGTGTCCGTAGAAACGGATGATCTGCGACAGCATCGACGACGAGAACATCGGTACGCCGCCGCTTTCCTCCTCGAGGATGATCTGCAGCAGGATGCTGCGCGTCAGGTCTTCGTTCGACTTCGCATCGACGACCTTGAAATCCTCCTGGTCCAGCACGAGTTGCTTCACGTCGGTAAGCGTGATGTACGTGCTCGTCTCGGTATCGTAAAGCCGGCGGTTCGGATATTTCTTGATGAGCCGCTCGGCCGTCTTCTTTGTAGTAGTCATGTAACGCCTTTGAGTGCAGCGTAGCGCAAGTGACGAATCCCCGCCGCCCGGAACCGGGTGGCGGGGCGCTTCGGAAAGCCCGAGCCGCGCGCTGTTCGATCCGCGCGGCCCGCGGGTTCAGCCCATGTGCAGGCCGCCGTTCAGCGAGAAGTCGGCGCCCGTCGCGAAGCCGGAATCGTTCGACGCGAGCCACGCGACGATCGAGCCGATTTCCTCCGGCGTGCCGAGACGGCGCACCGGAATCGTCGCAACGATCTTCTCGAGCACGTCGGGACGGATCGCCTTCACCATGTCGGTGCCGATATAACCGGGCGACACGGTGTTGACGGTCACGCCCTTCGTCGCGACTTCCTGCGCGAGCGCCATCGTGAAGCCGTGAATGCCGGCCTTTGCGGTCGAGTAGTTGGTCTGGCCGAATTGCCCCTTCTGGCCGTTCACCGACGAAATGTTGATGATGCGGCCCCAGCCACGCTCGACCATCCCGTCGATCACCTGTTTCGTCACGTTGAACAGGCTCGTCAGGTTGGTATCGATGACGGCAGTCCAGTCTTCGTGCGTCATCTTGCGGAACACGACGTCGCGCGTAATGCCCGCATTGTTCACCAGCACGTCGATTTCGCCGACTTCGGCCTTGACCTTGTCGAATGCCGCCTTCGTGGAGTCCCAGTCGCCGACGTTGCCTTCCGACGCGATGAAGTCGAACCCGAGCGCCTTCTGCTCCTCGAGCCACTTCACGCGGCGCGGCGAGTTCGGGCCGCAGCCTGCGACCACCTTGAAGCCGTCTTTCGACAGACGCTGGCAGATGCTGGTGCCGATGCCGCCCATCCCGCCCGTTACGTACGCAATTCGCTGAGACATAAATCTCACTCCATTTTTGGGTTTCGAGAGCCGCCGAAGCGCCCTCCGACTTCACACGGCGCCGCCCGCTGCTGGGCCGGCCGGCGCCGGGATACGGTTCGCCCGTTACGGACGTTCGACCGCCAGCGCGACGCCCATCCCGCCGCCGATGCACAGCGACGCGAGCCCGCGCTTCGCATCGCGCTTGACCATCTCGTGCAGCAGCGTCACCAGGATCCGGCAGCCCGACGCGCCGATCGGGTGACCGATCGCGATCGCCCCGCCGTTCACGTTCACCTTCGACGTGTCCCAGCCCATCTGCTTGTGCACGGCCAGCGCCTGCGCCGCAAACGCCTCGTTGATCTCCATCAGATCCAGATCGCCCGGCGTCCAGCCCGCGCGCTCCAGGCATCGGCGCGATGCCGGCACCGGGCCCATCCCCATCACGCTCGGATCCACACCGGCGTTCGCATACGCCTTGATCCGCGCGAGCGGCGTCAGGCCCAGCGCCTGGGCCTTCTGCGCCGACATCACGAGCACCGCCGCCGCGCCGTCGTTGATGCCCGACGCGTTGGCCGCCGTCACCGTGCCGTCCTTCGCGAACGCCGGCTTCAGCCCCGCGAGCGACTCCGCCGTCACGCCGTGACGCACGAACTCGTCGGTCGCGAACTGCAGCGGCTCGCCCTTGCGCTGCGGAATCGACACCGGCACGATCTCGTCATTGAAGCGCCCCGCCTTCTGCGCCGCTTCGGCCTTGTTCTGCGACAGCGCCGCGAACGCATCCTGCTCTTCGCGCGTAATGCCGTATTCCTTCGCGACGTTCTCCGCCGTGATGCCCATGTGGTACTGGTTGTACACGTCCCACAGGCCGTCGACGATCATCGTGTCGACCAGCTTCGCGTCGCCCATCCGGAACCCGTCGCGCGAGCCCGGCAGCACGTGCGGCGCCGCGCTCATGTTCTCCTGCCCGCCCGCCACGACGATCTCCGCGTCGCCCGCGACGATCGCGTTCGCGGCCAGCATCACGGCCTTCAGCCCCGAGCCGCACACCTTGTTGATCGTCATCCCCGGCACCGCGCTCGGCAGTCCGGCCTTGATCAGCGACTGGCGCGCCGGGTTCTGGCCCGAACCCGCCGTCAGCACCTGTCCCATGATCACTTCGCTGACCTGCTCCGGCTTCACGCCCGCGCGCTCCAGCACCGCGCGGATCACCGTCGCGCCCAGTTCGGGCGCCGCCACCTTCGCCAGCGAGCCGCCGAATTTGCCGACCGCGGTCCGCGCGGCCGATACGATCACTACGTCCGTCATTTTCCATTCCTCCGAGCCCGCGCGACACGGCGCGTCGCTGCCGACCCTGTTAAAAAAACTGCGGTGCGTCGGACAGCGTGCGCCGCTGTCCGGCTTTCGTCAATCGCGCTGCAATACGTAACGGCCGGGCGCCGGTTCGATCACCGGGAACTGCGCGGAGCCGAGCTCGGCCGGCGCCGCCACCTTGCGGCCGCCGTACTGGTCGAGCCATTCGATCCAGGTCGGCCACCAGCTGCCCGGATGCTCGATCGCGCCGGCGAACCAGTCGTCGGCGGCGCTCGGCAGGTCGTCGTCGTTCACCCAGTAGCTGCGCTTTTTCTTCGCGGGCGGATTGATCACGCCGGCGATGTGGCCCGAGGCGCCGAGCACGAACTTCAGCGGGCCCGTCAGGATCGACGTCGACGCATAGGCCGTCTGCCACGGCACGATGTGATCCTCGCGCGACCCGTAGATGAAGGTCGGCACGTCGATGCGCGACAGATCGACCGGCTCGCCGCAGACGGTCAGCGCGCCCGGCTCACGCAGCTTGTTCTCGAGATACGTATTGCGCAGGTACCACGCGTACATCGGCCCCGGCAGGCTCGTCGAATCGCTGTTCCAGTACAGCAGGTCGAACGGCGCCGGCGTGCGGCCCTTCAGGTAGTTGTCGACGACGTAGTTCCAGACGAGATCGTTCGGGCGCAGGAACGAGAACGTGTTCGCGAATTCGACGCCGCGCATCAACCCGGGCGGCGTCCCGTTCTTGCCGCCGATCGTCTGCTCGCGCATCTGCACGTGCGCCTCGTCGACGAACACGTCGAGCACGCCCGTATCGGAGAAATCGAGCATCGCGGTGAGCAGCGTCATCGACGCGGCCGGATGTTCGCCGCGCGCAGCGAGCACCGCGAGCGCGGTCGCGAGCATCGTGCCGCCGACGCAGAAGCCGAGCGTATTGATCTGTTCGCGTCCGCTCACCTGCTGCACCGCGTCGATCGCGGCGAGCAGCCCTTCGTTCATGTAGTCGTCCCACGTCTTGTGCGCGACCGACGCATCGGCATTGCGCCACGACACGAGAAACACCTGATGGCCGCTCGACACCGCGTGCGCGACGAGCGAGTTCTCGGGCTGCAGATCGAGGATGTAGAACTTGTTGATGCACGGCGGCACGATCAGCAGCGGCCGCTCGAACACCTTCGCCGTCTTCGGCGTGTACTGGATCAGCTGGATCAAGTCGTTCTCGTAGACGACCGCGCCTTCCGCGCACCCGAGATTCTTGCCGACGACGAATTGCGATTCGTCGGTCTGCGAAATCTTGCCGCGCTGCAGATCGCCCAGCAAGTTCATCATCCCCTGCCGCAGGCTTTCGCCCTGCGTTTCGAGAATCGACTTCTGCGCATCGGGATTCAGCGCGAGGAAGTTGCTCGGCGCGGCGGCGGCCGTCCACTGCTGCACGGCGAAACGGATGCGCTCGCGCGTTTTCGGATCGGTCTCGAGCGCGTCGGCGAGTTCCTGCAGATAGCGTGCATTGAGCAGATACCACGCGGCCGCGAATGCATGGGCCGGCGATGCCTTCCATGCGTCGCCGCTGAAGCGCCGATCCTTCAGTTCGGGAGCCTCGAGCTTCGCTGCGGCCGCCTGCTGCATCAGCGCGACGCAGTCGCGCGCATAGTCGGCCTGCAGCTTCTGCAGCCGCTCGGGCGGAATCGCCGCGACCGGCAGCGTGAGCCCCGCGAACGGCGACGCCATCGCGCCGAAATCGGGCATCGACGGCATCTGGAACGGGAACGACTTCGGAAACTGGAACGTAGCGAACGGATTGACGGCAGCCGACGCAGTCGCGGCACGCGCCGGATCGGCAAAATCGCGCCATGCGTTCAGCCAAGCTTCGAACATCTGCTGCATCGGCTGCGCCGCGGAACCGAATCCCGTATTGCCCGCGGAAGTGCCCGCCGCAGCGGACGTCGACGAATTTTTCGATGCTGTCATTACCTGCCTTACCGGTGATTCGTGAGCGTCAATCGCGAAATCCTGCTCGCGCGCGGCATGCCGGCTGCGAGCCGGGCCGTCATGCCCTGGAGAGGCGTCTCCAGATTCTGCCGCAGTGCGGTATTTTTATCATTATCGTTTTCCCCATGTGAAGCCGTGCGTCAAACCACCGAACATTCGAACACCGCAATAATCGGCGGAAAACAGGCGGGACAAGGGTTTCGGGGAAACATAAAACATTTTGTCCAACGCGACTCCCGGATTTTTCAATCGGTCAAGCATACTGCCCACCATTGCCGCATCAATATCGAGATAAATCGATTGCGCGGCGCAGCAGACACGCTGTGCACGCATCGGTCAATCGGCCAGCCAGATCGCCGCGGCCATCCTGCCCGTCACGCGGTCGCGGCGATACGAATAGAAACGCGCGCGCTCGGTGAGCGTGCATGCGTCGCCGCCGCTCACGTGCACGACGCCGGCCCGCGCGACACGCACGCGCGCAAGCGCGTACAGATCGGCCAGATACTTGCCCGGCGCGCCGTCGATCGCGACGAACGCACGACCGGTTTCATCATGCTCCGACTGCGTGGCCGTGTCGAGAAACGCGTCGCGCACGTCCGCACCGACTTCGAACGCGCGCGGCCCGATCGCCGGGCCGAGAAACGCATGGACGTCGGCCGCGGCGCCGCCGGCCAGCGCCGCGACACGCGCGGCCGTCTGCTCGACGATGCCGGCCGCGAGCCCGCGCCAGCCCGCATGGGCGGCGCCCACCGCGCGGCCGTGCGCATCGCACAGCAACACGGGCAGGCAGTCGGCCACCATCACGACGCACACGGCGCCCGCGCGATCGGTGACGCTCGCGTCGGCCTGCACCGGCGTCGCGCAGTCGCCGGCCGACGCGATCACTTCGTCCGCGCGCACGATCTGCGCGCCGTGCACCTGCTCGAGCCACGCGGCGCGCGGACGCCCGGTCAGCGCGAGCAGTCGCGCGCGGTTCTGCGCGACATGCGCGGGATCGTCGCCGGTATGCAAGCCGAGATTCATGCCGCCCGGCAGCGCGGCACCGTCCTGCCAGCGGCCGTACGGCCCTTCGCTGACGCCGCCGTCGCGCGTCGTGATCAACGCGCGCACGCGCGGCGACACCTGCCAGTCCGGCAGCACGCAGTCCCGCCAGCTCAGCGGCGTGGGGTTCGTCATCGGCTTTACTCCCTCTCGTCGTCCGGATACGACGCTTCGTCGTGGTAATCGCCGCCGAAATCGTCGTCGATGCCGTCGTCGTCGAATTCCTCGTCGTTCTGCCCGAAACCGAGCGCCTCGACGAGCGCGGTCATGTCGTCGGGCAGCGTACAGCGCCACTGCATCGCACTGCCCGTGACCGGATGCACGAGCCCGAGCCGCCACGCGTGCAGCGCCTGCCGCGCGAAGCCGCCCGGCAGCGGCGCGACCGAGCGCTTGCCGCGCGCACGTCCGTACACCGGATCGCCGAGCAGCGGATGCCCGACATGCGAACAATGCACGCGGATCTGGTGCGTGCGGCCCGTTTCGAGATCGCACTGGATCGCCGACACCGGCTGACGGTGCCACAGGCATGTGTCAACCGTGCGGAAATGCGTGCGCGCCGGCTTGCCCGACGCGCCGGTGACGACGGCCATGCGCGTGCGTTCGCGCGGATCGCGCCCGATCGGCGCGTCGATCGTCCCTTCGTCGGGCATCGCGCCCCACACGAGCGCGAAATAGCGGCGCTTGACCGTGCGCGCCTGCAGCTGGCGCACGAGATCGGTCTGCGCGGCCAGTGTGCGCGCGATCACCATCAGGCCGGACGTCTCCTTGTCGAGCCGATGCACGATGCCCGCGCGCGGCAGGCCGGCCGCGGCGTCGCCGTAGCGATGCAGCAGCCCGTTCAGGATCGTGCCGCTCCAGTTGCCGGCCGCGGGATGCACCACGAGCCCGGCCGGCTTGTTGATGACGACGAGCGCGTCGTCTTCGTAGACGATGTCGAGCGGCACCGGCTCGGGTGTGAACGCAAGCTGTTCGGGCAGCAGATCGGGCACGAGCTCGATCGTCGCGCCGAGCGGCACCGGCTGGCGGATCTTCGCCGGCGCGCCGTCGACGCGCACACGCTGCGCATCGATCCAGCTCTGCAGCCGGCTGCGCGAGAATTCGGGAAACAACTGGGCAAGCGCCTTGTCGAGACGCTCGCCCGCGAGCGACGCGGGCACTTCGACAACGCGCGGCGCATCGTCGCCGCCGCCGGACGGCGCAACAGGCGGCTGCAACGCGTCGCCGATCAGATCGTCGTCGAGGGAATCCCCGAGGGCAGCGTCGGCGGGCCGATCGCTTGGGCTATAATCTTCGCGATTTGACGTGCCCGAGCGGGCATTCTGCGAACTTGAACGGGTCATTTAGACTGGGTCACCGAGACTTGAAGCTAGGACATGCGAGCATGACGAATTCGACCAAACGCACGGCTAAAACCGTCGCCGCCCGGGCTGCGGCGGTAGCGGCCGCGGCCCTCATCGCCGGCTGCCACGGCTTGCCGCAGAAGCAGGACGAGACGGCTACCTGGTCGAACAACAAATTATACTCAGAGGCCCAGGACGCCCTGTCCGGCGGCGACTGGGGCAAGTGCGCGAAATATTTCGAGGCGCTGCAAGGTCGCGATCCGTTCGGCCATTTCGCGCAGCAGGCGCAGATCAACGTCGCGTACTGCAACTGGAAGGACAACGAACCGGCCGCCGCCGATCAGGCCGTCGACCGCTTCATCCAGCTCCACCCCGATCATCCCGACATCGCATACGCGTACTACCTGAAAGGGATGATCCACTTCAACGACGATCTCGGGCTGTTCGGCCGCTTCTCCGGGCAGGACATGAGCGAGCGCGACCCGCAGGCGCTGCGCGAGTCCTACGACGCGTTCAAGGTCGTCGTCGATCGCTATCCGAAGAGCAAATACGCGCCCGACGCAGCGGCACGGATGCGCTACATCGTGAACGCGCTCGCGTCGCACGAAGTGCATGCGGCCGACTACTACTACCGGCGCGGCGCGTATGTCGCGGCCATCAACCGCGCACAGCTCGCGATCAAGGACTACAAGGGCGCGCCGGCCATCGAGGACGCGCTGCACATCATGGTCCTGTCGTACCAAAAGCTGAATCAGCCGCAGCTCGCCGAAGACACGAAGCGCGTGCTCGCGGGCACGTTCCCGGACAGCCCCTACATCACGGGCCGCGCGCGTCCCGGCACGAAGAAGTCGTGGTGGCAGTTCTGAGCGATGCCGCATGCCGCGCGAACGCGGCAGCCATAGAAAAACCCGGCCTGCGAGCCGGGTTTTTCATTGGTGCGAGACGCCGGCCGACGGCGATGCGACCGGCGGCGGCCGCACGGGCCGCCCTTGCCGTCAGGCGCGACGCGCGGCGCGCTGCTCGTCGAAGAAGTCCTGCACGACCGCGATTTCGCGCGTGCGCTTGAACGGCGGCAGGCTCTGCCAGATCCGGCGGCCGTACGGCTTGTCGACGAGCCGCGTGTCGCAGATCATCAGCACGCCGCGATCGGTCTCCGCACGGATCAGCCGCCCGGCGCCCTGCTTCAGCGTGATGACGGCCTGCGGCAGCTGATGCACGGCGAACGGGCTCAAGCCCTTCTTCGCGAGCGCGTCGAGCCGCGCGGCCAGCACCGGATCGTCGGGCGGCGCGAACGGCAGCTTGTCGATCACGACGAGCGACAGCGCATCGCCGCGCACGTCGACGCCTTCCCAGAAGCTCTGGCTGCCGACGAGGATCGCGTTGCCGTACGCACGGAAGCGATCGAGCAGTTCGGTCCGGCTCGCATCGCCCTGCACGAGCAGCGGCGTGTTCCAGCCGCGCGATTCGATCACGTCGCGCAGTTTCGAGGCGATCCGGTCGACCGCACGCAATGTCGTGCACAGCATGAACACGCCGCCACCCGAGGCCTCGATCGCCGGCAGCGCCGCATCGAACACGGCATCGGTAAACGCGGGCGACGACGGCTGCGGCAGATTGCGCGGCACGTACAGCAGCCCCTGCGTCTGGTAGTCGAACGGGCTCGCGAGCGTCATCGAACGGCGCGAGCTCAGGCCCATCTGCGCCGCGTAGTGCGTGAAGTCGCCGCGCACCGACAGCGTCGCCGACGTGAAGATCCACGCGCGCGGCACGCCCGCGCGCTGCTTCGCGAAGATCGGCGCCACCGACAGCGGCGTTTCGTGCAGCTGCACCGTATGCGCGAACACCTCGACCCAGCGCACCTTCTCGTTCGGATCGCCGGCCGCGGCTGCCGCCTCGCCGGCGGCCGCCGCATCGGCCTGCGCAGCGGCCTCGGCCGCGCCGGGCGCGACCCAGCCCGCGAGCAGATCCTGCAGCTCGCGCGCGCGACGCAGGCACGCGCCGAGCGATTCCGCGCGCTCGGCCTGACTCGCGAGCGCAGAAGCCAGCGCGTCGAGCGCCGCTTCGAGCGCATCGAGCGCGGCGAACAGCGGATGATCGTCGCCGAGTTGCGCGAGCGACATCCGCACGATCTGATCGTCGGCGAACGCGAGCCGCACGTCGCGCGCCGCGCGTTCGAGCGCGCCGCCGAGCTTTACCCATTCGACGGCGTCGCGCGCGTGACTGAGGCCCTCGGCGACCGTATCGCGCGCAAGTTCGAGAATCTGCGTCGTCGATAGCGTCTCGCCGAAAAACAGCGTCGCCGTCTCCGGCAGCTGATGCGCTTCGTCGAAAATCACCGTGTTCGCATTCGGCAGCAGCTCGGCCATGCCGGTGTCGCGCAGCATGATGTCCGCGAAGAACAGATGATGGTTGACGACGACGATGTCGGCCTGTTGCGCTTCGCGCCGCGCCTGCATCACGAAGCATTCCTTGTAGTGCGGACACTCCTGGCCGAGGCAGTTGTCGCGCGTCGACGTGACCATCGACCATACGGGCGCCGTCTCCGGCACGCTCGCGAGCTCGGCCTTGTCGCCGCTTTTCGTGATCTTCGCGAAACGGACGATCTCCTGCAGATACGCGGTGTCCTGCCGCGACGGCAGGCGGCCGTTGTCCGCGGTGCGCTGCAGATAGTAGTGGCACAGATAGTTCGCGCGGCCCTTCAGCATCGCGACCGTCACCGGCACCGCGAGCGCGTTGCGCACGGTCGGAATGTCGCGCAGGAACAGCTGGTCCTGCAGATGCTTGGTGCCGGTCGACACGATCACCTTGCCGCCCCACAGCATCGCGGGGACGAGATACGCATAGGTCTTGCCCGTGCCGGTGCCGGCCTCGACGATCAGCGTGTTGTCGCCGGCATCGGCGTCCGCTTCGTTCGCGGCGTCGCTCACGCCGGCGTCGGCCGCACCGCCCCCGCCGCGCCCGCCGCCCGTTTCGCCGAGCCGGCGCGCCGGCCGCTTGCGCGCTTCGAAGATTTCCGGCTCCGGCATCCGGCGCGCGGACGCCTCCATCGCGGACGCGACCGCACGCGCCATCTCGATCTGCGATGCGCGCGGACGATAGCCGTCGAGCGCGCGCGCCAGCAACCCGCCGTCGCCGAAAATCGCGTCGAGTTCGTCGACGCGCTTGCGGCTCAGTTCGAAGGTGCCTTCGGACGCACGAACGCGCCCGGGCGACGCGTCGCGCCGGGCATCGGGGGTGGCTTCAAGCGGTGAATTCAAGGCAAGCGTTCCTGTATCCAGCGCCCGGGCGGCGCCGGCGCTTGCCAGGCCGCGCTCAGGCGCGCTTATCCGGTTCGAGCTGCGATTGCAGCATGATGATCTTGTCTTTGGCCAGCAGCTTTTCCTTCTTCAGCCTGTGCAACGTGAGGTCGTCGATATCGGAGCGGCCTTCCTTCAGTTCGATCTCGCGAGCGAGCTGCTGGTGCTGTTCCTGCAATGCAGCCAAACGGTTGTGCAATTCCTGCTGCTGTTCCGCGTGACGATTTTGCATATACGCCTCCTCATCGAAGCAGCGCGCCGACCGGCGTGCCGACGCGCACGAGCTGTTTCCGGATCAACTCAACACGTTACTGCCCCTGCTGTTGCTGCTGCTTGGCCTTCTCGGCCGCTTCCCGCTGACGCTGCTCGACCTCGGCCTTGTGCTGCGCGGCCTCCTTCTGCTTCTGCTCGTAGCGCGCCGCGTTCTCCGCACGCGCCTGCGCCTTCTGCGCGGCCTGGGCGTGCGCCTCGTCGAGCTTGCGCTGGAAATCGGCCTGCTTCTGGTCGTACGCCTGCTTGTTCGCCGCGCGCTGCGGCGCCTCCGCGCCGCGCTGCGCCTGCTTCAACGCATTCTGCTCCTGCTTGTCGCGGAACGCGGCCGCGTTCGCCGCCTCGTTCGCGGCGCGCTGCGGCGCCTCCGCCGCGTTCTGCGCCTGCTTCAGCGCGATCTGCTCGTCGCGCTGCTTCGCACGCACCGCACGCTGCTCGTCGTCGAGCGCGAGCTGCGCCTGCCGGATGCTCGCGCGCTCCTCGCGCATCTTGTCGCGCGCGACGCCCAGGCAGTGATTGACGAAGAACCGGCTGTAGCAATCGTGCTCGGCCACCGCATAACGATAATCGTTTTCCGCGGAACGTTGATCGAGCACTTTTTGACGGGCGGCGAAATCGTCCGCGAGACCGGGCGCGGCAGGCGCCGACGCGGCGCTATCGGCCGTGACGGTCGAGGCCTGCGCGTACACGCCGGACGTGCCGACGGACAAAGCGGCGGCAAGCGCTGCGCCGAGCGCGACGAGAGAAAAACGGGAAGTTGGCAACGTCGTAGGAAAGCTGCGGGACATGTGTCAAATTCTATCACCGCCGGCTGGACGCTCTGCCATTTATGGCAAAATGCCCCGCTTCACTCACCCGCGGCATCTGGTCCGGCGGGCCCGCCATGCAGCCCGCCGCGCCGGGCATGCCGGCCCGCGCCGCGATTTCAGCAGGCAGAAGCTCATCAACGACATGACGGAAACCGTAGCACTCAAGATCGTACAGCGCATCGCCACCGAACTGTCCGTCCAGCCGCGCCAGGTCGCGGCCGCGGTGCAACTTCTCGACGAAGGCTCGACCGTTCCGTTCATTGCCCGGTATCGGAAGGAAGCGACCGGCAACCTGGACGACACGCAACTGCGCCAGCTCGAAGAGCGCCTCCTGTATCTGCGCGAACTCGAGGATCGCCGCGCGGCGATCCTGTCGAGCATCGAGGAACAGGGCAAGCTGACCGACGAACTGCGTGCGGCAATCGATGCGGCCGACAGCAAACAGGTGCTCGAAGACCTTTATCTGCCGTACAAGCCGAAGCGCCGCACGCGCGCCCAGATCGCGCGGGAAGCGGGTCTCGAGCCGCTCGCGCAGGCGCTGCTCGCCAATCCGATGCTCGATCCGCAAACCGAAGCGGCCGCGTACGTCGATGCCGACAAGGGCGTCGCCGACGTGAAGGCCGCGCTCGATGGCGCGCGCGACATCCTGTCGGAACAGTTCGGCGAGACGGCCGAGTTGCTCGGCAAGCTGCGCGACTATCTGCATGATCGCGGCGTCGTGTCGTCGGCGGTCGTCGAGGGCAAGGAAAACGAAGAAGGCGAGAAATTCCGCGACTATTACGACTACGCGGAGACGCTGAAGACCGTGCCGTCGCACCGCGCGCTCGCGCTGTTCCGCGGCCGCAACGCCGGCGTGCTGACGATCCGGCTGGGCCTCGGCGAGGAACTCGACGCGCAGGTGCCACATCCCGGCGAAGCGATGATCGCGCGCCATTTCGGCATCGCGAACCAGAATCGCCCGGCCGACAAATGGCTGAGCGACGTGTGCCGCTGGTGCTGGCGCGTGAAGGTTCAGCCGCACATCGAGAACGAGCTGCTGACGCAGCTGCGCGAAACGGCCGAAACCGAAGCGATCCGCGTCTTCGCGCGCAACCTGAAGGATCTGCTGCTCGCGGCGCCTGCCGGCCCGAAGGCCGTGATCGGTCTCGACCCCGGCCTGCGCACCGGCGTGAAGGTCGCCGTCGTCGACCGCACCGGCAAGCTGCTCGCGACGGACACGATCTATCCGCATGAACCGCGTCGCGACTGGGACGGCTCGATCGCGAAGCTCGCGCGCCTCGCCGCGCAGACGCAGGCCGAACTGATCAGCATCGGCAACGGCACCGCGTCGCGCGAAACCGACAAGCTCGCGAGCGAACTGATCGCGAAGCACCCCGAACTGCGGTTGCAGAAGATCGTCGTGTCGGAAGCCGGCGCGTCGGTCTACTCGGCGTCCGAACTCGCGGCCAAGGAATTCCCGGAACTCGACGTATCGCTGCGCGGCGCCGTGTCGATCGCGCGCCGGCTGCAGGATCCGCTCGCCGAGCTCGTGAAGATCGAGCCGAAGGCGATCGGCGTCGGCCAGTACCAGCACGACGTGAATCAGCGCGAGCTCGCGCGCTCGCTCGACGCGGTCGTCGAAGACTGCGTGAACGCGGTCGGCGTCGACGCCAACACCGCATCGGCGCCGCTGCTCGCGCGCGTGTCGGGGCTGAACGCGACGCTCGCACGCAACATCGTCGACTACCGCGACGCGAACGGCCCGTTCCCGTCGCGCGAGCACCTGCGCAAGGTGCCGCGCCTCGGCGACAAGACGTTCGAGCAGGCCGCCGGCTTCCTGCGGATCAACGGCGGCGAGAATCCGCTCGACCGCTCGTCGGTGCACCCGGAGGCGTATCCGGTCGTCGAACGGATCCTCGCGAAGATCAACAAGCGCATCGACGACGTGCTCGGCAATCGCGACGCGCTGTCGGGCCTGTCGCCCGCCGAATTCGTCGACGAACGTTTCGGCCTGCCGACGGTGCGCGACATCCTGTCCGAGCTCGAGAAGCCCGGCCGCGATCCGCGCCCCGAGTTCAAGACCGCGACGTTCCGCGAAGGCGTCGAGAAGGTGTCGGACCTCGTGCCGGGCATGACGCTCGAAGGCGTCGTGACGAACGTTGCCGCATTCGGCGCGTTCGTCGACATCGGCGTCCATCAGGACGGGCTCGTCCACGTATCCGCGATGTCGACGAAGTTCATCAAGGATCCGCACGAAGTCGTGAAGGCCGGCCAGGTCGTGAAGGTCAAGGTGCTCGACGTCGACGTGAAGCGCCAGCGCATCTCGCTGACGATGCGGCTCGACGACGAAGCGGCGCCCGGCCTGTCGTCGCGCGGCGCGCAGGAACGCGGCACCGCCGCGCGCGGCGGCGCCCGCCCGCCCCGCGCGCGCGAACCGGAACCGGCTGGCGCGATGGCCGCCGCGTTCGCGAAGCTCAAGCAACGCTGAGCGTGCGGACCGTGCCGCAATGAGAAAAGCCCGCCGTCAGGCGGGCTTTTTGTTGGCGCAGCGTCTCGGCGAGCGAGCCGTCAAGCGGCATGCGCGATCGCGCACGCCTCGTGGCGCTCAGATCTCGATCTTCGTGCCGAGCTCGACGACGCGGTTCGCCGGAATCGCGAAGAAGTCGGTCGGCTTCGCGGCGTTCTGGTGCATCCACGCGAACACGCGCTCGCGCCAGATCGACATGCCGGGCAGCTGCGTCGGCACGACCGTCTCGCGTGCGAGGAAGAACGATGTGTCCATCAGCTCGAACGTCATGTCGTGCGTGCGGCCGAACTCTTCGAGCACGGCCTTCACGTCCGGCGTCTCGTTGAACCCGTACTCGGCCTTCACGATGTACAGGCCGCCGCCGGCGTCGCGCGCGCTCAGCCGCTTGTCGTCGCGCACGTACGGGATGTCGCGCGTGACGAACGTCATGAACAGCGTGCGCTCGTGCAACACCTTGTTGTGCTTCAGGTTATGCAGCAGGCTCACGGGCACGAGCTTGTCGTTGCCCGTCAGATAGATCGCGGTGCCCGACACGCGGTGCGGCGGATGTGCGAGCAGCCCCTGCAGGAACGGCTCGAGCGGAATGCCGTCGGCGGCCGTGCGTTCCTTCACGATGTGGCGGCCCTTGTACCAGGTCATCAGCAGGAAGAACAGCAGCGCGCCGATGCCGAGCGGCAGCCAGCCGCCCTGCGCGACCTTCAGCAGGTTCGCGCCGAAAAAGCCGAGATCGATCGTCAGGAAGACGGCGATGATCGCGCCGACCAGCAGCCGGTTCCAGTTCCACACCTTCACCATCACGACGCATGCGAGCACGGTCGTGATCACCATCGTCGCGGTCACCGCGATCCCGTACGCGGCCGCGAGGTTGTCGGAGCTCTTGAAGCCGATCACGATGCAGAGAATCACGAACAGCAGCAGCCAGTTCACGAGCGGCACGTAGATCTGGCCGATCGCGAGTTCGGACGTGTGGAGCACCTTCATGCGCGGCACATAGCCGAGCTGGATCGCCTGCGACGTCAACGAATAGGCGCCGGAGATCACCGCCTGCGACGCGATCACGGTCGCGACGGTCGACAGCACGACGAGCGGCAGCAGCGCCCAGTCGGGCGCGAGCAGGAAGAACGGGTTTTCGATCGCGCGCGGATTCTGGATCAGCAACGCGCCCTGCCCGAAGTAGTTCAGCACCAGCGACGGCATCACGAGCCCGTATGCGGCGAGGCGGATCGGCTTCGCGCCGAAGTGGCCCATGTCCGCATAGAGCGCTTCCGCACCGGTCAGCACCAGCACGACGGAACCGAGCACGACATAGGCCTGCAGCAAATGCTCGGACATGAACGACGCTGCGTAGTACGGATTGATCGCCGCGACGATGCCGGGCGCACGCACGATGTGGTACACGCCGAGCGCCGCGATCGCGATGAACCACAGCACCATGATCGGGCCGAACAGCTTGCCGACCGTTGCCGTGCCGTGACGCTGGATCCAGAACAGCGCGATCAGAATCACGATCGTGATCGGCAGCACCAGATGCGACAGATGCGGCGTCGCGATCTCGAGACCTTCGACCGCCGACATCACCGAAATCGCCGGCGTGATGACCGCGTCGCCGTAGAACATGCACGCGCCGAAGATGCCGAGCGCCATCAGCGCGCCCGCGACACGCGTCTTCGGGTCGAGCGGCCGCAGCGACAGCGCCATCAGCGCGAGCACGCCGCCCTCGCCGTTGTTGTCGGCACGCATCACGAACAGCAGATATTTGACGCCGACCACGAGGATGATCGCCCAGAACAGCAGCGAGATCACGCCGAGGATCGAGCTTTCCGTGAGCGGAATCCCGTGCGCGGGGCTGAACGCCTCCTTCAGCGAATACAACGGGCTCGTGCCGATGTCGCCGAACACCACGCCGATGGCCGCTATCGCCAGCGCCCGCAGCGAGTGTTGGTGCATCGGGTGCGGCGCGTGAGCGGCGTCGGCCGCGTGGGTCGTATCGTTCATATGAAGCGTAATAATCGGGTCCGGATTCGGACAAAACGAGCGCTATTCTACCCGCGCGTCCCGCAAACACCGCGCCGCCGTGTTGCCCCGAAGCCACGTAACCGATCGCGCACATGCATTGCGGCGCGAGCTGTGGCAGGGCTGCCATCATAGCCGGGGTCGCACCGTCTGCCTATCGGGGTGCACGGCGGGGGCGCACGGCGCGACTGCACGGCGGGCGCCCGGCCCGCAAACGAAAACGGCGCCGCAAGCGGCGCCGTACGAGGCTTTCGTCGATAGACCGGCGCGCTTACGCGCCCGCGCCGTCGCGCTGCGCGCGACCGCGCTTGATCCACGCTTCGAGGTTGTGCGGACGCACGGTGTCCCACTCCTCGAACGGCTGATGGATCCACGGGTTCGTCGGCAGGAACTGCGTGTGGTAGTCGGGCTTGACCTTCGAGCAACCCTTGTACCAGAGCACCGCCGAGCGCACCGCCGTGACGGCCGGATAACGCTCCTTCAGGTGCTCCTGCACGCGCGCGAGCGTGACGCCCGAGTCGACCAGATCGTCGACGAGCAGCACGTTGCCCGCGAGGTTGCCGCGCGTCATCGTGATGTACTGCGCGATGTCGAGCTCGCCCTGCTCGCGGCCGGCCGCTTCGCGGTACGAACTCGTCGCGAGAATCGCGAGCGGCACGTCGTAGATGCGCGAAAGCTGATCGCCGACACGCAGGCCGCCGCGCGCGAGGCACAGGATCTGGTCGAACTTCCAGCCCGACTCGTGCACCTGCAGCGCGAGCAGTTCGATGAGCCGGTGATATTCGTCCCAGCCCACCCAGAGGTTCTTGTCGTCGTTACGCGGATCCGTCATCAGGTCGGCCGCCTTGATCGTGTTTTGCTGCGTCATCTGGAAATTACACCTTGAACGGATGGCGGAGCAGGATCGTTTCGTCGCGGTCCGGGCCGGTCGACACCATGTCGATCGGCACGCCGGCCACTTCCTGGACGCGCGTCAGGTAAGCCTGCGCGTTCGTCGGCAGCGCGTCCCACGTCTTGATGCCGACCGTGCTTTCCTTCCAGCCTTCGAACGTTTCGTACACCGGTTCGCAGCGTGCGACATCGGCGGCGCCGCGCGGCAGGATGTCGGCGTCCTTGCCGTCGATCTTGTAGCCGACGCACAGTCGGACTTCATCGAGACCGTCGAGCACGTCGAGCTTCGTCATGCAGAGGCCCGACACGCCGTTGATCTGGATCGAGCGGCGCAGCGCGGCCGCGTCGAGCCAGCCGGTGCGGCGCGGACGGCCGGTGACCGAGCCGAATTCCTTGCCGACGTTCGCGAGCGTGACGCCGACCTGATCCTGGCGCTTCGGATTGTCGGCATCGTACAGCTCGCTCGGGAACGGACCCGAGCCGACGCGCGTGCAGTATGCCTTCGTGATGCCGAGGATGTAGTTCAGCTTCTGCGGACCGACGCCCGCGCCCGCCGCGGCCGCACCGGCAACGCAGTTGCTCGACGTGACGAACGGATAGGTGCCGTGATCGATGTCGAGCAGCGTGCCCTGCGCGCCCTCGAACAGCAGGTTCTGGCCCGCGTTGTTCGCGTCGTACAGACGGCGCGACACGTCAGCCACCATCGGCTTCAGGCGGTCGGCATAGCCGAGCATCGTGTCGAGCGTCGCCTGGAAATCGACGGCTGCGCCGCCGAGGTACTGCGTCAGCACGAAGTTGTGGAAATCGAGGTTTTCGCGCAGGCGATCGGCGAAGGTCTTCGCGTCGAACAGGTCCTGCACGCGCAGCGCGCGGCGGCCGACCTTGTCTTCGTACGCGGGGCCGATGCCGCGGCCCGTCGTGCCGATCTTGCCCGCGCCCTTGCGCGCTTCGCGCGCCTGGTCGATCGCGATGTGATACGGCAGGATCAGCGTCGTGGCTTCGGAAATGAACAGACGGTCGCGCACGTTCACGCCGGCTTCTTCGAGCTCGCCGATTTCCTTGAACAGTGCTTCCGGGGACAGAACGACGCCGTTGCCGATGTAGCACGCGACGCCTTCGCGCATGATGCCCGACGGGATGAGGCGCAAGATCGTCTTCTTGCCGCCGATGATGAGGGTGTGGCCGGCGTTGTGACCGCCCTGGAAACGCACGACGCCCTGAGCGTGGTCCGTCAGCCAGTCGACGATCTTGCCCTTGCCTTCATCACCCCATTGAGTCCCCACGACGACGACGTTGCGCCCGGGAGTCACGTTCACTGCGCTGGCAGACATGTTGATTCGTTAGCTGGTTAAAAACGTATTTTACCTATGTTCGCGAGCGATTCCGAATTTTTCCGTTTCGCGTCAACGATATGCAGCCGACTGCCGCTCGCGAACGCCTTGTTAGCGGGGCTCGACCACCCACGCACCGTTGCGCTCGACGAGCGAACGGTCGCAGGCGAACTCGTCGAGCACGTGATCGTGGCCCGGCAGCGCCTGGATCACGACCTCGCCGGCGTCGCGCAGCGCGGCCACGGCCGCGCGCAGCGCATCGTCCTGCGCCCACGGCGCCAGAATCGCGGTGCCGCGCGCCTCGACCGGCGAAATCCGCGCGAGCTCGCGCAGGTCGAGCGAGAAGCCGGTCGCCGGACGCGCGCGGCCGTATGCCTGGCCGACGTGGTCGTAACGGCCGCCGCGCGCGATCGCATTCGGCACGCCGTCGATATACGCGGTAAACATCGCGCCGCTGTGGTACGCGTAACCGCGCAGATCGGCCAGGTCGATCGCGACTTCCGCACCCTTCGCCTGCGCCGCGAGCTGCGCGAGATCGTCGAGCGCGCGCGCGATCTCGGGCAGCGCCGGCAGGCGCTGGCGCGCTTCGTCGAGCACGCTCGCGTCGCCGTACAGGTGCGGCAGCGCGCGCAGCGCCGCGCGCGTGTCGGCGCCGAGATCGTCGGTCAGTTCGTTCAGCAACGGCACGTCCTTGCCCGATAGCGCGTCGTAGAGCGCTTCGCCGCGCGCGGCCGCCTGCGTATCGCGCGCGAGCAGCGCCGCGAGCACGCCCGCATGGCACAGATCGAGGCGGACCCGCGACAGGCCGGCAAGATGCAGCGCATCGAGCATCAACTGCTGGATCTCGAGATCGGCTTCCAGTCCCGCATGACCGTAGATTTCCGCGCCGATCTGGATCTGCTCGCGCGTCGCGTGCAGGCCGCGCGGGCGCGTATGCATGACGTGCCCCGCATAGCAGAGGCGCGTGACGCCCTGGCGGTTCAGCAGATGCGCGTCGATGCGCGCCACCTGCGGCGTGATGTCGGCGCGCAGGCCGAGCGTGCGGCCCGAAAGCTGGTCGACCAGCTTGAAGGTGCGCAGGCGCAGATCGGCGCCGCCGCTCGTCAGCAGCGACTCGAGATATTCGAGCAGCGGCGGCATCACCATCTCGTAGCCGTACGAACGGAAGCGATCGAGCAGCCTGCGGCGCAGCTCCTCGATCTTGCGCGCTTCCGACGGCAGTACGTCGGCGATATTCTCGGGAAGTAACCAGGTCGACATCGGTACGGTCCTACGACAGGAAACGGCGCGCGGCACGCGCGCCGACGGATGAATCGGTAATCGGAATCGGACGGGAACGAACGGCGGGTGCGCCGTCCGGGATCAGGTGGCGAGCAGCAGCAGCACGAGCCCGAGCGCCATCACGATCAGCCCGCCGATCCGGATATGATGCGGCGGCCGCTCCGCTATTCTACGAAACGTGTCGCGCCAGGCGACGGGAAACACGAAGGGGAACGCCCCTTCGATGATCAGCATCAGCGCGACGGCAAGCAACAACGAGGCAGCGAGATCCATGCGGGCGACGGTGCCGCACGACGCGGCACCCCAGATTCAGTGTTTGCGGGGAGCAGGCGCCGCCGGTGCGGCACCGCCCGTCGGGCTGCGCATGAAACGGAAGAACGCGCTGTCGGGATCGACGACGATGACGTCGTTGCGCTTGAACGTCTTCCGGTACGCCTGCAGGCTCGCGTAGAACTCGTAGAACTGCGGATCGCGGCCGAACGCGTCCGCGGCGATCGTCGCCGCCTTCGCATCGCCCTCGCCCTTGATCGTCTGCGCGGACTTGTACGCGTTCGCGAGCACCGCCTGCTGCTCGCGTTCGGCGTCCGCCTTGATCTGCTCGACCTCGGCTGCGCCGTCGGCACGCACCTGCGCGGCCTGGTCGTGCAGCGCGCCGATCATGCGCTGATAGACCGCATCGGTCTGCGCGGCCGGCAAGTCGACGCGCGTGAGCTGCACGTCGACCAGCTCGATGCCGAGCGCTGCCGCGCTGGCCTGTACCGCGTCGCGCGCAGCGTCGGCGATCGCGCGCTGCGCGCCGAGCGCGTCGTCGAGCGCATGCTTGCCGAATGCGTCGCCAAGCGCGCCCTTCAGCGCGCCGGCCAGCCGCTCGCCGGCCGCGGCCGGATCGCCGCCGGTTGCCGTGAAGTACTTCATCGGATCGCCGATCCGGTACTTCGCCGCATACGAAACCAGCAGATCGTGCTTGTCTTCGGTTGCCAGCTGCAGCGGATCGGGCGATTCCAGCGACTGCAGCCGCGTATCGACCAGCGTGGCCGTCTGCAGCGGCGGCGGCAGCTTGAAATGAACGCCGGGGCCGGCGAGCTCGGGCTCCGCGCCGCCGCGGCCGGACAGCACGGCGATATGGCGCGGATCGACGGTCAGCACGGTCGACGATGCGGCAAAAGCCAGGATCACGATTGCGACGACGAGCGCAACGATTCGATTCATGTTCTGCGCTCCCCGTTACTTCAGATCGTCTTCGCGCGACCGGCTGCGGAACGCTTCGCGCGATCGCAGCGCATCGCTGCCCGGTGCCGCTGCGGCCGCCGGCGTCGATGCCGCGGTCGCGGCGGCGGCGGCGGCGCCCGACGCGGCCGCCGGTGCCGAGGCCGCATCGGCCGCCGCCGCGCCGGCCGACGCCGCGGCGTTTTGCCGCTGCTGCTCGACGAGCTTGTCGAGCGGCAGATAGACGACGTTATTGCCGTTGTTGCCGACGAAAACCTTCGTCGCGTTCGAATAGATTTCCTGCATCGTGTCGACGTACATCCGTTCGCGAACGACCGCGGGCGCCTTCGAATACGCGGCGTAGACCTGCGTGAAACGCTCCGCGTCGCCTTGCGCTTCGGTGACGACGCGCTCCGCATAGGCCTTCGCATCGTCGATCAGCTTCGCGGCATCGCCCTGCGCCTTCGGCAGCAGCTCGCTCGCGTAGGCCTGCGCGGCGCGCTTCGCGGCCTCGCGCTCGTCGCGCGCCTTCGCGACGTCCGCATAGGCGGACTGCGTCTGCTCGGGCGCGGCGACGCGCTGCATGGTGACGGCCGTCACTTCGAGGCCCGTCCGATAACGGTCGAGATCGCGCTGAATCGCGGCCGACAGTTGCTCGCGCATCGCATCGCGATCCTGGCTCAGCAGGTCGGCCGCGCTGCGCGTGCCGACGATCGCGCGCACCGCCGCCTGCGCGGCCTGCGACACGCTGCGCTCGGGATCGACGCTGCGGAACAGATAGTCGGTGGCGGAGCGAACGCGGTACTGGACGATGAAGCGCACGTCGACGATGTCCGCATCGCGCGTGAGCATCGCGGCTTCCTTGACGTTGGCGAGCCGCACGACGTTGTTGCGGCCGATCTCGATCGAGCGCACCTGCGTCGTGTCGACGATCTCGTGCGACGCGAACGGATACGGCGCACGCCAGTGCACGCCCTGGCCGACCGTGCCGGCCAGCTTGCCGAGCTGCAGCACGACGCCGGTCTGACCTTCCTGGACGACGAACAGGCCGCTGCCGGCATAGACGGCGATCAGCACGCCGATCACGATGCCGACGCCGACGCGCGCCGCGCGCCCGTTATCGGGACGGAAACCGTTGCCGCCCTTGCCGCCGAACAGCCCGCTCAGGCGGCGGTTGAAATTGCGCCACATCTCGTCGAGATCGGGCGGACCGTCGCCGTCGCCGCCGGGCGGACGCTTCGATTCGTTCGCGCGCGGGCGGGAGCCGCCGTTGCCATTGCCTTCGCCGCGCCCCCAGCGGGGATCGTTGATCGACAGCAAGGCGCGCATCCGCCGCCAGGTACTCCGCTCGTTGTATTCGTTCACCAGAGTTTGTTCACCAGATTAGACGCCGGCGAACCGGCCGGGACCGGTTAGCGCCCGTGTTCGGAAATCGTGTGGTCTTCGTGCGGTTCAGCGGGCGCGCCGTCGAGCGCGTCGTTGGGCAACGTCGCGCCGGACAGGTGTTCCGCGGAGGCGATCTCGGCGATGGCGGCGCGCAACGTGTCGAGACCCTGACCGGTGCGCGCGCTCAAAAAGACGCGCGAAATATTACCATACTCGTCCCGCTCGACCGCGTCGCCGCGGGCCGCCAGCTCGGGCACGGCGTCGATCTTGTTGAACACCAGCACCTGCCGGATCGTGTCCGCGCCGATCTCGTGCAGCACGCCGTTGACCTGCTCGATCTGCTCGAGCCGCACCGCGCTCGACGCGTCGACCACGTGCAGCAGCAGATCGGCGTGGATCGTTTCTTCCAGCGTCGCGCGGAACGCGGCGACGAGCTGGTGAGGCAGCTCGCGGATGAAGCCGACCGTGTCGGACACGACGATCTGACCCACTTCGTCGCCGAGGTAGACGCGCCGCGACGTCGTGTCGAGCGTCGCGAACAGCTGATCGGCCGCGTAGGCCTGCGCTTTCGTCAGCGCATTGAACAGCGTCGACTTGCCGGCGTTCGTATAGCCGACGAGCGACACCGACATCGTGCCGCTGCGCGCGCGCTGGCGCCGCTGCGTGCTGTGCTGCCGGCGCAGCTTGTCGAGCCGCGACTTCAGCATCTTGATGCGCTCGCCGATCAGCCGGCGGTCGGTTTCGAGCTGCGTCTCGCCGGGGCCGCGCAGGCCAATACCGCCCTTTTGACGCTCGAGGTGGGTCCACGCGCGGATCAGCCGCGTCGACAGATATTGCAGCTGCGCGAGCTCGACCTGCAGCTTGCCTTCGTGGCTGCGCGCGCGTTGCGCGAAGATGTCGAGGATCAGGCTCGTGCGATCGACGACGCGCCGGTTGAGCGCGCGCTCGAGGTTGCGCTGCTGAGCCGGCGCGAGTGCGTGATTGAAGATGACGATGTCGACGTCGTGCGCTTCGCACGCGAGCCGCAATTCGTCTGCTTTGCCGCTGCCGATGAACATCGCGGCATCGGGACTGGACCGGCGGCCCGTGAGAGTGACGGCGGGATGCGCCCCGGCGCTGGAGGCGAGAAGACTGAGTTCTTCGAGACTGGCTTCGAAATCGGTCTTGCCGAAATCGATGCCGACGAGCGCTGCGTTGATCAAATTGTCAGGTGTCAAGATAAGGCGGCTGGCATCGGTCGCTCGCGGCGACCGGATGCCGGCCGCTGCAATGGGTTAGGACGAGGCTTCCGCGTCCGGGTGGAAGTTCACCGGGCGCGCCGGCACGACCGTCGAGATGGCGTGCTTGTAGACCATCTGGGTCACCGTATTACGGAGCAACACGACGTACTGGTCGAACGATTCGATGTTCCCTTGGAGCTTGATGCCGTTCACGAGATAGATCGAAACGGGCACGTGCTCCTTGCGCAGTGCGTTCAAAAACGGGTCTTGTAACAATTGCCCTTTGTTGCTCATGGCGTACTCCATCTTTTTTTTGCAGGTTGATCTGGATTGGCGACGAAGAAAAAGAGATCCGGCGCCAATCGCTACACTATAGCTGATTTTGCCTGCCGCGCCCGGCGTCGGCCATGCGGCCGATCCGTTGCCGGAAGCGGGTATCAGGCGTGCTTCAGCCCTTGTCCGCGTACGGGTTGGTCGACGAACGGAACTCTATGCGCAATGGAGTGCCGGTCAGGGAGAAAGTTTCGCGGAAACGGTTCTCCAGGTAACGCTTGTACGTTTCCGTCACGGCGTCGAGCGCGTTGCCGTGGATCACGATGATCGGCGGATTCTGGCCGCCCTGGTGCGCGTAGCGCAGCTTCGGTCGCACGGGGCCGCGGCGGCGCGGCTGCTGGAATTCCACGGCCTCGATCAGCGCGCGCGTGAGCTTCGGCGTCGGCAGCTTCGCCATGGCAGCCGCATACGCATCGTCGACCGAGCGCATCAGCGCGCCGATGCCCGTTTTCTTCGCGGCCGAAATGAAGTGCGACTTGGCGAAGTCGAGGAATTTCAGCTTGCGGGTCAAATCCGCCTTCGCGCGCTCGCGCGCGTGCTCGTCGAGCCCGTCCCATTTGTTCACACCGATCACGAGCGCGCGGCCCTGCTCGACGACGAAGCCGGCGATATGCGCGTCCTGATCGGAAATGTCCTGCTGCGCATCCAGCAGAAGAATGACGACGTTCGCATCGGAGATCGACTGCAGCGTCTTCACGACCGAGAACTTCTCGATCGCCTCGAACACCTTGCCGCGGCGGCGCAGGCCGGCCGTGTCGATCAGCGTGTATTTCTTGCCGTTACGCTCGAAGTCGACGTAGATCGAATCGCGCGTCGTGCCCGGCATGTCGAACGCGATCACGCGGTCCTCGCCGATCAGTGCGTTGACGAGCGTCGACTTGCCGACGTTCGGCCGGCCGACGATCGCGATCTTGATGCCGCGCGACGGATCGTTGTCGTCCTCTTCTTCCGGCTGGTCGGCGTACGCGACTTCCAGCGCCTCGTTGATCATGTCGGTCACGCCGTCGCCGTGCGCGGCCGAGATCGCGCGCGGATCGCCGAGCCCGAGTTCGTAGAAATCGGTCGCGACCGCCGTGTACTTCATCCCCTCGGCCTTGTTGACGACGAGGAAAATCGGCCGGCCCGTCTTGCGCAGATAGTCGGCGATCGACTTGTCCTGCGGCGCGAGGCCGTTGCGGCCATCGACGATGAACACGACGACGTCGGCTTCCTCGACGGCCTGCCGCGTCTGACGCGCCATCTCGTGCAGGATCCCGTCCTTCGCGACGGGCTCGAAGCCGCCCGTGTCGACGACGAGATACGGCCGCGCGCCGACGCGCCCTTCGCCGTAATGGCGATCGCGCGTGAGGCCCGGCAAGTCGGCCACCAGCGCATCGCGCGAGCGCGTGAGCCGGTTGAACAGCGTGGATTTCCCCACATTGGGGCGCCCAACGAGGGCAATGACCGGTTTCATCTGTGTTGTCTACGGTGAAGCGCAGCAGCGGGAGGCCCGCTGCTGCGGGCGGCTGCGCTGAATGAAAATATCACGAATTCGCGCCGCGCCGGATGCGCGCGCCGGGCACGCAGTGCGCGCCGTCCGTCTTTCGTTTCGAACTGCCTTTCAAATACCGAGCGGCCGGGAACACCGGCCGCCTTCATGTCGTACGCCGCAGCGCGCGGGCGGGCCCGCGCGGCGCGTACCTGCTGCGCGTCAGCGCGGACGGAAGCCGTACAGGCCGCCGTCCTTCGTCTGCACGACGAGCGTGTTGCCGGCCAGCACCGGCGCAGCCGTGATCGCGCTGCCGTCGGTCTTCATCCGCGCGATGAAGCTGCCGTCCTCGCGCGACAGGAAGTGCACGTAGCCCTGGTAGTCGCCCATCACGACCGCATGGCCGAGCAGATAGGGCACGCCGACGTCGCGGCTCTTCAGCTTGTCGTTATGCCACAGCGGATTGCCGGTCGCCGCGTCATACGCCGTGACGATCGACCAGTCGTCGCCGCCGGTGACGACCGAATCGTCCTGCGCGAGGCCGCTGCGGCTCGAGAACGGTTTTTCCCAGAGCGGTCGCCCCGAGTTCGCGTCGAAGCAGCCGAGCTGACCCTGGAACGTCACGGCGCAGGTTTCGGCGCCGACCAGCGTCGGCGGGCCGCTCACGTCGTTGATCCGCTCGACTTCGGTCACGCCCTTCGGGAACGACACCGGCGTCTGCCAGAACGGCTCGCCGGTCTGCAGGTTGATCGCGACGAGCCCGCCGCCCGGGAAACCTGCGAGCACGGCCGCGTCGCCCGCGAACGTCATCCCGGCCGACACGCGCAGATTGAGCGGCACCGCGCGGTTGCGGTAGTTCCACTTCTGCTCGCCCGTCTGCGCGTTGAACGCGATCACCTGGCCGTCGATCGTGCGCACGATCACGAGACCGTTGCCGACGAGCGGCGGCGAAATGATCTCGCCCTGCACCGTGGTCTTCCACAACTGCTTGCCGTCCGGGCCGAGCACGAACACGCCGCCCTTCAGCGCGCCGACCGCGGTCAGGTTGCCGTCGCTGCCGACGCCCGCCGACAGATCCGAGCCGAGCTTCGTGCGCCAGACGGTCTGGCCCGTCTTCGCGTCGATCTTCTCGACCGAGCCGTTCTCGCCCGCCGCGAATACGGCGTCGCCGACGGCCACCGGCGAGAACAGATAGCGTCCGCCCTTGCCGACGCTCGCCTTCCAGACCTGTTGCACGTCCATCACGGGCTTGAACTCGGTGAGCGGCGTCGGCACGCGGCGCGCGTCCTTCGACGACGAGCAGGCCGCCAATGTCATGACAGCCGCCGCGCAGGCAACGGGCACAGCGTAACGTTTCAGCAAATTCATCGGTTAGCGAAGCAGAGTTAAGAGGTTGAGGGGGCCGCGATTCAGCCGCCGAGCGCGTCCAGCTTGAACTGCACGAGCTGGCGCGCCGACTGGTCGTCCTTCGACAGGCTGTCGAGCGCGAGCTTGTAGGCAGTGCGCGCGTCGTCGGTCTTGCCTTGCGCGGCGAGCAGATCGCCGCGGCGATCGGCCACGAGGCCCTTGAATGCGTCCATCGGCGTGCCCGACAGCAGCGCGAGCCCTGCGTCGTACGCCTTTTCGTCGAGCAGCAGCGACGCAAGGCGCAACTTCGCGATCTGCTTGTACTCGTCGTCCTTCGCGTGATCGGCCGCCCACTGCAGCTGCGCCTTCGCGCCGGCCGTATCGCCCGCCGCGTACAGCACCTTCGCGGCCGACAGCGCCGTCATCTGTGCATACGCGGTGCGGCCGTACTTGTCTTCCATGTCGGCGGCCGCGCGTGCGATCGTCGTCTTGTCGTTCGCGGCAGCGGCCTTCTGGACCTGCTCGTACAGCCCCGACGCTTCGGCGGCCTGACGGCGCTGCCAGTAGTTCCAGCCGTTGAAACCGGCTGCGACGACGAGCGCCGCGAGGACGATCCACGTGGTGAGATTGCCCCAGCGGGCCCACCACGCTTTCAGACTTTCAATCGATTCTTGTTCGTCGTGATAACTCATCGGCGAGCGATTCCTTCCTGTTCAGGCCTTTTCTTGTCGAGCGAACGCCAGCGCGATCAGTCGTCGCCGTCTTCGGCGGATGCAACCATCGCATTGATTAGGAATTCGGTCAAGCTTTCGACCGGTACGGTCTGCTGAGCGTTCTTTTCCCCGTCGCCGCCCGTGCCGCGCAGCGCTTTCACGCCCACCGTGCCGTTCGCGACCTCTTCTTCGCCGAAGATCACCGCGAATGCGGCGCCGCTCGCATCGGCGCGCTTCATCTGCGACTTGAAGCTTGCCGGCGCGCCGTCGGCGCTGCAGTGGAAGATCACGTCGAGGCCCGTATCGCGCAGACGCTCGGCCGCGATGAAGGCCTGCTCGCGCGCCGCGTCGCCCTGGTGCACGACGTATACATCGACGCCTTCCTGCTCCGGCGCAAGGTTCTCTTCCTTCAGCAGCTCGAGAATGCGCTCGATGCCCATCGCCCAGCCGCACGCAGCCGTCGGCTTGCCGCCGAGCTGCTCGATCAGCGGATCGTAACGGCCGCCGGCCGCGACGGTGCCCTGCGCGCCGAGCTTGTCGGTCACCCACTCGAACACGGTCAGGTTGTAGTAGTCGAGGCCGCGCACGAGCCGCGGATTGATCTTGAACGGAATGTTGTTCGCGAGCAGCAGGCGCTGCAGTCCCTCGAAGTGCGCACGCGACGTGTCGCCGAGGAAGTCGATCAGCTTCGGCGCATTCTGCGCAATCTCCTGCAGCGCCGGATTCTTCGTGTCGAGCACGCGCAGCGGGTTCGTATACAGACGACGCTTCGCATCCTCGTCGAGCGCGTCGACGTGCTGCTCGAGATACTTGATCAGTTCGACGCGATGCGCCGCACGCTCTTCGGCGAGGCCCAGCGAATTGATCTCGAGCTTGATGCCGGTCAGGCCGAGGTCGTCCCACAGACGCTGACACATCATGATGATCTCGGCATCCGCATCGGGACCCGCGAAGCCGAGCGCCTCGACGCCGACCTGATGGAACTGGCGATAGCGACCGCGCTGCGGACGCTCGTGACGGAACATCGGGCCGATGTACCAGAGGCGCTTCGGACCGTCGTACAGCATGTTGTGCTCGATCGCCGCGCGCACGACGGCCGCGGTGTTCTCCGGACGCATCGTCAGGTGCTCGCCGTTCAGCGCGTCGGTGAAGCTGTACATCTCCTTCTCGACGATGTCGGTAACTTCGCCGATGCCGCGCGTGAAGAGCTGCGTATGCTCGACGATCGGCGTGCGGATGTTCTGATAGCCGTACGCGCGCAACAGCGATTTCACGGTGGACTCGAAGAACTCCCACAGGCCGGCATCCTGCGGCAGGATGTCGTTCATGCCCTTGACGCCCGTGAGCTTCTCGATCTTGCGTTTCTGTTCAGTCATCTGTGTGTGGACGAATTAGTTCGTGGCCGCCGCGCGGCCGTAATTGCGTGCGACGTAGTCGCTGACGATCTGCTGGAATTCCTCGGCGATCCGCTCGCCGCGCAGCGTCTTGACCTTCTCGCCGTCGATGAAGACGGGCGCGGCCGGGTTCTCGCCCGAGCCCGGCAGGCTGATGCCGATGTTCGCGTGCTTCGACTCGCCCGGGCCGTTGACGATACAGCCCATCACCGCGACGTTCATCTTCTCGACGCCCGGATATTCCTTGCGCCACACCGGCATCTGCTCGCGCAGATACGTCTGGATCTGCATCGCCAGTTCCTGGAACAGCGTGCTCGTCGTGCGGCCGCAGCCCGGGCACGCGATCACCATCGGCGCGAACGAGCGCAGGCCCATCGTCTGCAGGATTTCCTGGCCGACCACCACTTCGCCCGTGCGCGGCGCGCCCGGTTCCGGCGTCAGCGAAATGCGGATCGTGTCGCCGATCCCTTCCTGCAGCAGCACGCCGAGCGCCGCCGTCGAGGCGACGATGCCCTTCGAGCCCATGCCGGCTTCGGTCAGACCGAGGTGCAGCGCGAAGCCGCAGCGCCGCGCGAGCTCGCGGTACACCGCGATCAGGTCCTGCACGCCGCTGACCTTGCACGACAGCACGATGCGGTCGCGCCCGAGGCCCAGTTCGACCGCGCGCTCGGCCGAGCCGATCGCCGACTGGATCAGCGCCTCGTACATCACGCTCTGCGCATCCCAGGGCTGCGCGCGCGCGGCATTCTCGTCCATCATCCGCGCGAGCAGATCCTGATCGAGGCTGCCCCAGTTCACGCCGATCCGCACCGGCTTGTCGTACTTGATCGCCGCTTCGATCATCTGCGCGAACTGCGTGTCGCGCTTCGCGCCCTGACCGACGTTGCCCGGATTGATCCGGTACTTCGACAGCGCTTCCGCGCAGCCCGGATAGTCGCGCAGCAGCAGGTGGCCGTTGTAATGGAAGTCGCCGACGAGCGGCACCGTCACGCCCATCCGGTCGAGCTGCTCGCGGATCGCCGGCACGGCGGCCGCGGCCTCCGGCGTGTTGACGGTGATGCGCACCAGCTCGGAGCCCGCGTTCGCGAGTTCCTTGATCTGGATCGCGGTGCCGATCGCGTCGGCCGTGTCGGTGTTCGTCATCGACTGCACGCGCACCGGCGCGTCGCCGCCGATCGTCACGAGCTGCCCGCCCCAACGGACATCGACCGCATGCGATACGCGACGCGGCGCCGGCCCGCCGAATACCGGTTCGGTTGAACAAATCTGACTGCTGCGTGGGGATTGAGCTTCGGATTGCATCGATAGATCCATTTACGCGGAATGCGCCGCGAGGCGGCGCACGAATTGAAAAAGCGCCGTGCAGCCACGGCTGCCGACGCGGCGGCAGCCTTTGGCCACGGCGCTTGGCATCAGGGCAACGTGAACCGCGCCACGTTACCCCGCGCTGCCGAATATTTTGCCGGATCGACGGGTTTTCCGTCGAACGCGATCGCGTCGAGGCCCGCCTTGTTGCCGATCGTCACGCGGAACGGGCCGTCGCCGGCGACCTGCTTCGCCTCGCCGGCATGCACGAGCCCCGAGAACAGTTCCTTGCCGCGGTTGTCGCGCACGCTGAACCAGCTGTCCTGCTTCACCTTCAGTTCGATCGTCGACTGGCCGGGCGCCGCCGCCACGCTCGCCGCTTCGGCCGATGCGGCCGCGCCGGCGACTGCGACCGGCTGCGATGCCGCCGCGGTTGCGACCGGTGCGGCCGGTGCCGGCGCCGCCGATGCGGCGGCCTGCGGCGCCGCTTCCGATACGGCAGCCGGCACGGCGGCAACCGGCGCCGCGTTCGATGCGCCGGTCGCGGAAGCGTCCTCGACCGGCGAGGCCGTCGCCGCCGCTGCGGCCGAGGCATGCTGCTGCGCGTCGTTGCCCTTCAAGCGCGCGAGCCAGCCCGACGAATCGCCGCCAGTGTGCCACATGAGCACCGCGATCACCGCGACCACGACGAGCGCCGTTCCCCATAGCCACGGATGGTGGCGCGACGAGTGTCCGAGCGGAATCGACACGCGGCCGCGCGGCAGATCGGCGCCCGACGACGCGGGCATCGACAGATCGACCTCCGGCACGCCGCGCTCGCGGCGCAGCGCCTGCGCAAACGGTTCCGGATCGACGCCGAGCATCTTCGCGTAGCTGCGCACGACGCCCAGTGCGAACGTCACGCCGGGCAGATGGCTGATGTCGCCGGCCTCCAGCGCCCGCAGCTTCGGCGGAGCGACCTTGAGCCGCGCCGATACGTCCTCGACCGTCCACCCCTTCGCCTCCCGAAGCTGCGCCAGCCGGCTGCCGACCGCGACCAGCGATTCCAGTCCCGCCGGTGCCGGCTGTGCGGCATTCGTCTCTGCGCCGTTTGACGGCTGCGGCTCACTCATCCTTGTCCTCGCGTCGATTCTTCTTCACTGGCGGGTGCGCCGGCTCCACCGGCCGCCCCCCCGCAACTGTTCATGCCATGCGCGGCGCCCGTGCGCCGCGACGATCGCTATTCGCGTGTTGTACCGCCACTGGTTCGGGCATCCCCGGCCGGGTCACCCCGTCAAACCGCCCGAACCTCGATGATTTTTCCTGCGCCCGTTCGTTCCGCCAGGCGCGTGCGGTCCTTCACTGCACCGGCGAGCTGACCGCATGCGGCGTCGATGTCGTCGCCGCGCGTCTTGCGCACGGTCGTCACGACGCCCGCGTCGATCAGGATCTGCGCGAAACGCTTGATCTGCTCCGGCTTCGAGCGGATGAGGCCCGACTCCGGGAACGGGTTGAACGGGATCAGATTGAACTTGCACGGCACGTCGCGCGTGACGGCCAGCAGTTCGCGCGCATGCGCTTCGGTGTCGTTCACACCGTCGAGCATGCAGTATTCGAAAGTAATGAAGTCGCGCGGCGCGACCTTCAGATAACGCTGGCACGCAGCCATCAGCTCGCGCAGCGGATGCTTCTTGTTCAGCGGTACGAGTTCGTCGCGCAGCGCATCGTTCGGCGCATGCAGCGACACCGCGAGCGCGACCGGCAGCTCGGCGCCGAGACGGTCCATCATCGGCACCACGCCCGAGGTCGACAGCGTGACGCGACGGCGCGACAGCCCGTACGCGTTGTCGTCGAGCATCAAGCGCATCGCGGGAACGACCGCGTTGTAATTGAGGAGCGGCTCGCCCATGCCCATCATCACGACGTTCGTGACGACGCGCTCGGCCTTGCCGTTCGGCCCCGGCGCGCGCCCGAGCGACGCACGCAGCGCAAATTCGGCCATGCGCAGCTGGCCGATGATCTCGGCCGTCGACAGGTTGCGCGAGAACCCCTGCTTGCCCGTCGAACAGAAGCGGCAGTTGACGGCGCACCCGGCCTGCGACGACACGCAGAGCGTGCCGCGCGTTTCCTCGGGGATGAACACGGTTTCGACCGCGTTGCCGTTGCCGACGTCGACGAGCCACTTGCGCGTGCCGTCGGCGGAAACGTGATCGCTGACGATGTCGGGCATCGTGATCGACGCGCGCCCCTTCAGCTTTTCCCTGAGGGACTTCGCGAGATCGGTCATGCCGTCGAAATCGCCGGCGTTGTACTGGTGGATCCAGCGCTGCAACTGCTTGGCGCGGAACGGCTTCTCGCCGAGGCTGCCGCAGTACGCGACAAGACCCTCGGCGTCGAAGTCGAGAAGATTGACGGAAGTTTCGCTCGTCATGATGTGCTGCCTTGCCGCGTGCGCTGAATCCTGCCTACTTGCTGGAAGCCAGGGCTTAGCGCGAGTAAACGTTCATTTCCGGGAAGAAGAACGCGATTTCGACCGCTGCCGTTTCCGGTGCGTCCGAGCCGTGCACGGCGTTCGCGTCGATGCTGTCCGCGAAGTCGGCGCGGATCGTGCCCTTTTCAGCCTTCTTCGGATCGGTCGCGCCCATCAGGTCGCGGTTCTTCAGGATCGCGCCTTCGCCTTCCAGAACCTGGATCATCACCGGGCCCGAGATCATGAAGTCGACGAGGTCCTTGAAGAACGGACGCGCCGCGTGAACCGCATAGAACTTCTCAGCGTCTGCACGCGACAGATGCGCCATGCGCGCTGCGACGATCTTCAGGCCGGCGCCTTCGAAACGGCTGTAGATCTGGCCGATCACGTTCTTTGCCACCGCATCCGGCTTGATGATCGACAGGGTGCGCTCGATTGCCATAAAAACTCCAAGAAATTAAGAAGTTACAGGTTCAAATGAATCCGCTATTGTAGCACGATCCCGTGTATCATTGCGATTGAACCCTTACACGATCGAAAGGTTCCAAAACGATGTGTTCTGCGCGGCGCGGCCATTGAAACCTCGCGGCGCGGAACGTATCTTAGCCATAGCTGTTCCGGTTTGCTGCGCCGCACACCGCGTGTGCCGAACCGGCCCCGAACGCCCTGCGTTCAATGTTAGGAGAAACCATGAACGACTATCCGTACAATTTCGGCCGAGGCGGCTCCGTTACCACCGCCGAGGTTCGCAACCGCGTGCTGCGGAACACGTACTGGCTGCTCGCGCTGTCGATGGTGCCGACGGTGCTCGGTGCGTGGGTCGGCGTCGCGACGGGCTTCTCGCTGTTCGCGGCCACCAGCCCGATGATGAGCCTGCTGGCGTTCTTCGCGATCGCGTTCGGCTTCATGTTCGCGATCGAGCGCACGAAGAACAGCGCGGCCGGCGTGTTCGTGCTGCTCGGCTTCACGTTCTTCATGGGCCTGATGCTGTCGCGGCTGCTGAGCTTCATCCTCGGCTTCTCGAACGGGCCGTCGCTGATCATGCTCGCGTTCGGCGGCACCGGCATCATCTTCGCCGCGATGGCGACGATCGCCACCGTCAGCAAGCGCGATTTCTCGGGCCTCGGCAAGTGGCTGTTCATGGGCGTGATCGTGATCCTGCTCGCCTCGGTCGCGAACATCTTCCTGCAGCTGCCGGCGCTGATGCTGACCGTCTCCGTGCTCGCGATCGCGATCTTTTCCGCGTACATGCTGTTCGACGTGCAGCGCGTCGTGAACGGCGGCGAAACGAACTACATCACCGCCACGCTCGCGATCTATCTCGACCTCTACAACGTGTTCACGAACCTGCTTGCGCTGCTCGGCATCTTCGGCGGCAACCGCAACTGACGTTCGCGGCATCCGACGAAAAACCGGCCCGTCACGGGCCGGTTTTTTTTACGTCCGCTGCCGCCTGCGTCGCTCAGTCGCGCTCGAACAGCGCGATCGATTCGACGTGCGACGTATTCGGGAACATGTTCACGACGCCGGCGCCCTTGAGCCGGTATCCGGCTTCATGCACGAGCAGGCCGGCGTCGCGCGCAAGCGTCGACGGATTGCAGGACACGTAGACGATCCGCTTCGGTAGCGGGCCCTCGCCGCTCTGCGCGATGTCGGCCAGCGCCTTCGAGACCGCGAGCGCGCCTTCGCGCGGCGGATCGATCAGGAACTTGTCGAAGGCGCCGAGCGCACGGATGTCGTCGGCCGTCACCTCGAACAGGTTGCGGCACGCGAAGGTCGTATGACCGTCGACGCCGTTCTCGCGCGCGTTGGCGAGCGCGCGCGTGGTCAGCGTCTCGCTGCCCTCGATGCCCACCACCTCACGCGCGAGCCGCGCGAGCGGCAGCGTGAAGTTGCCGATCCCGCAGAATAGATCGAGCACGCGATCGTCGCGCGCCGGCGCGAGCAGACGCAGCGCGCGGCCGACCAGCACGCGGTTGATCTGATGGTTCACCTGCGTGAAGTCGGTCGGCTTGAACGGCATCCGGATGCCGAATTCCGGCAGCGTGTAGTCGAGCGACACGTCGAGCGGATAGAACGGCGTGACCGTGTCCGGTCCCTTCGGCTGCAGCCAGAACTGCACCTTGTGTTCGTCCGCAAACGCGCGCAGCAGCGCTTCGTCGTTCGCGTTGATCGGCTCCAGCACGCGCAGCACGAGCGCCGTCACCTGCGAGCCGACCGCGAGTTCGATCTGCGGCATCCGGTCGCGAATCGACAGCCTCTCGACGAGCCGGCGCAGCGGCACGAGCATCGCCGATACGTGCGGCGGCAGCACCTCGCAGCTCGTCATGTCGGCCACGTAGCTGCTCTTCTTCTCGTGGAAGCCGACCAGCACGCCGCCCTTCTTCGCGACATGGCGCACGGTCAGGCGCGCGCGATAACGATAGCCCCACGACGGGCCGTGGATCGGCGAGAAGATCGACTCCGCGCGGAGCTTCGCGAGATGCCACAGGTTGTCCTCGAGCACGCGCTGCTTGATCGCGACCTGCGCGCGCATGTCGAGATGCTGCATCGAGCAGCCGCCGCAGGTGCCGAAGAACGCGCACTTCGGCTGCGTGCGCATCACGCTCGGGCGCAGGATGTCGACGACCGTCGCCTGCTCGTAGCTCGGCTTGCGGCGGTAGCTCGAATAGGTCACGCGCTCGCCGGGCAGCGCGCCCTCGACGAAGATGACCTTGCCCGGCTCGCCGTCCTCGGTCGTCGCACGGCCGACACCGCGCGCTTCCATGTCGAGCGACTCGATCTCGAGAACCGGAGCGCTCCCGGGCGCGGCGGGCACGCTATTCAATTTGCGCGCAGAAGTGGGGACGGCTTCAGACACCAGCTTTTCCTGACAAACGTTGAAGAAGGCGAGATTGTAGACGAAGCTAGCAGCAGAAAGCGGCATCCGCCGCGGGGAGATTCCATCATGCGCGTGATCGACTGGAACATCCAATGGGGTCGGGACGCCGACGGCGTCGTCGACCTGCGCCGCACGATCGCCGTGGCGCGCCAACTCGCCGACTTCGATGTCCTGTGCGTGCAGGAAATCACGCGCGGCTTCGACGCCCTGCCGGGTCGCCCGGGCGTCGGTCAGTTCGCGGAACTGGCGGCGCTGCTGCCAGGCTATACGGTCGTCGAGGCAATCGGCGCCGATCTGCCGCCCGCGCAGCCAGGTACACCGCGCCGACAGTTCGGCAACGCGATCGCGACGCGGCTGCCGGTCGGCCGCGTGCTGCGCCAGTTGCTGCCGTGGCCGGCCGATGCCGACGCGCCGTCGATGCCGCGCGTCGCGCTCGACGTCGAACTGCTGACGGCGTCCGGCCCGCTGCGCGTCGTGACGACGCATCTCGAGTTCTATTCGGAGCGGCAGCGCCTCGCGCAGGTCGACGCAATACGTGCGCGGCATCGCGAAGCATGCGCACATGCGGACCGGCCGGCGCCGGCGGAAAACGACACGGGCCCGTTCGCCGCGACGGCGCAGTCGCGCGATGCGATCCTCTGCGGCGACTTCAACAGCGCGTTCGACAGCACCGCATACCGGCGCATGCTCGAGCCGATCGACGGCGCGCCGGCCTTCGTCGACGCGTGGATTGCGCAGCATCCCGGCCGCACGCCGCCGCCGACGGCCGGCGTCTACGACACCGCCCAATGGTCGGACGGCCCGCTCGCGTGCGACTTCGCATTCGTCACCGACACGCTGTTGCCGCGCCTCGCGCGCTGCGAGATCGATGGCGCCGTGCGCGCATCGGATCACCAGCCGATCGTGCTGGAGCTGCTCGACTGATCGGCTCCGGCAAGCGTTACGCGCCGAAGGCGGCCAGATACTCGGCCCAGTGCGGTGCCGACTCCTGGGCGAGCGCGTTCTTCACGAGCAGAATCTCATCGTCGTACTCGCTCGGTGTGAGGCCGCCGCGCATCAGTTGGAACCGGCAGTACAACAGATACGTATTGACGACGTCCGTTTCGCAATAGTTGCGAATCTCGTCGATGCGCCCTTCCTGGAAGGCCGTCCAGACCTGACTGCCGTCCATGCCGAGCTTGCCGGGAAACCCGCACAGTTTCGCGAGCGCGTCGAGCGGCGCGTTCGCGCGCGCCTGATACATCGCGAGCAGATCCATCAGGTCCGTATGCCGCGAGTGATAGCGCGAGATGTAGTTGTTCCATTTGAAGTCGCGGTCGTCCTCGCCGAGATCCCAGTAGCGGGTCGCGGCGATGCGGTGCACGAGCGCGCGGTAATGCAGCACCGGCAGATCGAAGCCGCCGCCGTTCCACGACACGAGCTGCGGCGTGTACTTCTCGATCACGCGGTAAAACGACTGGATCAGCGTCGCTTCGCTGTCCTGCGGCGTGCCGAGCGAGCGCACGCGAAAACCGTTGTTGTCGCGAAACACGCACGAGATCGCAGCGACGCGCTGCAGGTGATGCGGCAGGAAATCGCTGCCGGTCTTCTCGCGGCGCGCGGCGAACGCATGTTCGGCCACCGCGGCATCGTTGAGCGTGGCGGGCAAATCTTCGAGACGGCGAATGCCGTCGACATCGGGAATCGTCTCGATGTCAAAAACGAGAATCGGTGTCATCAGTTACAGAACGGCGTCCTTGCGCACGCCGTTGGACGCGAAGAACCGCTTGAGGCGCACCAGCGCTTCCTGCTGAATCTGCCGCACACGCTCGCGCGTCAGCCCCATCTCGTCGGCGAGCTCCTCGAGCGTCGCCGGTTCGATATGGTTCAGCCCGAAACGCCGCTCGATGACGTGCCGATGCTTATCGGACAGACGCGACAGCCACGCGCGCGTGAGCGTCTCGAGTTCGCGGTGCTGCACTTCGGCGTCGGGCGACTGGCTCTGGTCGTCCGGCAGCAGGTCGAGCAGGCTGCTCGCGGGATCGAGATCGAGCGGCGCGTCGAGCGACGCGGTGTGCTCGTTCAGCGCGAGGATATCGGTGACTTCCTCGGCGGTCTTGCCGGTGAGATAGGCGATGTCGTCGATGCTGGCTTCGCGGCGCTCGGCCGCTTCGCCCGTCGACATCGAGTTTTTTTCCAGGTGACGCTTCGCGCGCAGCACCTGGTTCAGTTCGCGGATCACGTGCACGGGCAGGCGCACGGTGCGCGCCTGGTTCATGATCGCGCGTTCGATGCTCTGGCGGATCCACCAGGTCGCATAGGTCGAGAAACGGAAGCCGCGCGTGGGATCGAATTTCTCGATCGCATGCATGAGCCCGAGATTGCCTTCCTCGATCAGATCGAGCAGCGGCACGCCGCGGTTCAGATAGCCCTTCGCGATGCTGACGACGAGACGCAGATTGCGCTCGATCATCACCTGCCGCGCTTCGAATTCGCCGGCTTTGGCCAGACGCGAATAGCGCTGCTCCTCCTCGACGGTGAGCAGCGGCTTCACGCTGATGCGGTTCAGGTAGTGCTGGATCGTGTCGGCCGTGAGCTCGGCCTGCAGCAGTGCGCGGAAATCGTCGACGTCGGGCGCCGCGTCCGGGCGGTCTTCGCGCTCGTCGCCGCCTTCGGAATCGGCGTCGCGCGCTTCGAAGTCCCGCTCGTTGTCCGCGACGTCGTCGTCTTCGTCCGTCGAAGCGCCAGCGCGATCCACCGATGCTTGCGTGGCACGACTGATCTTCTCAGACTCGGCTTGCGGCTCGTGGCGCTTCGATTTCGGCATGGTCGTCCCGTTATTGAGGCGGCAGATACTTCATCGGATCGACAGGCTTACCCTGTCGGCGAACCTCGAAATGCAGCATCACGCGGTCGGCATCGCTGTTACCCATCTCGGCGATTTTCTGCCCCTTCGTCACCGCGTCCCCCTCTTTTACCATCAAAGCGCGATTGTGTGCATACGCGGTGAGGTAAGTCGCGTCGTGCTTGATGATAATGAGGTTGCCGTAGCCGCGCAGCCCGTTGCCCGCGTAGACGACGCGGCCGTCCGCCGCCGCCTTCACGGCCTCGCCGGCCGTGCCGCCGATATTGACACCCTTGTTCTTCGTGTCGTCGAAACCGTTCAGCACGGGGCCGCGCACCGGCCAGGCGAACGCGATCGGGCCGCTCGGCGCGGCCGTCGTGTCGCTCGATGCGGCGGGCGGCGGCGTGACGGCCGACGGCGCACTTGCCGACGGCGTCGCCGGGCCGCTGCTCAACGGGGCCGTCGCGACCGCGCCGCCCGCGAGCGGTGCCGTGGCCGGCGCACCGGCCGCCGCGGCGCCGCCCGGCGGCACGACGCGCAGCAGCTGATCGACCTCGATCTGATTCGGGTTCGACAGATTGTTCCACGCGGCGATGTCGCGATAATTCTGTCCGTTCTCGAGTGCGATCCGGTACAGCGTGTCGCCCGGCTTCACGCGGTAGAAACCGGGCGGCGGCGGGCCGAGCGGCACCGCGGGCTGCGCGGCGGCCGTCGTGCCGAACGAACCGGAGCGGTCGACGACGGGCGCGTTGTCGAGCCGCGTCGCACAGGCGGCCAGTAACGTGGAGAACGCGGCCACGCAGATCGCGCGCTGGGCGAGCGTAAGCGGTTCCCTGGAACGGTTGTTTTGCATCGCGCGCAACATACTCATCGGTTTCAAATCACTCCGGATTTTAAAGGGACAAAGAAAACGCGATCAAGCCGAGACTCCCGCCACTGCGCGTGCGCGACGCGCTCGACGAGCGTGAGGACCTGCGGCTGCCCGCTCTGCGCACCGACCGGCGCGATGAGGCGCCCGCCGATCGCGAGCTGCTCGAGCAGCGCCTGCGGCACGTCGAGCCCCGCGGCTGCGATCACGATCGCATCGAACGGGGCGGCGGACGGCAGGCCGACACGCCCGTCGCCGTAGTGCAGACGGATGTTCGGCACGCGCAGCGGCCTCAGGTTCAGCTTCGCGCGCTCGTACAGCGGCTTGATGCGTTCAATCGAATACACGTCGCGCGCCACGTGGCTCAGCACCGCGGCCTGATAGCCGCAGCCGGTGCCGATTTCGAGGACGCGCTCGAGGGAGCGGCCGGCCATCGCGAGCTCGATCATGCGCGCGACGACCGACGGCTTCGAAATGGTCTGCTGGTGGCCGATCGGCAGCGCGGAATCCTCGTAGGCCTGCGTCGCGAGGCCGGGATCCACGAACAGGTGGCGCGGCACCGCCGCCATCGCCGCCAGCACGCGCGCGTCGGCGACGCCGTTCGCACGCAGCCGTTCGACCATGCGCTCGCGCACGCGTTCCGAGGTGAGCGCGAACGCGCCGGCCGGCGCCGCGCTCGGTGCGATCGGCCGCGGTGCGGCAGGCTTCGGCAGCGTCGGCTTCGGTGCGGTGGCCTTCGGCGCCGTCGCGGGCTTCGCGGCGGCGAGGCCGGCCGGCACGCCGCGCGCCGTGCCGGGCTTCGGCACGGCGACCGGACCGTCGGCGGACTTCGACGCGGCAAGCGCATGGCGTTCGCCGGGCCGCCCGTCGGATTTGCGTGGCGCTCGCTTGAGATCTTCGAGCGCGAGCGGGAACCGCTTCGCGCGCTCGCCGCTCATGAAGCCCGCCCTCCGGCGCGCGCCCATTCGCGCGTCGCGGGCAGCATCTGCGTGTGCGTGAGATCGAGCTGCAGCGGCGTGATCGACACGAAACCGTTGGCGATCGCGTGGAAATCGGTGCCTTCGCTCGCGTCCATCGCGTCGCCCGCCGCGCCGATCCAGTAAATCGGCTCGCCGCGCGGATCGGCCTGGCGGATCACCGGCTGCGACGGATGACGCTTGCCGAGGCGCGTCACCTTCCAGCCCTTCAGCTCGTCGTACGGCAGGTTCGGGATGTTGACGTTCAGCAGCGGGTGGCCCGGCAGCGGATGCGCGAGGTAGTGCGCGACGATCTCGGCCGCGACGCGCGCGGCGTCTGCGAGATGGGCCCAGCCCTTGTCGGCCAGTGAAAACGCGATCGCCGGCACGCCGAACATGATGCCCTCGGTGGCGGCAGCGACCGTGCCCGAGTAGAGCGTGTCTTCGCCCATGTTCTGGCCGTTGTTGATGCCCGACACGACGAGGTCGGGCCGCGCGTCTATCATTCCCGTCAGCGCGACGTGCACCGAGTCGGTCGGCGTGCCGTTCACGTAGAAGAAACCCGTACTCGCCGCGCGCTGCACGGACAGCGGCCGCGACAGCGTCAGCGAGTTCGATGCGCCGCTGCAGTTCTGCTCGGGCGCGATCACCGTGAGTTCGGCCAGCGGTTGCAGCGCGTCGTTGAGCGCGGCAAGACCCGGGGCGAGATAGCCGTCGTCGTTGCTGAGTAGGATTCGCATCCGGCGATTGTAACCGAGGAAAGATGGCGCGCGAGCGACAGTCCGACGGCAGCCGGGCACATGCGTGCGCGGTGCACGGCCGCATCGCGCGGCCGCATTTGCGCTCAGATGGCGCCGGCGTCGCGCAGCGCCGCGATGGCCTGCGCGTCGTAGCCGAGGCCGCGCAGCACCTCGTCCGTATGCTCGCCCAGCGCCGGGCCGGGCCAGCGCGTTTCGCCCGGCGTGTCGGACAGCTTCGGCGTCACGTTGGGCAGCGGGATGTCGGTACCGTCGGCGAGCTTGAAGTGCTGGATCATCTGGCGTGCGGCGAACTGCGGATCGGTGAACATGTCGGCGACGCTATAGATGCGCCCGGCCGGCACGTCGGCGGCGTGCAACACCTCGAGCGCCTCGTCGATCGTGCGCGGTGCGAGCCATGCGGCGATCGCGTCGTCGATTTCCTGCGTGCGCGGCACGCGCCCGTCGTTCTGCGCGAGCGCCGGATCGTCCGCGAGATCGTCGCGGTCGATCGCCTTCATCAGCCGCTTGAAGATCGGATCGCTGTTGCCGCCGATCACAATGCTGCCGTCGCGGCACGCGTACGTGTTCGACGGCACGATGCCCGGCAGCGACGCGCCGGTGCGCTCGCGCACCATCCCGTACACGCCGTACTCCGGCACGACGCTTTCCATCATGTTGAACACCGCTTCATATAGCGCGACGTCGACGACCTGCCCCGCGCCGCCGTTCACCTTGCGGTGATGCAGCGCCATCAGCGCGCCGATCACGCCGTGCAGCGCGGCGATCGAATCGCCGATCGAGATGCCGATGCGCGGCGGCGGCAGGTCGGGATAGCCGGTGATGTGGCGCAGCCCGCCCATCGATTCGGCGATCGCGCCGAAGCCCGGGCGGTCGCGATACGGGCCGGTCTGCCCGTAGCCGGACAGGCGCACCATCACGAGGCCCGGATTCTCGGCCGACAGCACGTCGTAGCCGAGGCCGAGCTTTTCGAGCAGGCCCGGACGGAAGTTCTCGATCACGATGTCGGCTTCGCGTGCGAGCTGGCGCGCGATCGTCTTGCCGGCGTCCGATTTCAAGTTCAGCGTGACCGATTTCTTGTTGCGCGCCTGCACGGCCCACCACAGCGACGTGCCGCCCTGCTCCGGATGGAGCTTGCGCCACTTGCGCAGCGGATCGCCGCCTTTCGGGTCTTCGATCTTGATGACTTCGGCGCCGAACTCGGCGAACAGCCGCGACGCGAACGGCCCGGCGATCAGCGTTCCGAATTCGAGCACTTTGACGCCCGCGAGCGGGCCCTGGCTGGCGCTCATGTGTCTCCCTGACATGAGGAACGGCGCCGCCGGCTGGCGGCGCCGAAAATTACATCGTGCGGCGGTCGAGCATCGCGCGGGCGATCGTGCCCGCGTCGACGTATTCGAGCTCGCCGCCGACCGGCACGCCGCGCGCGAGGCGCGTGACCGCGAGCCCGCGCGCCTTCAGCGTCTGGCCGAGGTAATGCGCGGTGGCTTCGCCTTCGTTCGTGAAGTTCGTCGCGAGCACGACTTCCTTGACGATGCCGTCGGATGCGCGGCGCACGAGCCGGTCGAAGTGGATTTCCTTCGGGCCGATGCCGTCGAGCGGGCTGAGCCGCCCCATCAGCACGAAGTACAGGCCGCGATAGGTCATCGTCTGCTCGAGCATGATTTGATCGGCAGGCGTTTCGACGACGCACAGCAGCGTCGGGTCGCGCTCCTCGTCGCTGCAGACCTCGCAGATCTGCGCTTCGGTGAACGTGTTGCATTTATCGCAGTGCCGCAGATGCTCGGTCGCGAACAGCAGCGACCGGCCGAGCCGCTCCGCGCCCTCCCGATCGTGCTGCATCAGGTGGTACGCCATGCGCTGCGCGGACTTCGGCCCGACGCCGGGCAGCGCACGCAGCGCTTCGACGAGCGCGGACAGGGCGGACGGTTGTTTCATACGGCGGCAGACGTCGAGACGAACGCGGCGTTCAGAACGGCAGCTTGAAGCCCGGCGGCAGCGGCAGGCCCGACGTCATCCCGCTCATCTTTTCCTGCGACGTCGCCTCGGCCTTGCGCACCGCATCGTTGAACGCGGCCGCGACGAGATCCTCGAGCATGTCCTTGTCGTCCGCGAGCAGGCTCGGATCGATCGACACGCGACGCACTTCGTTGCGGCACGTCATCGTCACCTTGACGAGGCCGGCGCCCGACTGCCCTTCGACTTCAATCTGCGCAAGCTGCTCCTGCATCTTCTTCATGTTCTCCTGCATTTGCTGCGCTTGCTTCATCAGTCCGGCGAGGTTGCCTTTCAACATGGGAATACTCCTTCTCGATCGTGTGAAAACCGGCACGCGGCGCGTGCCGGCCAATGTGCTGGGGCGGGATTGTGCCTGCCGCGGCGCAATCCGTTCAATGCAGCGTCGGCGCACCGCCGTCCGGCGCCGAATCGGCGAGCGGACGCACGGAGCCTTCGACGATGCGCGCGCCGAAGTCGCGCACGAGTTGCTGGACGAACGGATCGGCGTGAATCTCCTGTTCGGCCTCGCGCTGACGCGCCGCGCGTGCGGCCGCGTCGAGCGCCGCCGCCGTGCGGCGCGCGGGGCCGACCTCGACCGCCACCTCGACCGGCTTGCCGAGTGCATCGGCAAGCGCGGCCTTCAGCTTCGCGACCTGTGCGGCGTCCGCGTACTGCGGGACGGGCACCGACAGCTTCAGCGACGTCGCGTCGACAGCCGTCAGTTCGCTGTTGAACGCGAGCTGATATGCGACGCCCTTCAGCGGCAATCGTGCGGCGAGCGTCGGCCATTCGCCGTCGAAGCCGATCGCGTCGAGCGCGATCGCGGGCGGCAACGGACGCGTGTCGACCGGCGCCGACGGCCGGCTTTCGGCGAGCGACGGCGCGACGCGCACGTCGTCCGGGCCGCTGTCGAACACCGGCACGAAGCCGTCGTCCGGCGGGCCGCCGAACATTTCGTCCGCGCTGAGCGGCACATAGTCGTCCGGCGGAATGTCTTCCCACGGCGGCGGCGCATGGCGCGTGTCGGCGCTCGGCTGCGCGGCGCGCGCGGTCGCGCGCGGCGTCGGCACCTGCACGGCCGGACGCGCCGGCGCAGGCTTTGCGGCGGCGGGCTCGGCCGCGGGCTTGGCTGCGACGCCCGCGCGAGAACGATCGGACGACACGCGCATCCCGGCATTGCGCAACACGTCGAGCGCGGCGGCCGCGCCGCCCGAACGGGCGCCCGGGCGCGCGGCCGACCCTGCGGATGCCGCGCGCGGCGTCGGTTCGGCCGGCGGTGCGGGTTCGTCATTGCGCGGCGCGGCAGCGGATGCTTCGGGCTCGCGCGCTTGCTGCGCGGCGACGCGCGGTTTCGGCGCGCTGTTGCGCGGCTCGGCGGCCGACACTTCGGCTTCGGTGCTGCGCTGCGCGTCGGCAGACGGTGCGGGTTCGGCACGAACGGCCGCCGGCGTGTCGGTCGCTGCGGTCGCCGCGTCCGATCGAGCGCTCGCGTCGGGTTGTGGCGTCGCGCCGGCGTCCGCTACCTTCGCGACGGGCGAAACCGGCGTGGCTTGCGGCGCAGGCGCGGCTTGCGTGGCCGGCTGCGTGGCGGCATCGCCGGTCGGTGCCGGCGCAACCGCTGCCGGGCGCGCAGCAGGCGCAGCCGGAGCAGCCGTTTGCGGGCGCACAGCCGACACCGGCTTCGCCGCAGGCGCTGCCGCCGCGGCAGCCGCCCGCGGCGCCGGTACGGCGCGCGGCACGGACGGCTGACCGCCCGGCGCGCTGCCGGCACCGACGGCCGGCTCGAACGCGAGCATGCGCAGCAGCGTCATCGTGAAACCCGCGTATTCGTCGGGCGCGAGGCCGAGCTCCGCGCGGCCGACCGTCGCGATCTGATAGAACAGCTGCACCTGTTCGGGGCTCAGCAGCTCGGCGAAGCGACGCAGATCGGCCGCTTCCGGCCATTCGTCGAGCACCGAGCCCGGCGCGAACTGCGCCCACGCGATCCGGTGCAGCAGGCTCGCGAGATCCTGCAGCGCGGTCGAGAACGACAGGCTGCGCAGCGACATTTCGTCGGCGATCGCGAGAATCTCGGGGCCGCTGCCGGCCGCGAGCGCATCGAGCAGCCGCACCATGTAAGTCTGGTCGAGCGCGCCGAGCATGCCCGACACCGCCGCTTCGGTCACTTCGTTGGCCGAATAGGCGATCGCCTGGTCGGTCAGCGACAGCGCGTCGCGCATGCTGCCCTGCGCCGCACGCGCGAGCAGACGCAGCGCCTGCGGCTCGAACGCGATGCGCTCTTCGCCGAGAATGCGCTCGAGATGCGACACGATGTGCCCGGCCGGCATCTGCTTCAGATTGAACTGCAGGCAGCGCGACAACACCGTGACGGGAATCTTCTGCGGATCGGTGGTCGCGAGGATGAACTTCACATGCGGCGGCGGCTCCTCGAGCGTCTTCAGCATCGCGTTGAACGCGTGGTTCGTCAGCATGTGCACTTCGTCGATCATGTAGACCTTGAAGCGCGCATCGACCGGCGCGTACACCGCGCGCTCGAGCAGCGCGGCCATTTCGTCGACGCCGCGATTGCTCGCGGCATCCATTTCGACGTAGTCGACGAAGCGGCCTTCGTCGATCTCGCGGCACGCACGGCAGACGCCGCACGGCTGCGACGTCACGCCGGTTTCACAGTTGAGCGCCTTCGCGAAGATGCGCGACAGCGTCGTCTTGCCGACGCCGCGGGTGCCGGTGAACAGATACGCGTGATGAAGACGCCCGCCGTCGAGCGCGTGCGTGAGCGCCCTGACGACGTGCTCCTGGCCGACGAGCGAAGCGAAATCCTTCGGACGCCACTTGCGTGCGAGAACTTGATAGGTCATCGGGAAATTGTATCAGCAACGCTGCCGCGCGCCGACACGCGAAACGCCGCGCGCTGCGGCAATCGCGGTGCATGACGGCGCCTGACGACGCATGCGTCGCGACGGGCGAAATGCTCAGGACGAGCGTCGACCGGATGCACGGCCGCGACTGCGCCTGACGGAATCGAAACAGCGAAAACCGGGGAAACGAAAATCGATTGCAGAAACAAAAAACGCCCGACGAACGGGGCGAGGAGGAAGGTGACGAGCCCGACCCTCGGCACTGGCGGAAAACGGCTGTGGCTGCTTCGTTCCCGACCTGACCAGGTTCACCGGCCCACCATGCGAGGAGGCCCGTCACGGCGTATTCTATCACCGCTGCGCGCCGAATGCGACCGTTTATTCGGCTGCGCCGTAAATCGGCGGATAAATGGCGCGCCGGTCGTGCCGCGGCGGTGCGCTCTTGTATTTTGCGTGCACGCCTCCACCTGCCGATTGCAGCGGCCGAACGGCGCGTCGTACCCCTACTTGCAAAGCGGCTACTATCGCCGCCCGCAACGGATAGCAATTTAGGCTAATATGACGCCCGAACGACCCGCGAGCCGCGGTATGCAGCGCTTACGCCCTTCTTTCCCGGAGAGCGGAGCTACCTGCCGCAGCGGCCGGCTGCTTCGGCGGCCGGTGCGCCGCAACGCGCGAAGCAGGCAGTCCCCGAACCGAAAGAGGTATTGACCCAATGAGCGAACAGATCAAACACATCAGCGACGCATCGTTCGAACAGGACGTCGTCAAATCCGACAAGCCCGTCCTCGTCGACTTCTGGGCCGAATGGTGCGGTCCGTGCAAGATGATCGCCCCGATCCTCGACGAAGTCGCGAAGGACTACGGCGACAAGCTGCAGATCGCGAAGATCAACGTCGACGACAACCAGGCGACGCCCGCGAAGTTCGGCGTGCGCGGCATCCCGACGCTGATCCTGTTCAAGAACGGCGCGGCTGCCGCGCAGAAGGTCGGCGCGCTGTCGAAGTCGCAGCTCACCGCATTCCTGGACAGCCACCTGTAATACCGGCACGTCCCGCGGACGTGTTGTCAGCCGGCAACACGTCCGCCGCCGCACCGCCGATCGGCCGCTCAAGCGCGAATCGGCGTATGCTAGAATCAAAAAACGTCTACAAGACGCATTTAAGTCTCTGAGCGCTTCCGCTCGCCCTCCTCCCTTTATATCTTTCGTCGCATCTCCTCCCTGGCGGGTTCTCCGTATGCATTTATCCGAGCTCAAGTCTCTGCACGTCTCCGAACTGATCGAAATGGCCAACGGCCTCGAGATCGAAAACGCGAACCGCCTGCGCAAGCAGGAGCTGATGTTCGCCATTCTCAAAAAGCGCGCCAAGACGGGAGAGACGATCTTCGGCGACGGCACGCTCGAAGTGCTGCCGGACGGCTTCGGCTTCCTCCGCTCGCCGGAAATGTCGTACCTCGCGAGCACCGACGACATCTACATCAGCCCGTCGCAGATCCGCCGCTTCAACCTGCACACCGGCGACACGATCGAAGGCGAAGTCCGCACGCCGAAGGACGGCGAGCGCTACTTCGCGCTCGTGAAGGTCGACAAAGTCAACGGGCAGCCGCCCGAGGCCTCGAAACACAAGATCATGTTCGAGAACCTCACGCCGCTGCACCCGAACAAGCCGCTGTCGCTCGAGCGCGAAATGCGCGGCGAGGAAAACGTCACGGGCCGCATCATCGACATGATCGCGCCGATCGGCAAGGGCCAGCGCGGCCTGCTCGTCGCATCGCCGAAGTCGGGCAAGACCGTGATGCTTCAGCACATCGCGCATGCGATCAAGCAGAACCATCCCGACGTGATCCTGTTCGTGCTGCTGATCGACGAGCGTCCCGAAGAAGTGACCGAAATGCAGCGCTCGGTCGCGGGCGAAGTGATCGCGTCGACGTTCGACGAACCGGCCACGCGTCACGTGCAGGTCGCCGAAATGGTGATCGAGAAGGCCAAGCGTCTCGTCGAAATGAAGCATGACGTCGTGATCCTGCTCGACTCGATCACGCGTCTCGCACGCGCCTACAACACCGTGATCCCGGCGTCGGGCAAGGTGCTGACGGGCGGTGTCGACGCGAACGCGCTGCAGCGTCCGAAGCGCTTCTTCGGCGCGGCGCGCAACATCGAGGAAGGCGGCTCGCTGACGATCATCGGCACCGCGCTGATCGAAACCGGCAGCCGCATGGACGACGTCATCTACGAAGAGTTCAAGGGCACCGGCAACATGGAAGTGCACCTCGAGCGCCGTCTCGCGGAAAAGCGCGTCTATCCGTCGATCAACCTGAACAAGTCGGGCACGCGCCGCGAGGAAATGCTGATCAAGCCGGACATCCTTCAGAAGATCTGGGTGCTGCGCAAGTTCATCCACGACATGGACGAAGTCGAGGCGATGGAATTCCTGCTCGACAAGATCCGCCAGACGAAGAGCAACTCCGAGTTCTTCGATCTGATGCGCCGCGGCGGCTAAGCGCCCCGCTGCGCGCCCGACGGCCGCCCGCGCCCTGCGCCGGCGGCCGTTTTTTCGCGCCAACCTGAACGTGAACGTACAGGTTGATCTATAATGACGCGATCGTCACGATCCGCGTTTCGCTCATGTCCGATGCCGCCTCCACCCCGCTGCTGACCGTCGGCGACGCCGCCGCGCGGCTCGGCGTCACGCCGCGCACGCTGAAGTATTACGAGGAGCGCGGGCTCGTCACGCCGTCGCGCAGCGAGGGCCGCTACCGCCTGTACGACGAGGCCGACCTCGAGCGCTTCGCGCGCATCCTGCGATTGCGCGCGCTCGGCTTCTCGCTGCACGGCATCACCGAAATGCTCAAGCGTCCGCTCGAGGAAACCGGCGACGGCCGGCGCCGCTATTCGGACACCTCGCTGCGCGAGATCCGCGCAGGGCTCGCCGAGCAGATCGCGACGCTCGATCGCCGGATCGCGGCCGTCCAGCGCGAGCTGAAGGAAGCGGTCGCGCTGCGCAAGGAGTTGCAGCACGACATCGACTACGTCGAACGACGCCTCGCCGGCGAGAACGCCGATGCACTGATCGCGCAACGGCGCGCCGAAGCCGGCGCACGGCGCGGCAAGGGCCGCGCATGAACGTCACGTCCGGGCGCCCGCCGCTGTGGAGCCGCGCGAACCTGCGCGCGGACCTGTTCCCCTGGGCACTTGCGCTCGTCACCGGGCTCGACTACTTCGACAACGCGATCTTCTCGTTCTTCGCGAGCTATATCGCGGGCGGCATCAATGCGTCGCCGGACGAACTCGTATGGGCGTCGAGCGCGTATGCGGTCACGGCCGTGCTCGGCATCCTGCAGCAGCAATGGTGGGTCGACCGCCTCGGGCATCGCCGCTACGTCGCCGGCTGCATGCTGATGTTCTCGTTCGGCGCGATCGCGGCCGCGCTCGCCGATACGTCGCTCGAACTCGCCTTCGCGCGCGGCTTCCAGGGCTACTTCATCGGCCCGATGATGGGCGCGTGCCGGATCCTGATCCAGATCAGCTTCAAGCCGCAGACGCGGCCGCCCGCCACGCGCGCGTTCCTGATCATGATCCTGCTCGGCAGCGCGCTCGCGCCGATCGTCGGCGGGCTGTTCGTCGCGTATTCGACGTGGCGCGCGCTGTTCGCGTGCACGGCGCCGGCCGGCATCGCGTTCGCGATCCTCGCGCTGCTCACGCTGCCCGACTCGGGCCGCACGCCGGACGACGAACGCGGCTCCGGACACTTCTGGCCGTACGTCGTGTTCGCGCTCGCGCAAGGCGCGCTGCAGATCGTGATGCAGCAGGTGCACTACCAGCTGTACAGCGGCTCGCCGATGCTGATCGGTCTGACCGCCGCGGGGCTCGGCGCGCTCGCCTGGTTCGCGTATCACCAGTGGAATCACCCGACGCCGCTCGTGCGGCTGCACGCGCTGCGCGAACGCACGTTCCAGATCGGCCTGCTGCTCTACATGTTCTATTACTACGAGTCGACGGGCTTCAGCTATCTGACGTCGCGCTTTCTCGAATCGGGGCTCGGCTATCCGGTCGAAAACGCCGGGCGGCTCGTCGGCACGATGTCGCTGATTTCGGCCACCGCGCTGTTCGCGTACCTGCGCTATGCGAAGCACGTCGCGCACAAGAAATGGTTCGTCGTGCCGGGCTTCGCGATCGCGATCGTCGCGACGCTATGGATGACGCGGCTCACGCCGCAAGTCGGCGAGGCCGCGCTCGTCGTGCCGCTGCTGCTGCGCGGTCTGCTGCTGCTGTTCATCGTGCTGCCGGTCGCGAACCTCACGTTCCGGATCTTCGCGATCGACGAATATACGCACGGCTATCGGCTGAAGAACATCGTGCGGCAGCTGACGATCACGTTCGCGACGTCGTCGGTGATGATCGTCGAGCAGCATCGGCTCGCGGTGCACCAGACGCGGCTCGTCGAACGCGCGAACGTGTTCGACCCGCTGTTCCGGCAGACGCTCGACACGCTCGCGAACGGTTATGCGGCGGCCGGCCACGCGGCGACCGAAGCGCATGGGCTCGCCGTCGCGGCGATCGCGCGGATGGTCGCGCAGCAGGCGTCGTTTCTCGCCTCGCTCGACGGCTTCTACTTCCTCGCCGGCGTCGCGCTCGTCGGCGGCGTGTTCGCGGCATGGCAAAAAGAGATCGATTGAGTTAAAAGACAGGCTTTGGATTTCCGCGCGCTGCCTCCATGCTTTCGAAACTGACCCGCTGGCTCGACGATCGCCGCCGCGATCGCGCGCTGCGCAGCCATCCGATTCCGGACACGCTGTGGCACGACACCGTGGCACGCCTGCCGTTCCTCGACGCGTTGTCGCCCGACGATCTCGGCCGGCTGCGCGAACTGACGAGCCTGTTCATCGCGAAGAAATCGTTCTCCACGGCGCACGGGCTCGAGCTGACCGACGCGATGATCGTCGCGATCGCCGCGCAGGCGTGCCTGCCCGTGCTGAATCTCGACCTGTCGCTGTACGACGGCTGGGTCGGCGTCGTGGTGTATCCGGGCGAGTTCGTGATCCGCAAGACCGTGCAGGACGAGGACGGTGTCGTGCACGAGGTCGAGCAGGACGCGAGCGGCGAGGCGTGGGAAGGCGGCCCCGTGATTCTGTCGTGGGAAGACGCGCAGATGACCGACGGCCGCGACGCGTACAACGTCGTGATCCACGAATTCGCGCACAAGATCGACATGGTCAACGGCGCGGCCGACGGCTACCCGCCGCTGTTTCGCCGCTGGCATGCGCCGCACCTCGATGCGCAGACCTGGGCCGACGTGTTCGACAACGCATACGACCAGTTCTGCGCGCGCGTCGACGCCGTGCCGGACCGCGCCTGGGCGCGCTTCGAGCGCGACTCCCTGATCGATCCGTACGCGGCCGACCATCCGTCCGAGTTCTTTGCGGTTTGCAGCGAAGCGCTGTTCGTGCGGCCGCAAGCGTTCGAGTCCGAATTTCCGGAGCTGTACCGGCTGCTCGCCCGCTACTACCGGCAAGATCCGGCGCGCGCGGGCGCGCTCGACGCGGCGTGAAAATTATTCGTCAACCGTCTGATTTTCTGGCATAATCGCCGTTTTTCGACCTTAGGCAAGTGGCTCGCGCCGGGCTTGACGGTCGCCGATACGCGCACAGCGCGCCAATCGGCACGGCAAGCGGCGGGTTGGCTACCGCTCTCACCAAGGAAAATCATGAAACCTGGCATTCACCCGGATTACCGCGAAGTCGTCTTCCAAGACATGTCGAACGGCTTCAAGTTCATCACGCGTTCGACGATCCAGACGCGCGAAACCATCGAGCTCGAAGGCAAGACCTACCCGCTCGCGAAGATCGAAGTGTCGTCGGAATCGCACTCGTTCTACACGGGTCAGCAAAAGATCATGGACACGGCCGGCCGCGTCGAGAAGTTCAAGAACAAGTTCGGTTCGCGCGCAAGCGGCAAGGTCGCGAAGTAAGCTTCGCACCGCAGCCGGTGGCTGCAACGCACCGGTCTCCGCACAAAAGGGCAGCCTCGGCTGCCCTTTTTTGTCTCCGCGCGTCCGGCACACGGCCCGGCCCGCGAGCCCGCCATGATCTGCCGCGCGCGCGTGCGCGCGTCTACAATGCCGGATGCTCGAAACCGGCCCGGCCGCGCGGCCGCCCGCTCATCACACATCGTTCATCTGCATGAAGCCTGTCGTCCGTCTCACCGCCTCCGCCACGCGCGCGCTGCCGCGCTGGCTGCTGCTCACGCTTTGCTTCGTCTACGCGGCGTTCGGCCTGTTCGGCCGAGATCCGTGGAAGAACGAGGACGCGGCGGGCTTCGGCGTAATGTGGACGATGGCGACCGGCCACCACGACGACTGGCTGCTGCCGAACCTCGTCGGCAAGTTCATCACGAGCGACGGGCCGCTCGGCTACTGGCTCGGCGCGCTGTCGATCCGCGCGCTGGCGCCCTGGGTCGATGCGAGCAACGCGTCGCGCGTCGATACCGGCATCTGGTTCTGCGTCGCGTGCGCGTTCGTCTGGTATGCGGCCTACCTGCTCGGCCGACGCGCCGAAGTCCAGCCGTTCAAATACGCGTTCGGCGGCGAGCCCGAGCCGCGCGACTACGGCCGCACGCTCGCCGACGGCGCGCTGCTGATCCTCGTCGCGTGCTTCGGCCTCGCGGAGCGCGGACACGAAACGACGCCGCAGCTCGCGCAGTTCGCGTGGATCGCGATGCTCGTCTACGGCATCGTGCGCGGCATCGACAGGCCGCTGCAAGGCGCGCTGTGCTGGGGTGCGGCGATCGGCCTCGTCGGCTTGTCGGGCAACCCGGTGCTCGTCGTCGCGCTGCTCGCCGGCACCGCCGCGCTGTGGCTCGTCACGCCCGAGATGCGCAACCTGCGCCTGCCGCTCGTCGGCGTGCCGGTCGCGATCGCGATCTTCGCGCTGTGGCCGGTCGCCGCGTTCATCGCAGCGCCCGACGACGCCGCGTGGTTCTTCAACCAGTGGATCCACGGCAGCCTGATGCGCTTCTCGGGCCCGCCGACCGCGGTGCTCGGCTATGCGGCGAAGAACCTGCCGCTGTTTACGTGGCCCGCATGGCCGCTCGCGATCTGGGCGTGGTGGAGCTGGGCCGGCATGCGCCGGCGCGCGCACATCGCGATTCCGCTGTCGGTCGTCGTGCCGCTCGTCGCGCTCGTGATCCTGCAAAGCCAGCAGTCGAACCGCATGTACATGCTGCTGCTGCCGCCGCTCGCGGTGCTCGCGACGTTCGCGCTGCCGACGCTCAAGCGCGGCGCAATCAACGCGATCGACTGGTTCGCGGTGCTCAGCTTCACGATCCTCGGCACCTTCGTGTGGCTCGTGTGGCTCGCCTCGCTGACCGGTTTCCCGCATCCGCTCGCGCGCAACCTCGGGCGGCTGCTGCCGGGCTACGAGCCGCATTTCAACGCGCTGTCGTTCGCCTGTGCGGTCGTCGTCACGGTGTGCTGGTGCGTGCTCGCGCGCTGGCGCATCTCGCGGCAGCCGAAGGTGCTCTGGCGCAGCGTCGTGCTGTCGGGCGCGGGCACCACGCTGATGTGGGTGCTGCTGATGACGCTGTGGCTGCCGATCGTCAACTACGGCCGGACCTACCGCGACGTCGCGCAGCAGATCGCGACGCACCTGCCGGCCGACTACCAATGCATTTCGCCCGTGCGGCTCGGCGATGCGCAGATCGCGACGTTCGCCTATTTCGGCAACATGCACTTCGATTTCACCGAAGACTGCGACGTGATCCTGCGCCAGGACCGCGCGGACTTCGGCGAGCCGAGCGCAATGTCGCAATTCGTGTGGCGTCTCGTCTGGGAAGGCCGCCGCGTCGCCGACCGCGACGAGCGCTTCCGCCTGTATGAGCGCATCGAGCGGCCGAAGACGCCGGTCAAGCGGCGCGCGCCGCATCGCCGGGCGGCCGGTTGACGATGTTCGCGGACATCCGTCGCATCGTCGGTCTCGCGTGGCCGGTGCTCGTCGGCCAGCTCGCGATCATCGCGTTCGGCGTGATCGACACCGCGATGGTCGGCCGCTATTCGGCCGTCGACCTCGCAGCGCTCGGGCTCGGCTCGTCGATCTACGTGTCCGTCTATATCGGGCTGACCGGCATCCTGTCCGCGCTGCAGCCGATCGCGGGCCAGCTCTACGGCGCGCGGCGCTATGCCGAGATCGGCGAGGAAGTGCGCCAGGCGCTGTGGCTCGCCGTGCTGCTCGCGACACCCGGCTTCCTGTTGCTGCATTTTCCCGAACCGCTGCTGCGCGTCGCGCACGCGCCGCCGGCGCTTCACGACCGCACCGTCGACTATCTGCGCATCCTGTCGTACGGGCTGCCGGCGAGCCTCGTATTCCGCATTTACAACGCGTTGACCAACGCGGCCGGCAAGCCGCGGCTCGCGATGATCCTGCAGATCGGCGCACTGCTGCTGAAGTTTCCGCTCAACGTCTGGTTCATCTTCGGCGGCTTCGGCATACCGGCGCTCGGCGGCCCCGGCTGCGGGCTCGCCAGCACGCTGATCAACTGGACGCTCGCGCTGATCGGCTTCGCGCTGCTCGCGCGCCTCGACGTGTTCGCGCCGCTCGCGATCTTCTCGCGCTTCTGCTGGCCCGTCTGGACGCGCCAGAAAGCGCTGCTGAAACTCGGCGTGCCGATGGGGCTGTCCTATCTGATCGAAGTCACGTCGTACACCTGCATGGCGCTGTTCATCGCGCAGTTCGGCACGACGACGCTGGCCGGCCACCAGATCGCCGGCAACGTCGGCGCCGTGCTGTACATGACGCCGTTGTCGATCGGCGTCGCCGCCTCGACGCTCGTCGCGCGCGCGCTCGGTGCGGGCCGGCCCGACGAAGCGCGGCTGCTCGGCCGGCACGGCGTGATGCTCGCCTGCGCGATCGCCGCCGCGTACGGCGTGCTCGTGTTCGTGCTGCGGCCGTTGATCATCGGCGGCTACACGCCGAATCCGGCCGTCGCGTCCGCCGCGATGCCGCTCGTCGCGATCGTGACCTGCTACCACTTCTTCGACGCGCTGCAGATTACCTCCGCGTTCGTGCTGCGCGCGTACAAGGTCGCGGTCGTGCCGACCGTGATCTACGCGGTCGCGCTCTGGGGCGTCGGCCTCGGCGGCGGCTATCTGCTCGGCTTCGACGTCGGCGGCATCGCGCCCGCGTCGCTCGTCGGCGCGCGCGGCTTCTGGTTCGCGAACACGGTCAGCCTGATGCTCGCGGGCGTCGGGCTCGCGCTGTACCTGCGCCGCGTGAGCCGCCTGCACGTGTCCGCCGGCACCTGAGCCACGCCCGCTACGCGGGCAACAGCACGTCGGCCGCGTGATACGAGGAGCGCACGAGCGGGCCGGCGACCACTTCCGCGAAACCGAGCGCCAGCCCCTCGTCGCGCCATGCCGCGAACGCCTCCGGGCTCACGTAGCGCCGCACCGGCAGATGATGCGCGGACGGCGCGAGATACTGGCCGAGCGTCAGGACGTCGACACCGTGCGCGCGCAGGTCGCGCATCGTCGCGCGCACCTCGTCGTCGCCTTCGCCGAGCCCGAGCATCAATCCCGATTTCGTGACGAGCGCCGGCCGCGCGCCCTTCGCGCGCGCGAGCAGATCGAGCGAGCCGCGATAGTCGGCGCCGGGCCGCGCCGCGCGATACAGCGAGGGCACCGTCTCGATGTTGTGGTTGAACACGTCGGGCCATGCCTGCGACAGCGCGTCGAGCGCACGATCGATGCGGCCGCGGAAATCGGGCACCAGCACCTCGACGCCGATCCCCGGCACGCTCGCGCGCACCGCCGCGATGCAGGCGGCGAAATGCGCGGCGCCGCCGTCGCGCAGATCGTCGCGGTCGACCGACGTGATCACGACGTAGCGCAGCGCGAGCGCGGCGACGGCCTCCGCGAGCCGGGCGGGCTCGTCCGGATCGAGCGGCTCCGGACGGCCGTGCGCGACGTCGCAGAACGGGCAGCGGCGCGTACAGAGCCCGCCCATGATCATGAAGGTCGCCGTGCGCTGCGCAAAACATTCGCCGATGTTCGGACACATCGCTTCCTCGCATACGGAATGCAGCCGATGCGCGCGCAGCACGGCCGCCATGTCGGCGACGGCCGCGCTCATCATCGGCCGTGCGCGCAGCCACGGCGGCTTGGGCAGCGCCGCACCGTCGGCGGGCTCGACCCGCACGGGGATGCGCGCGAGCTTGTCGCGGCTGCGCGCGCCCGGCTGGCCGAGCGCGGTGAGGCTGGGTCGTTCGAGCGCGGCAGCCATCGTCAGTCTCCGAGAAACGCGACGATCAGCCGGTTCACGTCGGCCGCCGCTTCCATCTGCACCATGTGCCCGCTGCCGGCGATCAGCTCGGTGCGCACGCCGTCCGGCAAACCCTGCGCGTGCTGCGCCGGAATCACCTGGTCGCGCTCGCCCCAGATCACGAGCGTGCGCGGCGCGAGCGACGCAAGCCGGTCGCGGAACACGCGCCGCTGCATCGCGCCGTCGAACGCGGCGTTCGCGATCTTCTCGAGCGCGGCCTGCACGCCTTCGAGCCGCTTGTATTTGACGAGATCGTCGACGAGCTGTCGCGTGACGAGCGCGCTGTCCGCGAACAGCGCGCCGAGATGCGGCTTCAGCGTATTGCGGCTGTTGCCGGCGACGAAGCCGTCGATGTAGTCGCGGTTGATCTCGGCACCGAGGCCCGCGCTCGCGATCAGCGTCAGCGACGCGACGCGCGCCGGCGCACGCTCGGCGACCGTCATCGCGACCGCGCCGCCCATCGAATGGCCGATCAGGTGCGCACGCTCGATGTCCTTCGCGTCGAGCAGCGCCAGCACGGCGTCGGCGAGCTCGTCGAGGCTGCCGCTCTCGACCGCCTTGCCCGACTCGCCGTGACCGGGCAGATCGAGCGCCCACACCGGCCGGTGCGCCGCCAGTTCCGCATGGTTGAACAGCCAGTTGTTCAGGTCGCCGCCGAAGCCGTGAATCAGCACGGCCGGCGTCCCGGCGCCCTCGCCGAGCTTCAGGAAGCGTACCGTGCGGCCGCCGATCTGCGCCTTCTCAGGCTGCGGGCCGGCCGCTTCGTCGGCCGCCGCGCTCGGCGTGTAGTCGCGCTGGAACGCCGCGATCGCCGCGTCGATGTCGGCATCGCTCACGTCGGCCGCGGCGACCACGCCGAGCAGCGCGCCGACCGGCAGCGTTTCGCCCTCCTGAGCGACCTGCCGGCGCAGCGTGCCGTCGAATGCGCATTCGACGCCCGACGAAATCTTGTCGGTCTCGACGTCGAGCACCTCGTCGCCCTTCGACACGCGTTCGCCGACCGCCTTCAGCCAGCCGTTGACCTGCCCCTGCTCCATCGACAGCCCCCACTTGGGCATCGTGATCATGTGAATCGACATCGTCTCAGCTCCTCGTTTTCAGCACGGCCTGCGCGATTGCATCGGCAGACGGGATATACAGGTCCTCGAGCACGCCGGCGAACGGCGCGGGCGTGTGCGGCGCGGTCACGAGCTCGATCGGCGCCTGCAGCGAACGGAACGCGCGCTGCGCGACGAGCGCGGCGATGTCGGTCGCGATCGAGCAGCGCGGGTTCGCTTCGTCGACGACCACCACGCGCCCGGTGCGTGCCGCGCTTTCGAGAATCGTTTCCTCGTCGAGCGGCGACGTCGTGCGCAGGTCGATCACGTCGACCTGAATGCCGTCCTTCGCGAGCTTCGCGGCGGCGTCCATCGCGACATGCACCATCCGGCCGTAGGTGACGATCGTCGCGTCGTCGCCGTCGCGCACGACGTTCGCCTCGCCGAACGGAATGGCATAGGATTCCTCGGGCACGTCGCCTTCGCGCGTGTAGAGCAGCTTGTGCTCGAGGAAGATCACCGGATCGTTGTCGCGGATCGACTGGATCAGCAGCCCCTTCGCGTCGTACGGCGTCGACGGGCATACGACCTTCAGCCCCGGAATGTGCGTAAACAGCGACGTGAGCATCTGCGAGTGCTGCGCGGCCGCGCGCAGGCCCGCGCCGTACATCGCGCGGATCACGACCGGCGTGACGGCCTTGCCGCCGAACATGTAGCGGAATTTCGCGGCCTGGTTGAAGATCTGGTCGAAGCACACGCCCATGAAGTCGACGAACATCAGCTCGGCGACAGGTCGCATCCCGCACGCGGCGGCGCCGACCGCCGCGCCGATGTAGCCGCCTTCGGACAGCGGCGTGTCGAGCACGCGGCCCGGAAACTTGTGGAACAGCCCCTTCGTCACGCCGAGCACGCCGCCCCATGCGTCGTCCTCGCCGGGCGCGCCCGCGCCGCCCGCATTGTCCTCGCCCATCACGATCACGCTGTCGTCGCGCGCCATCTCCTGCGCGAGCGCCTCGTTGATCGCCTGCGAATAAGTGATCTTCCTTGCCATGTCTGTCTCCTGGAATGTTCGGTTCGCCGTGTCGGCCGTTGCATTGCGCGCGGTTCGGCCGCGCTCACGGATACGACACGTAGACGTCGGTCAGCAGGTCGGCCGCATCCGGCAGCGGCGCGGCCTTCGCTTCCGCCACCGCGTCGTCGATCAGCGCCTTCACCTGCGCGTCGACTGCACGCAGCTCGTCCGTCGTCAGCACTTCGGCGCGCACGACGCGCGATTCGAAATGCTTCAGGCAGTCCTTCTCGTCGCGCAGCTTCTGTACTTCGCCAGGCGCGCGATAGGTCTGTGCGTCGCCTTCGAAGTGGCCGAAGTAGCGCGAGAACTTCACCTCGACGAGCGTCGGGCCGCCGCCGTTGCGCGCGCGCTCGACGGCTTCGCCGAGCGCCTCGTGCACGGCAAAGAAGTCGAAGCCGTCGACGATCACGCCCGGCATGCCGAAGCCGTTCGCGCGATCGGCGATGTTGTCGGTCGCGACCGACCAGCTCGACGAGGTCGCTTCCGCGTAGCCGTTGTTCTCGGCGACGAAGATCGCGGGCAGCCGCCACACCGACGCGAGGTTCATCGATTCGAAGATCACGCCCTGGTTCGATGCGCCGTCGCCGAAGAAGCAGACGCCGACGCCGCCCGTCTTCTTCTGCTTGGCCGCGAGCGCCGCGCCGCAAACGAGCGGGCCGCCCGCCCCGACGATCCCGTTGGCGCCGAGCATCCCCATCGACAGGTCGGCGATGTGCATCGAGCCGCCCTTGCCGTGACAGACGCCGGTCTTCTTCCCGTAGATTTCGGCCATCATCCCGCGCACGTCGACGCCCTTCGCGATGCAGTGGCCGTGGCCGCGGTGCGTCGTCGCGACGTAGTCGGCGACGCCGAGGTGCAGCATCGTGCCGACCGCGGACGCCTCCTCGCCCGCATACAGGTGAACGAAGCCGGGAATCTCGCCGGTCGCGAACTCGACGTGCAGGCGCTCCTCGAATTCGCGAATCGTGCGCATCAGCCGGTATGCCTCCAGCAGCGTGTCTCTGCTGAGCTGTGTCGAAACGGACATGTGTGTCTCCTTGGGTTGGTCTGACTGCGAATGCCGCCGCGGCGCTGCCGCGGCAACGGATTGCGCGACTGCGGCCCGCGCGTGCCGGTTGCAGCCGTCAGTGAAACGTGAAGCCGCCGTCGACGTTCACGGCCTGCCCGGTCACGTTGTCCATCGTCGCGAAAAACAGCGCGAGGCGGCCCATGTCTTCGGGCGTCTGCGCGCGGCCTTGCGGAATCAGCGTGAGCTGATGCCGCTGCCACGATTCCTCGACCGACTCGCCGTCCGCCTTCCATTCGTCGGAAAGCCGGTCCCACATGTAGGTGCGCACGATGCCCGGGCAGATCGCGTTGACGGTGATGCCGTCGCGCGCGACTTCCTTCGCGAGCGCGTTCGTGAAGCCGACGACCGCGAACTTCGAGGCGCTGTAGTGCGCGAGATTCGGAAAGCCTTCCTTGCCGGCAATCGACGCGACGTTGACGATCCGGCCGCTGCGTTGCGTCTTCAGATGCGGCAGCGCCGCGCGGCAGCCGAGAAACGTGCCCTTCGCGTTCACGTCCATCACGAAATCCCAGTCGCGCTCGCTCAGCTGGTCGACCGGGTGGATGCTGATCACGCCCGCGCAGTTGACGAGGATGTCGAGCCGGCCGAGTTCGGCAAGCGCCTGCGCGACCATCGCGTCGACCTGCGCGGACTGCGTGACGTCGACCTTCGCGACCGCCGCACGGCGGCCGAGCGCACGCACTTCGCGCGCCGTGGAATCGAGCGCGTCGTCGAGCAGATCGGCGAGCAGAATGTCGGCGCCCGCGCCGGCGAGCGTCAGCGCGATCCCGCGGCCGATGCCGCGCGCGCCGCCGGTGACGATCGCGACCTGTCCTTCGAGAGCGGTTGTCATGGCACTGTCTCCTCGTGAATGGGAAAAGCGATACATGCGCGTCGGTGCGTTCAGTTGCGCCACGCGGAAACGTCGCGCAGCAACTGACGCGACGCCGCGTAGCGCAGCGTGCGGCCGACGTCGACGGTGAGCGGGCCGCGCCAGTCGAGCGCGATCTCGTAGCGGTCGCCGCGCGCGACTTCGATCTCGCGTTCGCCGTCGAACGCGAGCGTGCCGTGCTCGAATGGAATCGGCTGCCACGCGTCCGGCTCGAGCCGTTCGCAGCTGCGCATCACGACGCGGTCGACGCGGCCCGGCGCGATCGGTGCGACGAGCGGCGTGCCGGCCGTCTTTCCTTCGCCGGCGAAACGCATCGCGAGCCCGTGCGGCGCGCTGCGCTCGAGCGGCGCCCACGCGCCGCCGAGCGCCGACAGCCCGATGCCGTCGGGCTCCGCGAAGGTCAGATACAGCGTGTCGATGTCGTCGGGCCCCGAGATCGCGCGTGCGCCGACGAAGCGCTGCCGTGCGGCGCAGACGTCGACGAGCGCGATCTCCTCGCGCCCCGGCTGCGGGCCGGCCGCGCAGCGCACGACGAGCCGCTTGTTGCGCGCGAACACGACGTCGGGCGGCACCGCGCCAGTGGCGGCGAGACCGGCCGCGACGCCGGCGACGGTCGCCTCGCGCTGCTCGGGAAACGCGTTGTTGGTGCCGGTCGACAGCGCGACGAGCGGTGTCGTGCCGCAATGGGCCGCGACCGCACGATGCGTGCCGTCGCCGCCGAGCACGACGATCAGCGCAACTTCGTGGCGATGCAGATAGGCGGCGCCCGCATGCGTGTCGGCGACCGTATCGGTGATCGGCAGGTCGACGAATTGGACGTCCGGCCAGCGCGCGTCGCCGCCCACCGCACGATGCGTATCGAGTGCGCGCAGCAGCAGCGTCGCGATGCCGGTGCGGTCGCGCAGCGTCAGCACGCGCTCGACGCCCATCGCGCCGAGGCCGGCCAGCAGGCGCACGATCATGTTCGCCTTCTCGGCGGTCGGAAACACCGATGCATGCGTGGTGAGGCGGCGAATGTCGCGCCCCGAGGCGGGGTTCGCGATCACGCCGACGGTAACGGGCGTCGTCACGGGCTTTGTCTCCATCCAGTCGGCCGGCGCCGGCGCTGTCGCGCCCGCGGCGGCCCTGCGTTACGTCCGCGGCCTGCGAAGGGCCGCGGATCGTCGTCGCCGACGCCATCGCGCCGGTCTTGCCCGTGATCTCTGCAAGCGATGTGCCAGCATGCGCGCGATCGGCGCGGCACCCGCGCCGGCGCTGGCGCGGCGGCCGCGCGCGGCATGCGGATGCAACGCCGCGACCGCGCGTCGCGGCGCCGAGCGGCGCCGGCGTCTCACGCGCGCGCGACGCTGTGCGCCTCGTCAGCGCACGCGCCGCGACGCCGGGCATCGCGCGCAAACCCGCGTGCGGCGCGGCTGTGCGCCGCATTACGCCGGCGCGCCGCCGGCCGAACGACGCGGCGATGCGCGTCTCAATCGCGCGAGACGCGCGGCGGCGGCCGTGAGACGAATGTCTCACGCGGCTCGCGTGCTGCGGCGCAATGTGATCCGCCGAAACGGATGTGCTACAAGAGCATCGAATTCCCCGTCGTACGGAACCGGAGCCGACCATGCCTTACGTCGTTCCCCAGGCCCAGCATGCGGACCGCGTGCTCGGTGCGCTCGCCGGCCGTTTGCCGCCGCCGGCCGATTCGACGCGCCTCGTTTCGTCATGGCAGCGCTCGCTCGAGCGCTACCGGCTCGACCCCGCGTCGTCGATCGGCCCGCGCGTGCTGACCGCGGCCGAGCTGCGCGAGGTGCGCGACAAGGAAGAAGCGTTTTTGCGCGCGTCGGGCCAGTGCCTGACGCGGCTGCACGAGATGATCCGCGTCGCCGATTACTGCGTGATGCTGACCGACGCGCACGGCGTGACGATCGACTATCGGATCGATCGCGAGCGTCGCAACGACTTCCGCCATGCGGGGCTGCACATCGGCTCGTGCTGGTCGGAGAGCGAGGAAGGCACGTGCGGCGTCGCGAGCGTGCTGACCGATCTCGCGCCGATCACCGTGCACAAGACCGACCATTTTCGCGCCGCGTTCACGACGCTCACCTGCAGCGCGGCGCCGATCTTTTCGCCGGCCGGCGAGCTGATCGGCGTGCTCGACGCGTCGGCCGTGCAGTCGCCCGACAATCGCGACAGCCAGCGTCTCGTCTATCAGCTCGTGCGGCAGAGCGCGGCGCTGATCGAGGACGGCTATTTCGTGCACAGCACGGCGCAGCACTGGATCCTGTTCGGGCATCCTAATCGTCACTACGTCGAGGCGCAGCCCGAATGGCTGATCGCGTTCGACGAATGTGGCAACATCGTCGCCGCGAACCGGCGCGCGCGCGACGCGTTGCCGGAGCTGCGCGAGCCGCGCCACATCGACGAGATTTTCGACGTGACCGACATGCCGCTGCGCGACGCCGCGCGGCTCGACGCGATCGTCGCGCTGCGGCTGCGCGCGACCGGTGCGACGCTGCATGCGCGGCTGCGCGCGCCGTTGCGCCGCGCGGGACGCGATGCCGGCAGCGCATCGCGCCGGCCGGGCGCGACCGAGCGCCACGTAGGCGCGCTGACGCCGTTCCTGCACAGCAGCGACGCGCGCGTCGCGCAGCAGGCCGAACTCGCGCTGCGCGTCGCGAGCAAGCGGCTGCCGATTCTCGTGCTCGGCGAAACCGGCGCGGGCAAGGAAGTGTTCGCTCGGGCGATCCACGATGCCGGCGCGCGACGCACGCGGCCGTTCGTCGCCGTCAATTGCGGCGCGCTGCCCGAAGCGCTGATCGAGAGCGAACTGTTCGGCTACGCAGCGGGCGCGTTCACGGGCGCACGCAAGCACGGCGCGCGCGGCAAGATCGCCCAGGCCGACGGCGGCACGCTATTTCTCGACGAAATCGGCGACATGCCGCTCGCGCTGCAAACGCGCCTGCTGCGCGTGCTCGCCGACGGCGAAGTCGTGCCGCTGGGCAGCGACACGCCGGTGCGCGTCGATCTCGACGTGATCTGCGCGACGCACCGCGACCTCGCGCAGATGGTCGCGGCCGGCACGTTCCGCGAGGATCTGTATTACCGGCTCAGCGGCGTGACGTTCGAGCTGCCGCCGTTGCGCGAACGCGCGGACGTGCGCGACCTGATCGCAGCCGTGTTCGCCGAGGAAGCGCAGGCGACCGGCCACGTGCTGACGCTCGACACGACGCTCGCCGAGCAGCTCGCCGCCTATCCGTGGCCCGGCAACGTGCGTCAGTTGCGCAACGTGATGCGCTACGCCTGCGCGGTATGCGACGGCGCACGCGTGACGCGGCGCGATCTGCCGGCCGACGTCGCCGCGCAGCTCGGTGCGGATCCCGGAAGCGTGCTGCCCGACGACGAGCGCAGCCGCATCGTCGCGGCGCTGAGCGCGCACCGCTGGCGGCCCGATGCGGCCGCGCAGGCACTCGGCATGTCGCGCGCGACGCTGTACCGGCGCATCGCGAAATACCGGATCGTCGCGCCGCACCGCGTGTGACACGCGTTGCGGTCCGCGCGCGCATGCCGTGTCAGGCGGTTTCGGCGGCCGCCGCGGGCGCGCCGTCGCGGGCCGCGCCCGCTGCTTCGTCGCGCTGCCGGAACACCTCGTGCGCGGCGAACAGCGCATTGAGCGCGGCCGGGAAACCGGCATAGACCGCCATCTGCATGAAGACCTCGACGATCTCGTCGCGCGTGCAGCCAACGTTCAGCGCGGCTTCGATATGCACTTTCAGTTGCGGCTGCGCATTGCCGAGCGCGGCGAGCGCCGCGATCGTCGCGATCTCGCGCGATTTGAGGTCGAGCTGCGGGCGGCTGTAAATCTCGCCGAACGGAAATTCGATGACCATCCGCGCAAAGTCCGGCGCGATCGGCGCGAGCGCGGCGATCACGCGCTCGCCCGCGTCGCCGTCGATTTCCGTGAGCTTGTCCCAGCCGCGCGCGTAGCGATCTTCAACGACTCGTTCCATGGTGTTCGTCCTGTTCCTTGAGTGAATGAGAAGGGCTCGCCTGTCGTTCCGACTCGCGCTCCAGCGCCTCGTAGTGCGCGATCTTTTCGCCGATCGCGTCGAGGCTCGCCTGCAGCTCCGCGAGATGCGCACGCACGGCATCGCGATGCGCGACCAGCAGCCGGCGCCGTGCGCCAAGCGTCGGCTCGCCCTGCACGCGCAGCGCCGCGAACTGCTGCATCTGCGCGATCGGCATCCCGGTCGACTTCAGACGCATCACGAACGCGAGCCAGTCCAGATCGGCCGGCGCATAGAGCCGGTGCCCGGCCGCGTTGCGCGAAATCGCGTGCAGCAGCCCGGCCTGCTCGTAATAGCGCAGCGTGTGCGTCGACACGCGCATCAGCGCGGCGACTTCACCGATCGTCAGCGGACCGGCGGCGGAAGGTTTCGATTCGGTCATCGACATGGCACGCTCAAGCTTAGGAGTTAGAGTTCACTCTAAGTCAAGCGCCGTCGAACGGCCAGCATCGCTGCCCCCGACGCGGCAATACCGTAAAGAATCGTCAAAACGGCGCCGCCGCGGCGCATTCGCCCTTTACACGGGGCGCGCGCTTGAGCAAGATTCGTGCAGCCTGTCTTAAAAAGGGCACGCATTTGTCCTATGCTTAACGGCGACGCCCGGCCGTGTCGCCTCCGCCGTCCGTTGCAACAGCCATTCATCCGTCCGAACCAGGGAGCCCTTGCCATGCTGAAAAAGCTGCTGATGCTGTTCGTCGCGTTATCGCTGTCGCTTGCTGCGGGCCTTGCCGCCGCCGTCGACGTCAACACGGCCGATCAGGCCGCGCTCGAATCGGTGAAGGGCCTCGGGCCCGTGAAGTCGAAGGCGATCATCGACGAGCGCACGAAGAACGGCCCGTTCAAGGATGCCGACGATCTCGCGACCCGCGTCAAGGGGCTCGGCACGAAGTCGGTCGGGCATCTCGAGGAAAACGGGCTGACGATCGGCGGCTCGTCCGCCCCGCCGAAGGGCGTGAAGCTGTCGAAGCCGGCCGCGACGAGCTCGGCCACGACGTCGACGACGACGTCCGCCGGTACGGCATCGACATCGACCACCGCGACGGCCGGCACCACGGCCGCCGCCCCGGCACCGGCGCCGGCGGCGAGCACGCCGGCCGCCGCAACCAAGCCGGCCAAGAGCAAGCGCGCCTCCAAGAAGGACAAGGCGGCGGCGGCGGCAGCGGCGTCCGCGGACGCGGGCGCAAGCGCGAGCGCGCCGGCTGCCGCATCGTCGACGAAGGCGGCGAAGGGTTCGAAGAAGAAGAGCAAGAAGGACAAGGCAGCCTCCGCCGCCGCGGCGTCGGGCGCCTGATGTGCGCCGCGCGCGCGACGGGCGCGTGCGCGGCATCCGTGCAACGGGCGTCGCCTTGCGGCGCCCCTTTCAGTGAAGGTGAAGAACCATGGGTCTCCTCGACATCGTCGGCGGTCTGATCGGCGGCCAGGCCGGCGGCAACTCGCAAAGCGCGCTGATTACGACCGCGCTCGAATTCATCAACAACCAGCCGGGCGGCCTGAACGGCCTCATCGAGAAGTTCAAGGCTGGCGGCGCCGGCGAGATCATCGGCTCGTGGGTCGGCACCGGCGCGAATCAGCCGATCTCGCCCGACACGCTGCAGAACGTGCTGGGCTCCGACGTGGTCGGCTCGCTCGCGAGCAAGGTCGGCATCGACCCGGCACAGGCGTCGTCGATCCTCGCGCAGGTGCTGCCGCACGTCGTGAACCATGCGACGCCGAACGGCGAAGTGCCGAGCGACGGCCAGGTCGACACGTCGAACGTGCTCGGCGCGCTGTCGCAGCTGGCCGGTATGTTCGGCGGCAACAAGCAGGCCTGAGCGGTACGCGCGACGGCCCTGCGCCGTCGTGCGCGCCCCATAAGCAAACACCCCGCCGAGGCGGGGTGTTCGTTTTTTTGCGCGCCCGGCGCGGGGCCGGGCAACGCAGCCGATGACGGCGATCAGTGCACGACGCGGTCGAACACGAACTTGCCGTCGTTGACGTCGACCGGAATCACGTCCTTCGGGCCGAAGCGGCCGGCGAGGATCAGCTTCGCGACCGGGTTCTCGATCTCCTGCTGGATCGCGCGCTTCAGCGGCCGTGCACCGAACAGCGGATCGTAGCCGACCTTCGCGATCTGCTCGAGCGCCGCCGGCGACACGTCGAGCGCCATGTCGAGCTTCGCGAGCCGGTCGTGCAGGCGCGCGAGCTGGATCTTCGCGATCGACTCGATGTTGTGGCGGTCGAGGCCGTGGAACACGACGACGTCGTCGATCCGGTTCAGGAACTCGGGGCGGAAATGCTGCTTCACCTCGAGCCACACCGCATCCTTGATCTCGTCCTGCGGCGAACCCGTCATCGACTGGATCACCTGCGAGCCGAGGTTCGACGTCATGACGATCACCGTGTTCTTGAAGTCGACCGTGCGGCCCTGCCCGTCGGTCATGCGACCGTCGTCGAGCACCTGCAGCAGCACGTTGAACACGTCCGGATGCGCCTTCTCGATCTCGTCGAGCAGGATCACGCTGTACGGCTTGCGGCGCACGGCTTCCGTCAGGTAGCCGCCCTCCTCGTAGCCGACGTAGCCCGGCGGCGCGCCGATCAGCCGCGCGACGCTGTGCTTCTCCATGAACTCGCTCATGTCGATACGGATCAGATGCTCTTCCGAATCGAACAGGAACGACGCGAGCGCCTTGCACAACTCGGTCTTGCCGACGCCCGTCGGGCCGAGGAACAGGAACGAGCCGTACGGACGGTTCGGATCGGCGAGGCCCGCGCGCGAACGGCGGATCGCGTCGGCGACCGCGTTGATCGCCTCGTCCTGGCCGACCACGCGCTCGTGCAGCTTCTCCTCGATGTGCAGCAGCTTTTCGCGTTCGCCCTGCATCATCCGCGACACCGGAATCCCGGTCGCGCGCGACACGACTTCGGCAATCTCCTCGGCGCCGACCTGCGTGCGCAGCAGACGCGGCCGCGTCGGATTGTGCTGCTCCTGCTCTTCGGCCTGCGTGACCTGCTTCAGCTGCGCCTCGAGCTGCGGCAGCTTCCCGTACTGCAGTTCGGCGACCTTCTCGAGCTTGCCTTCACGCTGCAGCCGCGCGATGTCCGCGCGCACCTTCTCGATCTCTTCCTTCAGCTGCGCGCTGCCCTGCACCGCGGCCTTCTCGGCGGTCCAGATTTCCTCGAGGTCCGCATACTCGCGCCCGAGCCGCTCGATCTCTTCCTCGATCAGCTGCAGCCGCTTCTGCGACGCTTCGTCCTGCTCCTTCTTCACGGCCTCGCGCTCGATCTTCAGCTGGATCAGCCGGCGATCGAGCTTGTCCATCTCTTCGGGCTTCGAATCGATTTCCATCTTGATCTTCGAAGCGGCCTCGTCGATCAGGTCGATCGCCTTGTCCGGCAGGAAACGGTCCGTGATGTAGCGGTGCGATAGCTCGGCCGCGGCGACGATCGCCGGGTCCGTGATGTCGACGCCGTGGTGCAGTTCGTACTTCTCCTGCAGCCCGCGCAGAATCGCGATCGTCGCCTCGACGCTCGGCTCGTCGACGAGCACCTTCTGGAAACGGCGCTCGAGCGCGGCATCCTTCTCGATGTACTTGCGGTATTCGTCGAGCGTGGTCGCGCCGATGCAATGCAGCTCGCCGCGCGACAGCGCCGGCTTCAGCATGTTGCCCGCATCCATCGCGCCTTCGGCCTTGCCGGCGCCGACCATCGTGTGGATTTCGTCGATGAACACGATCGTCTGGCCTTCGTCCTTCGCGATGTCGTTGAGCACGGCCTTCAGGCGCTCCTCGAACTCGCCGCGATACTTCGCGCCGGCGAGCAGCGCGGCCATGTCGAGCGACAGCACGCGCTTGCCCTTCAGCGTCTCCGGCACCTCGCCGTTGACGATCCGCTGTGCGAGCCCTTCGACGATCGCCGTCTTGCCGACGCCCGGCTCGCCGATCAGCACGGGGTTGTTCTTGGTGCGGCGCTGCAGGATCTGGATCGAGCGGCGGATCTCGTCGTCGCGGCCGATCACGGGATCGAGCTTGCCGGCGCGCGCGCGCTCGGTCAGGTCGACCGTGTATTTCTTCAGCGCTTCGCGCTGGCTTTCCGCGTCCTGGCTATGCACCTGCGAGCCGCCGCGCACCGCGGCGATCGCGGCTTCGAGCGCCTTGCGCGTGAGGCCGTGCTGACGCGCGAGCTTGCCCGCTTCGCCCTTGTCGTCCGCGACCGCGAGCAGAAACATCTCGCTCGCGATGAAGGTGTCATTCAGCTTCTGCGCTTCCTTGTCGGCCTGGTTCAGCAGGCCGGCCAGCTCGCGGCCGATCTGGATGTCGCCGCCCGTGCCCGTGACCTGCGGCAGGCGTGCGATCGCGTCGTTCAGCGCGCCCTGCAGCGCCTGCACGTGGACGCCCGCCCGCGACATCAGCGAGCGTGCGGAACCGTCCTGCTGCGCGAGCAGCGCCGCCAGCACGTGAACCGGTTCGATGTATTGATTGTCGCGGCCGGCCGCGAGGCTTTGCGCATCCGCAAGCGCTTCCTGGAACTTGGTGGTGAGCTTGTCGATTCTCATTTAGGTGAGACCTCCAATTTTCGATTAACACCAAAGTGAGGATGGTTATGCGGCTTTCAAGCGGAACTCGGGTCGATACAGCGCAAAAAAGTGTCGGCGGCGGCAGGCATGCGCATGCGCGGACTCGGGCCGCGAGCGCGGCGCGCTGCACGGCCGTGTCGGCCGGCGTGCCGAGCGCGGCCCCGGGCTACTCGGTCGAGCCTGCTGCGTGCGGCGCGCGCGCGACCGCGATCGGCCGGATGCCGAGCAGCGACACGAGCGCCGGAGCGGGCTCGGCCAGCTCGGCGAGCGTATGGCGCTCGAGCTCGGCGAAAAAGGCGTCGCGGGCGGCAGCCAGCACACCCTTCAGCCGACACTGCGGCTCGATCACGCAGCCGCGCGTATCGTCGCCGGCTACGAAGCAGCCGACCAGCGCGAAGTCGGTCTCGGTCGCGCGCACGACTTCGCCGACCGTCAGCTTCAGCGACGCGGGAAAGAGCCGCAGCCCGCCGTTGCGGCCGCGGACCGTGTCGACCCAGCCGAGTTCGCCGAGCCGCTGCACGACTTTCATCAGATGATTCTTCGAGATGCCGTAGGCATCCGATATTTCCTGAATCGTCGCCAGCCCCTCGCCGCGGACGGCCAGGTAAAGCATCACGCGCAGCGAATAGTCGGTGTAGTCGGTCAGTCTCATGAGCCAATAGGATGATTGAAGATCGTGCCCCGATTACGCGGGCAGGACGGAAGGCGGCATGCGTCGGACCGGTTCTCCGCGCCGCTTGCGCTCGCCCGGTTGCCGGGATCGCGCGCAAGCAATAAGATGCCTGATGTTTGCACGTTTTTCATGGGTGAATGGACGCTATTTTGCGGCAAAATCGTGCCCGCGTCCCGTGCGCCGTCTTGCGCATCGCCCGGATTTCCGCCCCAGGTTCACATGACTGCCCCATCCGCCTTGCCCGATTCGGCACCCGCGCGCCTGCGCGACGCCGAGCCGACCGAAGACAATATCCGCGACCTCGTCTATGCGTTCTACGATCGTGTGCGCGCCGACCCGCTGCTCGGGCCGGTGTTCGACGCGAAGCTCGCGGGACGCTGGGACGAGCATCTGCCGAAGATGGTCAGCTTCTGGTCGAGCCTCGTGCTCGGCACGAAGCGCTATCGCGGCAACGTGCAGCAGGCGCATCAGCCGCTCGAAGGCATCGAGCCCGCGCACTTCAGCCGCTGGCTGTCGCTGTTTCTGAACACCGTCGACACGCGCTATGCGCCCGCGGCGGCGATCCGCTTCATGGAGCCCGCGCTGCGGATCGCGCAGAGCCTGCAATTGAGTCGATTCGGCTGGGATTACCGGATTCCGCCCGAGCAGCAGGCGCTGCTCGACGCGATCGCACCGCGCCGGCCCGATGCCGGCGACGATCCGCATGCGTTGCCGTCGCGCGCGCGCGGCGAGCCGTTTCCGGCCAAGATCATCGGGCGCGGCGCCGACGACTAACGGCCGTGCGGGCCGATGCCGCCCCGCCGCGTTGGCCATCCGCGCCGCCCTCGTCGGCTTTCGGTGCAGCACCGCCCGCGCAAGGCCGGCCCGGCATCGCGCAGCCGCGGCCGCACAACTGCACTCAGCGCGCCGCGTTGCGCGACTCGATCCCCCAGCGCGCCAGCGCCGCATCGTCGGTGCTGCGCGCGTCGACCCAGCGCTCGCCGTCCGGCGTCGTCTCCTTCTTCCAGAACGGCGCATCGGTCTTCAGGTAATCCATCACGAATTCGCATGACGCGAACGCGTCGCCGCGATGGGCCGCGACCGTCGCCACCATCACGATCTGGTCGAGCGGATACAGCTTGCCGACCCGGTGGACGATCGCCACGTCGATGCCCGGCCAGCGCCGGCCGGCCTCCGCCGCGATCTTCTCGAGCGCCCTCTCCGTCATGCCCGGATAGTGCTCGAGCTCCAGCGCCGCCACCGCGTCGCCTTCGTTCAGGTCGCGCACGGTGCCGACGAAGCACGCGACTGCGCCGATCTTCGGATTGCGCGCGCGCAGCGCCGCCACCTCGGCGTTCAGATCGAAATCGTCGGTCTGCACTCGTACGGTCGCCATCATTCGCTCCCTGCCGGCGCGCCGCCGGCCACCTGTACCGAACGCATCGCTCAGCCGCCCGTGACGGGCGGAAAGAACGCGACTTCGCAGCCGTCGGTGATGCGCGTGCCGGCGTCGGTCATCTCGTGATTGCAGGCCATGCGCAACGCGCGCCCTTCGGCGAGCGTCTCAGCCCAGGCGCCGCCGCGCATGCGCAGCCACGCGCGCACGTCGCCGACCGTCGCGATGCCATCCGGCACGTCGACCTGTTCGTCGGCGACGCCCAGCGCCTCGCGCACGCTCGCAAAGAATTTCAATTGAATCTTCATGTCGGGAAGCGGTCGCGTTACGACAGCAGTTCGGAAAACGGAATGAAGCGCACGGTCTCGCCCGCGCTGATCGCGTGCTGCGGCGGATTGTCGATCAGCCCGTCGCCCCAGACGGTCGAGGTCAGCACCGCAGAGCTCTGGTTCGGGAACAGATCGAGACCGCCCGCCGCGTTGACGCGCGCGCGCAGGAATTCGTTGCGCCGGTCGCCCTTGCTCTGCGAGAAGTCCGCGCGCAGCGACAGCGCGCGCGGCGCGACGTCGCGCACGCCGGACAGACGCAGCAGGAACGGCCGCACGAACAGCAGGAACGTGACGAAGCTCGACACCGGGTTGCCGGGCAGCCCGATGAAATGCGCGTCGGGCAGATCGTCGCCGCGCCGCACCGCGCCGAACGCGAGCGGCTTGCCGGGTTTCATCGCGATCTGCCACAGCGCGAGCCGCCCTTCCGCCTCGACGGCCGGTTTCACGTGATCCTCGTCGCCGACCGACACGCCGCCGCTCGTCAGGATCACGTCGTGATCGCGCGCGGCTGCGCGCAGCGTGTCGCGCGTCGCCGCGAGCGAGTCGGGCACGATCCCGTAGTCGGTCACCTGGCAGCCGAGCCGCTGCAGCAGGCCGCGCAGCGTGAAGCGGTTCGAGTTGTAGATCGCGCCCGGCTTCAGCGGCTCGCCGGGCATCGTCAGTTCGTCGCCGGTGAAAAACACCGCGACACGCACGGGCCGTGCGACCGACAGCGTGGCGCAGCCGACCGACGCGGCGAGGCCGAGCGCCTGCGGCGTGAGCCGCGTACCGGCCGGCAGGATCACCGCACCGCGGCGGATGTCGGCGCCCTGCGCGGTGATCCATTCGC